>JBEIOV010000012.1:0-112493 GCA_040377375.1 Hylemonella sp.
CGGTGATCACCGCCACCCACATGATGGAGTCCATGATCACCAACCCGGTGCCCACGCGCGCCGAGGTGAGCGATGTGGCCAACGCCGTGCTGGACGGCACCGATGCCGTGATGCTTTCGGCCGAAACCGCCGCCGGCAAGTACCCGCTGGCGACCGTGGAGGAAATGGCCAAGATCTGTCTGGCGTCCGAAGTGGCGGAAGATGTGAAGCTGGATGCCGACTTCACCGGCAAGACCTTCGAGCGCATCGACCAGTCGATCGCCATGGGCGCGCTGTTCACCGCCTACCACCTGGGCGCCAAGGCCATCGTGGCTATGACCGACAGCGGCTCGACCGCGCTGTGGATGAGCCGCCACCGCATCAATGTGCCCATTTACGCGCTCACGCCCAAAGTGGCGACCCAGCGCAAGATGGCGCTGTACCGCAATGTGACCCCGCTGCTGATGGACACCAGCGCCGATCGCGACACCGCGCTGGCGCAGGCGGAAAAACACCTCAAGGAACGCGGCATTGTGCAAAAGGGCGATGTGTATGCCATCACCTGCGGCGAACCCATGGGCTGGCCGGGCGGCACCAACATGCTCAAGATCTGCCGGGTTTCATAAAGCGTATTGCCCTCCACGCTGCGCTGCCCCCGGAGGCTAAAATCGGGCCGGCAGGTACAAGTTACCAATCGGTTACCAACTTATCCGGGGATATCAAATGGCACTCGTCTCGATGCGCGAGCTGCTGGACCATGCGGCGGCCAACGGCTACGGCATTCCAGCCTTCAACGTCAACAACCTGGAACAGGTCCAGGCCATCATGGAGGCCGCCAAGGAAACCGGCGCGCCCGTGATCATGCAGGCCAGCGCCGGCGCCCGCAAATACGCCGGCGAGGGCTTCCTCAAGCATCTGATCCAGGCCGCCGTCGAGAGCTATCCCGCCATTCCGGTCGTGATGCACCAGGACCATGGCCAGAGCCCCGATGTCTGCAAGGGCGCGATCGACCTGGGCTTTTCCTCGGTGATGATGGATGGCTCGCTCATGGCCGACGGCAAGACCATTGCCGACTACGACTACAACGTCAAGGTCACCAAGACCGTGGTGGACATGGCCCACAGGCTGGGCATCACCGTCGAGGGCGAACTCGGCTGCCTGGGCTCGCTCGAAACCATGAAGGGCGACAAGGAAGACGGCCATGGCACCGACGCCACCATGACGCGCGATCAATTGCTGACCGACCCCGAGCAGGCGGCCGATTTCGTCAAGCGCACCCAGCTCGACGCGCTGGCCATCGCCATCGGCACCAGCCATGGCGCCTACAAGTTCACGCGCAAGCCCACGGGCGACATCCTGGCCATCGAGCGCATCCGGGAAATCAACCGCCGCATTCCCAACACCCACCTGGTGATGCACGGCTCGAGCAGCGTGCCGCAGGACCTGCTGGCCATCATCCGTGAATTCGGCGGCGACATGAAGGAAACCTACGGCGTGCCGGTGGAGGAAATCCAGAAGGCCATCCGGTTCGGCGTGCGCAAGATCAACATCGACACCGACATCCGCCTGGCGATGACGGCCGCCGTGCGCAAGTTTCTGGCACAAAACCCCGACAAGTTCGACCCGCGCGACTGGCTCAAACCCGCCCGCGAAGCCGCCAAGCAGATCTGCAAGCAGCGCTACATCGAGTTCGGCTGCGAAGGCATGGCTGGCAAGATCAAGGGCGAAACCCTGCAGGTGGTGGCCGCCAGGTACACCAAGGGCGAGCTGGCGCAGCTGGTGAATTAAGGCCCGCCACGCGGGTCGCTTCGCGTGCCGCGCTGCCCCCGCCATGGGGCTTTCGCGGCTTTGGACGGCCGTGCAGCGCGCATGACGCCATTCTTGCGATAATCCCAGCCCGGTGGTGATCCGCCGGGCCTTCTTTTTTGACTGCATCATGACCTCTGCCCTTCACACCTCCAGCCTCACCTCCCTGCCCCTGCTCGCGCGCGGCAAGGTGCGCGACAACTACGCCGTGGGCGACGACCGCATCCTGATGGTGGCCTCCGACCGCATCAGCGCGTTCGACGTGATCATGGGCGAGCCGATTCCGGGCAAGGGCGTGCTGCTCACCCAAATGGCGCTGTTCTGGTTCGACAAGCTCGGCCCCAAGGGCTTGAACCTGTGCCCGACCCACCTCACCGGCGAGGCACCCGAGAGCGTGGTGACAAAGGCCGAAGTGCCGCAGGTCAAGGACCGGGCCATGCTGGTCAAGCGCCTCAAACCCATCCCGGTGGAAGCCGTGGTGCGCGGCTATCTGGCGGGCAGCGGCTGGAAGGAGTACCAGCACAGCGGTGCCGTGTGCGGCGTCAAGCTGCCTGCGGGGCTGAAGAACGCCTCCAAACTGCCCGCGCCGATCTACACCCCGGCGGCCAAGGCGGCCATGGGCGAGCACGACGAGAACATCACCTTCGAGCGCACGGTGGAGATGATCGGCCTGGACCTGGCCACGCGCATCCGCGACATCAGCATCGCGATCTACCGGGCCGCCAGCGAGATCGCGGCGAAGAAAGGCATCATCATTGCCGACACGAAGTTCGAATTCGGCCTGGACAAGGAGGGCACGCTGGTACTGATGGACGAGGTGCTCACGCCCGATTCCTCGCGCTACTGGCCGGTGGAGGGTTATGCCGAAGGCAGCAACCCGCCCAGCTACGACAAGCAGTTCCTGCGCGACTGGCTGGAGACCGCCAGCGTGGGCGGCCGGCTCTGGGACAAGACACCGCCCGCGCCGCATCTGCCGCAGGACGTGATCGCCAGGACCGCCGCCAAGTACGAGGAAGCGCTCACGCGGCTGACGGCCTGATATCCGCCCCGGGCCATGTAACAGCCCGATAACACCACGGACCCGGCGCCGTGCCCAAGAATCGGTCTCTTCGTTCAACCAACAAGAGGAGACAGACATGGCGGCCAAAAAGATTCTGATGATTTGCGGGGACTACTGCGAGGACTACGAAACCATGGTGCCCTTCCAGGCCCTGCTGGCCGTGGGCCACACGGTGCATGCGGTGTGCCCTGACAAGGCGGCGGGCGATGCCATCAAGACGGCGATCCACGACTTCGAAGGCGCGCAGACCTACAGCGAAAAACCGGGCCACAACTTCAGCCTGAACGCCACGTTTGCCGACATCAAGGCGGAAAACTATGACGCCCTGGTGCTGCCCGGCGGCCGCGGCCCGGAGTACTTGCGCACCTATCCGGCCGTCGTGGCCATGGTCAAGCACTTCTTCGAGGCCAAAAAACCGGTCGCCGCCATTTGCCACGCGGCGCAGCTGCTGGCCGGCGCCGGTGTCCTGAAAAACCGGACCTGTTCCGCCTATCCGGCCTGCCGTGCCGAGGTGGAGTTGGCCGGCGGCACCTATGCGGACATTGCGGTGGACGCCGCCCACACCGACGGCAACCTGGTGTCGGCGCCGGCCTGGCCGGCCCATCCGGCCTGGATTGCCCAGTTCCTGGTGGTGCTGGGGACCAAGATCACACATTGACGCGCGCTGCCCGGGGTTGCATGATGCCGGGAAACGCAAACAAGCGGGGAGACGCGTCATGTGTCAAGTATTTATCGGTGCCGATCCGGTGCTGTACGAAAGCCGGGTGCGCTCCGTGCGGCTGCACGGCGTGGCCACCAGCATTCGGCTGGAAAACCTGTTCTGGGACGTGCTCGGCGACATTGCCCGGCGCGACGGCATGAGCGTGCCGCAGCTGTGCACCAAGCTGCATGACGAGCTGGTGGCAGAGCGCGAGGGCGTGGACAATTTCGCCTCGTTCCTGCGCGTGTGCTGCGGCCGCTACCTGGCGCTGCAGCTCTCGGGCGGCATCCCGCGCGATGCCTCCATTCCCATCAGCAGCCTCAACGCGCAGCGCGTGCTGGCCACCGAGCGGCGGCCTTTTTCCTCGCTACAGGCGCTGGCCCGCGACGAGGCATCGCGGCAGGCGGCCTGATGTGAAACGGTCCTAGCTCAGCACCACGCTGCTCAGGCGGCGGCGGTAGCTGGCCACGGTCGGGTCCTGCGGGGGAATCTGGCCGTCGGCCACTTTCATCGCGGGCGGCTCGATCAGGTCCAGGATGGCCACATAAGTCTTGCGCGCCAGGTCGTTGTTCCAGGCCTTGTCGCGCATCAGGATCTCCAGCAACTCATCCATGGCCGCGGTCCAGGCTTGCGCCGCCATCAGGGCCTGGGCCTTGCCGAAGCGGGCGTCGAAGTCGCGCTTGTTGGCGGCGATCCTCGCGTCGAAGTCCGCCGTCGAATCGGTGCGCCCGGCGGCAAAATCAATGGCGTTCATCCAGCGCTGCAGGGAGTCGAAACGTCGCACCAGCGCGGTTTTGGCAATCACCGGGGCAAAGGCCACCTTGGCATCATCGGCGCGGTCGAGCTGCAGCAGCAGCTTGATGTAATCAAAGCGCGCGTCCTCGTCGTCCGGGTTCTTGAGCAGGGCCTGATGCAAGGCCTCGTACACGGCCTCCGGGTCGTCGGCGGCCGGCGCGTCGCCCAGGGTGACGCTGGTCACGTCGGCCTCCAGCACCTCGCCCGCGGGGACATGCTTGTCCAGAAACGCCTTGATCTGGCCCTCGGGCAGCGCGCCCATGAAGCCGTCCACCGGCTTGCCGTCCATCATCAGCACGCAGGTCGGGATGCTGCGGATGCCGAATGCGCCAGACAGTTCCTGTTCCTGGTCGGAGTCGATCTTGACCAGCTTGAAGCGCCCGCCGTAGTCGTTTTCGAGCTTTTCCAGCAGCGGCCCGATCACTTTGCAGGGCCCGCACCAGGGGGCCCAGAAATCGACCAGCACGGGCGTGGAGAGGGAGGCGTTGATGACCTCGGCTTCAAAGTTTTCGGCGGTGACGTTGATCATTTGGGGTAACTCGGGGCAAAAAAGTAAAATTCAAACATGAAAACACAAATCGGCGTCGTCATGGGTTCCAGCTCCGACTGGGACACCATGCAACAGGCAGTCCAGATTCTCCATCACTTCGGCATCGGGCATGAAGCGCGCGTGCTGTCGGCGCACCGCATGCCTGACGACATGTTCGCCTACGCCGAGGGCGCGGCCGGCCGGGGCCTCAAGGCCATCATCGCCGGCGCCGGCGGCGCCGCCCACCTGCCGGGCATGCTGGCGGCCAAGACCACGGTGCCGGTGCTGGGCGTGCCGGTGGCGAGCAAGCACCTGTCGGGCGTGGACTCGCTGCACAGCATCGTGCAGATGCCCAAGGGCGTGCCGGTGGCCACCTTTGCCATCGGCCCGGCCGGCGCGGCCAATGCCGCCCTGTTTGCCGTGGCCATGCTGGCCAATGACGACCCGGCCCTGCGCGCCAAGCTCGATGCCTACCGCGCCGAGCAGACCGAGCTGGCCCGCAGCATGACCCTGCCGCCCGCCTTATGAGCGGGCGCGTCATTCTTCCCGGCGCCAGCATCAACGGGCAGCCGGCGACGCTGGGCGTCATGGGCGGTGGCCAGCTCGGGCGCATGTTCGTGCAGGCGGCCCAGCGCATGGGCTATTTCACGGCGGTGCTCGACCCCGACCCCGCCAGCCCGGCCGGGCTGGTGAGCCACCACCACATCCAGACCGATTACCTGGACGAGCAGGGCCTGGCCCAGCTCATGCAGCGTAGCGCGGCCATCACCACCGAGTTCGAGAACGTGCCCGCGCCCGCGCTGTTCACGCTGGGCGCGCACCGCCCGGTGGCGCCGGCGGCCGATGCGGTGGCGATCGCGCAGGACCGCGCGCAGGAAAAAGCGCACTTCCAGCGCTGCGGCGTGCCGGTGGCGCCCTATGCGCTGATCGAGACGCCGGAGCAGCTGGCGGCGGTCTTGGCCGACGAGTCGCGCGCCGCGCCGGGCCGCCCCAAGCAAGCGAGCGCCCCCTTGGGGGGCAGCGCAGTACGCGAAGTGCCCTCGAAGCGCGGCGCAGCCACCAGCGTGGGGGCGGACCTTTTCCCCGGCATCCTCAAGACCACGCGCCTGGGTTATGACGGCAAGGGCCAGGTCCGCGTTGGGACGCGCGCCGAGCTGGCCGCGGCCTGGAGCGAGCTCAAGAAGGTGCCTTGCGTGCTGGAAAAAATGCTGCCGCTCAAGGCCGAGTGCTCGGTGATCGTGGCGCGCGGCTGGGACGGCGCCATGGTCAACTTCCCCGCGCAGCTCAACCTGCACCGCGAGGGCATTCTGGCCGTCACCGAGGTTTATAAAGGAAATCTGCCACCAGCCCTTGCCGAACAAGCGGTGGCAGCTACAAAATCAATAGCAGAAGGGCTGCAGTACGTGGGCGTGCTGTGTGTCGAATTCTTCGTGCTGCAGGACGATAGCCTGATCGTCAACGAGATGGCGCCGCGCCCGCACAACAGCGGCCACTACACACTCGACGCCTGCGACCAGTCGCAGTTCGATCTGCAGGTGCGCACGCTGGCCGGCCTGCCGCTGGTGCAGCCGCGCCTGCATGGCCCGGCCATCATGCTCAACCTGCTGGGCGACATCTGGCTGGCCTTCAACGATGCGCCGCCGTGGGACCAGGTGCTGGCCCTGCCGGGCACGCACCTGCACCTGTACGGCAAGCTGCGGGCCGGCCGCGGCCGCAAGATGGGCCACCTCAACATCACGGGCGCCAGCGTGGCCGAAGTCCGCGCCACCGCGCTGGCAGCCGCCCGGTTGCTGGGCATAACGCCCTTCTGAGACCGGGCCCATGATTCTGGACGGACAGGCCGCGGCGTCAATTGCGGCCGCCGCGCGCGCCCTGCAAGCCGGCGAACTCGTGGGCCTGCCCACCGAAACCGTCTATGGCCTGGGCGCCGATGCCGCGAGCGACAGTGCCGTGGCCAAGGTATTCGCCGCCAAGGGCCGGCCCCGCAACCATCCCCTGATCGTGCATGTGGCCGACGCGTCGGGTGTGGCCCACTTCGCGCGTGATGTGCCGGACTTTGCACAAAAGCTCATGCAGGCCTTCTGGCCCGGCCCGCTCACGCTCATCCTGCCGCGCCGTCCTGAAGTGGGTGCCGCGGCCGCCGGCGGGCAGGACTCGATCGGCCTGCGCTGCCCCTCGCACCCGGTGGCGCAGGCGCTGCTCCAGGCCTGCCGCGAGTTGGGTGTGCTGGGCGTGGCTGCGCCCAGCGCCAACCGCTTTGGCCGCGTCAGCCCCACCACCGCCGCGCATGTGCAAAGCGAGCTGGGCGACGCGCTCCTGATCCTGGATGGCGGCGCCTGCGATGTCGGTATCGAGTCCACCATCATCGACTGCACGCGCGGCGCGCCCGTGCTGCTGCGCCCCGGTGCCATCACGCGCGAGCAGGTGCAGGCCGCCTGCGGCCAGAAAGTGCCATCCAAAGAGGAGCTGGCCACGCTTGCCGCGCCGGCGCCCCGGGCTTCCGGCACGCTGGAGTCGCATTACGCGCCCCATGCCCGCGTGCGGCTGATGGACGCGCGCGCGCTGCAGGCCGCGCTCGATGTGCTGGGCCAGGAGATCGACGGCGCCAGCGCCGCGGGGCCGACCATTGCCGTCTACGCGCGCGTCATCCTGCAAACCCCTTCCGCCAAGGTGCTGCGCCGTCGCATGCCCGACGATGCCGCAGCCACCGCGCAGCAGCTGTTTTCGGTGCTGCGCGAGTTTGACGCGCAGGGCGTCAAGCTGATCTGGGTCGAAACCCCGCCCGACACGCCCGAGTGGGAAGGCGTGCGCGACCGCCTGCAACGGGCGGCGGCCTGACACGCGTCAGCGGTAGCGCAGCTTCATCGCCAGAATGCTCGCGCTCAGCGCCAGCGTGATGGCGTTGGCGCCCACGATGGGCCAGGCGCCCAGCAGCAGGCCATAAACCAGCCACAGCGCCACCCCAAGCGTGAACACGCCGTACATGCCCAGCGAGATGCCGTGCACGTCCCGGGTCTTGAAGGTCAGCCACGCTTGCGGCACGAAGCTGACAGTGGTGAGGCAGGCGGCGAGGTAGCCAATCAGTTCGGTGTTTTGCATGAGGTGTCCGTGATGGAAGAGAGGGTGCCCTGACGAGGCTTCCAGGAGGGCTGAGCGAAGCTCAGTTGTCTTTTGCCGCCCACTCTATCAGCGCTTCGATGGCCGGGCGCGCGGCGTTGGCGTTCGGGTGGTTGGCGATGGCCACCAGCACATAGCGCTTGCCGCTCATCCCGTGCACAAAACCGGCCACGCCGGCCACGTCGCGCAGGCTGCCGGTCTTGAGGTGGGCGCTGCCCTGGGCCTTGTTGCGCGCGCGCCTGAGCGTGCCGTCCACGCCGGTGATGGGCAGCGAAGACAGGAGCTCGGGCATCAGCGGCGAGGCCCAGGCGTATTGCAGCAGCCGCGCCAGGGCGCGCGCGCTGATGCGCTCGCTGCGCGACAGGCCCGAGCCGTTGTCCAGCAGCGGCATGTCGTCCGCGCCAAAGCGGTCGCGCCACCAGCCCTGCACCACCTCGCGCGAGCCGGCCAGCGTGCCCACGCCTTTTTGCCGCAGGCTCAAGGTGAGGAAGAGCTGCTGCGCCATCACGTTGTTGCTGTATTTGTTGATGTCGCGGATCACCTCGGCCAGCGGCGGCGAGCTCAGCTCGAACACCGGCTGCAACTCGGCCAGCGGCGCGGCGGGCAGCCTGCCCTCGCGCACCGTGCCGCCCAGCGTGCCACCCATGTCGCGCCACATGCCTTCAATGGCACGCACGGCATAACTCGCCGGGTCGGCATAGGCCAGCGGCCAGATTTTCTCGCCGCAGCTTGCCGGGTAGCGGCCGGCAAAGCGGATGCGCGCCGGGTCGGCCAGGTCGGCGCGCAGCGCGGCGCGGTAGTCGTTGCAGGCGCCCTCCATCAGGGGCACGTGGGTCTGCAACGCCACGCCGGCCAGCGGCGGGTCAAAGCTCACGTGCGCGGCATTGGACCCGCTGTCGGGCACGAAGGTCATGACAACCGACTTGAAGTTGAGCAGCAGCGCATCGGGCGCGGCGTTGTAGGGGCGCAGCGGCTCGCCGTCGAATTCTCCGGGGTTCGGCGCCACCGCCTCGAACGCGCTGCGGTCCAGCACGATGTCACCGGCGATGGCCCGGATGTCCAGGCCCTGCACGCGGCGCAGCAGCAGCCACAGCCGCTCCATCACCAGCTTGGGGTCGCCCTGGCCCTTGATGTAGAGATTGCCGTAGAGCGTGCCGTTGCGCATGGCGCCGTCCACAAAAACCGGGGTGCTCCAGGCATAGGTCGGGCCCAGTGTCTCGAGCGCGGCAAAAGTGGTGACCAGCTTCATGACCGAGGCCGGGTTCACCGGCACATTCGCGCGGTGGCTCAGGCGCGGCGCGGCGCGCCCCTCGGCCTCCACCACCAGCAGCGTGATGGCGTCCTGCGGCACCTTGGCGCGGGCCAGCGCGGCGCTGACTTGCGCCGGCAGCGGCGACTGGGCGCTGGCATGGCCCCAAGCCAGCAGCAGGGCGCCGGCAAGAAGCAGCCAGTCACCCCTGGAACAGGAAACGAACAGGCCGGACAACTGCAATGCGCGCATGGTGGAAGGAGTCTACCGCCCCGGGCCCGGCAGCAAAACGCCTGCCCACCGATAATCACCCCATGCATCTCACCAAGGGCTTGTCCCCCAAAACGGTCGGCCTGGTCGCCGCCGCCATCACCGTCACCATATGGACTGCGTTCATCGTCATTGCCCGGGCCTCGGCCAAGGGCTCGCTGACGCCGTTTGACATCGCCCTGGCCCGCATCATCGGCGCCAGCCTGGTGCTCGTGCCCCTGGGCTGGTGGCTGGTCCGGCGCGACCGGGCCGACCCCGGCCGGCCCGACGCGGGAGCGTCGTCCTTCCTCGGCCTGTCGCCGCTGTCGCTGCGGGTCACCGCCCTGACCGGCGTGTTCGGCGGGCTGGCCTACGCCATGCTGGCCTACAGCGGCTTTTTCTACGCGCCGGCGGCGCATGCCTCGGTGCTGATGCCCGGCAGCCTGCCCTTGTGGACCACGCTGCTGGCCGCGTTCATCCTGCGCGACCGCATCACGCCCACGCGGGCGCTGGGCCTGGCCTTCATCGTCGCCGGCGACCTGATGGTGGGCGGCGCCAGCCTGCTGCGTGCCTTTGACGGCGGCGAGGTGTGGAAGGGCGATCTGCTGTTCATGAGCGCGGCGCTGAGCTGGGCGACCTACAGCGTGCTGGCGCGGCGCCACGCGCTCGATGCCGTGCGCGCCACCATCGCCGTCACGGTGTTCGCCCTCGTGAGTTATGTGCCGGCCTACAGCCTGCTGCTCGCCGCGGGCGCGGTCAAAAGCCATTTGCTGGCCGCGCCCGCGGGCGAGGTGCTGTTCCAGGTGCTGTTCCAGGGCCTGGGCTCGGTGGTGATCTCGGGCATCACCTTCACCAAGATGATCCAGCACTTCGGCCCGGTGCGCTCCACCATGATCACGGCGCTGGTGCCCGGCCTGTCGGCGCTGGGCGCGGTGCTCTTCCTGGGCGAGCCGCTGTACTGGAACCTGTCGGCCGGCCTGGTGCTGGTGACCATCGGCATCCTGTTCGGGGTGCGAAAGGCGGTGCCGGTTGTTATCAAAAAGGAAGCTGTTAACGCAGGTGTGACGGGGACTAGAGGCTAATTTTCTTTGCGGATTGAGTCACGGGTGGTTTTGAGCAATCCACCACCAGAACGGCAACTTTGTGTTTTAGCGCCTCTGGCACGGTGGCGGCCAGCCGCCGCTGCAACTCTTGCGGTGTTTTAACTTTGGCGCCGCCGTCAGTTGGGGCTGCTTTCATGTTGCCGGTAAACCAAAACACCAGGTAGATGCCATAGCCATCGCTTGCAGATTCGCGTCCGTATTTGGCAATCAATTGCTCGAGGATGGCTTTCCATACATCGGGATGGGTCTCCCGCTTGATTTCAACAGGAATGTGACTAGGCATGGCGATGACTTTGATGTCCGCCCGCTTTGCATCAGCGTAGTGACCTTCTCGCTCAGCCCCGATACCCATTGGGGTGAGGTGCTTCTTCAAATCGGACAACAACGCATCACGGCAGTCGTCTTCAACCTTTGGAAGATTGCCAGCCCAGTATTGACGGTAGTCATTGGTGCTGCCATTCCGAATTTCACTAGCGAGTTGCCTCAAGTGATTAACCGTCAGCGCCCAAAGATCGGCCGCGTTGGCAGGTGTCAGATTGGCTAGAGTCGCACATACTTGTGTTACAGACGCTGGTTTAAACAGGGCTTTTCGCCGTGTGATGCGCTGGTCATAGAGTGCGCGGCTTAGGGTCTCTTCCCAATGTTTCAAGTCTTGCCGCTGTCGAAGGGCCGTCAGCGACTGCATTGCGGTATCGTCTGGGTTGCTTGCAAGCGCTGAAGTGAGCGCCTCAACATAGCGTCCCAACTCCATCTTTGGCGTTACCCAGCCAGCCCGCATTGGCCATGAGGGACTGCATCTTGGACCTAATAGCTCGATCAAAAAGGCTTGTGTCGTGGCGGGCAGGTTGGTATGCAAACTTCCCCTCTGCTGCCGCTCATGAAGCATTGCAAACAAATGATTGATACGCACCTGTGATTTTTGAACAAATTGTTCGGTGCGTTCCAGATACAGATCGGGTGCCAACTGCACACCTGCAGTCAGCCAGTAAACATGCTGTGCCACATCCATGTCTTTGGAGCCAAGTTTGTTGGCGATCAGATTGAGTTGGGTGTCTTGGTCCAAGTGGTCCAGCATCGAGACGATCAGCAGCCGCAGGCTTTGCAACTGCACTTTGCTTGCTTTGACGGGAAAATCTGCAATGAGCTTTGGCGTAATTTGCTTTGCAACCTCAGCGTAGTCTGCGTCATGTGCCACGGAATACAAGCCATCCACGTGTTCCTTTTTTGAGGCGATTTGTTGGCTGAACAAACACTGCATGACGCTGGTCAAGATATCTGGTCGTTGTGCGAGCAATTGTTTGAACCAGATGGGTGTGTTCTCGAAATTGTTGATCAGACGAAAAGTTGCCACCGATTCAAGAATTGATGGCTGTAGATCAAGTGCCGATATGGGGTTTTCTGTGTAGCGCAATTCCATGGCGGCCAAGCAAGGTACTGCCAGGTTGTAGCGTCGGCCTTTGGTGTTGAGGCCAACGATGTCGATGGCTGAAGGCAGGTCATCGCGAAACAGGCATTGGCGTAGCCCCTCCAAAGCAAGATTTACCCACTCCTTGTTTTGATTGAACAACTCAAGCAAACGAGCATTCGGTGTTTCTTCACGTGAGTTCCGAAAGTAGTTGAGGTAGGCGTTTCCAATTTCAACCAATGCTCCTAAGTGAGCTGGTCCCATGGCAAAACTCGGCAGCGTTTCACGAAAGAAATTGATTTTCCGGCGAGACTCCTCAGATGCGCGTTCTTTGTTTTTGAACCTAGTGTCAATATATTTTTGCTCGGATTCTGGTGGTGGATAGGGACAGCGCAGTTGCGCTTCTAGCCAGGCAACATCGCTGGAGTGATCTGAGGACCATTTTTCAAGCAATTGAATTGCTGCGTCTGCCCCCTTTTTCTGGGCGGCCGAATTGAACGACTCGCTAACCAATCGTCGGCGTAAGTCGTCATCGGCACTTTCTTGGGCCAGCGATAAATACCAAAGCTCAGCATCATCAGGTTTTTGAGCTCCGTAGAGTTGCGCGTGGATTCGCCATAGTTTGTCGAAGCCGGTTTCGGTTGGGTTGGCTTGTATATACAGACCATGTTCAAACAATGCCTTGTATAGCGCGGGGTGTTCGCTCAGCCATTGCCCGAGCGCTGCTTTGTGCTCATCGTCGAGCGAGCTGAAATGGTGAGGCCCCAGACCCAGTGAGAGCCAGCGATATAGCCGTTCCACACCAATTTTTCTTCCGTGCTGTGTCACCCCGGTTACAAGCAATTCACCCACAATATTGGATGAGCCCAAGTGATCGTGCTCGTTATTGATCAGATAGCCGGTTGCAAGCAAGGCATCCAGCAAAGCCGGGATGCTGCCCAGTGGCGCGCCATCTTTTGACAGGACATGCCAGAAA
Organism: Hylemonella sp.; assembly: GCA_040377375.1. Taxonomy (GTDB): domain Bacteria; phylum Pseudomonadota; class Gammaproteobacteria; order Burkholderiales; family Burkholderiaceae_C; genus JBEIOV01. The sequence continues at coordinate 12,969 of JBEIOV010000012.1, forward strand.
TGCCAGTAGGAACCTAAAAGTTGGTCAGACTTTGGCTTCCTGAAGTACCGCCATAGTTCTGCAGGCGAAATATGGCTCGGGTAGAGGGCCTGCAGCAACGTGCCAAGAAGCTCGTCTTCCAGGTCTTCCACCACATTGCCGTGAATGTCTGCCAGCAGTTGCGTGAGTGTTGACCAGTTGTTGTCTGTGCGTGCATAGACGGCAAGAATTCTCAAGGCTTCTGTTCGTGAACCTGACCAATAGGTTTTGTCGCGAACGATTTGCTCCAGCTCCGGGGTCAATTCCGGCATGTGATGCCCATTCGCCAAGGCATCCAACACGCAATCTACCAAGGCTAGGTGGGGCGGACTTCTTTCGGCAGATTGGAGCAATTCTTTGAAATCCCCCAACATGTCCGCGGTAGCCAATGCGCCGAAGGGATTGCTCGTCCAGTTCTGACTGCGAAAGTAGGTATATCGCGTGGCCTCATCACGCAATGCATTGAGTACCCGCAATTTCTCATAGCGACTAAAGTTGCGCACATCTCCGTTGAGTATCACGCCCAATGGGTCGCGATCAATCAGCTCTCTGCGGAGATCCCCTGACGCAACTGCGGCCAACCAAGCGTGCAAGCCTCGCAGCTCGGGAACCACGCCAGCATCCTGGCCCAGCATTAATGCTAGAACACGGTTGGCCGGTAAGCCGGCGTGAATGCGTGAAACCAAGTATTGCGCGCCCAGATACTCCGCAACAGTTCTGTGTACCGGCCAGAAATTACCCAGGCCATCGCCTCTAAAAAGTCTGGTTTCAAGTGCGGCTTGGCAAGTTGGCATGTCGGGCGCAGTGCCATCACTGACAAGTTCAGGCAAGGCAACAATGCCCGCTTGGGCATCGCCTTGCCGTTGCAAAGCTATCGAGGCACTGCCCGACAGCAGCATGATGGCGCTCAGATAGCCCGCAGCGTGGAGTACTTTGTCATGGGGCAGTGGGCTATGGCGCTTTGCTGCGAGGTGGTCTTCGTTGTGCTCTCGAACCAGTTGGGCACAAGCCATGGCATAGGTTTGGGTTTTGCTGGCTGGCCAACCATTCGGCGTTGTAGCTACGGCCTTGACCAGCATACGCAATGTTTGAGGGTTATCAAGCAAGCCCCCAAGGTCGCGGTTTTCGGCTTCATGAATGAAGTTCTCAGCGGCGGCTTTATCGGATTCCTGCCAATACGCGATCAAGGCCTTGGTTTGTGAGCGATCCAGAGGTTCAAGATGCAGCTCTAAAAAGCCGCGATCTCCTACCAGGCGCTGCAATGCAGCGCTGTCTGTGTTGCCGCGCCAATCTGCCTCTCTGCAGGAAATGCGAAACTTGGGCGTGCTGAGGTTTTGGAGTTTGGTGCGTATCTGCCCGAACGCTGTCGATCCTGCTGTAGTACCGGCAGTCATTTCATCGAGTCCATCAATGAAAATCGGTGAAGACCAATCTGGCGGCAAATCAAGCTCCACAAAATCACGCGCTTTCGTGTAGTACCCGCCTTCTGCCTCGCTCAGTGTTTTGAAGGCATCTGTTTTCCCTGCACCTGGATCAGCGATCAGCACCCAGGCATGAACCTCGCTGTAGCTGCTAAGTGGCTCAGGATTTGAGAGCAAGCCGTCATCTGTCCGCGCCTTGGCGTTTCGCTCAAGCGGAAGGTGATCTTGGGAGGTGTTCACTTCGTAGCTCATTCCACGTCAAGCCAATGCACCAGCGGATATGACAGAAATTCAGTCAGATCAACGCCACCCGGGCCGACCAGCAATGACTTGCTGGCCGGATGCTGTTTCGCGAACTCATTGAGGCCACGGAGGTTGCTGGATGAGGCGCCGCTTTTAACCTCAATAGCGGTAAGACGTATGGCATCAGAAATCACGAAATCCACCTCATGAGGGCTCTCACGCCAGTAGCTAATTTCCTCGTTTGTTGTCGCGGTGTTGCAGAGATGCGCTCCGACAGTGCTTTCAACCAAGCGCCCCCAGTAGCTGCGATCAGCTTGGGCTTGGGCAAATGTGTAGGGCATGGCGCTGGACATCAACGCGGTGTTGAGCACGTTGAATTTTGGGGCAGATGCACGTCTGCGTGCCACGCCCACATGGTATTTTTGCAGTCCCGTTAACAGGCCTGCGTTACCGAGCAGATCAAGATAGCCTGCCAGGGTGGTCTCGTTGCCTGCATCTTGCAGTTGCCCTTTGACCTTCCCCAGAGCGAGGATTTGACCTGAATAGCTGGCCCCGAGTGTGAAAAGCTGCTTGAGCAAGGCAGGTTTGTCGACACGGGTCATTTGCAGAATATCGGTGTCGATGCTGGGCTGCACCAAACTTGCCAGCACGTAGTTGCGCCAGCGCTCTTCGTTGCGAATGAGCGGCGCGCTGCCTGGATAGCCGCCAAAGTAGATGTATTCGTTGAGTGTGAAGTCAAACGCCTGCTGCATTTCGATGAACGACCAGTGCGTCACGCGCATGAGTTCGTAACGTCCTGTCAGGCTTTCTGTCAGGCCTTTTTGCATCAGCAGGGGTGAGCTGCCCAATAAAACCACATGCATATCCAAGCCTTGGGCCCTGTCTGCATCCCACAGGCCTTTGACTGCTTCTGACCAGCGGGGGACTTTTTGAATTTCATCAAACACCAGGATAAATGGCTTGTCTGGAAATTGGGACTTGAACAATGTGCACTGCTGTCGTGCTGCTTGCCAGCGGCGAATCAGCCAGGCGGCGTCTCTGGGCGCGCCGCTGATGTCTTCAATGGATTCGGTTCCGGCATCCGCTTGCTGTGAGCGCGGTTCGGTATATTGATCAACCGCGATAAACTGGTGCGCGGTTTGTGTGAGGGCATGACGAACCAGCGTCGTTTTCCCCACCTGCCGAGGCCCTGCCACGATGGTGATGAATCGAGGGACTTCTTTAAATCGCTCGCGGAGCCATTCAACTTGCACTCTTTGGAAAGCCATAAATCATACTGAGTAAATTTACTCAGTATGATTTCAGGTCTAAAGAAGGAAGTCAAGCAATGGGGGGATGTTCATGAAAAGCCTCGGATCCATCCCGTATTTGCTACAAAATCAATAGCTGACAACGATTCCCGTAATAGGTTTCGGACTAATTTGTATACCCATCCCGCATGAAACTGCTTGCCTTCGACACCAGCACCGACACCCTGTCCATCGCCGTCACGCGCCTGGTGGACGGCGTGGCGCGGCGCTGGCAGCACACGGGCGCGGGCGGCGCCCAGGCCTCCGGCACGCTGATTCCCGCCATCCTGTCCCTGCTGGCGCAGGCGCAGCTGCGCCTGGATGAACTCGATGCCATTGCCTTCGGCCAGGGGCCGGGCTCCTTCACCGGGCTGCGCACGGCGTGCGCGGTGGCGCAGGGGCTGGCCTTTGGCGCCAGCGCCGGATCCGTGCCCGGCGCCGGGGTGAAAGTGCTGCCGGTGGACACCCTGTTGGCCGTGGCCGAGGAAGCGCGCCAGCAGCTGGACGCGCCGGCCGGCCCCTGCCGCATCGAGGCCCTGCTGGACGCCCGCATGGACGAGCTCTATGCGGCCCGCTATGAATTCGATGGCATGCGCTGGACGCAGCAGTGCGACTACAGCCTGATCCGGCCCGAAGCCCTGGCGCCGCAGACGGGCTGGGTGCTGGCGGGCAATGTGTTCTCGGTGTATGGCGATCGCCTGGCCCATGTGCGCGCGGTGCCGCGCATCCAGGCCCTGCCCACCGCGGCGGCCATGCTGCGCCTGGCGCCCGCGCTGCTGGCGGCGGGTTTGGCGGTGAACCCCGAGCAGGCCCTGCCGCGCTACATTCGCGATAAAGTCGCCAAAACCACGCTGGAACGCGCCGCGGAAAAAGCGGCGGCCGGATGACGATTCCCCATGAGCGCTGTCCTCAAGATCACCGAAGCCCGCTTCGAGCCGCTCGTTGCCGAGCGGCTGGACGAGGTGCTGCGCGTGGAACAGCGCGCCTATGCGCACCCCTGGACGCGCGGCAACTTTGCCGACGCCATCCAGTCGGGCTACCAGGCCCAGCTGCTGCTGGCGGGCGACGAGCTGCTGGGCTACTTCGTGGCCATGAAGGGCGTGGACGAGGTGCACCTGCTCAACATCACCGTGGCGCCCGGCCACCAGCGCCAGGGCTGGGCGCGCGTCATGCTCGACGCGCTGGCCATCTGGGCGCGCGGCCAGGGCGCGCAATGGCTCTGGCTCGAAGTGCGCGTGAGCAACGAACGCGCGATCTCGGTCTACCAGGACCACGGCTACCGGCGCGTCGGCGTGCGCCGGAACTACTACCCCGCCGTCCAGGGCCAGCGCGAGGACGCGGTGGTCATGAGCCTGCGCCTGTGAGCGATCGGTGAGAATGCGCCCATGAGCCTGGATCTGGATGAACGTCAGCGTGCGATGTTGCAGGAGATCGGCGTGCGCGTCTGGTCGCCCGCCGCCGCACCGGTGCCGGCCGCGCAGAAAGCCCTTGCAGTTGCTCCTGAAAAGGTAGCGCCTTACGCCCACCCGCAAAGGGCCGCAGCCCGAATCGAACCTCAAGTTCCCGTGAAAAACGACGCCGTGGCCCAGCCGCTGCCGGCCGGCATCGCCGCCATGGACTGGGCCGCGCTGCGGCAGGCCGTCGCCGGCTGCCAGGCCTGCGGCCTGTGCAACAGCCGCAGGAACACCGTGTTCGGCGTGGGCGACACCCAGGCGCGCTGGCTGGTGGTGGGCGAGGCCCCGGGCGAAAACGAAGACCTGCAGGGCGAGCCCTTTGTCGGCACGGCCGGCCAGCTGCTCGACAACATGCTCAAGGCTGTGGGCCTGAACCGCGCCGGCACGGGCGAGCAGGGGGTGTATATCGCCAACGTGCTCAAGTGCCGCCCGCCCGCCAACCGCAACCCGCAGCCGGAGGAAGTGGCGCAGTGCGAGCCCTACCTGCGCCGCCAGGTGGAGCTGCTGCGGCCCCAGATCATTCTGGCCCTGGGCCGCTTTGCCGCGCAGTCGCTGCTGCAAGGCAGCGTGCCCGACGTGGCCAAGATTCCGCTGGGCAAGCTGCGCGGCCAGGTGCACCGCTACCAGGGCGTGCCCGTGGTGGTGAGTTACCACCCGGCCTACCTGCTGCGCACCCCGCAGGACAAGGCCAAGGCCTGGGCCGATCTGTGCCTGGCGCTGGACGTGATGCGGGGCGAAGCAGGCGCACCGGCGGGTTGATACGGCCAGGCGCCATACACAAAACTTGGAGCGCCGCGCCGGATGAGGGATGATGCAAGGCAAACGGCGGATACACCGCGCGCCAATACAAGGAATCCAGCAGCATGCCATCGAAAGCCCTACGCCTCATCACGCTCGTCCTGAGCGGCCTGCTCCTTCTCGCCGGTGCCTGGCTGTGGCTGACGCTGCAGTGGAGCTATTCGGAGGGTGAGCGCGCCGGTTATGTGCAAAAGCTCTCCAAAAAGGGCTGGCTGTGCAAGACCTGGGAAGGCGAAATCGCCATGGTGACGATGCCGGGCGCGATTCCCGAGAAATTCGACTTCACCGTGCGCGACGAGGCCGTGGCCCAAAAAATCAATTCCTTTGCCGGAAAACGGGTGGTTCTTTATTACCGGCAGCACAAATTCATTCCCTCTTCCTGCTTCGGGGAAACCGAGTATTTCGTCGAGAACGCCAGGGAACTGGTGGACACGCCGGCCAGCCCGCTGGCGCCCAGCGCGGCGCAGGGGCAGTTGCGGGAGCCGCGCTGAGCGGAACGGGGCGCCAAGGGCAAAATCCTGCGGGCCGTGGTGCATGCTGGCAAGCCGGCCTGAGCTTTTACCGGGACTTTTTCCAGCAAGAGAAAAATGCAAACCCCCACCCCTTCCACCCTCGCCCTGCTGCTGCTCGTGCCGCTGCTGGCGTGGCGCGCTTATTCGCGCTTTCGCCGCATGGTGGGCCGCCAGCGGCTCTCGCGGGTGCGGCCGTGGATCACGCTGGCCCTTTTTCCCGTGCTGCTGCTCCTGCTGATCTACGCCGCGCAGTCCCATGTGGAGCGCCTGGGGTGGCTGGCGGCCGGGCTGCTGCTGGGCGCCTGCCTGGCCGTCTATGGCCTGCGCCTGACACGCTTCGAGCCAACGCCGCAAGGCCTGTTCTACACGCCCAATGCCCACTTGGGCATCGCCCTGTCGCTGCTTTTTGTGGTGCGCATTCTCTATCGCCTGGTCGAGGTCTATGCGCTCAAGACGGTGGCGTCTCCTGCCCTGTCGGACTTCGTGCAGAGCCCCCTCACCCTGGCCGCCTTCGGGCTGCTCGCGGGCTATTACATGGCTTATGCCGTCGGCCTGGTGCGCTGGCGGCAGCGTGTGCTGCGCGCGAAAAGAGCGCGCGAGTCGGCGGCAAGAAATGTCTGACCCGATGTAAATGGGTGCTCCTTCAGCAGCTTGACATGAAGCGGCGCGCCGCCAGCCAGCGTGTCAAAGATCGAGCAGCAGCAGCGCGCTTTTGGCGCGCGAGCAGCACGGCAGGAACTGGTCGTTGGCGGCCTGTTCCTCGGCGCTGAGGTAGAGATCCAGATGCTCGGGCTCGCCTTCCAGCACGCGTGTCAGGCAGGCACCGCACACGCCCTGCCCGCACGAGGTGACGATCTCCACGCCGCAGGCCGCCAGCGCCTGCACCACCGTCTGCTCGTGGCCCACCGGCACCACCCGGCCCGAGCGGGCCAGCTTGACGGAAAAACCATGGCCCGTGGCTGGCTTGGCCGGTTCGGCCGAGAAAAACTCGTGATGCAGTTGCGTCGCCGGCCAGCCAGCGGCGCGCGCAGTGTCGAGCACGGCATCCATGAAGCCCTTGGGGCCGCACACATACAGGTGCGTGCCCGCGCGCGGCGCGGCAAGCAGGGCGGGCAGGTCATAGCGCTGCGCGGGCGCTTCGTCGTCAAAGTGAAAGCGCACGCGCTCGGCAAAGGACGATGCCGCCATGCGCGGCACAAACGCGGCGTGCTCGCGCGAACGCGCGCCGTAGTGCAGCTCAAAACTCGCCCCGGTGGCCGCCAGCCGCTCGGCCATGCACAGCAGGGGCGTGACACCGATGCCGCCGGCCAGCAGCAGGCTGTGGTCAGCGTCGGGCATCAGCGCAAAGCGGTTTTTGGGCGTGCTGATTTCCAGCATGTCGCCCACCCGCACCCGGTCGTGCAAGGCCTGCGAGCCGCCGCGTGAAGCCGGCTCGCGCAGCACGGCAATCTGGTAGCGGTGGCGCTCGGCCGGGTTGTTGCACAGCGAGTACGAGCGCGTGATGGCGTGGCCCGGTTTTTCGCCCGACAGGTGCACGTCCACATGCGAACCGGCAGAAAACGGGGGCAGAGCACCGCCCTGCGGCTCCATCAGCTCGAAGCTGCAGATGTCCCGCGTCTGCATGGTCTTGAACGCCACCCGCACGGACAAACCGGAAAATGCCACCGTCATGCGGCTCAGTCCACCAGGAAGTTGCCGGCCGAAAAATGCACGGGTGGCGCGTCGGGATCAAAGCTCACGCCAGCCGGGTCAGTGCCTTCCTTCACCGCATCCACCTGTTTTTGCAGCAGGCGGCGCAGCATCACAATGCCGCGGTCGCTCATGGCCAGATGTTCTTCCGAATGCTTCGCAATCACGCCCTGGCTGACCATGGCCTCGATGTCATTGGGGCTCTTTTGGTGTTCTTCCTCGGTCATCTCCTCCCACAGCTTGCCGTTCATGCGGGTGCGCATTTTTGCCAGCTCACCTTGCTCGCGCACGCGGCCCACCACGTAGATGCGAAAGTGGTGGTCGTCGATCGGCAGAATCCAGCCCAATGACTCGACCCGCTCAAAGCGCCCGAGGCGCGGGCTGGGAATCACGCGCAGCGTGGGCAAACCCGCCTCGCTGATGCGGCGCAGCGTCTTGCCATCGGGCAGCTTGCGCAGCGAAATGGTGCGCACGCTGTGCGCATGCGTTTCCCAGGTGACTTCGGGCATCACAGCCATCTGCTCGACAAACTGCGTGCCGCTGAACGATGAATGCAGGATCACCACGTGGAACGGGTCCGCCAGGTTCTCGTAGTGCTGCAGCCAGTTGCAGGGGATGATTTGCGGCCCGCCGCCGCCAATGCTGCTGTCGTCGGCTTCCAGAAACTCGCCCTCGCCCAGCACGTCCAGGCATTCATAGCGCGGCAACACGGGCTTTTTCTCGGGCGGGCCCATGTAAGCCCAGATCAGGCCATACAGTTCCTGCACCGGGTACCAGGGCTGGCGCACCTTGTCGCGCGCGCGCCCGCCGCCGGGCTCGCAAGGCTGTTCCACGCAATGGCCCTGCACGTCGAACAGCCAGCCGTGGTAGCAGCAGCGAATGCCGCGCTCCTCCACGCGGCCGTAGTAGAGCGAGGTGCCGCGGTGCGCGCAGTGGGGGTACAGCAGGCCGGGCTGGCCGGTCTTGTCGCGAAACAGGATCAGGTCTTCACCCAGGGCCCGCACCTTGCGCGGCGTACCGGTGGCATCGGCGACCAGGCCGACGGGATGCCAGTAACGGCGCAGCAACTCGCCCATGGGCGTGCCGGGGCCGACTTCGGTCAGTTCCTTGTTGTGGCTTGGCTCGGAGCGGCCATGGGCGGTGCCGGTGTCCACGGTGATCGGGATGACGCGTGCATGCGTTTCGGCGGAAGTGGTCTTCATGTTGACTCCAGTGGATTGCGTGGTGATTTATTCGGCGGTCACGCCGGCCGCCTTGATCAGCTCGGCCATGCGGGGGTAGTCGGCCTTGTACCGGTCCAGGAACTCGGCGGGCCTGTTGCCCAGCGGCTCGAAACCAAAGGCGATGAGCCGGGCTGACACATCGGGCTGACGCGTGATCTCGCGCAGCGCGGCGACCCAGGCATCGACCACCGGCTGCGGCGTTTTGGCCGGGGCGTACGCGCCGATCCAGCTGTCGATGTCAAAACCCTGGAAACCCTGCTCGGCGAAGGTGGGCACCTGGGGCATGACGGACAGGCGGCGCGTGCCGGCCACGCCCAGCGCCTTCATCTTGCCGCCCTGGGCGTGGGCCCGTGCGGTGGACGGGTTGGCCCAGGCGAAATCGATCGCTTCGCCGAACAGGTCGTTATGGGCCGCGGCCTCGGCCTTGTAGCCCACGTGGACCAGGTTGGCTCCGGTCTGGCGCTGGAGCAGCTCGCCGAACAGGTGCGCCGTGGAACCACTGCCCCAGGTGCCGTAGTTCATCACCTTCTGTTTTTTGGCGAACTCCACAAACTCCTTGAGGTTGTTGTAGGGCGCGTTGGCGCGCGTCACCAGCATCGGGCCGCCCGTGCCCAGCATGGACAGCGGCGAGAAATCCTTGACCGGGTCGTAGGGCAGCTTGGGGTGCAGGATGGCGTTGTTCACATGGGTGAGCGGCAGGGTGAACAACACGGTGTAGCCGTCGGGCGGCGCCTTGGCCACGAAATCGGCGGCCAGGATGCCGCTGGCGCCGGGCTTGGCATCGACGATGATGGCCTGGCCCCAGCGTTGCTGCAGTTTGTCTGCATACACGCGCGCGATCGTGTCGATGGGTCCGCCCGCGGTGCCGAAGGGCACGATGCGGATGACCTTGCTGGGAAAGCGCGGCGCTTGCGCCAGCAGCGGCGCGCCCGTCATGGCCGCCAGGCCCGCGATAAAAATCCTTCTGCTGTTTGTCATTCTTTGTCTCCTGTCTTTGATTTAAGGCAAATGATGATGCGATACTTCAAGCGCACAAGGCAATTCGAATGTTTGGATATGAGATATGAACCAGCGTGATATCCGAAGCCTGGACATCGGCATGCTGCGCACCTTTGACGCGCTCATGCGCGAGCGCAGCGTCTCGCGCGCCGCCGCCCGCCTGTTCCTGAGCCAGTCCGCCGTGAGCGCTTCCCTCAACCGGCTGCGCGAAACCTTTGCCGACCCGCTGTTCACCCGCACTGCCCACGGCATCGTGCCCACGGGACGGGCGCTGGCCCTGGCCGGGCAGGTGGAGAAGGTGCTGGCCGATGTGGCCGCGCTGCTGGACACGGACCAGCCTTTCGACCCGGCCCAGTCGTCCCGCATTTTTCGCATTGCCGGCTCAGACCACGCGAGCCACCTCGTTCTGCCGGCGCTGGGCCGCGCGCTGGCGGCCTGCGGCTCGCAAATCCGCATCGTCTGGGAGCCGCCCGGCACCTGGCCGCTGGCCGACCGGCTGCACAAGGGCGAGCTGGACCTGGGCATGATCGCGCGCATCCACCCGCCGCGCGACGTGGAAGTGCTGACGCTGTACGAGGACCACTATGTGTACGCGATGCGGCGCGATCATCCGCAGGCCGGCCAGGCCGTCACGCTGGACAGTTTTTGCGCAACGCCGCAGGTCTTTCTGGGCTATGGCGCGTCCGTGCTGGAAGAAGTGATCGACGAAACCTTGGCCAAGTCAGGCCGCCAGCGCCTGCCCCAGATTGCCGTGAGCAGCTTTGCCCAGATCATCGACCTGCTGCAGCATAGCGACCATGCCGCCGTGATGGCCTCGCGCGTGGCGCAAACGCATGCGGACAAACTGCACGTGCAAGAACTGCCATTTGTGCTGCCCAAGTACCAGATGCTGCTGTGCTGGGATGCACGGGCGAGCGGAGATGCGGGGGCGCAGTGGCTCAGGGGCGAGATTCTCGCAATCATGGGCAAGGGGCGGGGCGCGGCTCGCACTTTGCAGCGGAATAAGTCATTGGCCCTCGTGAAATGAAGCGCGTGAAAAACGGCAGCCTCTACCTCATTCCCGCCAGCCCCGACACGCGCGGCCACAGCACTACGGGCCAGGCCAAGTGGTGGAAGCAGCAGCTGCAAGCCTTGCTGGCGCAGGATGCAGGCGTCAGCAAGTGAGCCGCAGCCGGCAGCGGTGAGCACCCGGCTGTTCCTCGCGCTGTGCCCGGGCGAGGCTGACAAGGCCGCACTGGCCGCGCATGCCCAGAGCTGGCAGTGGAATGCCGATGCCACGCGTTATGCGCCGGCCGACTGGCATGTGACGCTGCACTTCATCGGCTCGCTGCCCCGGCCGCGCATGGACGCGCTGCGCGCGGAGCTGGCCGTGCCCATGACGCCGTTCGAGCTGCGCTTGGGCCAGCCCGCGCTCTGGCCGCGTGGCCTGGCGGTGCTGCTGCCCATCGCGGTCCCCGAGGCCCTGCGGGAACTCCATGCGCGGCTGGGGCATGCCTTGCGGGGCCTGGGTCTGCGCGCCGATACGCGCCCCTACCACCCCCACATCACCTTGGCGCGCGGCGCCGCGCAGGCCAGGCCGCCAGCGCGCTGGCCGGCATTCGGCTGGCAGGTGACGGGCTACGCGCTGATGGAATCCACGGGACAGGCGCGGCAGCGTTACCGCGTGTTGCAGCACTACGGGCCGGCGCTGGAGCAAAATCCACGCATCCATTTTTCTGGCCCCGACCCATGACCCCACCTGTCGCCACCCCGCCTTCCATCGAGCTTTACGACGAGCCGGGCCACCTGATTCGCCGCGCCCAGCAGATTGCGGTGTCCAAATTCCATGAGGTCCATGGCCGGCACGTCACGCCCATCCAGTACGCCATTTTGCGCACCCTGCATGAAACCCCGGGCATCGACCAGGTGACGCTGGCGCAGCTGATTGCGCTGGACACCTCGACCACGGCCGATATCGCTGCCCGGCTGGAGGCCAAGGGCTGGATCCTGCGCGAGGTGCTGCCGCGCCGCCAGCGCCGCCTCTCGCTCACGCCGGCCGGCGAGGAGGTGCTGCTGGAGCTCAAGCCGGGCGTGGACATCCTGTACGGCGGCATGATGAGCAGCCTGGAGCCGGCCGAGCAAAAGGAATTCATGCGCCTGCTGCGCAAGTTCGTGCACCTGCACGACCGGCAGAACAAGCCGCAAGACCACGAAGCCCGCACCGCCCGGGTCAGAGGCAAGAGCAAGGCCTGAAGCGCCATCCCGTCCCGCCGCCGGTCGGAAAACCGGCCAAGTTAAGGGTTAATACTTAGTTTCAGGGCTTTTGTTGCTGGTATTCATTCAGTACAATGAATCACATTCAGTATACGGAATAAAAATCTCCGACTGGTATCCAGATTCCGTCCGACTATCTTTAACCACGCGAGGTGCACTCATGTTTTCGAAAAATACCTGGTACGTTGCCGCCACCCCTGGCGAGATTGACGAGAAACCGCTGGGCCGCACCATCTGCGGCGAGCGCATCGTGTTCTACCGCGGCGAGGAAAACAAGGTCGCCGCCGTCGAGGACTTCTGCCCGCACCGCGGCGCGCCGCTGTCGCTCGGTTACGTCTGCGAAGGCAAGCTGGTGTGCGGCTACCACGGCCTGGAAATGGGCTGCGACGGCAAGACCGTGTCCATGCCGGGCCAGCGCGTGCGCGGCTTCCCGGCCATCAAGGCCTTCCCGGTGGTCGAGCGCTACGGTTTCATCTGGGTCTGGCCCGGCGACGCCGCCCAGGCCGACGAGGCCAAGATTCCACACATGGCGTGGTACGACAACCCCGAGTGGGCTTACGGCGGCGGCCTGTACCACATCAAGTGCGACTACCGCCTGATGATCGACAACCTGATGGACCTGACGCACGAAACCTACGTGCACTCCACCAGCATCGGCCAGAAGGAAATCGACGAGACCCCGTGCAAGACCACGGTCGAAGGCGACATGGTGGTGACCAGCCGGTTCATGAGCGGCATCCTGCCGCCCCCGTTCTGGAAAATGGCGCTGCGTGCCAACAATCTGGCCGATGACGTGCCGGTGGACCGCTGGCAGATCTGCCGCTTCACGCCGCCCAGCCACGTGATGATCGAAGTGGGCGTGGCGCACCAGGGCCACGGCGGCTACGACGCACCCAACGACAAGAAAGCCTACAGCGTGGTGGTGGACTTCATCACGCCCGAGACCGAAACCTCGATCCACTATTTCTGGGGCATGGCGCGCAAATTCAACCCGACCGACAAGGCGCTGACCGCCACTATCCGCGATGGCCAGGGCAAGATCTTCGGCGAAGACCTGGAGATGCTGGAGAAGCAGCAGAAGAACCTGCTGGACTATCCGCAGCGCGCCCTGCTGATGCTCAACATCGACGCCGGTGGTGTGCAGTCGCGCAAGATCATCGACCGCATCGTGGCCGAGGAACAGGCGCAGGCCAAGGCGTAAGGACGCGACATGAGCAGCAGTGCCTCAACGCTCTCGGTCCGCGTCGCCCGCAAGGCAGTGCAAGCGCAGGACATCGTGACGCTGGAGCTGGTGGCGGCCGACGGCAGCACGCTGCCGGCTTTCGGTGCCGGTGCGCACGTCGATGTGCAACTGCCCGGCGCCAAACCAGGCGAGGTGATGACACGCCAGTACTCGCTGTGCAACGACCCGCAGGAAACGCACCGCTACCTGATCGGCGTGCTGCGCGACCCGGCCTCGCGCGGCGGCTCCAAGGCCGTGCACGACCTGGTGAAGGAGGGCGACGTGCTGCAGATCAGCACGCCGAAGAACCATTTCCCCCTGGCGCACGATGCAAAACGCAGCCTGCTGCTGGGCGGCGGCATCGGTATCACGCCCATCCTGTGCATGGCCGAGCGTCTGGCCAACACCGGTGCGGATTTCGAAATGCATTACGCCACGCGCTCGCCCGAGCGCACCGCGTTTCACGCGCGCATTGCGGCCTCGAACTTCGCCGGCAAGGTGCAGTTCCACTTCGACGACGGCGCCGCCGCGCAGAAACTCGACCTGACCAAGCTGCTGGCCCGGCCGCAAGCCGGTACGCACCTGTACGTCTGCGGCCCCAAGGGGTTCATGGACGCGGTGCTGAACACGGCGCGTGAGAAGGGCTGGCCCGAGGGCCAGCTGCACTATGAGTTCTTCGGCGCCGAGGTTGCCAAGTCCGACAGCGACGCCAGCTTCGAGATCAAGCTGGCCAGCTCCGGGCGGATCGTCATGGTGCCGAAAGACAAGACGGTGACGCAGGCGCTGGCCGACGCCGGTGTCGAGATCATGATGTCCTGCGAGCAGGGTGTGTGCGGCACCTGCCTGACGCGTGTGCTCGAAGGCGTGCCGGACCACAAGGACAGCTACCTCACGCCCGAGGAGCAGGCGGCGAACGACCAGTTCCTGCCCTGCTGTTCGCGCTCGAAGACGCCGTTGCTGGTGCTCGATCTCTGAGGGCTTTCAACGGATTCGGGCAGTTGCCTTTATGCCGCGCGCCGGCAGCAGCACCGAGCCGATGGCCAGCACCATCAGCAGCACGGCGGCCCAGTCTTGCCAGTGCAGCACCTCGCCCAGCCACCAGGCGCCGCTGAACACGCCCAGAATCGGAATCATCATCACGCTCAGGGTCGAGGCCACCGGCGTCAGGTTGCGCGCGAGCGAGAGCCACAGGGTCTGCACGAAGCCGAAGATCAGCACCGCGTTGAAGACGATGGCGCCCCAGCTCGCGGCGGACGGCATTTTCCACTGCGACCGCTCGAACAGCACGGCCAGCACGGTCATGACGACGGCCGTCATGGCCGTCATCCAGAACGAGATAGTCAGCGTCGGCACGGTGAGCTTGGTGCGGCGCATCAGGTGTACGCCCAGCGCCCAGGTCAGGGCCGAGATCAGCGCGTACAGCACGCCCAGCGGCTTGCCGGCCAGGTTGGTGAGCTCGTGCCACAGCAGGAGCAGCACGCCCAGGGCGGCGGCCGCCACGCCGCCCCAGGCGCGCACGGGGAGCCGGTGGCCAAACAGCAGGGCGCCCAGCACGGCGGAAAAAACCGGCATGCTGTAGCCCAGGATGGCCGCGCGCCCGCTGCTCAGTGACTTGACGGCGATGATGATCAGCGCGTGCCAGATGAACATATTGGTCACGGCCAGCCAGAACAGCTCGCGCCAGTGCGCGCGCGGGATGCGAAAGGGCGCTTTCATGAGCACCAGCCCCAGTGCCAGCACCGGCAGGCCCAGCCACATGGAGAGCATGCGAAAGGTCAGCGGCGGGTAGTCGGTGACGCCGATTTTCATGACGGGCCAGTTGATGCCCCAGAGCAGCGTGAGAAAAACAAGGCCGGTGAGTTGTCGTCGGGAAAGCGATTGCATAGGTGTCCATTGTCAGGGCGATTTGTCCGGCCGGTTGGACGGAATTTCTTACAATGGGACATGACCTTCCTTGACATGCTGCGCGCCGCCGAGCGCCAAAACGGCTCGATGCTGTGCGTGGGGCTGGACCCCGACCCGGCCAGATTTCCCGCGAAGCTCAAGGGCGACGCCAGCAAAATCTACGACTTCTGCGCATCCATCGTGGATGCCACGGCCGACCTCGTGATCGCCTTCAAGCCGCAGATCGCCTACTTTGCCGCGCACCGGGCCGAGGACCAGCTCGAGCGCCTGATGGCGCACCTGCGTCGCGCGGCGCCGCAGGTGCCCATCATCCTGGACGCCAAGCGCGGCGACGTCGGCAGCACGGCCGAGCAGTACGCCGTGGAGGCGTTCGAGCGCTACGGCGCCGACGCGGTGACGCTCTCGCCCTTCATGGGTTTTGACTCGGTGCAGCCCTACCTCAAGTTCGAGGGCAAAGGCGCCTTTTTGCTGTGCCGCACCTCCAACCCCGGCGGTGACGACCTGCAAAACCAGCGCCTGTCGTCGGTGCCGGGCGAGCCGCTGCTCTATGAACATGTGGCCCGGCTCGCGCAGGGGCCGTGGAACCTCAATGGCCAGCTCGGCCTCGTGGTGGGTGCCACCTATCCGGCCGAGATCGAGCGCGTGCGCGCGGTGGCGCCCACCGTGCCGCTGCTGATTCCCGGCGTGGGCGCGCAGGGCGGGGACGCGGTGGCCACGGTGAAGGCCGGCTGGCGCGGCACGGGCCAGGAGACCACGGCACCGATCATCGTGAATTCCTCGCGGGCGGTGCTCTACGCCTCGGCGGCGGCGGACTACGCTGGCGCCGCCCGGCGCGAAGCCATCCGGACCCGTGATGTGCTGCAAGCCGCCAAAAACTGAATGGCCATCCACTGTCGGCATCCGGTGAATCTCGGCTTCATGCCTTGATGCTATGAAAATAATAGCTTGCTATGCTTGTTTCACAAGGTCTGGTGGCCGATTCTGCTTTGGATTTTGCGTCAAATCCGGCCCGGGCGCGGATGGCCACGTTGCTTGATGACGCGCAGCAGATGCCGGCGCGCAGCGAGGGTGATTCGGTCCAGACGCCGCGCGTGAACAGGCCCGAGAGGGCCCGGGCGTGACCTTGCGGCTCAACGCCGGAACTTGCCGTCGGCGCCGATGATGGAGAGGTCGACGAAGCTGAGCCCCGTGTGGTTGCTGGGGCTGTAGCTCACTTCCATGCCGCCGATGTCGAACTTGCGCAAGCCATTCAGCGAGGCGATCAATTTGTCGCGCGTGGGGTTGGCGCCGGCGCGGCGCAGGCCTTCCACGAGCACCTTGGCCGCGGCGTAGCCTTCGATCAACGCGGGCGAGATGCCATCGATGTTTTTGGCCTTCGCGAGCTCCAGTGTCTCCTTCACCAGTGGCGAGGCGATGGAGCGCTCGTAGGGGAACACCTGGCTCACGATCGTGCCGCGCGCGTTGCTGCCCATGTCCTTGATGAAGCCGCTGGAGGCATTGTTCGACAGGGTGACGATCTGCGCACTGGAGCCCGCGGCGCGAATCGCGTTGGTGCCGTCGGCCACCATGGAGCCGGAGCCGATGAACAGCACGGCCTGCGCGTTCGATTTTGCCACCTTCGCCGCAACCGGGCCGAAGTCGGGTTTGACGCGACTGAACTTTTCCAGCAGCACCGGCTGCTTGTTCACCGTCTTGAAGCCGGCGAGCGCGCCAATCACAACATCGGCGCCAAAGGAGTCGTCGGCCTGCAGCACTGCGATGCGCTCCAGGCCGACCAGGCTCAGGTGCTGGATGGCGCGCTCGGCCTCGATCTGGTATGAGGCGCGCACGTTGAAGATGTAGGGATTGACCGGCTGGTGCAGCGCCATCGCGCCGGTGGACGGCCCCACCAAGGGCACGCGAAACTCGGCGAGCAGCGGCATGAGCGCCAGGGATTGCGGCGTGCCGCGTACAAGAAACAAGGCCACCACCTTCTTCTCGACGATCAGAATGCGGGCGTTCTCGACGGTCAGCTTGGGGTCGAACTTGTCGTCCATCGACAACAGTTCGATCGTCTGGCCATTGACGCCCCCGCGCGCATTCACCGAGTCGATGTAGAGCTTGGCACCCTCCGCTGCCTCTTTGACGCCGGCGGCCACCGGGCCGCTAAAGCTGGCCGTCTGCCCAATGACGATTTGCGCGGATGCCGCGGCTGCGAAGCCGGCCAATGCCAAGGCAGCGAGAAAATGTTTCATGATGGCGCCTCCTTTTATCTCGGGTTCCGAGGAGAGTATGCATTGAATTCACTCCGTATCGCTGTAACAAACCGTGTGGGCGATTCATGCCAGTGTGTCGAGCAGCTTCAGACGCTGCACCTTGCCCGACGGTCCGCGCGGCAGTTCGGTCACGAAGCGCAGGACCTTGGGTGTCTTGTAGCGTCCGAGCTGTTCGAGGCAGAAGTCGCGCAGGGCCGCCTCGCCCACCGCATGGCCGGGGCGCAGCACGACGCAGGCCATGATTTCCTGGCCGTAGTGGCGGTCCGGGATGCCGACGGCAGCCGCGTCCTGCACGGCCGGGTGGCGCAGCAGGGCCTCGTCGATCTCGCGCGGTGCGATGTTTTCGCCGCCCTTGATGATCAGTTCCTTGATGCGGCCGGTGACAAAGAAGAAACCGTCGCTGTCGCGGTGGCCCAGGTCGCCGGTGCGCAGCCAGCCATCGGGCGTGAAGCTGGCGCGCGTGGCCTCGTCGTTCTTGTAGTAGCCGCGCATCACGTTGGGGCCGCGGATCGCGATCTCGCCGGTCTGGCCGTCGGGCACGAGCGCAAGGTTCGCATCGATCACCCGTGCTTCGCAGCCCGAGGCCCGACCTACCGCGCCGAGCTTGCGCTGCAATGGATCAAGCGGATTCGAGAACGAGGGCGCCACGGTTTCGGTCAGGCCCATGGTCTCGATGATGCCGATGCCGAACCTGGTTTCGAAAGCGCGCAGGTGTTCCGGCGGCAAGGCGGCCGATGCCGAGCGGCAAAAACGGATGCGCGCGAGCTGCTCGCGCGGCGGCGCGGCGCCTTCGAGCAGGTAGGAGATCATCGTCGGCACGACGTTGATCCAGGTGCACCGGCGCTCGCTCGCCTGTGCCCAGAAGCGCGCGGCGGAAAACTTCGGCGGCATGGCGAGGCTGCCGCCATGCGCGAGTGGCGCGAGCATGGTGACGGCGAAGGCGTTGATGTGGTAGAGCGGCAGCACGGCGAGCACGCGGTCAGCAGGGCCCAGGTCATGCTCGGCGCTGATCGCCAAGGCGTTTGCCGCCAGGTTGGCCTGCGTCAGCATCACGCCCTTGGGTCTTCCGGTCGTGCCCGAGGTGTACATCAGCAGCGCGAGCGCATCGGGTGCGGGCGGTGGTGTCTGTGCTTCCTCGTCAGGCAGACCGTCGGCATCGGGCTCGCTGACCAGCAGCACGACCTCGCGCCCGATGCCGGCGAGCATGCCTCGCACCGGCTGCTCCCATTCGGCGCTGACCAGCACCACCTTGCAGTCGGAATGCCCGAGCACGTAGCGCATCTGATCGGGCTGCGACAGCAGGTTGATCGGGTTCACGCACCAGCCGCCATGCATGGCGCCGAGCAGCAGGCGCAGGGTCTGCAAGCCATTGGGCATGATGACCGCGACCGTGTCGCCCGGCTGCGAGCCGTGCGAGCGCAGCAGCGCGCTGACCTGCCTGCAGGCGCGCGCGAGTTCGGCATAGGTGATGGTGCCGCGGCCATCGCCGTCGGTGGCGAAGGTCGCATGCGGTTGCAGCGCGGCCTGGCGCTCGATCAGTTCACGAACGGTGCTGCTCATGCCTGTCCGTACTTGTCAAACAAGGTGCCGAAGATCTCGCGCTCGCTCGGCACGCGCTCGGGGATCGGCCGCGAGATGCGCGTGATGTTCAGGTAGTGCCGGTAGTTCATGTTGTCGGAGAAGTTGTTCTTGCCCCAGGTGCCGCAGCCCATCGACAGGGAAAACGGCAGGCCGTTGTCGAAACTGCCGCCGGTGGCGATGCAATGCGCCTGATCGACGATCACGCGCGAGACCGGCAGCGTCAGACCAAGCTGCAGCGCGCGTTCCGGCTTCGCGCTGTGCAGGCCGACCGAATGGCCGGCGCCCTGGTAGGCGTAGATGCGTTCGACGATGGACATGGCCTGCGCGAAATCGCCGGCTCGGTACAGCGTCAGCACCGGGCAGAGCTTCTCGCCCGAGAACGGGTGTGCATCACCGAAGCCGTCTTCTTCCACCAGCAGCATGGTCGGCGCGCGCGCGGCGATGTCGGCCAAGCCGGCACGCTCGGCCACCACGGTGGCGGACTGGCCGATGACCGCAGATGAGAGCTTGCCGTCTGGCCACATCAGCGCTTGCAGCCGCGCCTTCTCCATGCCGCTGAGCAGCACGGCGCCGCGCTCGCGCAGCGCGGCGATGGCGCGCTCGCGTACCGCATCGACCAGTACCAGGCTGTTCTCCGATGAGCAGCTGGTCGCATTGTCGAAGGTCTTGGAGCGCAGGATTCGCTCAGCCGCCAGATTCACATCGGCTGTCTCGTCGACGATACCGGCCACATTGCCCGCACCGACGCCGAACGCCGGCGTGCCGCTCGCGTAGGCGGCGCGCACGTTGGCCTGTGAACCGGTGACCACCACCAGGTCGCACTGACGCATCAGCGCCTGAGTCGAGGCCTTGCTCACCGGCGAGGGCAGCAGCTGCACCAGGTCGCGCGGTGCGCCGATGCGGTCGAACTGGGCATGGATGAACTGGATCAGCCGGTGGCTCGTCGTCCAGCCCTTGGGCGACGGCGCCACGATCACCGCGTTGCGCCCCTTCAGTGCGTTGATGATCTTGTTGGCCGGTGTCGCCGCCGGGTTGGTGGACGGCGTGACGGCACAGACCACGCCGACCGGACGGGCAATCTCGGTCAGGCCCAACGCCCTGTCCTCGGCGATCACGCCGACCGACTTTGCACCCCGCAGGTCGCGCAACAGACCGAGGGTCTTGCGGTGGTTCTTGCGCACTTTATCCTCGACATTGCCGATGCCGGTGTCCGCCACCGCCAATTCGGCCAGCTCGCGATTGCGGCCCGGCTCGACAATCGCCCAGCCGGCCGCCGCGACGAGCTCATCGATGCGGGCCTGATCGTAGCCCTCGGCCAGGCGCTGCGCGGCGCGCGCGCGCGCCACAAGTTCCCCGACGAGGGTTTCGATTTCGTTCTGTGTTGCATTCATCTCAATCCGCCTTGATGTTGGCGTCCTTGGCCAGCTTGGCCCACTTTGTCAATTCGGCCGTGACGATCTTGCCCAGCGCCTGCGGCGTTCCACCCACCGCTTCGCTGCCTTGGGCGAGCAGCTTTTCGCGGATCATTGGATCGGCCACCACGGTGTTCAGCGCCCGGTTCAGCTTGTCGATGATGGGCTTGGGTGTCTTGGCCGGAACGAACATCGCGTACCAGGAATCCACCTCGAAGTCCGGCACGCCGGCTTCCTGCAGCGTCGGCACGCTGGGGAAGGCGGCGCTGCGTTTGAGCGTGGAGACGCCCAGCGCCTTGAGCTTGCCGGTTTTGACGAACTGCGCGGCGGCGGGAATCGACACCCACAGCAGGGGCACCTGGCCGCCGATCACGTCGGTGATGGCCGGGCCGCCGCCCCGGTAGGGGATGTGCGTCATCTTGGTGCCCGTGCGGATCATGAAAAGTTCACCCGCGAGGTGTCCCGGCGAGCCGTTGCCCACGGTCGCAAAGGAGAGCGTTCCCGGCTTGGCCTTGGCCAGTGCGATCAATTCGGCCACGTTGCTGACGGGCAGCTGCGGGTTGGCCACCAGGATTTGCGGCAGCGAGGCCACGGTGCCAACCGGCTCGAAGTCCTTGGCTGTATCGAACGACAGCTTGGGGAAAATGGCCGGGTTGATGGTGTGCGAGCTCAGCGTGAACAGCACGGTGTAGCCGTCGGGCGCGGACCGGGCGGCCATCTCGGTTCCGACTGATCCGCCAGCGCCGCCCTTGTTCTCGATCACGACCGGCTGGCCGAGCGTGGCCTGGAATCGCTCCTGGACGATGCGCGCGATCACGTCGGTGCCGCCGCCCGGCGGGTAGGGCACCAGGAAGCGAATCGGTTTGTCCGGGTAGGCGCCAGCTTGGGCATGGGCTGCCCAAGGCGTTGCGAAACCCAGTGTGGCGAGCGCTGCCGCGGCCAGCGTCCGCCGGCGTGTGGATAACAGGTTCATGGATGTCTCCGGTTGGTGGCGATTGAGCGTGGCGATGTGGCCTCGCCTTCAGGGGGGTGGTAACCAAGTGTCTGGCTGGCGTCGCGCGCGCAAAGGGTCAACTGTGCGGCTAGCGCGCGTGCCTGCGCCCGGGTGAAGCGGATCGACGGCACGCTCATGCCGACGGCCGCCACCGGTTCGCCGCGCGCGTTGAACACCGGCGCACCGAGACCGCAGACGCCGAGGCGCCATTCCTCGCGGTTTTCGGCCCAGCCGCGTGTTCGCGTGCGTGCCAGTTCGACTTGCAGTGCGTCGAAATCGGTAATCGTGTTGGACGTATGCGGCTGCAATACGCCGAGCAAGGCCCGCAGCGAATCGGTGTCATGACCGTGCGCGGCGAGCAAGGCCTTGCCAGAAGCGACGCAGTAGGCGGGCGCGCGTCCGCCGATGCGTGAATAGGCCGCCACCGGGAGCGGGCTGTCGAACTTGTCGAGGTAGACGATCTCCGCCCCCTCGAGTACGGTAAGGTGGATGGCTTCACCACTGGCGCGTGCCAGAACGGCAAGGTGCGGACGCAGCAGTATCCTGAGATCGACAGCGCCCTCGACCAGCGCGCCCAGCTCGAACAGCCGCAGGCTGGGTCGGTAGGTGCTGGTGGCGGCGTTTTGCACCGCCCAGCCGCACTCCACCAGCGTCTGCAGCGTGCGATGCGCGTTGCTGCGCCCGAGGCCAAAGGCATGCGCAACATCGGCGACGCGGCAGTCGCGCTGCTGACGCGCCAGCCAATCGAGAACTGCAAGCCCCTTGGCTAGAGTGGAGTCCATGGAGATATCCCTGTTGTTCCAGTATGCAGAACGCCGTATGAATATATGGAACGACTATAAACAGTGCCCGTGTCGCTGTCAATCGGCAATCGCCCCGACCCTTCAGCGCCGTGCATGTCCGCCGATCATCGCGAGGATCTCGCGGAACACACCGTTGCCCAGCGTCGACGACAGGTCCAGCGCCTGGCTGCGCGCGTAATACGGGCTCAGGTCCAGCCCGACGCCGATGCCGAAGATCGCGACTCGGCCGGCCCGCTCCTGGCGCAGCAAGACGTCCTGGAGGTGGTGGTCGAGATAGTGCACGTCGTTGGCGAGGTTGGTGGCGCCGTCCATGGGACAACCATCGGAAATCACAAGCAGCAGGCGACGCTGCGCGGCGCGGCCGTCCAGGCGGCGACAGGCCCACTCGACCGCTTCGCCGTCGATGCCCTCGCGCAACAGGTCGGCCTTGAGCAGCGCGGCGATGTCGGGCCGCGCGCGGCGCCAGGGCGTGTCGGCGTCCTTGAACACCATGTGGCAGACTTCGTTGAGGCGGCCCGGGTGCCTGGGTCGACCTGCCCGTTGCCAGTCGCGCTGGGCCCGGCCGCCGTTCCAGGCGCCGGTGGTGAAGCCCAGCACCTCGCTGGCCACGCCAGCCTGTTCGAGCGCGCGCACGAACACGTCGACCAGCATCGCGACGGACTCCATGTGCTGCTTCATCGACCCCGAGCAGTCGATCAGAAAGGTGAGGACGCAGTCCGCAACGGGTTCCTCGCGCTCGGCGCGGAACAGCCGCCGCTCCGTGGGCGACGCCACAAGCTGCGCCAGGCGGCGGCCATCGATGCGGCCTTCTTCCTGCCCGCTGTCCCAGCCATCCTGGGTGGGTTGCGAGAGCAGCGCCTTCAACTCGCGCGCCAGGCGCGGGATGTTCAGGCCTTGGCCGGCGATGCGATGGTCGAGCTGTACGCGGTACGCGCGCAATACTTCGCGCCGCGCCAGCGAGCTGGCCGTCACCTCGCGGTCATAGGCGGTCGTGAAGATCTTGTAGCGGCCGTCGTCGCCTTCGAGCACGAGGCTGTGGCCGCTCACGACGGCGGCGATACCGCCCTCGACCTCGGCATCGAAGTCCATCATGACGCTGAATGCGGCGCGGTCAGGGTCGTCGGTCCCGGTGCTGCCGCCGCCGTCGTCTTGCTCGGCATCCGCCGCGCGGACCATCGTGGCGATCAACCTGGCGATCGCCAGGGCATGGCGTGCATAGGCCACCTGGTCGCCGCGGTGCCGCCGCAGGCCGGCGAGGTCATGTCCCAGCACCGGCGCGATCGCGCCTCGGGTGGCCTCGATCAGGTCTTCAGTTTCCTCGACCACCGGCTCGCCGGTGACGCGCGCGCGGCAAATCTGCGCCACGGTGTAGAGCAGGATGCCGCGCGCGCTTTCGGTCAGGCGCGAGCGGTGGAAGGCCAGCGCCCACTGGCGGTAGCGGTGCCGCAGGTTGTGCGTGACACCGGGCATGCCTGGGGGCACCTGCGATTCGACGCGAATTTGCTCCAGCATCTCGAACAGCAGCCGCTCGATCGGATGGAGGGGGCACAGTTGGCGATGCAGTGCGGCATCCGAATGCGCCAGCCGCAACGCCAGGCCATCGGCCGCGCCGCGGAACGAGCCGAAGTCATCCTCGTCAAGGGAGGGGTGCAGGTGGGGCGAGAAAAGAGGCAGCACCTGCCTGCCGCGGTGCAGTCGCCGGCCCCGGAAGTGCAGGTCGGCCTCGCCGCTCAGCGCGCGGATCGCCGCGGCGCACAGTTCCTCGACCCTCTGCTGGTGCCGCGCCGCGGCTTGTGCTTCGCCCATGTGCCTTGGCTCGTCACCGGGCCTCGTGCTGGTAGGACTCGTCCAGCTCGCGGTTGAAGCAGCGCTGAAAGTATTCCGCCACGACGGGACGTTCGGCCTCGTCGCACTTGTTGACGAACGAGAACCGGAAGGCGGTCGCCGGATCGCGGAAGATCTCGATGTTCTCGGCCCAGGTGATCACGGTGCGTGGCGACATCAGCGTTGACAGGTCGCCCGCGGCGAAGCCTTTGCGGGTCAGGTCCGCGACCGCGACCATGGCCTCAAGCAGCGCGCGGTTCCCCGCATCGGCGAGCGAGGGCACGCGTGCCGCGACGATGGCGATCTCTTCGGGTGCGCTCAGGTAGTTCAGTGTCGCGACGATGTTCCAGCGATCGATCTGCGCATGGTTCAGGCGCTGCGCACCGTGGTACAGGCCATTCAGATTGCCCAGGCCGACGGTGTTCGAGGTGGCGAAAAGCCGGAAACATGGATGCGGGCGGATCACCTTGTTCTGGTCAAGCAGCGTGAAATGGCCGCCCTGCTCCAGGATACGCTGGATCACGAACATCACGTCGGGCCGCCCGGCATCGTACTCATCGAAGATCAGTGCCATGGGGCGCTGCAGCGCCCAAGGGACGATGCCCTCCTGAAACTCGGTGACCTGCTGGCCGTCGCGCAGCACCACGGCGTCGCGGCCCACCAGGTCGAGCCGGCTGATGTGGCCGTCCAGGTTCACGCGCACGCAGGGCCAGTTCAGACGGGCGGCAACCTGCTCAATGTGGGTCGACTTGCCGGTGCCGTGCAGGCCCTGAACCATGACGCGGCGGTTCCGGGTAAAGCCGGCCAGAATGGCCAGCGTGACGTCCGGGTTGAAACGATAAACGGCGTCGACTTCGGGAACATGCTCGTTGCGCTCGCCAAACGCTGGAACCCTCAGGGGGGAGTCGATGCCGAACACATCGCGCACGGAAATCATCTGGTCGGGCTGGATGGCGGTTCTTTCGATCACAGTGCGTTTCCTGTTCCTTGGCGCGTGTTCTTGCGGCGTTTCAATCACCGGCACCGGGTGCCGACCCGGTATCCGCTTCGATGTTGCTCAACGCCACGGCCGCCCGTTGAAGTGCCGGCAGCATCTGCAAGGCTTTGTCGGGTGTGAGCCGCATGATCGGGGCCTGCACGGCAACGCACAGGTTCGAGCGTGCGCCAGGCGCTGGCACCAGCACCGCGGCACACAGAAGCCCGGGCAAAAACTCCTCGTTGTCGAGCGCAAATCCGTCTCGCCGGACGTTCTTCAATTCCTGTTCGATCTGGTCCAGGTCGGTTACGGTCTTGGGTGTGTACTGGGTGAGCGGGGCGTGCGCCAGCAAACGGCGGCGCTGCGCCGGTGTCATCTGGGCCAAAAACAGCTTGCCGCTGGCTGAGCAATGCGCGGGCACGCGTGAGCCGGGGTGCAGATAAAACCGCAGTGGTGCGGCGGTTTCGACGCGGTCCAGGTACACCACTTCGCTGCCATTGAGCGCAGTGATGTTGCAGCTCTCGCCCACTTCCTCCACCAGATGGCGCAAGACAACGTGCCGAGCGCCGTGGTAGGTGTTGTTGAGCAGCAGATTTTCGGCCAGGCGCCGCAAGCGTACCCCGGTGCTGTAGTGCCGTCCATCTCCATGGCGCTGCAGGATCGACGCGCTTTCGAGCTGTTGCAGCATGCGATGCAGGGTGGGTTTGGGCAGGCCGGTGTCTTCTACCAGGCTTTGCAACGAGAACCGCTGGTCTTTGGATGCGATGGCCTCCAGCAGCGAAAACAGGCGCAGGGTCGGGGTATCGCCATTGATCTCAGGCGTTTCTGAAGTTGCCACTTTTACCGCTTTCATAAGGCTGTATGGTATTCATATTCCAATAAATTGTCGAATTCATTCTATTTTTCGGGATTTTATGTTGACCTGCGAGAATTGAAGGCCTAGAATTCACACGGAAATATAGATAATGGAACTTTTCGTACCGATTTTAAAAATCGCCAATCCATCGTGAGCCAGACAGGAGACAGACCATGAGCAAGCAATCCGCCCTTCCCCGCACCGTGGCCAGCGGCCCGCAAAAGATGACCCCGTCCGAGGCATTCGTTGAGACGATGGTCGCCAACGATGTCAAGGACATATTCGGCATCATGGGTTCTGCGTTCATGGATGCGATGGACATCTTCGCGCCCGCCGGCATTCGCCTCATCCCCGTCGTGCACGAGCAGGGTGCCGGGCACATGGCTGACGGTTATGCGCGTGTCAGCGGCCGCCACGGTGTCGTGATCGGCCAGAACGGCCCGGGCATCAGCAACTGCGTGACCGCGATCGCTGCCGCCTATTGGGCGCACAGCCCTGTCGTGATGATCACGCCCGAGACCGGCACCATGGGCATGGGCCTGGGCGGCTTCCAGGAGGCCAACCAGCTGCCGATGTTCCAGGAGTTCACCAAATACCAGGGCCATGTGAACAACCCCAAGCGCATGGCCGAGTACACCGGGCGCTGCTTTGACCGTGCGATTTCGGAAATGGGTCCGACCCAATTGAACATCCCGCGCGACTATTTTTACGGCGAGATCAGCTGCGAGATCCCGAAGCCGATGCGCGTGGAGCGCGGCGCCGGGGGGGAGAAGAGCCTGAGCGCCGCAGCGGAGCTGCTGGCTGCCGCGAAGTTCCCGGTCATTCTGGCCGGCGGCGGCGTGGTGATGGGTGATGCGGTGCAAGAGTGCAAGGCGCTCGCCGAGCGCCTGGGCGCGCCGGTCGTGACCGGCTATCTGCGCAACGACGCATTCCCGGCCAGCCACCCGCTGTGGGCCGGTCCGCTGGGTTACCAGGGCTCGAAGGCGGCGATGAAGCTGATCGCCCAGGCCGACGTGGTGATCGCGCTGGGTTCGCGCATGGGCCCGTTCGGCACACTGCCGCAGCACGGCATGGACTATTGGCCGAAGGACGCGAAGATCATCCAGGTCGAGGCGGATCACACCAACCTCGGACTCGTGAAGAAGATCACCGTGGGTATTCACGGCGATGCAAAGGCCGCCGCGGTGGCGCTGACCCAGCGACTCGAAGGCAAGACGCTCGCGTGCGACGCCACCAGGACCGCCCGCGCCGCGACCATCAAATCGGAGAAGGACGCCTGGGAAAAGGAACTGACCGAGTGGACGCACGAAAAGGATGCGTTCAGCCTTGACATGATCGAAGAACAAAAGAGCGAACCCGGCAACTGGCTGCACCCGCGCCAAGTGCTGCGTGAGCTGGAAAAGGCCATGCCGCCGCGGGTCATGGTGTCGACAGACATCGGCAACATCAACTCGGTGGCGAACAGTTACCTGCGCTTCGAGGAGCCACGCAGCTTCTTCGCTCCCATGAGCTTCGGCAACTGCGGTTACGCACTGCCCACCATCATCGGGGCCAAATGCGCTGCGCCGGACCGCCCCGCCATTGCCTACGCTGGCGACGGCGCATGGGGCATGAGCATGTCGGAGATCATGACCTGCGTGCGCCACGACATTCCCGTCACGGCCGTGGTGTTCCACAATCGCCAGTGGGGCGCCGAAAAGAAGAATCAGGTTGACTTCTATAACCGCCGTTTTGTCGCTGGAGAGCTTGACAATACAAGCTTTGCCGGCATTGCGGTCGCCATGGGTGCTGAAGGAGTGGTCGTCGACAAGCTTGAGGACGTCGGCCCGGCGCTGAAGAAGGCGATCGATGCGCAGATGAACCACGGCAAGACGACCGTGATTGAAATCATGTGCACGCGCGAGCTGGGCGACCCATTCCGCCGCGATGCGCTATCGAAACCCGTGCGCTTTCTCGACAAGTACAAAGACTACGTCTGATCGGGGATCGCTTGGGGCCGCACGCTTTGCCGCAGCCAACGCACCCGCGGCTGGCCGCGCTCGTGACACGGGCACGCGAGCTTTCGGCCACGCTGGGGGAGTCACGTGTGGGCATCGTGTACCCGTGCGATGCGCTGGCGCTCGACGCCGCAGTGCTCATCGCCGATGCGGGTATCGCACGCCCGATGCTGATTGGCCCGCGCGAGGCGATCGAGAGGGCCGGCGACGCCGCGCAGGTGGATGTGCGCCGGTTTGAGATCGTGCAGACCGGTCATGCCATCCCCGAAGCTGCGCTGTGCGCAATGGCGATGGCGCGCGACGGTGCGGTCGACGCGCTGATGAAGGGTTCGCTTCACACGGACGAGCTGATGTCGGCCATCGTGCACAAGGCTACCGGCCTGCGCGGCGAGAAGCGCATCAGCCATGCGTTCGTGTTCGACCTGCCGCGCTATCACAAGCTGCTGCTGCTGGCCGATTGCGTGGTCAACATCCAGCCGAACCTGGTGACCAAGCGCGACATCCTGGGCAATGCGATTGCGCTGCTGCAAAAAATGGGCATTGACCACCCAAAGGTCGGCATCGTCGCGGCGGTGGAAACGGTGAATCCGGCCATTCCCGCGACGCTGGATGCACAGGCGCTGGTCGAGATGGCGCAGCATGGCGCCTGGCCCGGCGCCATCATCGAGGGGCCGTTCGGCTTCGACAACGCGATCTCGCTCGATGCGGCGCGCATCAAGAAGATCGACTCGCGTGTCGCGGGCGACCCCGATCTGCTGCTGATGCCCGACCTGAACGCTGGCAACATGCTCTACAAGAGCTTCAACTACATCGGCGGCGGTGATTGCGCCGGCCTGGTGCTCGGTGCCCGGGTGCCGATCGTGCTGACCTCGCGCGCCGATTCGCTGCAGTCACGCATCGCATCGGTGGCCTTGGCCGTGCTGGCCGCATCCGACGCAACAGCCGACTAGCTCAACTGCGGACCAACCCGAGGAGTCCAGGTGTTCAAGTTTCTTTCCCCCGAGCCCGTTCACGACCCGCTGGCATCCTTGACGCCCACGGCGAAGACCGAGGTCAAGACCACCACCTGCTACATGTGTGCGTGCCGCTGTGGCATCCGCGTGCATTTGCGCGACGGCGAAGTGCGCTACATCGACGGCAATCCGAACCACCCGCTGAACCAGGGCGTGATCTGCGCCAAGGGCGCATCCGGCATCATGAAGCAGCTGTCGCCGGCGCGCCTGACACAACCGTTGCTGCGCAAGCCGGGCAGCGAACGCGGCGCCGGAGAGTTCGAGCCGATCTCATGGGAGCGTGCGCTCGCGATGCTGACGGAGCGCCTGGGCAAGATCCGCGCGACCGACCCGAAGAAATTCGCGCTGTTCACCGGCCGTGACCAGATGCAGGCCTTGAC
This sequence comes from Hylemonella sp., assembly GCA_040377375.1. Taxonomy (GTDB): domain Bacteria; phylum Pseudomonadota; class Gammaproteobacteria; order Burkholderiales; family Burkholderiaceae_C; genus JBEIOV01. The sequence goes on from JBEIOV010000012.1 coordinate 42,086, forward strand.
CGGGTTGTTCGCGCGCCAGTTCGGCACGCCCAACTACGCCGCGCATGGGGGCTTCTGTTCGGTGAACATGGCAGCCGGGATGATCTACACCGTCGGCGGCAGCTTCTGGGAATTCGGCGGCCCCGATCTGGATCGCGCCAAGCTGTTTGTGATGATCGGCACCGCTGAGGACCATCATAGCAACCCCATGAAGATCGCCATAGCCAAGTTCAAGCGGGCGGGCGGGCGCTTCATCTCGATCAATCCGGTACGCACCGGCTACTCCGCCATCGCCGACGAGTGGATCCCGATCAAGCCAGGCACTGACGGCGCGCTGTTGATGGCGTTATTGCACGAGTTGATCGCGAACGACCTGATCGATCACGCGTTCCTGAAACGCTTCACGAACGCGCCGCAGCTGGTTGTGCTCGACGACTGCGAGCGACAGGGCCTGTTCGCGTTCGATCCGAACCCCGAGAAGGGACCGCCAGGCGATGGCCGCCACCCGCACAACAAGCTGGTGTGGGACAAGGCCAGCGCAACGATCCTGAACGCGTACCCCGAAGGTATCGCCGATGGTTGCGATCCAGCGCTCGAAGGGCACTATGCGCTGGCCGACGGCACCCGTGTGGCGCCCGCCTTCCAGTTGCTGCGTGATCGTGTCGCAAGCTGCACGCCCGAGTGGGCCTGCGCGATCACCGGCATTGATGCGGCGCGCATCCGCAAGCTTGCCCGCGAGATGGGCGACACGGCGCTGAAACAGGCCTTCGAACTGCCGATTCCCTGGACCGACGCCTGGGGCAAGGTGCATCCGAGCACGCAGGCGCGCCCGGTCGCGTTCCACGCGATGCGCGGCCTGGCGGCGCACTCCAACGGCTTCCAGACCGTGCGGGCGCTCGCGGTGCTGATGAGCGTGCTCGGCACCATCGACGCGCCTGGCGGCTTTCGCCACAAGGCACCGTACCCGCGCCACATCGTGCCGAACTACCGCGCGTTCAACTCGCCGGAGATGATCCAGCCGAACACGCCGCTGAATGCCGCGCCGCTGGGCTTTCCGGCGAACCCCGACGAGCTCGCGATCAACCCCGATGGCACGCCGATCCGGATTGACCATGCGTTTTCCTGGGAGCACCCGCTGTCAGCGCACGGCCTGATGCACAACGTGATCACGAACGCGGTCAAGGGTGACCCGTACCGCATTGACACGCTGCTGATCTTCATGGCCAACATGGCCTGGAACTCCAGCATGAACACGATGGCCGTGCGCGAGATGCTGAACCGCAAGGACGAGCAGGGCGAGTACATGATCCCCTTCCTGGTCGTCTGCGATGCGTTTCAAAGCGAGACAGTGGCCTTTGCCGACCTGGTTTTGCCCGACACCACCTACCTCGAACGCCATGACGTGATGAGCATGCTGGACCGGCCGATCTCCGAATTCGACGGGCCGGTCGATTCGGTGCGTGTGCCGGTCGTCCCGCCAACCGGCCAATGCAAGCCGTTCCAGGAGGTGCTGATCGAACTCGCGTCGCGCCTGAAGTTCCCGGCCTTCACGACAGCCGAGGGCGGGCGCAGGTTCAGCGGCTATCCAGACTTCATCGTCAACTTCCAGCCGCAACCCGGCATCGGTTTCCTGATGGGCTGGCGCGGCAAGGACGGCGACCAGCACCTGCGTGGCGAGCCCAACCCCAAGCAGTGGGAGGCGTACGCGCAGAACAACTGCGTGTTCCAGTACCACATGCCCGAGAGCATGCACTACATGCGCAACTGGAATCGGGAGTACCTGGACTTCGCGAAGGAAAAAGGCTGGCGCCAGAAAAATGACCCCGTGCAGCTGGCGATCTATTCCGACACGCTGCAGAGCTTTCGGCTTGCGGCACAAGGCAAGAGCCCCGGCCGCCAACCGCCCGAGGAACTGCGCGAGCGCATCAATACCTACTTCGATCCCTTGCCGTTCTGGTACGCGCCGCTCGAAGAGGCGGCAACCGACCTCGATGCGTATCCGCTCAATGCAATCACGCAGCGACCCATGGCGATGTACCACTCCTGGGATTCGCAGAATGCCTGGCTGCGCCAGATTCACAGTCACAACTATCTGCACGTCAACCCGCTGACGGCGCAGGCCGCGGGCATTCCTGACGGTGGCTGGTGCTGGGTCGAGAGCCAGTGGGGCAAGGTGCGCTGCATGCTGCGCTATAGCGAGGCGGTCGAGCCTGGCACGGTCTGGACCTGGAACGCGATTGGCAAGGCCGACAGTGCCTGGCAGCTCGCACCCGGTGCCGACGAAGCGCGCAAGGGCTTTCTGTTGAACCACCTGATCTCGGAAGTGCTGCCGTTTGACGGACCCAGGGGCGGAAAAACCATCAGCAATTCCGACCCCGTCACCGGCCAGGCCGGCTGGTACGACGTGCGCGTGCGCATCCGTGCGGCCGAACCGCAAGAGCCGCAAGAGTCCTTCCCCCAAATCGCCAGCGTTCCGGCCGCGCCGGGGGTGCTGGGCAAGGCCGCACGTGTGTTGACCTACTTCGCGGGGCGCAAGCAATCATGATCCAGTGGCTGCGAGAACTTCTTCAACCCAACGCGGTCGCCCAAGCGCCAGCGCCGGTTAACAGCCAACCCGCGGCGCATCCGCCGGCGGGTGCACGCGCCCAGCTGGGAGAAACACTCGCGAAACAACTCGCGCTGGTGATTGACCTGAATGTGTGCGTGGGCTGTCATGCGTGCGTCACCTCATGCAAGCAGTGGAATACTTCCGGCAGCGCGGGGCCGCTGGCGGACGAAAGACCTTACGGCGCCGACCCCACCGGCACCTTCTTCAACCGGGTGCAGACCTACGAGGCCGGTACTTTTCCCGGCACCGACACCATCCACTTCCCCAAAAGCTGCCTGCATTGCGAAGACCCGCCCTGCGTGCCGGTGTGCCCCACGGGCGCCAGCTACAAGCGCAAGGACGATGGCATCGTGCTGGTGGATTACGACAAGTGCATTGGCTGCAAGTACTGCGCATGGGCTTGTCCATACGGTGCGCGCGAGATTGACGAAGAGCGCCAGGTGATGACGAAATGCACCTTGTGCGTGGATCGCATCTACGACGAGCATCTGCCCAAGGAAGACCGCAAGCCCGCGTGCGTCAAGGCCTGCCCGACCGGTGCGCGCCTGTTCGGCGACGTGAAGGACCCCAATTCCGAGGTGTCGATCGCGATCCGCGAGCGGGGTGGCTATTCGCTGATGCCCGAGTGGGAAACCCAGCCGGCCAACCAGTATCTGCCGCGCCGGATCACCGCGGTGGCGGGCGACACCACGAGGAGTAACACGCTATGAACCCGGCATTTTCAGTCGTGATCTTCACGACGATTGCGGGTGCCGCGCAGGGGCTGGTCGTGACGCTTGCGCTGGTGCTGCTCGCGGGCATGCCGCTCGCTGCCAGTCACGTCAGCACAACGCTGTTCGTTGCCGAAGTCATGCTGCTCATTGGACTTGGCGCGTCATTCGGCCACCTCGGTCGTCCCGCGCGCGCCTGGCGTGCCGTGCTGATGTGGCGAACCTCGTGGTTGTCGCGCGAGGTCATCGTGCTGCCCGTGTTCATGGGCATTGTCGCCGCCTGGTGGATTGCGCTGCGCATGGGCGTTGGCACGTCCTTGCTGGCGGTGGCCGCGATCGTCGTGGCGGGAATGCTTTGGTACTGCACCGCGATGATTTACGCCTGCCTGCGTTTCGTGCAGGAATGGGCGCAGCCGCTGACGCGGTTGAACTTCACGCTGATCGGCCTGTCGTCGGGTTTGATTCTCGCCAGCGCGCTTGCCGCGCTGGCGGGTGAAACCAGGCTGGTTCAGGTGCTTGGCCCGCACGCGTTGTGGATCACACTCACGGCTTGGGCTGCACGTGTGCTGGCGCTGCGCCACAATGCGGCGCTCAAGCATAAATCCACGCTTCAATCCGCCACCGGCATCAAGTCGCCGAACCTGGTGCAGAAATCCATGGGCATGTCGGCGGGGTCGTTCAACACGCGCGAGTTTTTCCACGGCCGCACGGGCGCGATGCTAAAGCAGGTCAAGCTCGCGTTCCTCGTGCTGTGTTTTGCGCTGCCGGCGCTGCTGGCGCTGTGGGGCATGGCCAGTGGTTCGACGCTGGCCTGGGTGCTGGCGGTGCTGGTGCAGGCGCCTGGTTTGCTTGCCGAGCGCTGGTTTTTCTTCGCGCAGGCGAAGCATCCGCAGAACCTGTACTACCAGGTCGTTTCCTGAGAACGGCCGATCGGCCGTTCTCAGGCTGGAGATGGGCGCGGCGCGGGCCGGATTACAAAAGCTGGCGCATGCGATTGGCGGCTGCATGCAGTGCGGGGAGCCGGGCCACTGCCTGATCGAGCGAAAGGCGGGTCCGGGGTGCATGGACCGCCAATGCCGCGCGAACCTTGCCCTGCGCATCGCGCACTGGCACCGCAATCGCGATCAAGCCGGCGATGAATTCCTCGGAGTCGATGGAATGCCCGGCCGCCGCAATGGCATCGCATTCGCTGCGCAGCGCGGCCACCGACGTTATCGTGTTGTCGGTCATGCGTTGCAGGTTCAGCTGAGAAAAAAGCACCTCGCGTTGCTGGGGCGGCAACAGCGCCAGAAAGAGCTTGCCACTGGCGGTGCAATGCAGCGGTACATGCTCTCCCACGGCAAGCGTCAAGCGCCAAGGCCACGGCGCCTCGACGCGGTCCAGGTAGAGCACGGCGGCGCCATCGAGGGTCGTGAGGTTGCAGGTTTCGCCGACTTGCGCCACCAGGTCGGCCAGTACTTCATGGCGCAGGCCGCGCACCGTGCCGTGGTTCAGCGTATCCAAAGCCAGCTTGCGCAGCGCTGGTCCGACCACAAATTCGCGCTCCTTGATGTCGCGGGCGATGAACCCGGTTTCCAGCAGCTGCGTGCAAAGGCGGTGGGCCGTCGCCTTGGGCAGGGCCAGGTGGGTGGCTAAATCGGCCAGCGACAGCGCACGTCCTTCTTCGGCCAATCGGGCCAGCAGCCGCAGACTGCGCTCGGACGAGGAGCCGGTGTTGGTTGTAGGAGCCGGTTTTTTTGATTGCGACATAGGGAAACCTCTAATAATGGAACGCTACGTTCCGATTAAATTTGGTTTAAATAAAAATGGTTGGTTTCGTTCCGATTAATCATAGGGCGCAGGCGAGGGTTTGCCCTTGAAGAGAGTCGATGACGGTCGGAACCGGACTTGCACTTCACGACGAGAACATCCAACGCCATGGACCAAGAGTTCGATTACATCATCATCGGCGCCGGCTCAGCCGGCTGCGTTCTCGCGGGTCGATTGAGCGAAGACCCCGCCACACGCGTGCTGCTGCTGGAAGCCGGCCCGCCCGACCGTTCACTGTGGATTCACTTGCCCATCGGTTATGGCAAGACGATGTGGAGCGACACCTACAACTGGCGCTTTCATACCGACCCCGACCCTCACATGAACGGTCGGCGCATCTACTGGCCGCGTGGCAAGACGCTGGGTGGATCGAGCTCCATCAACGGACTGATCTACATCCGCGGCCAGCGCGAGGACTATGACCACTGGGCCGCGCTCGGCAACAAGGGCTGGAGTTACGACGATGTGCTGCCCTATTTCATCAAGTCCGAAGGCAACCAGCGCGGCACGATCCCTTACCACGGGGGCAGCGGGCCATTGAAGGTATCGGACATTGGCGCCAAGCATGAACTGATCGAGGCCTTCATCGGGGGTGCCCAGCAGATCGGTGTGCCGCGCACCGATGACTTCAATGGGGCAAAGCAGGAAGGCGCCGGCTACTACCAACTCACCACGTGGAAGGGCTGGCGCTGCAGCACGGCCAAAGCCTATCTGGGTCCTGCGCGCGGCCGTCCCAACCTGCGCATTGAGACCGAGGCCTTCGCGGCCGGGATCATCATCGAGGGCAAACGCGCCGTCGGTGTGCGCTATCGCCAGGGCGGCGTGATGAAGACCGGACGCTGCAAGGCCGAGGTGCTGCTCTCGGCTGGCTCGATCCAGTCGCCGCAACTCCTGCAATTGTCGGGCATCGGCCCGCGCGCGCTGCTGGCCAAACACGGCATTCCAGTCGTCGTCGATGCGTCGGGTGTCGGCGAAAACCTGCAAGACCACTTGCAGATTCGACTGTCCTTCGAATGCACGCGGCCGATCACCACCAACGACCAACTCAATTCGTGGTTCGGGCAGATCAAGCTCGGCCTGCAATGGCTGCTGTTTCGCAGCGGGCCGCTGGCGGTGGGCATCAACCAGGGGGGCTGCTTCATGCGCGCGCTGCCGTCCGAGGCGCTAACCCCGGACATCCAGTTTCACGTCTCCACCCTGTCGGCCGACATGGCCGGCGGCAAGGTGCATCCGTACTCCGGCTTCACGATGTCCGTCTGCCAGCTGCGGCCCGAGTCACGCGGGCATATCCGGATCCGATCGAGCGACCCCTTCGAGCCACCCGAGATGCAGCCGAATTACCTGTCCACCGAGCTGGACCGGCGCACTGCGGTAGCGGGGGTGAAAGCCGCGCGTGCAATCGCCGGATCCGACGCCATGCGCCCCTATGTGCTGCGCGAAGTCAAGCCGGGCCCTGGCGCGGTGAGCGACGCCGAGCTGATCGAGTTCTGCCGCGACAACGGCGCCACGATCTTCCACCCCACCGGCACTTGCCGCATGGGCGCCGACCCGCACGCGGTGGTCGACACCCGGCTGCGTGTCAACGGTGTGACCGGCCTGCGCGTGATCGACTGCTCGGTGATGCCCACGCTGGTTTCGGGCAATACCAATGCGCCCGCAGTGATGCTGGCGGAGAAGGCGGTCGACATGATCCGCGAGGACGCGAGGAGCAAACGCTGACTGAGACGAGGAAGAGCCGCCTGACAAGGCATTTACAACAACGGAGACAACAAATGAGTAAACAAGACGAAAAGGCGATCCGCCGGGTCGTGGTCTCGGCGCTGGTGGGCGCGAGCATCGAGTGGTACGACTTTTTCCTGTACGGCGTGGTCGCCGGCATCGTGTTCAACAAGCTCTACTTTCCAAGCGCCGACCCGGTGGTGTCCACGCTCCTGGCGTACACCACCTTCGCGGTCGGCTTCGTGACGCGTCCACTGGGCGGTGTGATCTTCGGCCACTTCGGCGACAAGATCGGGCGAAAGAGCATGCTGATCATCACGCTGATGATCATGGGCGTGGCCACCTTCCTGATTGGCCTGGTGCCCACGTACGCGCAGATCGGCATTGGCGCCCCGCTGCTGCTGCTGCTGCTGCGCGTGCTGCAAGGCATCGGCCTGGGCGGAGAATGGGGCGGCGCGGTGCTGATGGCGTATGAATACGCGCCGAAGCATCAACGCGGCTACTATGCTTCGTTGCCGCAAATCGGCCTGGCCATCGGCCTGTGCCTGGCCTCGGGCGTCGTCGCGCTGCTGTCCTGGCTGCTCACCGACGCGCAGTTCCTGGCGTGGGGCTGGCGCATCGCGTTTCTGCTGTCGGGCGTGATGGTTTTCGTGGGCATGTACATCCGCATGACGGTGCAGGAGACGCCGGAGTTCGCGGCCGTGAAGGCGCAAAACGCCGAGCTGCGCATTCCGTTCATGGACATGATCCGGCGCTACCCCGGCAACGTCCTCAAGGGCATGGGCGCGCGTTATATCGACGGCGTGTTCTTCAACATCTTCGGCGTGTTCTCGATCAACTACCTGACCAACACGATCAAGATCAGCCGCACCGAGGCCCTGGTCGGCGTCATGGCCTCGGCCGTGGTGATGATTTTCACGATTCCCTACTTCGGACGCCTCTCGGACCGCATCGGCCGGACCAAGGTTTTCATGTGGGGTTCGCTGATCACCGCGCTGGCGGCCTTCCCCGGCTTCTGGCTGATGACGCACGCCGAAGGCAACGTGATGCTGATCTGGCTCTCGATCATCGTGCCTTTCGGCATCCTGTACGCGTCGATCTACGGCCCCGAGGCGGCGCTGTTCTGCGACCTGTTCGACGCCAAGGTGCGCTACACCGGCATCTCATTCGTTTATCAATTCTCCGGCATCTTCGCGTCGGGCATCACGCCGATCATTGCCACCGCGCTGCTCAAGTCCGGTGGCGGCGAGCCCTGGCAGATCTGCATGTACGTGCTCTTTGCCGGCGTGGTATCGGCGACGAGTGCATGGCTGATCGGGCGCGGGCGGCCGGTCAACTAAACCAGCGGGAGTGAACACCATGAATGTCTTATTGCGCCGCGGGGTGCTGTCTGCCGCCCTCGCGGTTGGTGCGCTTGGCATGGCGCCCTGCGCAAACGCGCAGTCCACCTGGCCGATCGCCGGCAAGCCGATTCGCATCGTCGTGCCGTTCCCGCCGGGCTCGGGTTCCGACGTCACCGCACGCGTGATTGCCAGGCTGATGACCGAGGAACTGGGCGGCCAGGCCGTGATCGTGGACAACAAACCCGGCGCCGGCACGTTCATCGGTGCGCAGGATGTGGCACGTTCGCCCGCCGATGGCCACTCGTTGCTGTACACGATCGTCATCACGCACACGCAAAACCCGCACTTGTACGCCAAGCTGCCCTACGACTCGGTCAGGGACTTCACGCCGCTGGCGCAGATGGTCAAGTCAGCCACCGTGCTGATCGCGCCCCCGGGCGCGCCATTCAACAATGTGCAAGAGCTGGTGGCCTATGCCAAGGCCAACCCGGGGAAACTGAACTACGCATCGTATTCGCCGGGCTCAACCTCGCACCTCAACGCCGAGCTTTTGCAGATGCGCACCGGCATCAGCATGCTGCACGTTCCCTACAAGGGAACGGCCGACGCGTCGCGTGCATTGTTATCCGGCGAGGTCCAGCTCTACTTCGACGGCACCGCCAGCGCGGTCAATCTGATCAAGGCCGGCAAGGCCAAGGGCATCGGCAGCGCCACGCCCACGCGGGTGTCGGCGCTGCCGGCCCTGCCGACCCTGGCCGAACAGGGCGTCAAGGGCCTGGACATCGTTGGCTGGCAGGCGATTTTCGGCCCTGGCAACATGGATCCGGCCACCGCGAAGAAGATCGGGGACGTGCTCGCCAGGATCGCCCGCTCACCCGAGATGCTGAAGCTGATCGAGGCGCAGGGCAATGAACCCTCGGGCGTTTCGGGGGCGGAGTTCGCGGCGATCGTCAAGAGCGACGCCGAGCGCTGGGGCGAGGTGATCCGCGCCGCGAAAATCAAACTCGACTGAAGGGAGTTCTCATGTTCGATACCACCATCCGCGGCGGCACACTGGTCGACGGTAGCGGCGCGCCGCGTTTTGCCGGTGACATCGGCATCAATGACGGGCGCATCACGGCCGTTGGCGGCAAGTTGGGGCCTGGCCGGCGCGAGATCGATGCCAGCGGAGCGATCGTCACGCCTGGTTGGGTCGACGTGCACACGCACTACGATGGCCAGGTCACCTGGGACCCGTACCTGAGCCCCTCCACCGATCACGGCGTCACCAGCGTCGTGATGGGCAATTGCGGCGTCGGCTTCGCGCCAGTGCACCCCGACAAGCGGGAGTGGCTGATCAGCGTGATGGAGGGGGTGGAGGACATCCCCGGCACCGTGCTCGCCGAAGGCATCAATTGGCAATGGGAGAGCTTTCCCGAGTACCTGGATGCGCTCGAGCGCATGCCCCGCGCGCTGGATGTGGGCGCGCAGATCCCGCATTCGGCGCTGCGCACCTACGTGATGGGCGAGCGCGGCATCACGCATGACGAGGCCACACCGGCCGACATCCGCGCGATGGTCGCGCTGGTGCGCGAGGGCCTGCGGGCCGGCGCCCTGGGTTTTTCGACCAGCCGCACCATCATCCACAAGTACCAGGACCGCAAGTACCCGCCGGGCACCTTTGCGTCGCCCGACGAAATCCTCGGGATCGGACGTGCCTTGGGTGAGGTGGGGCACGGCGTGTTCCAGATGACATCCAACCATTACCAGATGGAAACCGAGCTGCCATGGCTGACCGAACTGGCGCGCTCGAACAATTTGCCGGTGGCCTTCGCACTCGTGCAAACGGACCAGACGCCCGACACCTGGATGCGCCTGCTCGCCGCGCTCAATGAGACGCACAAGGCCGGCATCCCGCTCTACGGCGCGGTGGCCGGCCGCCCGGCCGGCATCCTGATGGCATGGCTGGGCTCCATGCATCCGTTCATGGCGCATCCCTTGTGGCAGCAGATCGCGCCGTTGCCCTGGGCCGAAAAACTGGCGCGCCTGCGCGATCCGCAAGTGCGCGCGCAGCTTACCGACATGGCCGCGGTGCAGGGCGCCGCGCAGTACGATGCGCGCCTGGCCTACCTGACTCAGGGCTTCCACAAAATGTATGCGCTGGGCGCCGAGCCCGACTACGAACCCGCGCAGGAACACAGCATCGCCGCGATCTCGCAGCGTGACGGCCGTTCGCCGCTCGAAGTGGCCTACGACATGCTGATGGCCGAAGACGGCAAGGGCATCATCTACTTCCCGAGCTTCAACTACGCCTACAACGACCTGAGCCAGCTGCATACCGAATTGCAGCATCCGCGCACGATGATGAGCCTGGCCGACGGCGGCGCGCACTGCGGCTACATCTGCGACGTGAGCATGCCCACCTACATGCTCACGCACTGGGCGCGCGACCGCAAGCGCGGGCCGACCTTGCCGCTGGAGCTGATGGTGCGGCGCCAGACCCGCGACACCGCGAAAATCTATGGTCTGCACGACCGTGGCCTGCTGCAACCGGGCTGCCTCGCCGACATCAACATCATCGACTTCGACAAGCTGCGCCTGCCGCCCCCCTATGTGGCCTTCGACCTGCCGGCGGGCGGGCGCCGCCTGGTGCAGACGGCCGAGGGTTACCTCGCCACGCTGAAGGCGGGCGAGACGATCATGGAGCAAGGCGAACGCACGGGCGCGCTGCCGGGCAAGCTGATGCGCGGGCCACAGCCGCCGGGTTGAGGCGAGCTGCGGGACGCCGCCAGCCCGCCAGGCGCCCGGCCCGCAGGCCGATCACGACACGGCCAAAGCGACGCCGGGTACCGGCGCAGGGGACACATCGCGCGCCGTGGCCGCCAGGCGGGCCGGCAAGCCAGGATGCAAGGTTTCAAGTGCAGGGATGCGGATCGGTTGTCCCCCGGGTGCCGAACCAAATGCATGCTCGCGGGCGCAGTCATGCCCGCCACATGAGGGGGCGCTGCCCCTTGTGAAATAACCGACCGCTGAGTATCGGTAGCGGCACCGCGGAACGCATGGTTTGGACCTGCGTTACCCGGGCTGCCACGCAAGCGATCTCTTTCTCGGAGGGGGAAGGGGCCGCGCGTCACTGCCACACGGCGCAGCCGGCGAGAGACCAGGCCCAAGCCAAGACGCTGGGGTTCCAGCTGCTGTCAAACAGCAAAACTCTGCTGCAAAAAATGCAGCAAATGCCCGTTCAAGACGACAGGGAGCGAGCGCCTCCGATGGCGGCGCGTGCCGCTGGAGCGGGTTTTCAATTATTCGGGTTGAACGGGCGGCTCCATTTCATGGCGGCAGGCCCGTCGACGGGCATGGATTAGGATGGGCGATGCGTGCCGGGGGTTTTGTCCCTGTCCGGGGCTTGCGGTGCCGCCAGCCGAATCGACGCGTGAAACAACGGATGAAGCAGCATGACTCCTCCTGATAGCCGGCGCCGTGTGGCCGATGGGCTCAAGCAGCTGGGGGTGGCGCTGCTGTACGGGCTGCTGGCCCGGCTGGCACTGGCCCATTTCGCGCCCAACGGCGTGGTCGGCATTTTCTGGCCCGCAAGCGGGCTGGCGCTGGCCGCGCTGCTGGTGGGCGGCAGGCGTTATGCGGCGGGGGTGTTCCTGGGCGCGCTGCTCGGCGAGTTCACGGCGGGCCGTCCGCTGGGAACGGCGCTTGTCATGGCGTCAGGCGCGGCGCTGGGCGCGCTGGCCGGGGCCTGGCTGCTCACGCGCGACGCCGGTTTCGATCCCGGCCTTCGCACCCTGCGCGACTACCTGCGCCTGATGGCGCTGGCCGGCTTGCTGGGTTCCGGCGTCAGTGCCCTGACCGGCGCGGCCGCCTTGCTGGCCTGCGGTGTCCTGACGCCTGCCAATTCTTTTCAGAATCTGCTCCACTGGTGGATGGGGGATGCGCTGGGCATTGTGCTGGTCACCCCCCTGATCCTGATCTGGCGGCGCGTGCCCGATCCGTGGCCCGAGCGCAAGCGCTGGCCAGAGATCGCGCTGATGCTGGCGCTGGCGTGGCTGTGCGGGCAGGTGATTTTCCTGGGCTGGCTGCCCGACACGGTCGGCCTGATCGTCAGCCTGGGCTACTGGATGCTCCTGTTCGTCGCCTGGGCCGCGCTGCGCCTGGGCAGTCATGGCGTGACGTTCATGCTGTGCCTGGCAGCGGTGCAGGCGCTGCAGGGGGCGTATCAGGGCGTTGGACTCTTTGCCGATGACCTGGCCAGAACCCGCCTGTTCAACACCTGGTTTTACCTGATGAGCCTGTGCATGGTCGGCATGTTGCTGGCAACGTACCGCGGCGAGCGCCGGCGCTCCGAGGCCGCGCTGCGCATTGCCGCCATTGCGTTCGAGGGCCAGGAGGGCATGATCGTCATGGATACCAGGCAGGTGATTTTGCGCGCCAACCGCAGCTTCACCCGCATCATGGGCTACACGGACGAGGAGGTGGTCGGCCAGACAACCGCGGTGATCAGGTCGGACCGGCATGACGCCGCCTTTTTCGATGAAGTCTGGCGCGAAGCCCGCCGTGCCGGCGCCTGGCAGGGCGAGATCTGGTACCGGCGCAAGAGCGGCGAGGTATTTCCCTGCTGGGTCACTGGCGCCGCAGTGGCCGACGAACTCGGGCGCGCGACCCATGTCGTCGTGACCTTTGTGGACACCACCGGCCAGAAGCAGCAGGAGAGCAGGCGGCTGGCGGATGAAGCCGCCCACCGCGATGTCCTGGTGCGCGAGGTCCATCACCGCATCAAGAACAACCTGCAGGGCATCACCGGGGTGCTGCGCCAGTTTGCGCAAAGCTACCCGCAAACGCTCGAACCGATTAACCAGGTCATCGGGCAGGTGCGCAGCATCGCGGTCATTCATGGCTTGCAGGGGCGCGCCTCGCTGTCCCAGGTGCGGCTGTGCGAGCTGACTGGCGCGATTGCGGCCGAAATCCAGTCCTTGTGGCAAACCCCCGTCACGGTCGAGATCCCGCGGGCCTGGCAGCCCTGCGGCATCGCCGAAATGGAGGCCGTGCCGATGGCCCTGGTGCTGCACGAGCTGATCCTCAATGCCGTCAAGCACGGGGGCAAGGCGCACGGCGGTGTCAAAATCACGCTGAGCAAGGGCGCCCGGCCCGACGTGGTGCGGGTCATGGTGGCCAACACGGGATACTGGCAGACCTCGTTTGGATCCAGCACCACGTCCCAGACCGGGCTGCAGCTGGTGGCGGCCCTGATGCCGCAGCAAGGCGCCTGCCTGGCGATGGAACAGCAGGGCTCGCAGGTCGTGACCCTGCTGGAGCTCTCGCCCCCCGTGCTCCATCTGGAGCCAGGAGATGGAGAATGAACGACAAAGACAAGCCGCGGCCACGTTCCCATCTTCTGCTGGTGGACGACGACCGCCTGGTGCTCTCGACCCTGGCCAACGGTCTGCTGCGGGCGGGCTACGGCGTCAGAACCGCCGAATCGGCGGAGGAGGTCGAGGTGATCCTGGCGGGCGGCGAGCGCCCCGACCTGGCGATTCTCGATGTCCGCCTGTCCGGCCCGGACGGGCTCCACCTGGCCCAGCGGCTGCGCGAGCTCGACCATATTCCGTTCATGATGCTCAGCGCCTACAGCGATCCCCACATCATCGATCAGGCCAGCCGCCTGGGTGCGCTGGGCTACATGGTCAAGCCGCTCGATATTCCACAGCTGCTGCCGGGGATCGAGGCCGCGCTGGCCCGCGCCAACGAGCTGCAGGGCTTGCGCGAGACCCGGCTGCAGTTGCAGGCCGCGCTGGATGCCGAGCGCGACATCGGCGTGGCCGTGGGCATCACCATGATGCAGTACCGGCTCAGCCGCCGCGATGCGTTTGACCTGCTGCGCAAGTCCGCGCGCAGCCAGCGCCGCAAGCTGGCCGATCTGGCGAGGGAAGTGGTGCGGGCCGGCGAAGCGCTCAACCTCCTGATATGTGGGGAAAATCCCGATTCGTCTATTGATCCAGGCCACGGAAGCATGCTTAAATCAACACGGTAAATCTGGCACGGTCCCGGACCACGACCGTGCCAGCTCCCGAGGCCCCGAACACGCCTTGTTCAATGTTCCTCAAGCCGCCAGCGTGACGCTGCGGGCCGGACATTGACGATCAATACCCAACCGTATTGGAGGCTTTTCTGTTCGGACCGCGGTCGCCCGCCAGGCAGTTCACCCATTTGTTCGAAGCGTTGCCGGACGCCATCGCCTTGAAGGATGGCGAAGGACGCTGGCTGCTCGCCAACGCACCGGCCAGGCAGTTGTTCGAACTCCGCGCGCGCCGCTGGCAGGGCAAGACCGACCAGGAGCTGGCCGCCGGACGTCCGCGCATGCGCGCCCTGCATCGGCAGTGTTTCGCGGACGACGAAGCCACCTGGCGGGCCGGTGCGTCACGCGTGATCGAGATCGGCATCGTCGATGCCGCGGGCCAGCGGCGCGACTACGAGCTGCGCAAGGTGCCTCTGCTGCGGGGCCGTGGCGCGCGCGGCGCGATGTTCGTCATCGGCCGCGACATCACCGACAGCAAGCGGGCCGCGCAGGCCTTGCGCATCGCCGACGCCGTTTTCGACGTGCAGCAGAGCATCGTGGTCGCCGATGCCGATGGCGTCATCCTGCGCGTCAACCGCGCCTTTACCCGGCTCACCGGCTATGACGCCGGCGAGGTGGTCGGCAAGACACCGGCCATCCTGCAATCCGGCCGGCACGACCGGGCGTTTTACAAGGCCATGTGGGCCAGCCTGAAGCGGGAAAAATGCTGGCAGGGTGAAATCTGGGACCGCCGCAAGAATGGCGATGTCTACCCCAAATGGCTGGTCGTCAACGCCGTCATGGACGCGCAGGGACAGGTCACTCACTACGTGGGCGCGTTCACCGACCTGAGTGAAAACAAGGAGGCGGAGCAAACCATTCACCGCCTCGCGTTCTACGATGCCCTCACCGATCTGCCGAACCGCCGCCTGTTGTGCGACCACCTGCTGCGCGCGTTGACCGGCAACGCCCAGGACCCGCAGCATGGCGCCGTGCTGATCGCCGACCTGGACAACTTCAAGGGCCTGAACGACACCCAGGGCCATGAGGTGGGCGACCAGCTGCTGCTGGAGGTGGCGCGGCGCGTGCGGGCCTGCGTGCGCCAGGGCGATACCGTGGCGCGCATGGACGGCGACGAGTTCGCCATCCTGCTTGAGGGCTTGAGCGCGCAGGAAGAGCGCGCCGCCGCGCAAGCCCGGGCGATCGCCGAAAAAATCCTGGAGTCGGTGTCCCAGCCCTGCCAACTGGCGGGGCTGGGACACCACGCGTCGCTGAGCATCGGCATCAGCCTGTTCACCGAGCGCGACGCCAAGGTGGAGGACGTGCTCATGCGTGCCGACGCCGCCATGCATCAGGCCAAGAACGCCGGGCGCAACACCCTGTGCTTCTTCAATCCCGAGCGCCAGGCCCAGCTCCAGCTGCGCGTGGCGCTCGAGGCGGAGCTGCGCGGCGCGCTGGAGAAAAAGCAACTGCGGCTCTATTTCCAGCCCCAGGTCGATCATGCGCGCCGGGTGCTGGGGGCGGAGGTGCTGCTGCGCTGGGTGCATGGGACACGCGGCCTGGTTTCCCCGGCGCAATTCATCCCGATCGCCGAGGAAACCGGCCTGATCCTGCCGATTGGCGAGTGGGTGCTGCGCACGGCCTGCGCCCAACTCAAGGCGTGGGAGGAAAACACCCTGACGCGGGGTTTCCTGCTGGCCGTCAACGTGAGCGCGCGCCAGTTCCGCCAGCCCGAATTTGTCGCGCAGGTGGTGCGGGTGCTGGAGCAGACCGGCGCCAACCCGCGGCAGCTCAAGCTCGAGCTCACCGAGAGCATGGTGCTGCACAACATCGCCGACACCATCCAGAAGATGGAGGCGCTCAAGCGCCATGGCATCAGTTTCTCGCTCGATGATTTCGGCACCGGCTATTCCTCGCTCGCCCACCTGAGCAAATTGCCGCTCGACCAGCTCAAGATCGACCAGAGCTTCGTGCGCGACATCGTGACCGATCCGAACGACGCCACCATCGTGCAGACCATCATCGGCATGGCCGGCAACCTCGGGCTCAACGTCATCGCCGAGGGCGTGGAAACCGAGGAGCAGCGCGCCTGCCTCGAACGCTACCACTGCCCCGTCTACCAGGGCTACCTCGGCGGCCGACCCATGGCATTGCAGGCGTTCGAGGATCTGGTCAAACAGGCCCCGGCGCTGGTTTGACGCCATGTCCGCCGCTTCTCCAACCCCCTGATCCAGAAGGAAAACTCCCCATGCGAACCAACTTGCCCGTCACCCAGCGTGAGTATGAGATTGCGGCCGACGCCACGCTGATGTCGACCACCGACATCCAGAGCCAGATCGCATACGCGAATGCCGCGTTCATGCAGGCCAGCGGTTTCACCCACGACGAGATCCTGGGCCAGCCCCACAACATGGTGCGCCACCCGGACATGCCGCCCGAGGCGTTTGCCGACATGTGGGCCACGCTCAAGGCCGGCCAGTCGTGGACGGCGCTGGTCAAGAACCGGCGCAAGAACGGCGACCATTACTGGGTGCGGGCCAATGCCACGCCCGTGGTGCGCCACGGACAGCTCGCGGGCTACATGTCGGTGCGCACCCGGCCCGCGCGCGAGGAGCGCGCCGCCGCCGAAAAGCTCTACCGCGAGTTTCGCGAAGGCAAGGCGGGCAGCCGTGCGTTTCACAAAGGCCTGGTCGTGCGTTGCGGCCTGCTGGCCTGGACCAGCCTGCTGCAAACCATGCCGGTGCGCTGGCGCATCCGCGCCGCCCTGCTCAGCCTGGCTGGTCTGGGCGTGCTGGGGGCCTGGCTGTCGGGCCTGGGCGGCGCGGCCCTGGCCGGGTTCGGCGCCGCCGCCGCCGTGGCCACGCTGCTGGCCTGCCTGTGGCTGCAAGCCCAGATCGCGCGACCGCTCGAGCGCGTGCTCAGGCAGGCGCTCAGCGTGGCGGCGGGCAACCCCGGCGAGAACGCGGCCCTCAACCGGGTGGATGAGATCGGCATGCTGTTGCGCGCGGTCAACCAGTCGGGGCTGAACCTGCGCTCGCTGGTGGACGACGTGGGCGAGCAGGTCTCGGGCATGCAGGTCGCCAGCCGGGAGATTGCCCAGGGCAACAAGGACCTGAGCGCGCGCACGGAGCAGACGGCGGCCAGCCTGGAACAGACTGCGGCCGCCATGGAGCAGCTCACCGCCACGGTCAGTCAGAACTCGGACAACGCGCGCCAGGCCACCCAGCTGGCCAGCTCGGCCAGCAACGTGGCGATGCAGGGCGGCGAGGTCGTCGGCCAGGTGGTTGCCACCATGCAGGACATCACCGCCAGCTCCAGGAAAATCAGCGACATCATCGGGGTGATCGACAGCATTGCCTTCCAGACCAATATCCTGGCGCTCAACGCCGCGGTGGAGGCGGCGCGGGCCGGCGAGCAGGGCCGCGGTTTTGCCGTGGTGGCCTCCGAGGTGCGCAGCCTGGCCGGGCGCTCGGCCGAGGCGGCCAGGGAAATCAAGAGCCTGATCGGCGCCAGCGTGGAGCGGGTGGAGATGGGGGCCCGACTGGTGGGCGACGCGGGCGCGACCATGAACGACATCGTGACCCAGGTCAAGCGCGTGGCCGATCTGATGGGCGAGATCAGCGCCGCCACCCAGGAGCAGACCACCGGTATCGGTCAGGTGCGCGATGCCGTGAGTCAGCTCGACCGGGTGACGCAGGAGAATGCGGCGCTGGTCGAGCAGAGTGCGGCGGCGGCCGACAGCCTGAGCCAGCAGGCCACGCGCCTGGTGGAGGCCGTAGGGGTGTTCAAGCCCGAGCGGGGCGGCGCTGCCAGGCCCGTGCCCCAGGCCCTGTCCTAGTTGTCCTCATCCAGGCAGCGGCGGGTGCCGCGGCACCGAAACCAGCGGTCCGGGTTGAGGTTGCTATTAAATTTATAGCTACTTGCGCCCATTCAGCAAGGGCTGGATGCCTGTTTTGTTCATAAAATTCGCTGGAGGTAGCGCCCGGTATGGCTGGCCGGGTTGGCCGCGATGTCCTCGGGCGTGCCGGTGCCCACCACCGTGCCGCCACCGGCGCCGCCTTCGGGTCCCATGTCGATCAGCCAGTCGGCGGTCTTGATGACATCCAGGTTGTGCTCGATCACCACAATCGTGTTGCCGGCGTCGCGCAGCTGGTGCAGCACCTTGAGCAGCAGGTCGATGTCGGCGAAGTGCAGGCCGGTGGTGGGTTCGTCCAGGATGTAGAGCGTGCGGCCGGTGTCGCGCTTGCTGAGTTCCAGCGCGAGCTTGACGCGCTGCGCCTCGCCGCCCGAGAGCGTGGTGGCGGCCTGGCCGAGCTTGATGTAGGACAGGCCCACATCGAGCAGCGTGTGCAGCTTGCGCGCTATTGTTGGAACGGCCTTGAGGAACTCGTGCGCGGCCTCCACCGTGAGGTCCAGGATCTGCGCGATGTTCTTGCCCTTGTAGAGCACCTCCAGCGTCTCGCGGTTGTAGCGCGCGCCGTGGCACACGTCGCAGGGCACGTAGACATCGGGCAAAAAGTGCATCTCGACCTTGACCACGCCGTCGCCCTGGCAGGCCTCGCAGCGGCCGCCCGCGACGTTGAAGGAAAAGCGCCCCGGGCCGTAGCCGCGTTCGCGCGCCATCGGCACCTCGGCCATCAGCTCGCGAATCGGGGTGAACAGGCCGGTGTAGGTGGCCGGGTTGGAGCGCGGCGTGCGCCCGATGGGCGACTGGTCGACGTTGATGACCTTGTCGAAATGCTCGATGCCCTCGATCGCCTCGTGCGGCGCGGGCTCGTCGTGCGCGCGGTAGAGTTGGCGCGCCACGGCGGCGTACAGCGTGTCGTTGACCAGGGTCGATTTGCCCGAGCCGGAGACGCCGGTGACGCAGGTGAACAGGCCCACGGGGATGTCCACCGTCACGTTCTTGAGGTTGTGGCCGCTGGCGTTGACCACGCGCAGGGATTGCAGCTCGCCCTGGGTCGCCAGGTGAGCCGCCTGGCGCTCGGCCCGGGCCACCCCGGCGGCACTGGGGGCAAATCTGGCAGGCGCCTTCTTTTCGGCCACCGCCGGGGCCAGGGTGGGCAGCCAGGGGGTGCGCCGCTTGGGAACCGCAATCTTCCTCACGCCCGCCAGGTACTGGCCCGTCAGCGATTCGGCGCTGGCCTTGACCTGCTCGAAGGTGCCCTGCGCGATCACCCGTCCGCCGTGGATGCCGGCGCCCAGGCCCATGTCGATCACGTGGTCGGCCGCGCGCATCATGTCCTCGTCGTGTTCCACCACCAGCACGCTGTTGCCGATGTCGCGCAGGTGCTTGAGGGTGCCGATCAGGCGGTCGTTGTCGCGCTGGTGCAGGCCGATGCTGGGCTCGTCCAGCACGTACATCACGCCGGTAAGACCCGAGCCGATCTGCGAGGCCAGGCGGATACGCTGCGCCTCGCCGCCGGAGAGGGTTTCGGCGCTGCGGTCCAGGCTCAGGTAGTTCAGGCCGACGTCGTTGAGGAACTTCAGGCGCAGGCGGATTTCGCGCACCACCTTGTCGGCAATGCCGGCCTTGGCGCCCTGCATCTTGAGGGCCTCGAAGTAGTCGAAGCTCTCGCGCAGGGTGGCGTGGCTGACTTCAAAAATGGCGCGCGCCTGCGCGCCGTCGCCCACCTTCACATGGCGCGCCTCGCGCCGCAGCCGCGTGCCGGCGCATTCGGTGCAGGCCTGGGTGCTGCGGTAGCGCGCCAGATCCTCGCGCACCAGCGCCGAGTCGGTCTCGCGGTAGCGCCGCTGCATGTTGGGGATGACGCCCTCGAACGGATGCTTCTTGCTGATTTTCTTGCCCTGCGCGACGCCCGAGTCGCCGCCGGCTCTGCCCGAGTCCATCACATAACTGAACTTGATTTCCTCCGTGCCCGAGCCGTGCAGCACGGCATGCTGCACGGGCGGGGGCAGCGATTCAAACGACTGCTCGATGTCGAACTTGTAGTGCCTGGCCAGGCTCTCCAGCATGGCGAAGTAGTAGGCGTTGCGCCGGTCCCAGCCCTTGATGGCGCCGCTGGCCAGGCTTAAAGAGGGGAAGGCCACCACGCGCGCCGGGTCGAAGAACTCCTGCGAGCCGATGCCGTCGCAGGCCGGGCAGGCGCCCATGGGCGAGTTGAAGGAAAACAGGCGCGGCTCGAGCTCGCTGATCGAGTAGCTGCACACAGGGCAGGAAAACTTGGCGTTGAACAGGTGCTCGCGGGCCGGCGCCTCGGCGCTGGTCGCTTGCGCGCCGTCCATCTCCAGCGCAATCGCGCGTCCGTCGGCCAGGCGCAGGGCCGCCTCGAAGCTCTCGGCCAGGCGCTGCTTCAGGTCGGGACGCACCTTGATGCGGTCGATCACCACGTCGATGTCGTGTTTTTCGGTTTTCTTGAGCCTGGGCAGGTCGTCAAAGCCGTAGGTCGCGCCATCCACGCGAAAGCGCACATAACCGCGCGCCTGCATGTCGGCGAACACGTCGAGGAACTCGCCCTTTTTTTCGCGCGCCAGCGGCGCCAGGATCATGAGCCGGGTGTCCTCGGGCAGCGCCAGCACGGCATCCACCATCTGGCCCACGGTCTGGGCCTGCAGCGGCCTGTCGTGGTCGGGGCAGTAGGGCGTGCCGGCGCGGGCAAACAGCAGGCGCAGGTAGTCGTGGATCTCGGTGACGGTGCCCACCGTGGAGCGCGGGTTGTGCGAGGTGGCCTTCTGCTCGATCGAGATCGCCGGGCTCAGGCCCTCGATCATGTCCACGTCGGGCTTGTCCATCAGTTGCAGGAACTGGCGGGCGTAGGTGGACAGGCTCTCCACATAACGGCGCTGCCCTTCCGCGTACAGGGTATCAAACGCCAGGCTCGACTTGCCCGAGCCCGACAGGCCGGTGATCACCACCAGACGGTTGCGCGGGATGTCCAGGTCGATGTTCTTGAGGTTGTGCGTGCGTGCCCCGCGGATGCTGATGTGCTGCTGCAAGGCGGTGGCGAGGTACTTGCCATCCTGGGGGGGTTCGGGACAGGTACCGTCAGTAGGGGAGGAATTCAAGATGGCGTGTGCTCGACAAAACCTACCATGATAGTGAAAGATCGCCGTTCTGGCAGCCCTGCCATGCCGAAGCAGCCCGGATCAGGGACAATTGGTGGTTTTGTAGCCATGGCCGCTTGCGGCATTGAACGTGTCCGAATCTCCTGTTTTGTCCCCGATGGACGCCCTCCCCGCCGCAAAGGGCGTTCCCTTGCCCGGCGCCATGACGCCGCGGGAGCGGCGCGCCAGCCTGTCGCTGGCCGCGATTTTTGCCCTGCGCATGCTCGGCCTGTTCCTGGTGCTGCCGGTGTTTGCGCTGGAAGCGGCCAAATACCCGGGCGGGGACGATCCGGTCCTGATCGGCCTGGCCATGGGCATCTACGGCCTGACGCAGGGCGTGCTGCAAATTCCCTTCGGCATGGCGTCGGACCGCCTGGGGCGCAAGCGCGTCATCGTGTTCGGCCTGCTGGTGTTCGCGGCCGGCAGCCTGGTGGCGGCCTTTGCCGGTAGCCTGATGGGGCTGCTCGTCGGCCGCTCGCTGCAGGGCGCCGGCGCGGTGTCGGCGGCGGTCACGGCCCTGCTGGCCGACCAGACGCGCGACGAGGTGCGCACCAAGGCCATGGCCCTGGTCGGGGCCAGCATCGGGCTGATGTTCGCCCTTTCGCTGTTGCTGGCGCCCCTGCTGGTGGTCCATATCGGGCTGGGCGGCCTGTTCGGCCTCACGGGCGCGCTGGCGCTGGCGGGTGTGGCCGTGGTCATCTGGCTGGTGCCGCCCGAGCCGCGCCAGCACAAGAACATGCCGCGCGGGCGCCTGTCCGAGGTGCTGGGCCATGCCGCGCTGCTGCGGCTGGACTTCGGCGTGTTCGTGCTGCATGCGGTGCAGCTGGCCATGTGGGTGGCCATTCCGGCCTTGCTGGTGCAGGCGGGCCTGCCCAAGGAGCATCACTGGTGGGCCTATCTGCCGGCGGTGCTGGCGTCCTTCTTCGTGATGGGGGCCACGCTGTTCCCGCTGGAGCGGCGCGGTTATCTGCGCGCCGTGTTCCTGGCGGCCATTGGCCTGGTGGCCCTGGTGCAGATCGGCTTGCTGCTGGCCGCGCGGGGGACGCCCAGCGTTGGCGGACTGGCCCTGTTGCTGTTCGTGTTTTTCTGCGGCTTTAATGTGCTGGAGGCCAGCCAGCCCAGCCTGGCCTCGCGCGTGGCGCCGGCCCATGCCCGGGGCGCGGCGCTGGGGGTGTACAACACCCTGCAGTCGCTGGGCTTTTTCGTGGGCGGCGCGGCGGGCGGCTGGCTGGTCAAGAACACCGGGGTGCAAGGCCTGTTTGTGGCGTGCACGGCGGGCATGCTGCTGTGGCTGCTGGTGGCGTGGCCCATGAAGGCACCCCGAAATACCGCCAACAAAGCGCCATAATCGCAAGAACAGTTTGGAGAAATACCCATGGCATCCGTCAATAAAGTGATACTGGTCGGCAACTGCGGCCGCGACCCTGAAATCCGCTATCTGCCCTCGGGCCAGGCCGTGGCCAATGTGAGCGTGGCCACCTCCAGCCGCCGCAAGGACAAGAACACGGGTGAAAGCATCGAGGACACCCAATGGCACCGCGTCACGTTCTATGACCGCCTGGCCGAGATCGCCGGCGAGTACGTCAAGAAGGGCCAGCCCATCTATGTGGAAGGCCGCCTGAAATACGGCAAGTACACCGACAAGGACGGCATCGAAAAAAATACGGTGGACATCATCGCCACCGAAATGCAGTTGCTGGGCAAGCGCGAAGGCATGGGCAGTCCCGCCGACGGCGGCGATGAAGGGGCTGCGCCGCCGCGCCGGGCCGCGCCTGCGGCCCGTCCCAGCGCGCCCGCGCCGCGCCAGGCGCCAGCCAAGTCGTCCAGCGGCTTTGACGACATGGACGACGACATTCCGTTCTGAGGCAGGAGTCGCCCAGCCGGCGTGACAGACCCCTGGCCTGATGGCGCAGGGGTTTTTTTTCGGGTTTGCTTGTACTGTGGGGGGTATTTATATATACTCCCGTGGGTATAAAAGGAGTTTCCATGGTTACGGCTGCATTTGTTCCCCTTGCCCGGCAGGTCCGTCATGCGGTCGCATGGCTGGGAGTGCTTGCCGTGTCTGCCGCGACCGCGCAAAGCGCCATCCTGGTTCCGGTGGTGGAAGTCAAGCCTGCGGCGGTGGCCACCGGATTCGAGCTCGATGGCGTGATTCAGCCGGTCAAGCAGAGCACGGTCTCGGCCCAGGCCTCCGGGCGCGTCGTGCTGTTGGCCGTCAAGGCGGGCGACCGGGTGCGCGCCGGCCAGTTGCTGGCCACGATCGATGACCGGGAGGCCGTGGTGGGCGTGCAGCGCAGCCAGGCGCAGGTGGCGCAGACGGACGCCGAGCTGCGCAACGCGCAGGCCAACCTGGAGCGAACCCGGGATCTGCAGGCCAAGGGTTTTGTCAGCAAGGCGGCGCTGGATACGGCCGAAGCCCAGTTCAAAAGCGCCCAGGCCGGCCGCGACCAGGCCGGCGCGGGAGCACGCCAGTCGGCCCTGTCCCAGGGTTTTACCCGCGTGACCTCGCCCTACGACGGCTGGGTGCTGCAAACCCATGTGGATGCCGGGGATCTGGCCGTGCCGGGAAAACCGCTGATGACCGTCTATGCCCCGCTGCCGCTGCGCGCGGTGGTGCAGGTGCCGGCCACGCGGGCGGAGATGGCGCGCGCGGCCACGCAGGTGGAAGTGCAACTGCAGAACAGCCAAGGCCAGACCCAGTGGGTCAGCCCGGTGTCGCGCAGCGCCTTGCCGTCGGCCGATCCGGTGTCGCAAACCATCGAGTGGCGGCTGGAGCTGTCCACGCAGGCGGCGCAGCAGCTGGTGCCGGGGCAGCAGACCCGTGTGCGTTTTGTCGGGGGCCAGGCACAGCGCATGGTGCTGCCGGCGTCCGCCGTGCTGCAGCGCGGTGAGCTGACCGCGGTCTATGTGGCGATTGACAAGGGTTTTGTACTCAAGGCGGTCCGCCTCGGGGCGGATCACGGTGCGGGTGGCATGGAGGTGCTGGCCGGACTCGCGGCTGGCGACCGGGTGGCGCTGGATCCGGTCAAGGCCGGTTTGTCCGGTGCGACACCCGTGGCGCAGCCCGGCGCGGCGACCGTTCGGTAGATACTCATGAAAGACTCCGCATCTCTGGGCATTTCGGGCCGCATTGCCGCGGCATTCCAGGCCAATGCGCTCACGCCGCTGCTGGCCCTGGTGGCCTTGCTGCTGGGCCTGTTTGCCGTGCTGGTCACGCCGCGCGAGGAAGAGCCCCAAATCAATGTGACGATGGCCAATGTGCTGATCGCCTTTCCTGGGGCCAGCAGTGCCGATGTGCAGAACATGGTGGCCCGTCCGGCGGAAGCGGCGCTCAGCCAGATCGCCGGCATCGAGCACACCTATTCCGTGTCGCGGCCCGGCCTGGCCGTGCTCACGGTGCAGTTCAAGGTGGGCGTGCCGCGCACCGAGGCGCTGGTGCGCCTGTACGACGTGCTCAATGCCAACCAGGACTGGCTGCCGCGCGATCTGGGCACGCTGGCGCCTATCGTCAAGCCCAAGGGCATTGACGATGTGCCCGTGCTGGCGGTGACGCTGTGGAGCCGCGAGGCCTTGCCGGCGCATGAGCTCGAGCGCGTGGCCCATGCCCTGGAGACCGAGCTCAAGCGCGTGCCGGGCACGCGCGAGGTGCAGACCATCGGCGGGCCGGGCCGGGCCGTGCATGTGTGGCTGGATCCGGTCCGCCTGCGGGAGCGCGGCGTTGATCTGCAGGGGCTCAAGCAGACGCTGGCTGGCGCCAATCTCGGCATGCCGGCCGGCGCGGTGGTGGACGCGAGCGGCAAGGCGCCCCAGATGCTAAGCATCGAGACCGGGGAGTTCCTGCGCTCCGCGCAGGATGTGGGCGACGTGGTGGTGGGGGTCAGCCGTGGCCTGCCGGTCTACCTGCGTGAAGTGGCGCGCATCGAAGCCGGGGCGCAGCTGCCGCAACGCTATGTCTGGTTCACGCCTGGCGCGGCGGCCGAGCCGGCGGGGACAGACAAGGCCGGCGTGCCGGTGCCGGCCCAGGCCGGTCAGGTCTATCCGGGCGTCACCCTTACCGTGACCAAGAAACCGGGCGAAAACGCGGTGGATGTGGCGCGCGCGGCGCGCGCCACGGTGGAGGCTTTGCGCAACGCCGTCATCCCGGCCAATATCGAAACCACCATCACGCGCAACTATGGCGAGACCGCCGCGGAGAAGGCCAACAAGCTGATCCAGAAGCTGGCCTTCGCCACCGGCTCGGTGATCTTGCTGGTCGGCTTCGCGCTGGGGCGGCGCGAGGCGGTGATCGTGGGGGCGGCCGTGATCCTGACCCTGATGGCCACGCTGTTTGCCTCCTGGGCCTGGGGTTTCACGCTCAACCGCGTGTCCCTGTTTGCGCTGATCTTTTCCATCGGCATCCTGGTGGACGACGCGATCGTGGTGGTGGAGAACATCCATCGCCATCAGCAGCTCACGCCCGGGGATTCGCTCAAGGACATCATTCCGCGCGCGGTGGACGAGGTGGGCGGCCCCACCATCCTGGCCACGATGACGGTGATTGCCGCCTTGCTGCCCATGGCCTTCGTCTCGGGCCTGATGGGGCCCTACATGAGTCCGATCCCGATCAACTCCAGCCTGGGCATGGCGCTGTCGCTGGCCATTGCCTTCACGGTCACACCCTGGCTGGCGCTCAAGCTGATGAAGCCGCACGGCGCGGGCCACGGGCACGATGCCCCCGCGCCGGCCACCGGCCTGGGCGGCAAACTGAAAAAGATCTTCACCCGCATCCTCACGCCTTTGCTGGAGCGCGCGCGCAAGCGCTGGCTGCTGCTGGCCGGCATCCTGGCCGCGCTCATGCTGTCGGTCGGTTTGACGCTGGTGCAGTGGGTGGTGCTCAAGATGCTGCCCTTTGACAACAAGAGCGAGTTTCAGGTGCTGGTGGAAATGCCGGCCGGAACGCCGCTGGAAGACACGGCGGCCACGCTGCACGAGCTCGGCGCCTATCTGGCGAGGCAGCCCGAGGTACAGGACTTGCAAGGTTATGCCGGCACGGCCTCGCCGATCACCTTCAATGGGTTGGTGCGTCAGTATTACCTGCGGGCCGACGCCGAGCAGGGCGATCTGCAGGTGAACCTGGTGGACAAGCATCGCCGCAGCGAAAAGAGCCATGTGATTGCCCAGCGCCTGCGCCCGGCGCTGGAAAAAATAGGCCAGAAGCACGGCGCGCGCGTCAAGGTGGTGGAAGTGCCGCCGGGCCCGCCGGTGATGTCACCGCTGATGGCCGAGGTCTATGGCCCTGACGAGGCGGGACGCCAGCAGTTGGCCATGCGTATCGCCAAGGCATTTGGCGAGACCGCCGATATTGTCGGAATCGATACCTCGCTCAAGGAGGACGCGCCACGCGCCTACCTGCGGGTGCGTCGCCAGCGGGCCGAGTCGCTGGGCATTTCGGTGGCGTCGGTGGCGCAGACCGTGTCCGCGGCCTTGTCGGGAGCGGATGCGACTTACCTGCATGACAAGCAGGCCAAGTACCCGGTGCCGGTGCGTCTGCAGCTGCCGCGCGAATCGCAAGTCGGGATGGACGCGCTGCTGGCCTTGTCCATGCGCGCGGCCAATGGGCAGATGGTGCCCTTGTCGGAGCTGGTCCGGGTCGAGCGGGGCGTGATCGACAAGCCACTCTTCACCAAGGATCTGACCGGCGTGTCCTATGTGTTTGGCGACATGGCGGGACGGCTTGACTCTCCCCTGTATGGCCTTTTTGCCATCCGCGACAAGCTGGCCGCGGCGGCCTTGCCCGGCATGGGCGAATTGGGCGAATACTGGATTCACCAGCCCGCCGATGTCTACCGGCAGTACGCCATCAAGTGGGACGGCGAATTGCAGATCACCTACGACACCTTCCGCGACATGGGCGCGGCTTACGGGGTGGGCCTGATCCTGATTTACCTGCTGGTGGTGGCGCAGTTCCGCAGCTACGTCACGCCCCTGATCATCATGGCGCCGATTCCGTTGACCATCATCGGGGTGATGCCGGGCCACGCCTTGCTGGGTGAGCAATTCACGGCAACCTCGATGATCGGCATGATCGCGCTGGCAGGCATCATCGTGCGCAACTCCATTTTGCTGGTGGACTTCATCGAGCTGCAGGTCAAGCAGGGCATGGCTTTCAAGGACGCCGTGGTGCAGTCCGCCGCCGTGCGGGCCCAGCCGATTGCATTGACGGGGCTGGCCGCCATGATTGGTGCCTTCTTCATTCTGGACGATCCCATTTTCAGCGGCCTGGCCGTGACACTGATCTTTGGCATTCTGGTGTCCACCCTGCTCACTCTGGTGGTGATCCCGGTTTTGTATTACGCCGTGTACCGGCGCCGCATGGAATCGCGCGCAGACGCGATCGCTCCCGCTTCACCTCAACCTTGAAGGAGACAAATCATGGCTCATATCGTCATCATGGGTGCCGGCATCGGCGGCCTGCCGGCCGCGTACGAGATGCGCGAGCTGCTGCCCAAGGAGCATCGCATCACCGTGGTCAACGCGACGGATTATTTCCAGTTTGTGCCGTCCAACCCCTGGCTGGCGGTGGGCTGGCGCCAGCGTGAGCAGATCACCCTGCCGATTGCCCCCTACCTGGAGCGCAAGGGCATCGCCTTCGTGGCCAAGGCGGTCACCGCCATTGACGCGACGGCCAACCGCCTCACGCTCGAGGGTGGCGACGCGCTCGATTACGACTACCTGGTGATCACCACCGGCCCCAAGCTGTCGTTCAGCGAGGTGCCGGGCGCCGGGCCGGCGGCGTCGGGCGGCGGCGGGTTCACGCATTCGGTCTGCACCGTCGATCATGCCCAGGGTTTTTTTGCCGATTACCAGAAGTTTCTTGAAAACCCCGGTCCGGTGGTCATCGGTGCCATGCCGGGCGCGAGCTGCTTCGGTCCGGCCTATGAGTTCGCCTTCATCCTCGACACCGACCTGCGCCGCCGCAAGCTGCGTCACAAGGTGCCGATCACCTACGTGAGCAGCGAGCCCTACATCGGCCACCTGGGGCTGGGCGGCGTGGGCGACAGCAAGTCCATGCTGGAATCCGAAATGCGGGGGCGCGACATGAAGTGGATCACCAACGCCAAGACCACGCGGGTGGAAGACGGCAAGATGTTCGTCACGCAGCTCGACGACCTCGGCAATGTATACAAGGAGCACGAGATCGCATTCAAGCTCTCCATGATGCTGCCGGCTTTCAAGGGAGTGGATGCCGTGGCCGCGGTGCCCAATCTGTGCAACCCGCGCGGCTTTGTGCTGATCGATGAGTTCCAGCGCAGCAAGGCGTATCGCAACATCTTCTCCGCCGGTGTATGTGTCGCGATCCCGCCGGTCGAAGTCACGCCGGTGCCCACCGGCACGCCCAAGACCGGCTACATGATCGAAAGCATGGTCGGCGCCATTGCGCACAACATTGCCGATGAACTGGCCGGCAAACCGGCAACAGCCAAGGGCACGTGGAACGCCATCTGCCTGGCGGACATGGGCGACACGGGCGCCGCTTTTGTGGCGCTGCCGCAGATCCCGCCCCGCAACGTCAACTGGTTCAAGAAAGGCAAGTGGGTGCACCTGGCCAAGATTGCCTTCGAAAAATACTTCATGCGCAAGATCAAAACCGGCAACTCCGAGCCGGTGTACGAAAAATACGTGCTCAAGCTGCTGGGCATCGTGCGTTTGCGTGAATGAGCATCCCGGTTCAAGTTTTCATTTCATCCATTTTTAATCCAAGGAGTTATCACCATGACCGTCGAACGAATGATCCGCATTTTTGCCGGCGCCTTCATCCTCTTGTCGCTCGCGCTGGGCGTCGAGGGCAGCCCGCTGTTTGTCAGCAAATGGGCACTGGCCTTCACCGCGTTTGTCGGGGCCAATCTGTTCCAGTTCGGCTTTAGCAATGTCTGCCCGCTGGCGTTCATCCTCAAGAGGCTGGGGGTGCCGGAGTCCGCCGCGTCCTGCAGCCGCTGAACCCTTCCGGTTCTTGTTCACCCAAAAAGGTAGAGCCATGAAAATCCTTGCCTCCAGCGCCCTTCGTGCCTTCTTGGCGGTCGTTTTGCTGGCCGGTTTAGGGACGGCCAGCGCTCACGCTGCCACGTTTGACAACATGGTGGCGTTTGACGGTGTGTACATCCCGGCCTTGGCCCTCACAACGGCGGCCCAGCAGGATGCCACTGTGGCAGCCCGGGCCCGCGAGGCCATGCGGCGACTGACGCAGCGTTGGCCCGCCTTGCGCGCCGGCTTGCTCCAGGACCTGGGGCCGGCGGCGCAGGTCTCGTCCCGCCGGACGCTGGACAAGGTGGCGCAGCACATCGAGACAGCCGACAAGGCCGTGGCCAGCACCAATTTCAAGGCGGCGCATGAGGCACTGGAAGAGGTTCGCATTGAATTGATGAGAGCCCGCATCGAGCGCGGCATGGATTACTTCGTGGACCGCCTGACGGCATTTCATGAACCCATGGAAATGCTGGCGCTGGCAGGCGCCAATCTCAAGGCGCAGGATCTGACGGCGACCCAAAGGACGGAGCTGGAGCAGGCTTACGCCCAGGCCCGGGCCGTGTGGCGCGGTATTGAACAACACCAGCCGGACCCCCAAATCTATGCCTTGACACCGGCGCGATTTGCCCAATTGACCCAGGCCATGGCCGATGAAGCGCAGGCGCTGTCACAGCTGTCGCAGGCCCTGCGCGGCACCGACAATGCCGCCGTGCTGAAGGCGGCGGTTGCGCTGAAACCGGCTTTTGCACGTGTTTTCACGGCGTTCGGGCAGGGCAATTAACACGCACGGAGGAAGTTCCATGAGCAACGAGACGATCCAGGTTCAACTCACGCAGCAGCAGGACTATGCGTTCGACATTCGCTTTGGAGAAGATGTGCCGGTTCTCACGGGGGATGAGCCGCCGCCGCTTGGACGCGGGCGCGGGCCTTCACCGGTGCAGTTGCTGGCGGCGGCCGTGGGCAACTGCCTGTCGGATTCGCTGCTGTTCGCCCTGCGCAAGTTCAAGCAGGCGCCCGAGCCCTTGCAGTGTGATGTCCAGGCCGAGGTGGGGCGAAATGCGGAAGGGCGGCTGCGCGTGCTCGGCATCAAGGCGGTTCTGACCCTGGGTGTGGCAGCCGCTTCGCTGGAGCACCTGGACCGGGTGCTGGGCCAGTTTGAAGCGTATTGCACGGTGACCCAGAGTGTGGGACAGGGCATTCCGGTCAGTGTTGAGGTGCGGGATGTGACGGGCGCACGCCTGAAATGAATCAAGGCGCATTTGTTTAAACTCGCATGCGCCCCTGTGGGGGAATCTGCAATGAAGAAATCTGCTGAGAATGGAGAATGCCCGATGACAGTGCTGACGGATACGGCGGCCCGAACGGATGTGATGAACCGCCTGCGGCGCGCCGAGGGTCAGTTGCGCGGCATCCAGCGCATGATCGAGGAGGGTGAGAGCTGCCTGAAGATCGGGCAGCAATTCTCGGCCGTGCGCAAGGCGCTGGACAGCACCTATGTGCGCATGACGATGTGCTTCATGGAGCAGGAGCTCGCGGCGCGCATGCAGCCGGACGAATCCCAAAAGGCGGATCTGGACCACATGCTCAAGGACATGGAAACCTTGCTGGCCCGCATGGGCTGAGTCAGGCGGCGCGTCCGGCAAGGCGCGCCAACATCGCCATGAACCATGGCCCCATGCCCGTTCGGTCGCATGGTCCGCAAAGTCCGTCTCGAAACTGTGGGCGCGGGACTTTGAAAATATCAGCAGACGCCAAAAGTGATGCCGCTGGCCTTGAGATAACGCCGATAGACAGACGAGGCCTTGTCTGCCGCGGTGTGCAGCTCCGCACGCGGATCAAGGGGCAGGCATTGGGGCCGTTGCGACTCCAGTATGGGCTGGTCCTGCGCAAAAATGGTGTGCTGGAAAGCCTGTAACTTGTCGTCGGGCGAATCGAAATCCGCCACCGCCAGCCGGAACCACGCGCGGCTGGTGTCGGGCGTGACCGGGCAGATGAACAGGCCGATGGCTTCGCGCCAGCCGGCCACTGCGGTGGTGCCGGCCTCGGGCACCTTGGTCAGCACGGCGCTGTAAGGCGCCGTCACTTCGTAGCTGTATTCCACTTGCGCCGGCGAGGTGGAGTGCAGGCTGGATTGCGGCTGCCACGCCTTGCAGCCCGTCGCGCGCAGGCCGGTGGGGGTGGGCTCGACCAGGTAGTCCTCGATGGTACTGGCACTGCGCGCGCCCAGCCAGCCTTCGTGCACAAAGCCGAAATGCGCCATGTCGAGAAAGTTCTCGATGATGCGCGGCGCACTGGCCGCCACCTCAAATGGGCCGCAGTTGAGCTTGCGCAGGCGCGCATCGGCTTCGGCGGCAAAAGCCGGCAAGCCGGACGAGCCTGACTCCAGTCGCACCCAGACCAGGCCATGCGCCTCGCGGGCTTCGAACGCATGCGCGCAGTGCGTGGCAGGCGGCTTGAATGCCGGCAGCGCAGGCACCAGCACACAGGGCCCACCCGTTGCGAACTGCCAGCCGTGGTACGGGCATTCCAGCCGGCCCTGCTCAATGCGGCCCAGCGACAGCCTGGCGCCCCGGTGCGGGCACTGGTCAGCCCAGGCCTGCACCGTGCCCGCACCATCGCGCCAGAGCACCAGCTCGCGCTGCAGCAACTGCACGGCCAGGGGGGCATCGGCCACGCCGCTGGAGAGGGCCACGGGATGCCAGAGTGTTTTTTCAATCATCGTCATTCATGAAAAGAGCCACCCGCAGGTGGCTCTTCAAATCCTGTAAAACGCAGGCACAGCGCACAGTGGTGAGCAAGGCGCGGGCGACGGGCAACCGGAATGGACGGGTGGTCCATGAGGATGGCCCGACCGTACCCGCACGCCGCCATCGGCTTGAATGCGCTAGCAGCCGATCACTTCTTGTCGCCGCCCGGTATCTTGCCTTCCACGCCCTTGACGTAGAAGTTGATGCCACCGAGAAACTTGTCGTCAGCCACTTCATCCTTCTTCAGGATTTCCTTGCCGTCCTGACCCAGGATCGGACCCTTCCAGATCGAGAAGCTGCCCTCCTTGAGGCCTTTTTTGATCTCGTCGATTTTGGCTTTGGTCTCGGCCGGTACGTCTTCGGCAATGGACACCATGTCGATGCTGCCTTCCTTCACGCCCCACCAGCTGCTGCCCGTGGCCCACTTGCCTTCCAGCGCGTCACGCGTGGCCTTGATGTAATAAGGAGCCCAGTTGATCACCGCCGAGCCCAGGTGGGCCTTGGGGCCGTAGGCGGTCATGTCGGAGTCCCATCCGAAAGCGCGCTTGCCCTTGTCCTGCGCTGTCTTGAGCACGGCAGGCGAGTCGGTGTTTTGCATCAGCACATCGGCGCCGCCATTGATCAGCGCGGTCGCGGCTTCGGTTTCCTTCGGGGGATTGAACCATTCATTGACCCACACCACCTTGGTCTTGACCTTGGGGTTGACCGACTGCGCGCCCAGGGTAAAGCTGTTGATGTTGCGGATGACTTCGGGAATCGGGATTGAGCCGACCACGCCCAGGGTGTTGGACTTGGTCATCTTGCCGGCGATCACGCCGGCCATGTAGGCGCCCTCGTAGGTGCGGCTGTCATAGGTGCGCATGTTCTCGGCCGTCTTGTAGCCGGTGGCGTGCTCGAACTTGACGCCCTTGGTGTCGGCGGCGACCTTCAGCATGGGCTCCATGTAGCCGAAGGTGGTGCCAAAGATCAGCTTGTTGCCCTGGCCCGCCATGTCGCGGAACACGCGCTCGGCATCGGCCGACTCCGGCACTTTTTCCACGAAGCTGGTCACGATCTTGTCGCCAAACTCTTTTTCGACCGCCTTGCGGGCATTGTCGTGCGCAAAGGTCCAGCCGCCATCACCCACCGGGCCGACATAGGCAAACGCAATTTTCAGCGGCGCGGGCTTGGCGGCCGGAGCAGATGCTGTGGGCGCGGGGGCCGGGGCAGGTGCCGGTTCCTCCTTTTTGCCGCAGCCCACCAGGGCAGCGGTTGCCACGGCAGACAGGGCTGCCACTTTGAGAAGGGTACGTTTATGCAGGTCGGTCATGAAAGTCCTCACGGGGTTGGGAAAATGGAAAAATAATTATGAACCGGGATAAAACGGCTTGCCAATGGATGCGGGCATGTTGACACGTATCCAGGCCGGATTGCGCGAGATCAGCGCCAGCACCACGATGGTCGACACATAGGGCAGCATGCTCAGGAACTGGCTGGGGACCTCGACACCCATGCCCTGCAGGTGAAACTGAAGCATGGTTACGCCGCCAAACAGATAAGCTCCAAGCAAAACCCGTGCCGGTCGCCAGGTGGCGAAGGTGGTCAGCGCCAGTGCGATCCAGCCCTTGCCGGCCACCATGCCCTCCACCCACAGCGGGGTATAGATCACCGAGATATAGGCTCCAGCCAGGCCGCACAGCGCACCGCCGGCCACCACGGCGGCCAAGCGGATGCGGCGCACCGGGTAGCCCAGTGCATGGGCCGACTCGGGCGACTCGCCCACCGAGCGCAGGATCAGGCCTGAGCGCGTGCGGTACAGAAACCATACCAGCACCAGAACCAGCAGCATCGTGCCGTAAACCATGGGGTGCTGCCTGAACAGCGCAGGCCCGACCAGCGGGATGTCGCCCAGCAGCGCAATGGAGAACTGCGGCCGCTCGGGCAGCTTGTCCTGCACATAGCGGATGCCCGCAAACGCCGAGAATCCGGCGCCAAACAGGCTCAGGGCCAGACCGGTGGCGTACTGGTTAGTGCCCAGCCAGATGACCAGCGTGCCAAACAAGGCGGCCAGCATGGCGCCTGCTCCCATGCCCGCCGCAAAACCCAGCCAGTCGCTGCCGGTGTGCACCACGGTGGCAAAGCCGGCAATGGCGGCGCACAGCATCATGCCTTCGGCGCCCAGGTTGACTATGCCGGCTTTCTCGTTGATCAACAGGCCCAGGGCGGCAATGGCCAGCACGGTGCCCGCATTGAGCGTGGCCGCCAGCAGGAGCGCGTAGGATTCCATCAGCGGCCTCCCTTGAGTCTGACGCGGTAGTTGATCAGCGTGTCGCAAGCCAGGAGCGTGAACAGCAGCAGACCCTGGAACACGCCGGTGATTGATTTGGGCAGGCCCATGCGCGACTGCGCCAGCTCGCCGCCGATGTAGAACATGCTCATCAGCAGCGCCGAGAACACCATGCCCACGGGGTGCAGGCGCCCGACAAAGGCCACGATGATGGCCGCGAAGCCGTAACCCGCCGGCACATAGGGTGTGAGCTGACCGATCGGCCCGGCCACTTCCAGTGCCCCGGCCAGTCCCGCCGCACCGCCCGAGGTCAGCAGTGCCACCCACAAGGCCTTGCGGGAAGAAAAACCGGCATAACGCGCCGCCGCCGGAGCCAGCCCGCCCACCTGCTGGGCAAAGCCGGCGCGGGTGCGAAACAAGAAGACCCACAGCGCCGCGGCACCCAGCAGCGCCAGCAGCAGGCCAATGCTCACGCGCGAGCCCGTCATGAGGCGTGGAATCTGCGTCGCCGCCTCGAAGGTTTTGGTTTGGGGGAAGTTGTAGCCGTTGGGGTCTTTCCAGGGGCCGTACACCAGGTAGCTCAGCACCATGTCGGCCACATAGACCAGCATCAGGCTGACCAGGATTTCGCTGGCGTTGAAGCGGTCGCGCAAGCCCGCCGTGATGCCGGCCCACAGCATGCCGCCCAGCACGCCCGCCAGCAAAATGGGCAGCACAATCCAGATGCCCGTGGTCTTGTCGGCCAGCAGGGCCACGCCGCCAGCGCATACCGCGCCGATGATGAATTGGCCTTCGGCGCCGATGTTCCAGACATTGGAGCGAAAGCACACGGCCAGCCCCAGCGCAATGATGAGCAGCGGCGTGGCCTTGACCATCAGTTCACCGAGCGAATAAACCGACTTGACGGGTTCCCAGAAGAACATCTGCAGGCCGCGCGCCGGGTCCTTGCCCAGAGCCACAAACAGCAGCACGCCCAGTAGCACCGTGATGGCCAGCGCCAGCAGCGGCGAGCCCAGGCTCCAGGCACGCGAGGGTTGGGGGCGAGGCTCAAGCCGCGGCATGGACCGCCTCCGTGCGCTGCAGGTGGGCCTGCACTTCAGCGTGCCACAGTCCGCTCATCCATTCGCCGATCTGCTCGATGCTGGCATCCTGGATACCCACGCTGGGCGAGAGCCGTCCCTTGGCCAGCACGTGCAGTCTGTCACTGATCTCAAACAGCTCCTCCAGCTCCTCGCTGACCACCAGCACGGCGCAACCCGCGTCGCGCAGTTTCAGGATTTCACCCCGGATCTGTGCCGCGGCGCCCACGTCCACGCCCCAGGTGGGCTGCGAGACGATCAGCAGCTTCGGGTCGGCATCGATTTCGCGGCCCACGATGAATTTTTGAAGATTGCCGCCCGACAGGCTGCGCGCCGCCGCGTTGGGCCCGGCGGTCTTGACATGGAAGCGCTCGATGATGCCCTGCGCCTGCGCCTGCAATCGGGACGTGCGGATCCAGCCCGCCGGGCCCAGCGCCTCGCCGCGGGTGAGCAGCAGGTTGTGCGCCAGTCCCAGCGTAGGCACCGCGCCGCGGCCCAGCCGTTCCTCCGGCACGAAGTGAAGGCCCAGCGCGCGCCGCGCGGCAGGGTTCATGCGCGTCGCGTCCTGTCCCGCCACCTGAATGCTGCCCGAGGCGCTGCGCGTGTCTTCGCCTGACAGGGCATAAAGCAGTTCTTGCTGGCCGTTGCCCGACACCCCTGCGATGCCCACCACCTCGCCAGCCTGGACCTGCAAGTCGATGTCGACCAGGTCCACCCCAAAAGGATCGGTCCGTGGCAGACGCAGGCCCGCCACCTTCAGCTGCAGGGCGCCGGTGTGCTGCGGCGCGCGGTTCAGCGCAGGCGGTTCGGCGCCGATCATCAGGCGGCTGAGCGAGGCATTGGTTTCCTGGCGCGGGTCGCACACCCCGGTGACCTGGCCCCCGCGCAGCACGGTGCAGGCGCTGCACAACTCCCGTATTTCATGCAGCTTATGGCTGATGTAGAGGATGCTGCATCCCTCGGAGGCCAGCTTTTTGAGCACGATGAACAGCTTGTCCACGGCTTGCGGCGTGAGCACCGACGTGGGTTCGTCCAGAATCAGCAGCTGCGGGGAGGTCAGCAGGGCGCGGATGATTTCAACGCGCTGCATCTCGCCCACGCTCAAGGTATGCACGGGGCGGCCGGGGTCGATGTCGAGCCCGTATTCCGCCGCCTTGGAAGTGATGCGTTGGGTGACATCGGCCAGGCTCAGACGCTTGTCCAGCCCGAGCCAGACGTTCTCGGCGACGGTGAGGGTGTCAAACAGGCTGAAGTGCTGGAACACCATGCTGATGCCCAGGGCCCGTGCCTCCTGCGGATTGCGGATGTGCGTGGGCTGGCCGTTGAACAGCATTTGCCCGGCGTCCGGCTTGACCGACCCATAGATGATTTTCATCAGCGTGGACTTACCCGCGCCGTTTTCGCCCAGCACGGCATGCGTTTGACCGGGCTGCACGGTCAGCGACACGTCGTCATTGGCGAGCACACCGGGGTAGTGCTTGGTGATGCCGGTCAGGGCCAAGCGGGGTTCGATCATGTTGTATATGCTATTTTTTTCGTAGCGCGGCCGCCACCGACTTGACGCGTTCACGCAGCCACCGGGCGGCGCTGGATGCATGGGTGCGCTCATGCCACAACTGGTAATACATCATGCGTGGGAAGTCCACTGGACACGGCAGGATCTTGAGCGGCAATGTGTCCAGGTAGCGTTCGCAATACTGGCGTCCCGTCGTCAACACCAGCAAGCTTGATGCCACCATGCCCGGGATCAGTCCGAAATGCGGACAGCGCGCGGTGATGTTGCGCGTCAGGCCCAGCGCAGCCAGATGGTCGTCGATCACGCCCTTGGCGCCGGGATGCGTGGCGGTGGGCGCGATGTGCTCGGCGCTCAGCCAGCTCGCGCTATCCCAGCCGCGGCGCACCGCCGGGTGATCATTGCTGACCAGGCACACCACTTCATCGCTGAACAATCGACCCAGGTGCAGGTCGCCGGGCGGGGTGGCCCAGTTGCCGATCACCACGTCAACGTCGCCCTGCGCCAGGCGGTTGCGGTAGTCGCTCTCGGCCGAGAGGGGATGGATTTCGATCAGGCACAGCGGTGCCTGTGACTTGATCTGCGCGACCAGCTGCGGCAGGAACAGCGGGTCCAAGTAGTCGCTGGCGGCAATGCGCAAGGTGTTGCGTGCGGTGGCCGGTTCGAAGCCCCGGGCGTCGCTGAACATCGACTCGGCCGCGCGCAGGATGCTGGCGCTGGGCTCGATCATGCGCAGCCCCGTATCGGTAGGCACCATGCCGGAGCCCGAGCGCACCAAAAGGGGATCGCCAGCGAGCTCGCGCAGCCGCTTGAGCGTCGCTGACACGGCCGGCTGGTGCATGCCCAGTCGGATGGCGGCACGGGAAACGCTGCGTTCGGTGAGCACGGTGTGAAGGACCCTGATGAGATGGAGGTCGATCTTGTCGAAAAGCGCTTGGTCTCTCATACCCGCGTGTTGATGGAGGTCATATGGTTTAGCTTATGCCACAAACGTGCCAGGCGTCTACGCTCGCGGGCATGAATTCTTCTGTCCTGCAGTTCATCCGCCGGGGCGAGCCGGTCTCGCTGCCCCATGTGCCCCCCACGCGCACACTGCTGGAAGTGCTGCGCGAGGACTTGCAGTGCATGGCGGTCAAGGAGGGCTGCGGCGAGGGTGACTGCGGTGCTTGCACCGTGGTGCTGGCCGAAAAACAGGGCGGCGCCCTGCGGTACAAGGCCATCAACAGCTGCATCCGGCTGGCGCACTCGGTCCACGGCATGGCCGTGTGGACCGCCGAAGACCTGGCCCGGCCCGATGGCGCGCTGCACCCCTGCCAGCAGGCGATGGTGGACTACCATGGCAGCCAGTGCGGCTTTTGCACGCCCGGCTTCGTGATGAGCCTGTTTGGCATGTACCAGAACCGCGTACTGTCCGGCCAGACCATCACGCGCGAGGTGGCCCAGGCCGACCTGTCGGGCAACCTGTGCCGTTGCACCGGCTACCGGCCGATCCTGGACGCCGCCCAGCACATGGCCAGCCTGCCGCCCGTCACCGTGGACGAGGCTGATTTGCTATCAAAAATGGAGCAGCTTGCGCATAATCCATCGGCCGCACAGGCCAATTTGGCATCCAGCTTACACGCCAGCTACCTGGCCCCCGCCAGCCTGGCCGAGCTGCTGGCCGCGCGCGCCACTTACCCCGAGGCGCAGCTG
This sequence comes from Hylemonella sp., assembly GCA_040377375.1. Classification (GTDB taxonomy): domain Bacteria; phylum Pseudomonadota; class Gammaproteobacteria; order Burkholderiales; family Burkholderiaceae_C; genus JBEIOV01. The sequence goes on from JBEIOV010000012.1 coordinate 80,660, forward strand.
GTGGCCGGCTGCACCGACGTTGGACTGTGGGTTACCAAGCAGCACCGCCTCTTTGCGCGGATTCTGGACGTGACACGCGCCGTCGAGCTCCGGCAGGTTCAGCTGGACGACACCCATCTCACCATCGGTGCCGCCGTCACGCTGCATGAGGCCTATGCCGCGCTGGTGGCCGAGCGGCCGCAGCTGCAGCGTTTTGCGGAGCGTTTTGCCGGCCTGCCGGTGCGCCACAGCGGCACGCTGGGCGGCAACGTGGCCAACGGCTCGCCCATTGGCGACAGTATGCCGCTGTTGATCGCACTGGATGCCAGCGTGGTGCTGGCCAGCGCGCGCGGGCAGCGCACGCTGGCGCTCGAGCAGCTCTACACGGGCTACCGCCAGAACGTGATGGCGCCTGACGAGCTGCTCACGCACATCGTGGTGCCCCGGCCGGTGAAGGGAGAAACCCTGCGGGTCTACAAGATCTCCAAGCGGCAGGACGACGACATTTCCGCCGTGTGCCTGGCCCTGCGGCTGACGCGGCAGGACGGGGTCATCCAGCGTGCTTCGATTGGCGTGGGTGGCGTGGCGGCGACGCCGGTGCGCGCGACCCAAACAGAAGCCGCGCTCGCGGGTCAGGCCTGCGCGCAGGACGCCTTTGCGCGGGCCAAGGCGGTGCTGCAGGCGGAGTTCGAGCCGCTGTCCGACATGCGGGCCAGCGCGGCCTACCGGCGCCAGGTGCTGGGCAACCTGGTCACCCGCTTCTGGCTGGCGCTGAACGGTCAGGAAACCAGCCTGGAGGCGCTGGCATGAAGCGCCCTGCCTGCGGAACTTCGATCGCCCACGAAAGCGCCCGCCACCAGGTGACCGGCACCGCTCCCTATGTGGATGACCTGCCCGAGGTCAAAGGCACGCTGTATGCCGCGCCCATTCTCTCGCCCGTGGCGCATGGCACGCTCAACGGGGTGGACGTGCGTGCCGCGCGGGCCCTGCCCGGCGTGGTGGATGTGGTGCTGGCGTGCGATATTGCGGGCGATCCCGTACTGGCCGCTTCCGCCCATGACGAGCCTATTTTTGCCCGCGACACGGTGCAGTATGCCGGCCAGGTGATCGGTCTGGTGGTGGCGGAAACGGTCATGCAGGCCCGCCGCGCGGCACGGCGGGTGACGCTGGACATCAGTCCCTTGCCGGCTCTTCTGAGCGCGCGCGAAGCCCATGCCGCGCACAGTTATGTGCTGCCCCCGGTGACCGTGCGGCGCGGAGATGCGCTGGCCTGCCTGGCCAGGGCGCGTCACACGCTGCAGGGCAGCTTTGAAGTGGGAGGGCAGGAACATTTCTACCTTGAAGGCCAGGTGGCCTATGTGCTGCCGCAGGAGCAGCAGCAGTGGCTGGTCTTGAGCAGCACCCAGCACCCGGGAGAAGTGCAGCACTGGGTGGCCCATGCCCTGGGGCTGGACCAGCACCGCGTGCGCGTGGAATGCCGCCGCATGGGCGGCGGCTTTGGCGGCAAGGAAACGCAAGCCGGTCATCTGGCCGTGTGGGCCGCCGTGGCGGCGCACAAGCTCAAGTGCCCCATCAAGCTGCGGCTGGAGCGCGACGACGACTTCATGATCACCGGCAAACGCCATCCGTTTGCCTACGACTACACCGTGGGCTTTGACGACAGCGGCCTCATCACGGGCCTGGCGCTTACGCTGCTGGCCGAATGCGGTTTTTGCGCCGATCTCTCCGGCCCGGTGGCCGACCGTGCCATCTTCCATAGCGACAACGCCTATTTTCTCAGCGATGTCGTGATCGAAAGTTACCGCTGCAAGACCCATACCCAGAGCCACACCGCGTTTCGGGGCTTTGGCGGGCCGCAGGGTGTGATCGCCATCGAAACCATTCTGGGCGATATCGCACGCCAGCTGGGTCTGGACCCGCTGGACGTGCGATACCGCAACCTCTATGGAACGACGGACAGAAACGTCACCCACTACCAGATGACGGTGGAAGACAACATCCTGCGGCCCTTGCTGGAAAAATTGGAGCATTCCTCGAAGTACCGGCAACGGCGCGAGGCTATTGCGGCGTGGAATGGCAGCAACCCGGTGCTCCAGCGCGGGCTGGCCATCACGCCGGTGAAGTTTGGCATCAGCTTCACGGCCACGCTGTTCAACCAGGCTGGGGCGCTGGTGCATGTGTACACCGATGGCAGTGTGATGGTGAACCACGGCGGCACCGAAATGGGCCAGGGCTTGCACACCAAAGTGGCGCAGGTGGTGGCGGATGAGCTGGGCATCCCTTTCGATCGTGTGCTGGTCACGGCCAGCGACACAGCGCGCGTGCCCAATGCCAGTGCGACGGCCGCGTCCAGTGGCACCGACCTCAATGGCCGCGCGGCCCAGTGGGCCGCGCGCAGCGTGCGCGACAAGCTGGCGGCCTTCGTGGCCGGGCTGGATGGCTGCGGTGCAGAAGAGGTGAGCCTGGCGGATGGCCAGATCGTCAGCCCCGCCGCCACGCGCAGCTTCGACGAGGTGGTCAAAGCCGCGCATGCCAATCGCATCCAGCTCTGGAGCGATGGCTTCTACCGCACGCCCAAGATTCATTACGACAAAACCACCCTCACCGGCCGGCCCTTCTACTACTTTGCCTATGGCGCGGCCTGCACCGAGGTGGCCATCGATACGCTCACCGGAGAAAGCCGCGTGCTGGCGGTGGACATCCTGCACGACGTGGGCAGCAGCATCAACCCGGCCCTCGACCTGGGCCAGATCGAAGGCGGTTTTGTGCAGGGCATGGGCTGGCTCACCACCGAGGAACTGGTCTGGAACAGCCAGGGCCTGCTGAGCACCCACGCGCCCAGCACCTACAAGATTCCTACCGCGGGCGACGTGCCCGCGCACTTGCATGTGGACCTGTGGCCCGAGCCCAACCGCGAAGACAATGTATTCGGCAGCAAGGCCGTGGGTGAGCCGCCCTTCATGCTGGCCATCAGCGTGTGGGAGGCCTTGCGTGATGCCGTGGCGCAAGCCACCGCCGGTCGAGCGGTGAACATGAATGCGCCCGCAACACCTGAGCGCGTGCTCTCGGCATTGCATGGCTGAGTGCGTAGTCCGGCATGGATTTTGCGGTTGTATGCGGCCTAAGCCGGTTGACATACCAGTCAGGCACCAAAACTGTCCGCAACATCCCAAGTAGGAAAAAAACATGCACCTGTCCACCTCCCTCACCGCCCTTGCCCTGGCCGTCATGGCCGCTACCAGCGCCTGCGCGGCCGACTGGTCTTCCAACAGCGTTGGCTATCGCTACGCGCCTTCTCAATCCGAGCCCGGCGTTTCTGACAAGGTCGCCAAAAACATCCTCAGCTTCACGCATGTGAGCGGCGACAAGCTGGGCACCAACTTTTTCACCATCGACTATCTGCGTTCTGACAATGCCGATCCGGCCAACGGCAGCGGCTCCGGTGCATCGGAGTGGTACGGCTTTTACAAGCGCAGCTTTTCGCTCAGCGCGATGACCGGCAACAAGGGGGGCTACGGCTTTGCCAAGGACCTCAGTCTCACCGCGCGGCTGGATGCCGGTTCCAAGAACACCACGTTCGCGCCGGCACCCTTGAAGGTGCGCCTGGGCATGAGCGCTGACATGCCCGTGAGCGCCGGCTTTTGGAACGTGGGGGTGGAGGTCTACAAGGAAAACAACAACAACGGCATCGTCGGCAAACAAGTCAACTTTGACCCGGCGCTGGCGCTGACGTCGGCCTGGGCCATTCCCATGGGTGGCGTGGGAAATTTTGAAGGTTTCCTGGACGTGGTGGGCCCCAAGGGCAAGGACGGTTTTGGCGCCAGCACCGCGACGGAAGTGCTGCTGCGCGCCAGCTTCATGTTTGACGTGATGGGCCCCAAGAGCGGCCTGCAGGCCGGCGTCGGCGTGGAGTACTGGAACAACAAGTTTGGCTGCAACAATGACACCACAGGCGTCAAAAACAGCTGCAGGGCCACCACGCCGTTGCTCCTGCTGGCCTACAAGTTCTAAGTCAGCGACAATCTGAAAATCAGGGGCTGGGCATCCAGCCCCTTTTGCGTTGAACAGCTTGCGAAAATCCATCCCATGCCCACCCTGCTGATCCATCACGCTGACTGCATCGCCACCCAGGACGATGCCGGCACCGAACTGCGCGGCGCCTCGATCCTCATTCGCAACGGCCTGATCGAGCGCATCGTGCCCGCCGAGGAAGACAGCACCGAGCTGGCCAAGCAGGTGGACGAGGTAATCGATGCGCGCCGTCACGTGGTCATCCCCGGTTTGGTCAACACCCACCACCACATGGTGCAGTGCCTCACGCGCGCCATTCCCGGGGTGCAGAACGCCGAGCTGTTCTCCTGGCTGCGCGGTCTGTACCCGATCTGGGCCGGCCTTACGCCCGAGATGGTGCGCGTGTCCAACCAGGTGGCCATGGCCGAGCTGCTCACGAGCGGCTGCACCACCAGCAGCGACCACCTCTACATCTACCCCAATGGCGTGCGCCTTGAAGACAGCATCGAGGCCGCGCACACCATCGGCATGCGTTTCACGGCCACGCGCGGCAGCATGAGCGTGGGCGAAAGCCAGGGCGGCCTGCCGCCCGACCGCGTGGTGGAAAAGGAAGACTTCATCCTGAAGGAAACCCGGCGCCTGATCGAGACCTGGCACGACACCAAAGACGGCGCCATGCTGCAGGTGGCCGTGGCGCCGTGCTCGCCCTTCACCGTGAGCCAGGACCTGATGCGTGAATCCGCCACGCTGGCCCGCGCCTACGGCGTGCGCCTGCACACCCACCTGGCCGAGAACGACCACGACATCGCCTACACGCGAGAGCACTTCAACTGCACCCCGGCGCAGTACGTGGAAGACCTGGGCTGGGTCGGCGAGGACGTGTGGCACGCCCACTGCGTCAAGCTCGACGAACACGGCAGTTACCTGTTTGCCAGGACCGGCACCGGCATCGCCCACTGCCCCTGCAGCAACATGCGCCTGGCCAGCGGCATCCTGCCGCTGCGCAAGCTGCTCGACCTCGGTGTGCCCGTGGGCCTGGGCGTGGACGGCAGCGCCAGCAACGACGCCGGCCATCTGCTCAACGAGGCACGCCAGGCCATGCTGCTGGCGCGCGTGGGCAAGGCGCTGGAAGCCCCGGCCATCGGGTCCGATGGCCGTACCCAATTCGGTTGCGACACCGGCCCCGCCGAGATGACCCCGCGCGACGCGCTCTGGCTGGCCACCCGTGGCGGCGCGCGTGTGCTGGGCCGCAGCGACATCGGCCAGATCGCGCCCGGCAAATGCGCCGACCTGGCGCTCTACCGCACCGACACGCTCAGCATGGCCGGCGCCGCCGTGCACGACCCGGTGGGCGCGCTCATGCTGTGTTCCAGCGACGACTCCGACTACACCGTGGTCAACGGCAAGGTGGTGGTGCGCCAGGGCCAACTCACCACGGTGGACACCGGCGCGCTGATCGCGCGGCACAACGTGCTGGCGCGGCAGCTGGCCGAACAAGCGGGCCAGCGCTGAACATGCTCAACCGTTCGGGCTGAGCTTGGCCCGAACGGGCTTAACCCTGCGGTCCGAAGCGCTGCAGCAGCTGCGCCGCCACCGCCACCGCAATCACCTCGGGCTGTTTGCCCGTGATGCCCGGCACGCCGATGGGGCAGGTCACGCGCGCAAAATCCGCCTCGCCAAAACCGCGCGCCTCCAGCCGGTGGCGAAAGGTGGCCCACTTGCTCTTGCTGCCGATCAGGCCGATAAAGGGCAGGTCGTCCTGCTCACGCGCGCGGCGCAGGCACGAGGCCAGAATTTCCAGGTCTTCCGCGTGGCTGAAGCTCATGATGAGCACGGCCGAACCCGGCGCCAGCCCGGCCACCGCGGCCTGCACCGGGTCGGAGTGTTCGCGGCGGATGTTGGGTGGCGTATCGGTGGGGAAAATCTCGTCGCGGCTGTCGATCCAGTGCAGCGCGAAGGGCAGCCCGGCGAGCAGCCGCGCAATCGCCTGCCCCACATGCCCGCCGCCGAACAGGGCCACGGGCGTGGCCGGTGCTTGCAGACGCTGTGCCAGGCCAGTCGCATCCTGCGGGCCCAGCAGCTCATAACGCAGGTAGACCACACCGCCGCAGCACTGGCCCAGGCTGGGGCCGAGGGCCACGCGCTGCGGCTCGGTCGGGACGGGAGCGCCGGCGAGCATGGTGCGGGCTTGCGCGATGGCGTCGAACTCCAGATGGCCGCCACCGATAGAGCCGATGACGCGGTCCGGAAACACAGCTATCCAGGCGCCGGTTTCGCGTGGGGCTGAGCCTTGTGTATTTGCGACACTCAACAACACAACCGGCTGTAGTAACAGGGCATGTTGAATATCAGCAACGAGGTTCATCATGGAGGTAACACAAGGCCTTTTATGTACGACATAAATACAAATTTCTTGCCATCAACAAATGGCTAGACGTCGCCGCCAAATTTCAGCCTAGGAGATTTGTCAGAGATTTTTTTCCGACGCTCGGCTACCTTGCTTAACGAGGGGCGAAAAACCTTTTGGCCTTGATCAAGGACTTCTTTAATTGGCATTGCACGAACAGTTGAAAGTAGTTTCTGCTCTTCAATAGCGATTTGTTTGCGTACATGAGTCTCAAGAAGCCGAGTAATTTCAATAAGGCCGTGAACGAAATCCCCTCCGATACTGACTATTCGTCCGCCGCCGTAACCAATTGACGTAAACCCCTCATCATGTAATCTCTCCACGCAATAGCAAGCGCGTGCAGAGTTCTCCTCAAACTCATTGACTGAGTGAGCAACGTGTTTATCTCGGAAGTCTCGTAAGAATTGATGAGTTTCCCGTTGCGTCTCAGACAGACCATGCAGGTCAGTTTCCTGCAAAGAATGTCTGACTCCACTGGAAAAGATGCGAGCGTATGTGACGGTCATCGCTATACAAAGAGGCTCGACAAGCAACATGTTGTGTGGCGGCCCTCCCAGCTGGGCCTGCACCATCATCTCTGCGTACTCGCGTGCCTTTTGAAGATCGCCAACGATGCCATTCAAATCTGCCAGTAAGGAAGCTTCTGGCATATGAAGATCAACCCAAGTATGCGTAGCCATTTGGTACGTCCTTAAATGCTGTGCACAACTTGTGCTTGTACTGCCTTACTTAGCGCAGTTGAGGCGCTGTAATTCAGGCCGTAATCGTGTCAATCACGCCGCCACCCAGACACACTTCACCGTCATACAGCACGGCGCTCTGCCCCGGCGTCACCGCCCACTGCGCCTCCGGGAAAACAAGGCTGAACCCCGCACCCTCGATATCAGAGATCGTGCAAGCCGCATCCGCCTGCCGGTAACGTGTTTTGGCCGCCATGGTCCCGGGCTGGGGCGGCTCACCCGCCACCCAGCTCGCATCCTGCGCGTGCAGCTGGTGCGACAGCAGCCAGGGGTGCTCATGCCCCTGCACCACCCACAGCGTGTTTTTCTCCATGTCCTTGCGCGCCACGAACCAGGGCGCGTGTTCGCCGCCGCCCTTTTGCGCGCCTTTGGCCTTGAGTCCGCCGATGCCCAGGCCCTGGCGCTGGCCCAGGGTGTAGAAGCTCAGGCCCACATGGTTGCCGATGACGCGGCCATAGGCCTTGTCGCCGGGCACGGGCGTGCCGTCCCGGATGGGGCCGGGTTCCTTCTGGATGTAGCGGTTCAGGAACTCGCGGAACGGGCGCTCGCCGATGAAGCAGATGCCGGTGCTGTCCTTCTTCTTGGCGTTGGGCAGGCCGATCTCGGCCGCGATGCGGCGCACCTCGGTCTTGTGCAGCTCGCCCACCGGAAACAGTGTTTTGGAAAGCTGTCCCTGGTGGAGTCGGTGCAGGAAATAACTCTGGTCCTTGCCCGGGTCCAGGCCTTTGAGCAACTCATGCTTGCCGGTCGTTTCGTTCAGCCGGACGCGGGCATAGTGACCTGTCGCAATTTTTTCCGCGCCCAGGCGCATGGCGTGGTCCAGGAAGGCCTTGAACTTGATCTCGGCATTGCACAGGATGTCGGGGTTGGGCGTGCGCCCGGCCTGGTATTCGCGCAGGAACTCGGCGAACACGCGGTCCTTGTACTCGGCGGCGAAGTTGACGTGCTCGATCTCGATGCCGATCACGTCGGCCACGGCGGCGGCGTCGACGAAGTCGATGTTGGAGGAGCAGTATTCGCTGTCGTCGTCATCTTCCCAGTTCTTCATGAAGATGCCGATGACCTCATAACCCTGTTGCTTGAGCAGCCAGGCACTGACGGCGGAGTCCACGCCGCCGCTCAAACCCACCACCACCCGTTGTTTCGCCGCCAGTTTGTCCATAGGTATGAGATTATCCCCGGCATGACGAATCCTTCCTTTTGACTGGTATTTCATGGAACTGCGCCAGATGCGTTATTTCGTCCGGGTGGTCGAGCTCGGCAGCATGAGCCGTGCGGCGCTGGATCTGGACATGGTCCAGTCGGGCTTGAGCCAGCAGATCAGCCGGCTGGAGAGCGAGCTGTCCACCCGGTTATTGCAGCGCACCAGCAAGGGCGTGGTGCCGACCGAGGCCGGGTTGGCTTTCTTCCGCGAGGCGCAACTCACCTTGCGGCATGCCGAGCAGGCGGCTCGTGCCGCGCAGCAGTCGCGCCTGTCGGGGAGCGTCAGCGTGGGCCTGGCGCCGACGACGGCCTCGGTGCTGGGCGTGCCGCTGATGCGCGCCATGCGCGAGCGCTATCCGGATGTGCGGCTGCACATGGTGGAGGGCCTGTCGGGACATATCTCCGGCATGCTCAATGCGCGCCAACTCGATCTGGCCGTCTTGTTTGACACCGATGCGGCCCGGCGCTGGAGCGTGATGCCCCTGCTGGAGGAAAAGCTGTTTTTCATCCGCTCGCGCCAGGGCCTGGCGCCTGGCACGCCCGAGAAAATCCGCATCATTCAACTCAAGAACATTCCGCTGATCCTGCCCACGGGCAGTCATGGCTTGCGCAGCACGCTGGATGCGGTGTTCTCGCGCGCGCGCTGCAAGCCGACCCTGGTGGCGGAAATCGATTCCTTGCCGATGCTGATGGACGCCGTGGACGCCGGCTTGGGCTGCACCCTGCAGCCCTGGGCCGCCGTCGGCCGTTTCCCGGATGCGGCCCGGCGTTTCCACCTGGCGGAGATCACCGATGTCCAGGCCCGGCGCGTCAATGCGCTGTGCAGCCTGTCAGATGACGAGCTGTCGCCGGCGGCGCTGGCAACCCGTGTGGTGCTGGCCGATTGCGCGCGGGAGCTCGTGCACACGGGTCGCTGGATTGGGGCGGCGCTGGTGGATGCTTGATCCATCGGCACGACAACAAGGAGACAAGCCATGTCATTGAAGTTTCAAGCCATCCTCATCGCGCTCGGCACCGGCGCGCAGGATGAGGTGGTGGTCAAGGCGGGCGCGGCCACGGTCAAGTAAGCGCCCGTGGCCAGCCTGTTCAGTAGAGCAGGTTGACCCCTTGCCAGGCGCCGGTCTGCACCAGTTGCTTCACGGTTTCCCTGAGCTCGACGCGAACCGCCGCCGCGGCGGGTGACAGTCGTTCCGGCACGACGGAGTACAGGAAGTTTTGCCGCTTCATGCTGGCATCGGAAAAGGCCAGCGTGCGCCAGCCCTTGCGCATCTCGCCTTCGAGCAGGGCGGCCGACATGGGCTTGATGGTGGCGCCCATGCCTTCGCGCACACAGGCCATCAGCAGCGACAGGGAATCGATCTCGGCCACCACGCGGGTGGCCAGGTTGCGCTGCTCGAATTCGGCCGTGATGCGGCGGCGCAGGCCGTGAATGCCGGTGGGCAGGATCAGCGGCAGCTGGGCGGTTTCGGCCACGCTGAGCTTGATGCGCCGGGGTGGCACGAGATCGCTGTTGGACGGCAGCATGACGAACAGCTCTTCCTCGACCAGCGGTTCGGTGGGCAGGTCGGGCACGGCATCGCGGCTGAAGAGGATGACGAGATCGAGTTGTCCGAGCTGCATCATCTGCGCCAGATGGCCACTCATGCCCTCCACCACATTGAGAACAATGCCCGGATACTTTTCCCTGATTCTTCGCACAAAGGGAACGCCGACGGCACAGACGGTCGTGGCTGCCAGTCCAACGGACACCATGCCGTGCACGGTGCCGGGTTCCTGGCGGGCGATGGAGATCGCCTGGTCCAGCTGGCGCAGCATGAAGCGGGCGTGGTGATGCAGTGCCGTTCCGTTTTCCGTGGGAGTGACGCCTTTGGAGGTGCGGATGAGCAGCGGCTTGCCGATCTCCGCTTCCAGCTTGGCAATCTGCTGGCTGAGCGCGGGCTGCGCAATGTACAACTGGCGGGATGCCTTGGCGAGACTGCCGCTCTCAATGATTTGAACGAAGTATTTGAGTTGCCGGAGGTCCATTGATCTGTTCCAAAGTGCGCGCAGCAGACAGCATATAAGAAATTTGTATAGCCCATCTCGGAAAACGGTATTTTCGCTTTTCCTCTCGCCTTCCTAGAATCCGGCAGCACCCCATGGTGTTGGCGCACGTGCCCCTGCTGTCAAACCAGTTTGCAGGCGGGAAAGCCGACCTCTCCTGGCGTGACAAGTGCCCTGCGTGGGGGTCAAGTTTCAGGCCGCCTGACGGCTCTTAAACCAAAAATCCGGCCACTTCGGTCGAATACAAAGAGGAGATGACAAATGGAAAATGACAGAAAAGACGGCAGCCTGATGCTGCAATCACCGCAACGGCGCAACGCATTGAAGGCGGGTGCCGCGATGGCGGGGGTGTCGGCCTTGGGGTTTCCGGCGTTGGTCCACAGCCAGGCGGACAAAATCAAGATTGGCCACCTGACGCCGTTGACCGGCTTCCTGGGTGCGCTCGGTGACTACGCCGTGCAGGGCATCAAGATGGCCGCCGAGGAGATCAACGCCGCCGGCGGCGTGATGGGCCGCCAGCTCGATGTGATGAGCGAGGACTCGGTCAACCCGCAGGTCGCTTCGACCAAGGCGCAGCGCATGATCGAGCGTGATGGCGCAACCGTGCTGATGGGCGAAATCAACTCGGCCTCGGCGCTGACGATCTCCCAGGTCGCCGCGCGCAGCAAGAAGTTGTTCATGAGCATTGGCGCGCGTTCTGACGCGCTGCGCGGCAAGGACTGCAACCGCTACACCTTCCACGTCGACATTCCGGTCACGGTGATGGTCAACGCCGCTGGCGAGGCGCTGGTGCGCGAGGGCCTGGTCAAGGGCAAGAAAATCTACAGCCTGACCGCCGACTACCTGTTCGGCCACGACCTGTCGCGCCAGGCCAAGCGCTTCTTCGCGGCCAACGGTGGCAACCAGATCGGCGACGAGCTGGTGGCGACCGATGTGACCGACTTCAGCCCCTACCTGCTCAAGATCCGCCAAGCCAAGCCCGATCTGGTGGCGACCAATCTTGCCGGCAACCAGGTGACCAACTTCGTCAAGCAGTATGCCGAGTTCGGTTTGCCTTTCCCGGTGGCCGGTTTCAACCTCAACACGGCCGATGCCTGGGCTGCCGGCGAAGGCAATCTGGGCGGCATCTGGCCGACCGTCTGGCACCATGAACTCAAGACGCCGGGCTCGTTGGCCTTTGTGGCCAACTTCACCAGGAAGTACGGTCGGATTCCGGAGAACCACGCCTGGATCGAGTACGTCTCGCTCAAGATGATGGCGCAGGCCATGAACGCGACCAAGTCGACCGACACCGAGAAGCTGATCGCCTACTTCGAGTCTCAGGCCGAGTTCGACATCCTGAAGGCGCGCAAGGCCTACTTCCGCTCATGGGACCACCAGCTGATGCAGGAGGCCTACCCCTTCACCGTCAAGCCCAAGGGCCAGGCCAAGAACAAGCAGGACTTCCTGCTCTTCGGCGAAGCCGTACCTGCTGCGAACCAGCCGCTCGAGCTGCTGGCGCCGACCAAGGCAGAGAGCGCCTGCAAGATGTAAACCGGTGCCGGCGGCGGTGGTGCTATTGCGCATGCTGCTGCCGGCTGCGCGGCTGAGTTTTTTTCTTCCCTCTGGACAGTTATGGAAATCGTGTTTTTGCTGGAGCAGGTCGTCAACGGCCTGGTGCTCGGCGGTTATTACCTGCTGATGGCGCTGGGCCTGTCGCTGATCTTCAGCGTCGGCGGCATCGTCAATCTGGCGCATGGCGCGTTCTACGCGCTGGGCGCCTATGTTTCGCTGGAAGTCATCAAGTATTTCGGCTTTGGCGTCAGCATCTTCATCACGCCACTGGCGGTGGGGCTGCTGGGCATCCTGTTCGAGCGCTACCTGTTGCGCCGCTTCTATACGGCCGACCCCATTCTCAGCCTGCTGGTGACCTTCGGCCTGGCCATGGTGGCCGAGCAGTTCATCCGCATGGTCTGGGGTGCCGCGCCGCTGGCCTCCACCATGCCGTCCGAGTTCAAGGGACAGCTGATGCTGGGCGAGTTCATGTTCTCCAAGTACCGCCTGTTCATCCTGGGCGTGGTGATCGTTGTCATGGGCGGCATCTGGCTGCTGCTGCACAAGACTTCGTTCGGTCGCGTGGTGCGCGCCGGCGTGCAAAAGCCCGACATGGTGGCGGTGCTGGGCATCAGGCTGCAACCCTATATGACGGCCATCGTCGTGCTCGGGGTGGCGACCGCAGCGTTGGGCGGCGTGCTGTTCGGGCCGATCGCCGTGGTGCATCCGGCCATGGGCACCGAAATCATGACGGTCGCTTTTGTGGTGGTGGTGATCGGCGGCCTGGGCAGTTTCTGGGGCGTGGTGCTGGCGGCCTTGCTGGTGGGGGTGGTGCGTGGCATCACCATCCATTTTCAGCCGGCGGCCGGCGAGGCCTCGATGTATGTCTTGATGTTTCTCGTGCTGATGTTCCGGCCGCGGGGTTTGCTGGGTGAACGCATCGAACGGTTTGAATAACAAGCGATTTGAATGATGAGTGCTTTCTTGAATAAAAAATACCAATCCCTTTGGATCGGCGCTGCCGGCCTGGTGCTGATGCCGCTGGTGTTCCAGGGCATCGGCCTGACGCTGGACGCCGCTACCGTGGTGGTGATTCTGGCCATGGCAGCCATGGGCCTGAACCTGCTGGTGGGCACCACCGGCCTGGTGTCTTTCGGCCACAGTGCCTGGTTCGGCATCGGCGGCTATGCGGCGGCGCTGGCGCAACTGCACTGGTTCCCGGGACAGATGTGGGTGCCGCTGCTGTTCTCCGTCGCGTTCACGGCGGCGCTGTCGCTGGTGGTGGGTTTTCTGATCCTGCGCCGGCGCGGTGTCTACTTCTCGCTGCTGACGCTGGCGCTGTGCGCGCTGACTTTTGCCATCTCGTTCCGCTGGACTGGCCTGACCGGCGGCGAAGGCGGCCTGGGTGGCCTGGAACGCTACACGCTGGGTCCGCTCAATCTGGACGACCACCTGACCTACTACGCGGTCGTCGCGGTGATCGGTTTTGCCGTGCTGTGTGCCCTGCTGCGCGTGGTGCGCTCGCCCTTTGGCCACGTGCTGGTGGCGATTCGCGAGAACGAGCAGCGCGCCATGTTCCAGGGCTACGACATCGACAAATACAAGCTGCTGGCCTTTGTCATCTCGGCCAGCGTCACTGCGCTGGCCGGTTCGTTGCTGGTGTTCCTGCACCGGCTGGCGGCGGCGGAGTCGACCACTGTGGCCTTCTCCGGCGAGTTGCTGGCCATCGTGGTGATCGGCGGCATGCGCAGCTTTCTCGGGCCCGCCCTGGGCGCGGTGTTTTTTCTGCTGTTTCGCGAGCTGTTCTCCATCTACACCGACAACTGGCTGCTGTACTTCGGCCTGATCTTCGTCGCTTTCATCATCTTCTCGCCCGCAGGCCTGACCGGCATCTGGGGACAACTCAAGCGACGCTTGCGTCCCGTGCCCGAGGACGGCGCGGCCATGAGCAAACGCAAGATCTACGAGGGGCTGCCGCTGCCCGAGTTCCTGCGCCCGGCGCGCAAGGAAGGCAACGTGCTGGAAGCCCAGGGCATCAGCAAGCGTTTCGGCGGCATCCAGGCCGTGCGCGACAACAGCCTCACCGTGCGGGCCGGGCAGATCCACGCCCTGATCGGCCCCAACGGGGCCGGCAAGACGACGACCTTCAATCTGATCTCGGGCATGTTCATGCCCGACACCGGCACGGTGCGCCTGCACGGCCAGGCCATCCAGCACCTCTCCCCCGAGCGCATCTGCCAGCAGGGCCTGGCACGTTCCTTCCAGATCACCAACCTGTTCAAGGGCCTGACGATCTATGAAAACCTGCGCCTCTCCTTGCAGGCGCGGCATCCAGCGCGTTTCAACATCTGGCGCGACATCGACAGCTATCCCGAAATCCATGCCGAGACCGCCGAACTGATGAAGTTCCTCGGCCTGCAGGGCATGGAGCAGGTGGGCGGCGGAGACCTGTCCTATGGCGGCCAGCGCCTGGTCGACCTCGGCATTGCGCTGGGCTCCAAGCCCGAGGTGCTGCTGATGGACGAGCCGCTGGCTGGTCTGGCCGCGGCCGAGCGCGAGCGGGTGTCGAATCTGGTGAAGACCATCGCCAGCAATATCCCGGTTCTGCTTGTAGAGCACGACATCGACCGCGTGCTCAGTCTTTCGCACCGCGTCACCGTGATGAACCAGGGCGAGGTGCTGATGTCGGGTACGCCTGATGAAGTGCGCAGCGATCAGCGCGTGCAGCAGATCTACACCGGCACCGGCACGCCGCCGGTGACCGGTCGCTCCGGGGTCGCCGCCGGCGACCGGCCGCTGGTGCTGCAGTTCGAGAAGGTCAACGCCTTCTACGGCAAGAGCCACATCCTCAACGACGCCAGCCTCAAGGTGCGCGAAGGCGAAATCGTGGCGCTGCTGGGACGCAACGGCGCCGGCAAGTCCACTCTGCTCAAGGCGCTGGTCGGACTGGTCAAGCCGGCTTCGGGACGGATCGAATACACCGGCTGCAATATTGCCGGCATGTCAGCGCCCGATATTGCGCGCCTGGGTATCGGCTATGTACCGCAGGGGCGCGGCCTGTTTGCGGGCATGACGGTGGCCGAGAACCTGTCGCTGGGCCGGCTGGCGCGGCCCACCGACGGCGGCAACGGAATTGTCTGGAACGAGGAGCAGATCCTGCATTATTTCCCTCGGCTCAAGGATCGCATGCATGTGGCAGCCGACTACCTGTCGGGTGGCGAGCAGCAGATGGTGGCGGTGGCGCGCGCGTTGTCGGGCAATGTGAAACTGCTGTTGCTCGATGAGCCTTTCGAGGGGCTGGCGCCGACCGTGGTGCAGGAGCTGTTCACGGTGTTTGACCAGCTGCGCCGGCATGTTTCCATCCTGATCGTCGAACACAACCTGGATCTCGTGCTGGCGCTGGCCGATCGCGTTTTCGCCCTGGAGCGGGGGGCTGTTTTCCATGAGGGACCGGCAGAACCGCTGCTGACAGATTTGAACTACCGCAAGCAAATACTCTGGTTGTGAGTATCCATAGGCTGAACTTATAGCCCACCTCTGAAAACGGTATTTTTCATTTGAAGCAAGTCACCCTACAATTTTTTCAATGCATCGAGTGAAGCAAACGTGCTGGCCGCAACGGCGGCATGTCACTCGCTCTCCACCACAGGAAACACCATGAGTCAGAAACAAGCTTCCAAAGGCAAGGCGCTCATCGAAAAGATGGCCAACCTGCCCTGGAAGGAATACCCAGGGCACTTTGGCGGCGCGCTCTCCAAGGCGCTGGCAGCGCCCGAGAACACGGGGACCAGTCGCCTGGATTTCCGCATTTCGCGTTATGCGCCGGCCGCCTACGTGGGCGAGCATGTGCACAAGGTGCAGGAGCAGGTTTATTACGTGCTCGAAGGCGAGGGCATCCTCACGCTCGACGACGACCGGCACCTGATGCGAGCGCACGACTATGTCTACGTGCCGCCCGGCATCCGGCACAGCTTCACCAACACCGGCACCAACGGGCTGGTGTTCCTGGTGATTACCACGCCAGCCAATGATGATGAGGAGATGCTTTGATGGACCGGCAGACTTCTTCCGCGGTGGATGCAAGGCATGCCACCTATCGTCTGCTCGTGGATGGCGAGTGGATCGAGGGCGACGGCCCGCGTGTTTCCGTGCGCGACAAATACCGCCTCCAGCCTTTTGCCACGGTCACCGTCGCCGATGCGGCGCAGGTCAAGCATGCGGTGAGCTGCGCGCATGCGGCATTCCGCCGCGGTGTCCCGGTTGCCTTTGAGCGCGGTGCCGTGCTGGAGCGCGCCGCGGTGCTGATGGAGGCGCGTCTGGATGACTTCGTGCGCACCATGCAGCTGGAAGCGGGCTTTACCGCGTCCGATGCCGGCGGCGAGGTGCGCCGCTGCATCCAGACGCTCAAGCTCTCGGCCGAGGAGGCGCGCCGTCTTGCGGGGGATGTGATTCCCCTGGCGGGTGCGCCGAACCAGATTGGCCGCCTGGGCTTCACGCTGCGCGTGCCGCTCGGCGTGGTGGCCGCGATCACGCCATTCAATTCGCCGCTCAACACGGTCACGCACAAGGTGGCGCCAGCGTTTGCCGCCGGCAATGCCGTGATTCTCAAGCCCTCCACGCACACGCCGATTACCGCCTGCAAGCTGGCCGAGGTGCTGCTTGAGGCAGGCATGCCGCGCGGCTACCTTTCGGTGTTGCATGGCAGCGCCGATGTCGTCAAGTGGCTGCAGGAAGACGAGCGCGTGCGCTTCTTCGCATTCACGGGAAGCACCGAAGTCGGCCGCAAGATCCAGCAGGCCGCAGGACTGCGCCGCACGCAGATGGAGCTGGGTTCGATTGCCTGCACCATTCTGTGCGATGACACGCAACTGGATGTGGCTCTGCCGAAGGTGGTCAACGCGGGTTATCGCAAGGCGGGACAGGTCTGCACCTCGGTACAACTGCTGCTGGTGCATGAGTCGCTGCTGAGGGACGTGGAGTCCCGTCTGGCCCAGCTGGTCAAGGTCCTGCCTTATGGAGATCCGCAAGATCCGGCCACGGTGGTCGGTCCCGTTATCAGCGAAGAGGCGGCCATCCGCATCGATGCATGGATCCAGGAGGCCGTGGCCAGCGGCGCAAAGTGCCTGGTGGGCGGTCCGCGCCAGGGGGCGGTGGTGCCGCCGACCTTGCTGACCTCGATCAGCGATTCGATGAAGGTCGGCTGTAGCGAGATATTTGGCCCGGTCGTCTGCATCGCCCCTTTCAGCACGCTGAACCAGGCTATCGAACGCGTCAACGCCACGCCTTTTGGCCTGGCCAGCGGGATTTTCACCAACCGGCTGGACGACGCATTTGCCGCCGCGCAGCGGCTGGAAGTTGGTGGTGTGCACATTAATGAAACATCGAGTTCCCGTGTCGACCTGATGCCTTATGGGGGCTCCAAGGACAGCGGTTTCGGTCGCGAGGGCCCGCACTATGCGGTGCACGAGATGACCGAAGAACGTATCGTGACATTCACGACCTGCTAGCAGATTACGAAAGCCAAGAACATGCCCAAGATGAAAGGCGGCGAACTGATCGCCCAATACCTGGTCCAGGAGAAGATGCCCTATATATTCGGCATCTGCGGCCACGGCAACGTTGGCATCCTGGATGCCCTGTACGACGTGCGCGACCAGATCCAGCTGATCTCGCCGCGCCACGAGCAGTGCGCCGGCCACATGGCCGATGCCTATTTCCGCGTCAAGCACAAGCCGGTGGCCACGCTCACTTCCACCGGCCCCGGCTCGGCCAACATGGTGATGTCGCTGGCGACGGCCTTGTCGGATTCCTCGGCCTTCATGGCCATCACCTCGAACGTGCCGACTTCGCAGCACAACCGCGCGCCGTTCCAGGAACTCTACAAGCACAACCAGGCCGACTTCGCGCAGGTCATGCGTCCGGTGGTCAAGCGCGCCTTCCAGCCGACACGCGTGGACATGCTGCCTCTGGCCTTGCGCCAGGCGATGGATACCATGGTCACCGGCCGTCCCGGGCCGGTGAATCTGGATATCCCGTACAACGTCTATCAGGAAGAGGCGGATGTCGAGCTGCCACCGGCCTCCAACATCCAGCGCGCGCACCGTCCGGGCGCCAATGACCTCGACATTGCCGCGACACTGGACCTGCTGGCCGCGGCGCACCAGCCGGTGTTCTTCATCGGGCATGGCGCCACGCTGTCGGAGGCTGGTCCCGAGATCACCGAGCTGGCGCAGCGTCTGGGCATTCCTGTCATCACCTCGCCCAACGGCATGGGCTGCATTTCCGGCGACAACCCGTTGGCGCTCGGTTTCATCGGTCGCAACGGTGCCTACCCGGCCAACGAAGCGGGACGCCGCGCGGACCTGGTGATCACGCTGGGCACGCGCTTCGATGACCGCAGCTCGTCGAGCTGGCACGAGGGCTACTCCTGGAATTTCCCCAAGACCCGGCTGGTGCACGTCGACATCGACCCGCAGGAATTGGGCCGCAACTACGTCCCGACGCTGGGCATCATCGCCGACGTTCAGGTGTTCGTGCGCCAGTTGCTCAATGGCCTTGCGACGCGCAGCGACATCACGGCTGAGCGCTATGCGCCGTGGCTGGCGCAGGTGCAGGGCTGGCAGGCCCAGTGGGAGACTTTCGTTCGCCCGCACTTCGGCGACTCGACCAGCCCGCTGCGGCCCGAGTTTGTCGTTGGCACGCTGCAAAAGACGCTGCCCGAGGATGTCATCCTCGCACTGGATTCAGGCGTGCACCACAACTGGTTCATGCAGTTCTGGAAGGCGCGGCGGCCGCAGAGCATGCTCAACAGCTGGGGCTATTCATCCATGGGTTTTGGTGTTTGCGGTGTGCTGGGCGCGCAGCTCGCGGCGCCCGATCGTCCGTGTGTCGCCGTGGTCGGCGACGGAGGTTTCACGATGGCGCCGTACGTGCTGTGCACCGCGGTCGAATACAACCTGCCGGTGGTCTGGATCATCTGGAACAACTTTGCCTGGGGTGCGATCCGCGACTTGCAGTACGGCTTGTTTGACGGCCGTGAGATCGGCACGGCTTTCTACCACGGCGCCACTGGCGAACGCTACAACCCCGACTTCGCCGCCTGGGCCCGGGCCTGCGGTGCCGATGGCTATACCGTGACGCGTCCGCAGGACCTGGGAAGCACGGTGCAGCAGGCGCTGAAAAACAGGCGTCCCTGCGTGATCGACGTGCACGTCGACGCCGATGTGCGGCCGCCCTCCACCGGCACCTGGCAATTGCCGCCGATTCCCTACAAGGAACCCATCTACGGAAAACCGTACAAAGCATAACCCCCCCCTGAGCCGGCCTGCGGCCGTCATCCCCCCAGGGGGACGCCACCAGCGGCCCGGCGAAGCCGGTTCCGCGGTGGCCCGCGAAGAGACCTTGTTTTCAACCATTCCGGAGTTTTCATGAGCAACAAAATCGCACTCGTTTTCGGCGGCACGCGCGGCATCGGCGCGGCCAGCGTACAGAAACTGGCCGAGAGCGGCTACGACGTCGCCTACACCTATGTGTCAAGCGCCCCCAACCTGCCGGAAAAGATCGGCAAGGCCCGTACCAAGGGCTACGCCGTCGACATCTGCGAGCCTGCCCAGGTGGCGCAGGTGTTTGCCGATGTGGCGCGCGATTTCGGCAGCGCGCCGCACTGCGTGGTGGCCAATGCCGGCATCAATGTGCCGCCGGGCCCGATGGCGCAGTTCGATCCGGAGGATTTCCGCAGACTGGTCGAAGTCAACATCGTCGGTGCCTTCAACGTCCTGAGCGCAGCGGCCAGGCATGTGATGGACGGCGGCAACATCATCGCGCTGACCACCTCGATGGTGCGCGTTGGCGTGCCTGGCGGCGGCCCCTACACCGCGACCAAGGCCGCCGTGGAAAGCCTGGTGCGTTCCATGGCCAAGGAACTGGCGCCGCGCAAGGTACGCGTCAACGCCGTGGCGCCGGGCCCGGTCGACACCGACCTGTTCCGCGCCGGCAAAACCGATGAAGCCAAGGCGCGCGCGGCCGCCATGAGCCCGTTCAACCGCATAGGCACGCCGGATGAGGTGGCCGAAGTGGTGAGCTTCCTCGCATCCGAGAAAGCGTCCTGGGTCCACGGCCAGATCATCCAGCCCAATGGCGGGATGGTCTGAACGGGTCATGAAACTTGCTGTTTTCACCAAGAACCTGACCAACCCGGCATACGGGGCGGCGCGCCTCGGGGCCGAGCGCGCAGCTGGCTTGCTGGGCGCCGAGGTGCTGCACTTCGTGCCCCAAAAGGGCGACGATCCCGAGGAGCAAAGCACGCTGATCGACGAGGCGCTGGCACTTTCGCCGGATGCCTTTGTGCTGTCTCCGGTGCATGCCAGCAAGGTCGATCCGGCGATCCGCCGTATTGCCGCGGCCGGCATCCCGATGATTGGTTTCGTCAACCCGATCAATGCGGCACCCGCTGTGTCCCATGTCAGCTCGGATGACTTCCAGCTGGCGCTCGGGATTGCGCAATACCTCTTCGCGCACCTCAAAGGCAAGGGCCGGGTGCTCATCGTCACCGGGCCGGGGGAATCGTTTACCAGCCTGGAGCGCCTGCGCGGTTTTCGCGAGGCGGCGCGCCAGCATCCTGGCATCACGATCGCCGCTGAGATCGCGGGCGATTATGTTCGCGAAACGGCCAGCGAGCGGACCGCGCAATGGCTGCGCGACAACGCCAGCCTCGATGCTTGCCTGGTGGCCAATGACATCATGGCCGTGGGTGTGCTCGATGCGCTCGATGTCGTCGGCCGCACGGCCGCGGTGGTGGGCGTCAATGCCATTCCGCAAGCCATCCAGGCCATAGCCGCGGGCCGCATGCTGGCCACGGCCGACTTCAACGCCATGCAGATGGCCTACCTGGCGGCCGAATGCGCGGTGCGTCATCTGCGCGGCGAGGCCGTCCCGGCATCGATCGAGTTGCCGGTGCAAATTGTGGACCGCAGCAATTACCAGCAGTGGGATCAACCCTACGCGCAGCGTCCCGTGATCACATTGGAACAACTGAGGAGACAGTCATGAGAAACAGCTTTCCCAAAATACTTGGCCGTGGCCTGCTGGCTGGCTTGCTGAGCCTGTGCGCGATCGCCATGGCGCAGGACTACCCGAGCAAGCCGATCCGGCTGGTGGTGCCGTTTGCGCCCGCCGGTGCGACCGACATTCTCGGGCGCATCGTCTCCGAGCGGCTCGCGCCGATGTATGGCCAGGTCATCGTGGTCGACAACAAGCCCGGTGCCAGCGGCCATCTGGGCGCCCAGATCGTGGCCAAGGCACCCGGCGACGGCTACACATTGCTGGTGGGCACCATCGGCATCCATGCGGCCCATGCCAGCTACCGCAAGCTCAGCTACGACCCGGCGGCCGAGCTCCAGCCCATCATGGTTCTGGGCGAGTCGCCCAATCTGGTGCTGGTGCCGGCCGCGTCGCCCTACAAGACCTTTGCCGATTTCCTGGCCGATGCCAGGGCGAATCCGGGCAAGATCAGTTATGCCTCGGCCGGTCCCGGCTCCTCGGTGCACATGGTCACGGCCCTGTTCGAGCTGGTCGGCGGCGTCAAGCTCAACCATGTGCCTTACCGGGGCAGCGGGCCCGCGCTGGTCGACCTGATTGGCGGGCAAGTCCAGGTGATGTTCGACAACATGTCCTCCGGTCTGCCGCATGTGCAAAGCGGCAAGCTGCGCGCGCTGGCGGTGACGGGCGCCACGCGTGACCCGCGCGTTCCCAATGTGCCGACCATCGCCGAAGCGGGTGTGCCGGGCTACAGCGGCACCTCCTGGTTCACCTTGGCCGCCCCGCGCAGCATGCCGGCGGCCCTGGTGAACAAGCTCAACAAGGACGTGCGCCGGGCACTGGCCACGCCCGAGGCGCTGGCCAGGTTCGACACGCTGGGCATCACCTTCACGCCCAACTCGCCCGCGCAAGCGGCGGCGTTCTTCAAGTCGGAAACCGTCAAGTGGAACCGTGTGATCCAGGCAACCAATCTGCAGCTGGACTGAACCCAAGGAGATCATCATGCTCGAGAAAATCATCAAACCCCTGCTGGCCCTGAGCCTGTGCGCGGCATCGTCCCTGGCCCTGGCGCAGGACGTCTATCCGTCCAAGCCGATCAGGATCGTCGTGCCTTACGCGGCCGGTGGCCCGGCCGACATGCTGGCGCGCATGGTGGCCGAAAAGCTGGGCCCGCGCCTGGGCCAGCCGGTGGTGATCGACAACAAGCCCGGCGCCGGCGGCCACACCGGCGGCGAGCTGGTGGCGCGGGCACCGGCCGATGGCTACACGCTGATGCTGGGCACCATCGCCCACAACGGTGCCGTCAAGCTTTACAAGAACTTGCGTTACGACCCGCTCAATGACCTGCAGCCGGTGATCCTGATCGCCGAGAGTCCCAGCGTGCTGCTGCTCAACCAGGCGGTGCCGGCCAAATCGGTGAGCGAGTTGCTGGCGCTGGCCCGCAGCAAGCCTGGCAAGCTGACCTACGGTTCGGCCGGCAATGGCTCGGCCATGCACATGGCGGCCGAGCTGTTCCGTTACATGAGCAAGATCGACTATGTGCATGTGCCCTACCGCGGCGGCGCCCCGGCCATGGCCGACCTGCTGGGCGGCCAGATCGACATGCTGTTCGAGAGCGTGGGCACGGCGCACCAGCAACTCAAGAGCGGCAAAGTGCGCGCCCTGGCCGTGACCAGCACCGCGCGCAATCCCAGCCTGCCCGATGTGCCGACCATGGCCGAAGCGGGTGTGCCTGGCTACTCGTCCGTGCCCTGGTACACGATTTCGACGGCCAAGGGTGTGCCGGCGGCCATCGTCGGCAAGCTCAATACGGAGATCAACGCGATTCTCAAATCCCCTGATTTCGTGCAGCGCTGGGACGCACTGGGCGTGCTGCCCCTGGGCGGCTCGGTGGCCGATGCAGTGCGACGCAACAAGGCCGAGACCGACAAGTGGAGCGCCGTGATCGACGCGGCCCACATCAAGCTGGATTGAGCCGGCAAGGATGTCGTGAAACCATGAAACGCAAGGAAGAAGTATTCGACGTGGTGGTGGTCGGTGGCGGCGGCGCGGGCCTGGCGGCGGCCATCGAGGCACGCGCCGCCGGCCGCAGCGTGCTGCTGCTGGAGAAGAACGCTCGGCTTGGCGGTTCCACCGCCTGGTCGATCGGCTCGGTCAGCGCCACCCAGACGCCGCACCAGCGCCGGCGCGGCATCGAGGACTGTCCCGAAGACCACTGGGCCGACATGCCCGGCTTTGCCGGCGATCTGGCCGGGCGCGACAACGACGCTCTGCGCAAGATTCTGTGCGACGAGATGCCGGCCACCTTCCAGTGGCTGCTTGATTCTGGCGTGCGCTTCATGGGCCCCATGCCCGAGCCGCCGCACCGCCAGCCGCGCATGCACAACGTGCTGCCCAACTCGCGCTCCTTCATCTACCACCTGGGCCGGCGTGCGCGACGTGCCGGGGCCGATATCCGCACCAGCCTGCGGGTGACCGGCATCGTGCAGCAAGAGGGCCGCGTGACCGGCGTCGATGCCGAGGGTGACAGTGGCCTGCTGCGCTTTTCGGCGCGCGGCGGTGTGGTGCTGGCGGCCGGCGACTTCACCAACGGGCCTGAGTTCAAGGCGCGTTTCATGGGGCCGCAGGAAGCCAAGGTCGAGGGCGTCAATGTCACCGCCTCCGGCGACGGCCAGCGCATGGCCGAGGCACTGGGCGCGCGCATCGTCAACGGCGACCTGGCGCTCGGGCCCGAGATCCGTTTCATCGCCCCCGCCACCGAGACGCTGATGCGGCGCCTGCCGCCGTGGCGCTGGCTCGCGGTCTTCATGGAATGGTCGCTTGACCACTTGCCGGCCGCCCTGCTGCGGCCCTTCATGATGAAGTTCCTCACCACCGCGCTGGCACCCTCGCCCACGCTGTTCGAGGCCGGTGCCCTGTTGGTGAACCGGCGCGGCGAGCGCTTCGGCAAGGAACTGGACCGCCCGGCCTGGCGTCTGCCGGATCAGCCTGACAAGGTGGGCTACATCGTGATCGACCAGGCGCTGGCCCAGCGCTTCTCGGCCTGGCCCGATTTCGTGTCCACCGCACCCGGCGTGGCTTATGCCTACATCCCGGACTATCGGCAGAACCGGCCGGACGTGTACACCGAGGCCCCGACGCTTGGCGCACTGGCGGCCAGGCTGGGCATGGACCCGGCAGCGCTGGCGCAGAGTGTGGCATCCAGCAGCGTGCGTCCCCTGGGCGAGGGACCCTATGTCGCCCTCGGGCCGGTGCGCTCGGTCTTCGTGCACAGCGAAGGCGGGCTGATGGTGGACAGCCAGCACCGCGTGCTGGGTGCTGATGATCGGGCCCTGCCTGGCCTGTACGCGGCCGGCTCCACCGGCCAGGGCGGCCTGCTGCTCAAGGGCCATGGCCATCACCTGGCCTGGGCCTTTGTCTCGGGCCGGCGGGCCGGCCGCCTGGCGGCGCTCAACGCGCCAGCGAATGCAGGGGCCCGCTGAAATTCTCGCCCCGCCAGGGCATCACGAATGGTGATGCCCCCATGCCGCCGCTCCCCTGACGCCGCCGTCCCGCTCCCCTTACAGTCAGGCATCCTCAAAAGAAAAGATCACGTGGGCTCATGAAAAACACATCCCTTGCGCATTTCCTGGCACGGCCCGCCGGCGTGGCTGGCGGGGGTTTTCCGCAATGATGGATGTGCTGGTCATTGGCGGCGGCAACGCGGCGCTGTGCGCCGCGCTGATGGCGCGCGAGGCCGGTGCGTCGGTGCTGCTGCTGGAAGCGGCGCCGCGCGAATGGCGTGGCGGCAATTCCAGCCACACGCGCAACCTGCGTTGCATGCACGATGCGCCGCAGGATGTGCTGATCGATGCCTATGCGGAGGAGGAATACTGGCAGGACCTGCTTAAGGTGACCGGCGGCATCACCAACGAACACCTGGCGCGACTGACCATCCGCGCCTCCGGCACTTGCCGCGACTGGATGCGCCGGCACGGCGTGCACTTTCAGCCGCCGCTGTCGGGCGCGCTGCACGTGGCGCGCACCAACGCCTTCTTCATGGGCGGCGGCAAGGCGCTGGTTAATGCCTATTACCGCAGCGCCGAGAAACTGGGCGTGCGGATTCGCTACAACGCACCGGTCAACCGGCTGGATATCCAGGATGGATGCTTCCGCGCGGCCTATGTCGGCGATGAACGGATCGAGGCCAAATCCTGCGTGCTGGCGGCCGGCGGCTTCGAGTCCAATATTGAGTGGCTGCGCGAGGCCTGGGGCCAGAACGCCGATGGCGAATGGCCGGCCGACAACTTCCTGATCCGCGGCACGGCTTTCAACCAGGGCGTGCTGCTCAAGCACATGCTGAACGAGCACCGGGCCGATGGCATTGGCGACCCCACGCAGGCCCACATGGTGGCCATCGACGCACGCGCCCCGCTGTACGACGGCGGCATCTGCACCCGCATCGACTGCGTGTCATTGGGCGTGGTGGTGAACCAGCACGCCCGGCGTTTTTACGACGAGGGCGAGGACTTCTGGCCCAAACGC
Source organism: Hylemonella sp. (assembly GCA_040377375.1). GTDB lineage: Bacteria > Pseudomonadota > Gammaproteobacteria > Burkholderiales > Burkholderiaceae_C > JBEIOV01. Next base: position 106,136 of record JBEIOV010000012.1, read on the forward strand.
TATGCCATCTGGGGCCGCCTGGTGGCGCAGCAGCCAGGCCAGACCGGCTATTCGATCATTGATGCCAAGGCCGTTGGCCGCTTCATGCCGCCAGTGTTCCCGGGCATCCAGGCCGACAGCCTGCCTGAACTGGCGCGCAAGCTCGGACTCGACGAGGCCGCCTTCATGCAGACCCTGAGCGACTACAACACCGCCTGCCGCGTCGGCACCTTCGACCACACCGCGCTGGACGACTGCCACACCGAAGGCGTGGCGCCGGCCAAGACGCATTGGGCCCGGCCGATCGACACGGCGCCGTTCTACGGCTACGCGCTCAAGCCCGGCATTACCTTCACCTATCTGGGTCTGAAGGTCAACGATCAGGCGGCCGTGCATTTCGGCGGCCAGCCCAGCGACAACCTGTTTGTTGCCGGCGAGATGATGGCCGGCAATGTGCTCGGCAAGGGTTACACGGCCGGCGTCGGCATGTCGATTGGAACGGCATTTGGCCGAATTGCCGGCGCGCAGGCTGCGCAAACAGCTATCAAATCAGGAGCAAATCGTGCGGCGGCTTGAAGCTTTGACGCGGGATGCCCGCGCCCTGGCCCATGGCGAAGTCGTGCCCGGCGCGCCCGAGGCCGAAGTCGCGCGCCAGCTGCAAATCTGCAATGCCTGCCGCTACTGCGAGGGCTTTTGCGCCGTGTTCCCGGCCATGACGCGTCGCCTCGAGTTCGGTAAGGCCGATATCCACTATCTGGCCAACCTGTGCCACAGCTGCGGCGCCTGCCTGCACGCCTGCCAGTACGCGCCGCCGCATGAATTCGGTGTCAACGTGCCGCAGGCCATGGCCAGGGTCCGGGCCCAGACTTACTCGGACTATGCCTGGCCGCCGGCACTGGGCGCGCTGTACCGGCGCAATGGCCTGACGATGTCGCTTGCCCTGGCGGTGGGGCTGGCGCTGTTCCTGATGCTGGCCGTGGCACTGAAAGGCTCGCTGTTGCATGCGCCACTGCAGGGCAACTTCTATGCCATCTTCCCGCACAACCTGCTGGTGTCCCTGTTCGCGCCGGTGTTCCTGTTTGCCGTGCTGGCACTCGGTTTGGGGGTGCGCCGCTTCTGGCGCGACGTCACACCGGGGACGGGCGCACCGGGAGCCGCAGTGATGGAAGCGGTGCAAGATGCCTTGCGCCTGAAATACCTCGGCGGCGGCCATGGCGAGGGGTGCAACAATGAAAACGACGCCTGGACGCTGTGGCGCCGCCGTTTCCATCATGCGACCTTTTATGGTTTCATGCTGTGTTTTGCCGCCACCGGCGTGGCCACGCTCTATCACTACCTGTTCAACTGGCACGCGCCTTATGCGCTGGGCAGTCTGCCCGTGCTGCTGGGCAGCGTGGGTGGCGTGGGCTTGCTGGTCGGCCCGGCCGGGCTGTTCTGGCTCAACCTGCGGCGCCACCCCCTGCATGGCGATGCGGCGCAAAAGCCGATGGACCGGGGTTTCATCGGGCTGCTGTTTTTTATCAGCCTCAGCGGCCTGGCCCTGCTGGCCTGGCGCGACACCTCGGCCATGGCCCTGCTGCTCGCGCTGCATCTGGGCGTGGTGATGGCGCTGTTCCTCACGCTGCCCTACGGCAAGTTCGCGCACGGCATCTTCCGCAGCGCCGCGCTGCTCAAGTGGGCGATCGAGAAGCGGCTGCCGAGCAAGCTCAAGCTGGGTGACGATTGAGGCCTGCCGGGGACGGCTGATGACGCCCCCGGCGCGAGCGCCGTGGGCATGGTCCGGTATGTTCCGAATTCGAGGCTTTTCTTGCCGCCAAGCCTTATGAAAAGGCCGCAAACTGCTATTGATTTTGTAGCAACTGGATGGATGCGTCGGTATGGATCAGCTCAACGGGAAAGCGCTGGCCGCGCAGGTAGTCCTCCATGCAGCGCAGCACCAGCGGGCTGCGGTGTCGTTGCGCGCTGGCGCGGACTTCATCCGGGCTCAGCCACAGCGTGCGCACGATGCCCGTGTCCAGCGCGCGGCCGGGCACCACATCGCCCAGGGTCCCCGCGAAGGCGAAGCGCAGGTAGGTGATGTCCTCGTTCGTGCTGGCGCGCTGAAAGCGCGACAGGTAGACGCCGACCAGGGCCGTGGGCCGGAACAAATGGGCGGTTTCCTCGAGCGCTTCGCGCGCGCAGCCGTCGGCCGGCGACTCGCCCGGGTCGAGATGGCCGGCGGGATTGTTGAGCTTCAGGCCCTCGGGGGTGTGTTCCTCGACCAGCAGAAAGCGGCCGTCCTTTTCAATGATCGCGGCGACCGTGACGCTGGGTTTCCATCGTGTATCCATGCCGGATTATGGCGCCGCGGACCCAGACCGGGCCTGGGCCTTCAGGGGTCGCGTTGCCAGTTCCCTTTGCGCTTCATGTCGCCCCAGCGCCCTTCCTGTTGCGTTACCCACCGGAATAGTCCCACCAGGCGCCACCAGCTGTTGAGCTGCCGGTAGCCAAAATTTTCGACAACCACCATCAGCGCCAGCAGGGCGAGATGGCGCAGCTTGGGATAGATGCCAAACGACATTTCCTCGAGCAGCAAGCCGGACGCGCTCAGCAGAATGCCCAGTCCGATCGCCGCAAACAGGAAGACGGAGAAGGCCTGCCAGGAAATCAGATCAAGGAAGAAGGCAAACAGCATGAACAGGTAGCCGCCCAATTCGATGAGCGGCCCCACCCACTCGAACAGCACCATGAACGGAAACGCCACCCAGCCGGCGATGCCGCCATGGCGGCTGAACACCAAGCCCCAGTGGCTGCTGAGGCTTGCATCCAGGGCTCCAACGAGTTTTCCGGTCCATGGCCGGCTGTCGCTGGCAAGAATTTGTTCATCGCGCAAACCGAAGCGGTCGGCTTGCAGCAGGGTGACGTCCACCAGATGGCGTTCGCCAAGCGGGCGATTGAGCTGGAGCGATGTTTCGTGCCAATCGGGGCTGCCGTTGCTCAAATGCTGGCTTTCGGTGCCGAGCTCCACGGTCACGGGGTGCGGCGTCGCGCCGGGTTGGGCCCAGGATGACAGACAAGTCCAGCAGCCCCAAAACACGCACATGAAAATTGTTTTTTCATCTGTCGCTCATCCGCTGTGGCAAATCGAATGTAAAAAATCGGCTGGCTGCTGCGTGGCAGGCGGTGTCCGCCGGCCCGCTTTCACGTTGTCGTGACCATGGAAGAGGGTTTAAGCGGGGTTCTCCCTGGTTTGCGAATACCGGCGGATGCGCGCAAACAATTCCTCGGGCTTGAAGGGCTTGACAAGATAGTCGTCGGCCCCGGCGTCCAGCACGCGCGATGTCGCCGCCCTATGTTTTGGCACTCAGCATGATGACGCGGCTCTTTTGCCAGTCCGGCTGGGCGTGCAGCATGCGCAACACCTCAAACCCGTCGAGGAACGGCAGCATCACGTCCAGCAGCGCCACGGTCGTCGGATCATGGCTCGTGATGAAGGCCTGAGCGGCGTGTCCGTCCTTGGCCAGATGCACCGTGTATTTTTCCCGCTCCAGCAAGAACGTGAGCAACTGCGACGTGAACTCGTCGTCTTCCACTATCAGGACGGATGCGGGTCGTTGCGGAGTTGTTCCTATGAAGCTTCCCCATGGGGTAGGCCGGGAGGGTGGTTGATGATCGATTCCCTGGAAATGTACCGCAGTTGGCTGCGGTTGCCTACTTCCGGTGCGTGACGGCGCTTTAAACTCATGTAAGCTTGCGGACAGATTTAATTTTATAAGCTGAGGAGACACTCCATGCTGATTGGCGTACCCGCCGAAACCATGGCGGGTGAAACCCGTGTTGCCGTCACTCCGGAGACGGCCAAAAAACTCAAGGCGCTGGGCCACGCGATACGCATCCAGTCGGGCGCCGGTGCGGCGGCCAGCGCGCCGGACGAGGCCTATGCAGCCGCCGGTGCGGAGATCACGGATGCCGCGGGCGCTTGGGGCTGCGAACTGGTGCTCAAGGTCCGCGCGCCCTCGGATGGCGAGGCCGCGCTGATGAAACCCGGCGCTTGCGTGGTCGGCATGCTCAACCCCTTCGATGCCGCCGGGCTGCAGCGTCTGGCAGCGGCCCGGCTGACCGGCTTCGCGCTGGAAGCGGCACCGCGCACCTCGCGGGCCCAGAGCATGGACGTGCTCTCCAGCCAGGCCAATATTGCCGGCTACAAGGCCGTCATGATGGCGGCCGACAAATACCAGCGTTTCTTTCCCATGCTCATGACCGCCGCCGGCACCGTGAAGGCGGCGCGGGTCGTGATTTTGGGCGTGGGCGTGGCCGGCCTGCAGGCCATCGCCACGGCCAAGCGCCTGGGCGCCGTGATCGAGGCTTCCGACGTGCGGCCCAGCGTCAAGGAGCAGGTCGAGTCGCTGGGCGCCAAGTTCATCGACGTGCCCTACGAGACCGACGAAGAGCGGGAAGCCGCCGTGGGGGTGGGGGGTTATGCCAAACCCATGCCGCCGAGCTGGCTGGAACGGCAGAAGGCCGAGGTCGCCAAGCGCGTGGCGCAGGCCGACGTGGTGATTTCCACCGCGTTGATCCCGGGTCGTCCCGCGCCGACGCTGATCACCGAGGAGATGGTCAAGTCCATGAAGCCGGGGTCGGTGATCGTCGATATCGCCGCCGGCAAGGGCGCAGGCGGCGGCGGCAACTGCCCGCTGTCGGAGGCTGACAAGACGGTGCTCAAGCACGGCGTGACCCTGATTGGCGAAACCAACCTGCCCGCGCTGGTGGCGGCCGATGCGTCGTCGCTCTACGCCCGCAACGTGCTGGATTTCCTCAAGCTCATCATCACCAAGGAAGGCGCGCTCCATGTCGACATGAATGACGACATCGTGGCGGCTTGCCTGATGACGCAAAACGGCGCAGTCTTGCGAAACTAAACAACCTTGCGGGGCAGGCCGCGGCCGTGCAGCGGCAAGCCCTGTCCCCAACTGGAGAAGACAATTATGGATGCGGTATCCCCCACCCTCATCAACCTGATCATTTTCGTGCTGGCCATCTACGTGGGTTACCACGTGGTCTGGACCGTCACGCCGGCCCTGCACACCCCCCTGATGGCCGTGACCAATGCGATCTCGGCCATTGTCATCGTCGGCGCCATGCTGGCCGCGGCCCTGACCGAGACCACGCTGGGCAAGACCATGGGCGTGCTGGCCGTGGCGCTGGCCGCCGTCAATGTGTTTGGCGGCTTTCTGGTGACGCGGCGCATGCTCGAGATGTTCAGGAAAAAGGAAAAGAAGGCCGCCCCCCAGGCTGAAGGAGCAGCGAAATGAGCGCAGTGCAGAACCGCTTCAAGCAGGCGAAGGCCCCCGCGCGGGGCCGCCCGTACACGGCCGTGACGAGCGTGGGGACCCAGTCATGAGCATGAACCTGGTCACCCTGCTTTACCTGCTGGCTTCGGTCTGCTTCATCCAGGCGCTCAAGGGCCTGAGCCACCCCACCACCTCGATCCGCGGCAACCTCTTCGGCATGAGCGGCATGGCGATCGCCGTGCTGACGACGGCCGCGCTGATCGTCGAGCTCTCCGGCGGCAAGGCGCTCGGCATGGCCTGGGTGCTGCTCGGGCTGCTGGCGGGCGGCAGCGCCGGCGCCATCATGGCCAAGCGTGTCGAGATGACCAAGATGCCCGAGCTGGTGGCCTTCATGCACAGCATGATCGGTCTGGCCGCGGTGTTCATCGCCGTGGCCGCCGTGGCCGAGCCCTGGGCCTTCGGCATCGTCGCCAGGGGCATGCACATTCCCGCGGGCAACCGGCTCGAGCTGTTCCTCGGCGCCGCGATTGGCGCCATCACCTTCAGCGGCTCGGTGATTGCCTTCGGCAAGCTGTCCGGCAAGTACAAGTTCCGCCTGTTCCGGGGCGCGCCGGTCACATTCGCGGGCCAGCACAAGCTCAACCTGCTGCTGGGCCTGGCCACCATCGGCCTGGGCCTGGCGTTCATGGCCACCGAGAGCTGGACGGCCTTCTTTGCCATGCTGGCGCTGGCTTTCGTGATGGGCGTGCTCATCATCATCCCGATCGGCGGCGCCGACATGCCGGTGGTGGTGTCCATGCTCAACAGCTACTCGGGCTGGGCGGCGGCGGGCATCGGTTTCTCGCTCAACAACAGCATGCTGATCATCGCCGGCTCGCTGGTGGGCTCCTCGGGCGCGATCCTGAGCTACATCATGTGCAAGGCCATGAACCGCTCGTTCTTCAACGTGATCCTGGGCGGCTTCGGCGGCGAGGCTGTCACCGCGACCGCAGGCGGCGCGGTACAGCGAGCGGTCAAGAGCGGCAGCGCCGACGACGCGGCCTTTGTGCTGGGCAACGCCGAGACCGTGGTGATTGTGCCGGGTTATGGCCTGGCGGTGGCGCGGGCCC
>JBEIOV010000041.1:0-13547 GCA_040377375.1 Hylemonella sp.
CCACCGGCACCACGGTGGCGCCCAGCAGCTTCATGCGGTAGACTTTGGGGCTTTGGCGCTTGACGTCCTCGCTGCCCATGTACACCACGCATTCCAGGCCGTAGCGCGCGCAGATGGTGGCGGTGGCCACGCCGTGCTGGCCGGCGCCGGTCTCGGCGATCACGCGCGGCTTGCCCATGCGCCGGGCCAGCATGGCCTGGCCGATGGTGTTGTTGATCTTGTGCGCGCCGGTGTGGTTGAGGTCCTCGCGCTTGAGGAAGATCTGGGCGCCGCCCTGCTCGCGGCTCATGCGGTCGGCATGGTAGACGGGCGAGGGCCGGCCGACGAAGTGGGCCAGTTCGTAGTTGAATTCGGCGATGAATGCCGGGTCGTGCTGGTACCTGGCGTAGGCCTGGCGCAGCTCGTTGATGGCGTGCGTCAGGGTTTCGCTGACGAAGCTGCCGCCGTAGATCCCGAAGTGGCCTGTCGGGTCAGGTTGTTGATACTCAAACATGGGTGGAACCTGCAAGTTGCCTGTCGGCGGCGCGCACGGCCGCGACAAACTGGTTGATCTTTTCGGCGTCCTTGATGCCCTTGAGGGTGCTCCCTCCACTGGCGGCCATCTCGACGCCGGAACTCACGTCCACGGCCAGCGATTTACAGCGCGGCCGTACCTGCAAGATGCCATCGGTCACGTTGGCGGCGTCGAGCCCACCACTTAAGACGAGGTGAGAGTTGACGCTTGGAGGAAGAAGTGACCAATTGAAAGCCTTGCCGCCCCCGCCAAACCCCTCGACATCGGCGTCGAGCAGGATGGCCTGGGCTCCTGAATAATCCTGGGCGTATTTTACGAGGTCAAAGCCCCGGCCGGCTGCGCCCAGCGGAATGCGGGCGGCGCGCAGGTAGGGGCGCGCACCCTGCTGGCTGGCCTGCAGGCACTGGGCCGGCGTTTCGTCGCCATGAAATTGCAGGGTGGCCCCCGCAATACGGGCGCAGGCAGCTATGATTTTTGTAGCATCTTCGTTGACGAACAGCAGCACCGGCGTGACGAAGGGGGGCAGCCGCCGGGCCAGCTCGGCGGCGCGCTCGGGGCTGACATAGCGCGGGCTCTTGCCGTACAGCACAAAACCGATGGCGTCGGCGCCGGCGGCCACGGCCGCGTCCACGTCCTGCTCACGCGTCAGGCCGCAGATCTTGATGCGTGTCCGTTCTGTGTTCAAGAGGCTTCGAATGCTCATGCCAATGTCTCCATGGTGCACGACCTGCAACGCTGGCGTTGCTCAGACCAGGAACACCGCGGAGCCGGCTTTGCCGGGCCGCTGGTGTTGCCCCCTCGAGGGGGGAGGCGACCCACACGCAGTGGGGGAGCAACGGCGGGGAGCGTCATGGCAGCCAATCATACGCAGGCGTGCGATCGGGCAAACCCCAGCGGGCGTCGTAGCGCGGCCCGAGGAAGTACAGGCCGTCGGGCGAAAAGGTTGGCGCGGCGGCATCGCGGCTGCGCGCGGCCAGTACTTCGGCCATCCACTGCGGCGGATGCTTGCCCTGGCCGATGGCCACCAGGCAGCCCATGATGTTGCGGATCATGTGGTGCAAAAAGGCATTGGCCTCGAACTCGAAGCGCCAGTAGGCGCCACGCCGGGCAATCTCGATGCGCTGCAGCGTCTTGACCGGAGACAGGGCCTGGCAGGCGGAGGCCCGCAAGGAGGTGAAATCGTGCTCGCCCAGCAGATGGGCGGCGGCCTGCTGCATGGCCTCCATCTCCAGCGGCAGGAAGGCCCAGCCCACGCGACCCGCGTCGAAACTCGGGCGCACGGGGGACTCCAGCAGGATGTAGGCGTAACGGCGCGACAGGGCGCTGGCGCGGCAGTGAAATTCATCGGGCACGGGGCGCACCCACTGCACGGCGATGTCACGCGGCAAAAATGAGTTGGTGCCACGCAGCCATGAATGCGCTTCGCGCTGCAAGGAGGTATCGAAATGCACCACCTGCATCAGGCCGTGCACACCGGCATCGGTGCGGCCGGCGCATACCGTGGACACTTTCTGGGTGGTGAATTTGCGCAGCGCGGCTTCAAGCTGGTCCTGCACGGTGCGGCCTGACAACTGGCTTTGCCAGCCGTCATAGCCCTGTCCGCTGTAACTGATGCCTAGTGCCAACCTCACGGCAGGGTCAAGTGGGTGGGCACGCGCTTAATTGAGTTTGTTCAGCGCAGCCTGTGCCCGGGCCTTCACGTCACCCGAGGCTTCGCCGATGACTTCCTCGATCAGGGCGCGCGCGCCATCCATGTCGCCGATGGCGCCGAACTCTTCAGCCAGTGCGAGCTTGGTCACCAGGGGATCCTCGGATGACGGGGTGTCAATCGTCGCGGGCGCCTGCGCCGGTGTGTCCAGATCCAGCGAGAGCGAACCGAGATCAAACTCCAGCATGCCGGAGTCCGCCGGGGCCGCTGCGGGCGGGGCCGGGGTTTTGCCGGAGGCCGGGCTCAAGTCGTCGGTCTCCAGCGCCAGCTCGGGCAGTGCGAAGTCGAGAGGCTCGGGCTCCGCTGCCGGCGTGTTCTTCATGGCTTCGGTCGCCAGATCCAGGTCCAGCGCGAACGATGGCGGGGTGGATGCAGTCGCCTTGGCCGGTTCATCGTCCAGCGAGAAATCAAGATCCAGGTCGATCGGCGATGCAGCCGGCGCAGGGGCGGGCTCCTCGATCTCGGGCGGCATCGTGCTGCTGGCGAAAGTGTCCGGACTTTCGGTCGCCGCGGCGGATGCCGGGCCGGCTAGCGAGGCCGGCTGTCCGCCAGGCTGGTACAGGGCGTTCGTGGGATCAACGGTCAATCCGAGTTCGCAAACGCGTTCCCATTCCGGACCTTTCCCGTCCGTCAGCCGGTAGGCTTCGTTGGCGGTGTTCTCAAAACCCTTGAGATCGCGCCGCTTGGCGTAAATCTCCAGCAGCTTCTGGTGGATGGCAATGCGTCCGGGATTGGTTCGCAAAGCCTCTTTCAAAATCTCCTCGGCCTGCAGATCCCGGCCATAGGCGAGATAGACATCGGCCTCGGCCACCGGATCCACATCGTCCGCCGCATCGAGCTGACTGGGTGAATACACCATGGACGATCCGGAAACGACGCCATCGCTGGTGTCCACGCGCTGTCCGCCGCTGGCATCGAAAAACGAGTCAGGCTGCAAACGGCTTGCCAGGAAGGAGCTGTCATCCTGGGCTGCTTTCTTGCGCTGGCGGCTGCGGTAAATACCCAAGGCCACCAGCAGGGCAATCAGGCCTCCCGCGCCAGCGGGAACCAGCGGGTTTTCCATCAGTTCGTCCACCAGTCCGGGCGGGGCTGCCACCACCGGCGGGGCCGCGACAGGGCGCTTGGCCGGCGCGGATGCGGCGGTTTTGGGCGCGGACGAGGTGGCCGCTGCGGCTGATGCCGCAAGCAGGGGAGCCGGGGCACTGGCCGCCGGTGTTGCCGCTGCCACGGCCGGGGTACTGACAGGGGCGGGAGCAGAAGCCGCCGCCGCGGCGGGTGCCGCGGGTGCCGCCACACCGGAGGCGGCGCCAAGCTTGCTCAATTCACTGATGTTCTTCGAAAGCTCCGCGGTCCGGCTGGCCGCATCCTGTGCTGCCCGGTCCTTGGCGATCTTGTCTTCACCCGGCTTGCCCTGGACCGCCCCCTTGGAGAGGGTCAGCTTGTCAGGCGCGGTGGCGGCCGGTTTTTTCTCTTCAACAGTGGCTTGCACCGTGCCGCGGGCCTTGCGGTCGGCTGCCGCCACCTGGGCGCTCGGTGCGCTGCTTGCGAGTTTGCGCCGGTATTCGTTGAAATCCTTGCTTTGGGCGATCACGATCTGGCTGGCCTCGGGAGCCGGCGTAGCCAGGGCTTGATCGGCGCCGGGCAGGCTCACGACGGCACCGGTCTTGATGCGATTGATGTTGTCGCCAATGAATGCCTCGGGGTTGGCACGCAGCAAGGCAACGAGCATCTGGTCCAGCGACACGCCGGCGGGTTTGTTGGCGACGGCAATTTTGCTGGCGGTGTCACCGGATTTGACGGTGACGCGTTTGCCGCCTTCGTCGCGCGCCTTGCTGGCGGCGCTATCCGCAGGCGCCGGGGCTGGAGCCGGGGTGCTGCGGGGGACCGGCGCCGGACGTGGCGGGCTCGTGCTGGCCGAAGTTGCGGGCGCTGGTGTCTGTGCCGGTGCCGGGATGGCCGCGGTTTGCGGCAGCGTGGGGGCGGGAGCCGCGGGTTGGCGCAGATTCGGCGGGTCGAACAGCATGGTGTAGTCGCGCACGATCCGCCCGGAAGACCAGCTGGCCTCCAGAATCATGTCGACAAAGGGTTCGTTGATGGTCCGTTCGCTGCTGACACGGATGTAGGCGCGCCCGTCCGGCCTTCTTTGCAGGGTGATCTGCACGCCGGCCATGGCCGCGTTGTACTCCAGTCCTGCGCTGCGAAAGGCTTCGGGCGGGGCAACGCTGGTTTTGAGCGAGGCAGCCTCTTCGGCATTGATGTCAAGAATATCGATTTCAGCGCGCAGGGATTCTCCCAGTGCGGACTGGACCGTGATGCGGCCCAGCGAGAGCGCCAGGGCGTGCGTGCCCGACAGGCCAAATAGCGCCGCAACTGCAGCCGCCATGGCAGTCTTGTGCCAGCGTTGTGACTTAGCAATCAATTTATTGGACTCCGATGCTCGGGCGGCGACTGGCTATGACTCCTCATTTTGCGAACAGGCGCCTCGACACGTAAAAGTTAAAAAGTACCATAACATCAATACGTTAGCCTGACAAGCTAAGGAAGCTTTTAACTTTGTAAGCCTTGGTGGCAGGGGCTTATCGAGCCCATGATTGTTGTCAAACGACAACGGCCTGCGTTCATGAACAGCAGGCCGTTGTTTGCTGGGTCATGGCATTCAAGCCTCGAGCAAAATGCGCAGCATGCGGCGCAGTGGTTCGGCGGCACCCCACAGCAGCTGGTCGCCAATGGTGAAGGCGCCGACATATTCCGGGCCCATGGCGAGCTTGCGGATGCGGCCCACGGGGATGGTCATGGTGCCGGTCACGGCCACCGGGGTCAGGTCGCGGACCGTGGCTTCGCGGGTATTGGGGATCACCTTCGCCCAGGCGTTGTCGGCGGCGATCATGGCTTCGATGTCGGCCAGCGGCACGTCCTTCTTCAGCTTGAAGGTCAGCGCTTGGCTGTGGCAGCGCATGGCGCCCACGCGCACGCAAAAGCCATCGACCGGGATGGCGGCGGTGCCAAAGCCCTCGCCCTGGCCCATGATCTTGTTGGTTTCGGCCATGCCTTTCCACTCTTCGCGCGACATGCCGTTGCCCAGATCCTTGTCGATCCAGGGGATCAGCGAGCCGCCCAGCGGCACGCCGAAATTGGTGGTCTCGGCCGCGCTCAAGGCCCGCTGCGTGGCAATCACCTTGCGGTCGATCTCCAGGATGGCGCTCTTCGGGTCGTCGAGCAGGGCGCGGACCGAGGCATTCAAGGTGCCGTACTGCGTGAGCAGTTCGCGCATGTGCTGGGCACCGCCGCCCGATGCGGCCTGGTAGGTCTGGGTGCTCATCCATTCGACCAGGCCGGCCTTGTAGAGCGCGCCCACGCCCATGAGCATGCAGCTCACGGTGCAGTTGCCGCCAATCCAGTTGTTGCCGCCCTTGGCCAGCGCGTTCTTGATGACCGGCATGTTGACGGGGTCGAGGATGATGACGGCATCCTGCTCCATGCGCAGCGTGGAGGCGGCATCGATCCAGTGGCCCCTCCAGCCCGCGGCGCGCAGCTTGGGGAACACCTCGGTGGTGTAGTCGCCACCCTGGGTGCTGAGGATGATGTCGCATTTCTGGAGTGCCGCAATGTCGAAAGCATCTTTCAAGGTGGTTTCGTTCCTGGCCTGCGCCGGTGCCTTGCCGCCGGCATTGGAGGTGGAGAAAAACACCGGCTCGATCAGGCCGAAGTCCCCTTCGGCCTGCATGCGCTCGAGCAGCACCGAGCCGACCATGCCGCGCCAGCCCACGAGTCCTACAAGATTGCCTGTCAAATTCATTGTTTTGCCCTTCAAAAAATATGCTTTTTGACCCGGCTCATCGAGCCGGCGGGCACGACGAACCGGGCTGTATCAGCCTTTAATGGTTGTCGTTTTGGAGATGTGGGCAAAAGCCGACCCGGCCACGCCGACGCACAAGGGCGCTGCCTGGGAGGTGGATGCGTGACTTTTGCTCATGCCTCCATTGTAGCCAAGCTCGGCCGGGTCTGGGTGGACGCCAAGCCGGCAGTCCAGGCGATGCAGGGCTCAGGCCAGGGCCTTGACCACCGCGTCACCCATTTGCACGGTGCCAACCCGGGTCATGCCTTCGCTGTGGATATCCGGCGTGCGCAAACCCTGGCTCAGCACCTGATCGACCGCCTTCTCGATGCGCGCGGCCGCTTGCGGCTGGTTCAGGCTGAAACGCAGCATCATGGCGGCGCTCAGGATGGTGGCCAGCGGATTGGCCACGCCTTTGCCGGCGATGTCGGGCGCGCTGCCGTGGCTGGGCTCGTACAAGCCCTGGTTCCTGGCGTTTAGGCTGGCCGACGGCAGCATGCCGATCGACCCGGTGAGCATGGCGGCCTCGTCCGACAGGATGTCGCCGAACATGTTGCCGGTGACCACCACGTCGAATTTCTTCGGCGCGCGCACCAGTTGCATGGCCGCGTTGTCGACGTACATGTGGTCGAGTGCCACGTCGGGATACTGCAGGCCGACTTCGGTCACCACATCCTTCCAGAACTGGAAGGTTTCCAGCACATTGGCCTTGTCCACGCTGGTCACGCGCCTGGATCTCTTGCGCGCGGCTTGAAAGGCGACGTGGGCAATGCGCTCGATCTCGGGGCGCGAGTAGCGCATGGTGTCAAACGCTTCCTCGCTGCCCGGGAAATGCCCGTCCGCGGCAATGCGGCGCCCGCGCGGCTGGCCGAAGTAGATGTCGCCCGTGAGTTCGCGGATGATGAGGATGTCCAGGCCGGCGATCAGCTCGGGCTTGAGGCTGGAGGCGCCCACCAGCTGCTCGTGGCAGATGGCGGGGCGGAAATTGGCGAACAGGCCTAGGTTCTTGCGCAGGCCCAGGATGGCTTGTTCCGGACGCAGGGCGCGCTCGAGCTTGTCGTATTTCCAGTCGCCGACGGCGCCGAACAGGATGGCGTCGGCCGATTTGGCAAGATTCAGCGTGGACTCGGGCAGGGGGTGGCCGTGCGCCTCGTAGGCGGCACCGCCCACCAGCGCGCTCTCCATCTCGAAAGACAGATCGAGCGCGTTCAGGACCTTGACGGCCTCGGCCACGATTTCGGTGCCGATGCCGTCACCCGGCAGGACTGCAATTTTCATTTCAATTTCTCCAACATGACTGAGCCGTGTGCGACACGCGGCGCACGAAACGATCTATCCGGGGAACGCCGTGGAACCGGCTCTGCCGGGCCACTGGCGTTGCCCCCTTGAGGGGGGATGCGGCCACACGAAATGGGCAAGCAACGGGGGTGTTTCATTTCAGGCCAGCGTGGTATGGGCCAGCCAGGGTTTTTGTGCCAGGCGTCGGGCTTCGAAGGCGCGGATCTTGTCGGCTTGGCGCAGGGTCAGGCCGATGTCGTCAAAGCCATTGAGCAGGCAGTATTTTCGAAACGGCGCCACCTCGAAAGGCAGCTCTTCCCCCTGCGGTTTCACAATGACTTGCCGCTCCAGGTCGATCGTGAGCATATAGCCCGGGAAGGCGAGCGCTTCGTCAAACAGCTGGCTGACCTGGGCTTCGCCCAGCACGATCGGCAGCAGGCCGTTCTTGAAGCTGTTGTTGAAGAAGATGTCGGCGTAGCTCGGTGCGATGATGGCGCGAAACCCGTACTGGTCCAGTGCCCAGGGCGCATGTTCGCGTGAGGAGCCGCAGCCAAAATTCTTGCGTGCCAGCAGGATGGAGGCGCCAGCGTAGCGCGGCTGGTTGAGCACGAAGTCCGGGTTGGGCCGGCGTGTGGCGGGGTCTTGGCCCGGAAAACCCGGGTCCAGGTAACGCCACGCGTCAAACAGGTTGGGGCCGAAGCCGGTTTTGCGGATCGACTTGAGAAACTGCTTGGGGATGATCGCGTCGGTGTCCACATTCTCGCGATCCATCGGGGCCACCAGGCCCTTGTGCAAGGTGAAGGGTTTCATTGTTTTTGCTTTGCCTTGTCTTCGATCTTCTCGCCGACCTTCTGCAGGTCCTGTCCAAATCCCTTGGCCGTGTTGCATCCGGCCAGCATGAATGCAACCGACAGGGTTAGCAATGCAGCAATCCTCTTCATGGTGTTTCCTTTTTCGTGCGGTTCAGACAAATTTGCGAATGTCGATGAAATGGCCATGAACGGCCGCCGCGGCGGCCATGGCCGGGCTCACCAGGTGAGTGCGCCCCCCCGCGCCCTGGCGACCTTCGAAGTTGCGGTTGCTGGTGGAGGCGCAACGCTCGCCGGGTTCGAGCCGGTCGGCATTCATGGCCAGGCACATCGAGCAGCCAGGCTCGCGCCACTCAAAGCCGGCGGCCTTGAAGATCTCGTGCAGGCCTTCGCGCTCCGCCTGCTCCTTGACCAGGCCGGAGCCCGGCACCACCATGGCCAGCTTGACATTCTTGGCCACCTTCTGGCCCAGCTTCCTGACCATGGCGGCGGCTTCGCGCATGTCTTCGATGCGGCTGTTGGTGCAGGAGCCGATGAAGACCTTGTCCACGTAGAGGTCGTTGAGCGCCTTGCCGGGCTGCAGGCCCATGTAGGTCAGCGCGCGCTCGATCGCGTCGCGCTTGTTCGGGTCTTTTTCCTTGTCGGGGTCGGGCACGATGCCATCGATGCCCAGCACCATCTCGGGTGAGGTGCCCCAGGTCACCTGGGGAATGATTTTCGCTGCGTCGAGTTCCACCACCGTGTCGAATTTGGCGTCGGCGTCGGACTGCAGCGTTTTCCAGTAGGCCACGGCCTGATCCCACTCCACGCCTCCCGCAAAGCGGCCGGTTTGCGCATCCGTGCCGGGTGCCAGCAGCCGGCCCTTGACATAGTCGATGGTCTTGTCGTCCACCGCCACCAGGCCGGCACGGGCACCGGCCTCGATGGCCATGTTGCACACCGTCATGCGGCCTTCCATGCTCAAGGCGCGGATGGCCGAGCCGGCAAATTCGATGGTGTAGCCGGTGCCGCCGGCGGTGCCTATTTTGCCGATGATGGACAGCACGATGTCCTTGGCCGTGCAGCCCTTGGCAAGCGCCCCTTCCACTTTCACCAGCATGTTCCTGGCTTTCTTGGCCAGCAGGGTCTGCGTGGCCATCACATGCTCGACTTCGCTGGTGCCAATGCCGTGCGCCAGCGCGCCAAAGGCGCCGTGGGTCGAGGTGTGCGAGTCGCCGCAGACCACGGTCATGCCGGGCAGGGTGGCGCCATTCTCGGGGCCGATCACATGCACGATGCCCTGGCGCTTGGAGAGAAACGGAAAGAAGGCGGCGGAGCCGAACTCCCGGATGTTGCTGTCCAGCGTGGTGATCTGCTCCTTGCTGACGGGATCGGTGATGCCGTCGTAGCCCAGCTCCCAGCCGGTGGTGGGGGTGTTGTGGTCGGCGGTGGCCACGATGGAGCTGATGCGCCAGACCTTGCGTCCGGCCTGGCGCAGGCCCTCGAAGGCCTGGGGACTGGTGACTTCATGCACCAGATGCCGGTCGATGTAGAGGATGGCGGTGCCGTCTTCCTCGGTGTGGACAACGTGTTCGTCCCAGATTTTGTCGTAAAGGGTGCGTCCCATGATTTTCCTTCGTGGCTTCAATTTTATGCGTGCGCGGCAAGGCCGCCCGGGTCCGCGCGCGCGCCGAGGTGATCGACCAGTGAGCGGGCCGTCACGGGCAGGGTGGAGAAATCGCGCGCCACCAGCTGGATGCGGCGGCTGGCCCAGTCGTCCTTGAGCGCGATGGACGCCAGCTTGCCCACGCCGTGCATCAGCTCGAAGGCGCGCAGCGGCATCACGCCAACGCCCAGGCCGTTGTGAATCATGCGGCACATGGCGTCCAGCCCCGTCACATGGATGCGCAGCTTGATGGTGCGACCCACTTGCGCGGCCGCCTCGCGCATGGCCAGATAGATCGAGCTGTTGGCATGCAGGCCCACATGGTCAAAGTCCAGCGCCTGTTCAAAGTGGATGGCTTGGTGGCTGCCTAGCGCATGGCCGCTGGGCACGATCAGCACCAAGCGATCCTGCCGGTAGGGCCGGGTCTGCAAGTCGCCAATGCCGTTGGCGATGTTGCAGATGCCCAGGTCAGCCGCGCCTTCTTGAACCGCGCGGACCACCTCGGTGCTCAGGTGTTCTTCCAGATCGATCTTGACCTCGGGCTGCTGGCGTATGAAGGCGCCCAGGTCTTCCGGCAGAAATTGGACGATGGCTGAAATGCTGGCGTGCATGCGCACATGGCCGCGCACGCCGTGCGCGTACTCGCTGAGCTCTCCCTGCATTTTTTCCAGGCTGAACAGCACCGAGCGCGCATGGTGCAGCAGGCTTTCACCGGCCGGCGTCAGGGTGACGCCGCGGGCATGGCGGTACAGCAGCGTGGTGTCCAGCGTGGCTTCCAGATCGCTGAGCCGCTTGCTCACGGCCGAGGCGGCGATGAACTCGCGCTGCGCCGCCCGGCCAATGCTGCCGAGCTCGCACACCGCCACAAACAATTGCAGCGAGGTCAGGTCCATGCGGCGGGCGAAATTGCGTTCTGAGCTGGTCATGATGGAGGGCTGGACATCGCACTTCACGAGGTGCCATGCTATTTTCTCTTCTTATTGGCCTTCTTGCCATCGTCATGCGATATGACTGGCCTGCCCAAGCGCGACCTGGTGGCGCCAGCCGCGGCGCCGCGGCAAGTGCCGCTTACCAGGATTTTTAAGACCGATTGACGCCCTGGCCCATGCCGGTTCATCGCGGGCAGCTATGAAAACAATAGCAGATCGATCAATCCACGATGTTGGCGGGATCGAGCAGCCGGACCCGATGGTCGACGTTGTAGCCACCGAATTCGGTGTAGCGCAGCAAGTGCCGCTCGCATTTGGAGCAATGCCAGACGTCGCAGCGGTTGTAGGGGAAAAACTTCAGCGCGATCGGGGCGTCCGGCGAATCGTAGCGGGTGCCCTGCGGGTGATGCTCTTCGAGGGGGGGCTCAGGCAGATCGGCGTCGCGCAGGGTGCCCACCGGCACCATCTGCTGTGCCGTCCAGCGATATTCGGCCAGGCTTTCCCAGCCCGCGCAGGCGCCCAGAGCGCACTGGCAGGCACGCGGCGGCGCTGCGTGGGCAATGGCCAAGCGGAGTTCAGCGGCGGTTTGGATGAATTTCAAAGTGACTCCCGGCAATGGGGGATGGCATGAAAAAGCCCGCCGATGTTGCCATGCGGCGGGCCTGGCCTGTCACGGCTGATCAGCGCTTGGCAATCGGCTTGACGTCGCGCTTGACGGAGCCGGTGAACAGCTGGCGCGGGCGGCCGATCTTGTATTCGG
The DNA here is from genome assembly GCA_040377375.1 of Hylemonella sp. GTDB lineage: Bacteria > Pseudomonadota > Gammaproteobacteria > Burkholderiales > Burkholderiaceae_C > JBEIOV01. The sequence goes on from JBEIOV010000041.1 coordinate 11,479, forward strand.
GGTCGCCAATCATCTCGTTGAGCTGGGCAATCCAGCCCACCGTGCGGGCCAGCGCAAACACGGCCGTGAACAGGCTCACCGGGATGCCGATGGCGCGCTGCACGATGCCGGAGTAGAAATCCACGTTCGGGTAGAGCTTGCGCGAGACGAAGTATTCGTCCTCCAGCGCGATTTTTTCCAGCGCCATCGCCAGCTTGAACAGCGGGTCGTTTTCCAGGCCCATTTCCTGAAGCACTTCCTTGCAGGTTTCCTGCATGAGCTTGGCGCGCGGATCGTAGTTCTTGTAGACGCGGTGTCCAAACCCCATGAGCTTGACGCTGGAGTTCTTGTCCTTGACCTGCTTGATGAAGTCGCCGATCTTTTCGATGCCGCCGGTCTTCTGGATATCGCCCAGCATGTTCAGCGCGGCTTCGTTGGCGCCGCCGTGCGCGGGCCCCCACAGGCAGGCCACGCCGGCCGCGATGGCGGCAAACGGGTTGGTGCCGGACGAACCGCACAGGCGCACCGTGGAGGTGGAGGCATTCTGCTCGTGGTCGGCGTGCAGGATGAAGATGCGGTCCAGGGCGCGCTCGAGCACCGGGTTGACCTTGTATTCCTCGCACGGCGTGGCAAACATCATGTGCAGGAAGTTGCCGGCGTAGCTCAGCTCGTTCTTGGGGTACATGTAGGGCTGGCCCATGGTGTACTTGTAGGCCATGGCCACGAGCGTGGGCATCTTGGCAATCAGGCGGATCGCGGAAATCTCGCGGTGCTCCGGGTTGTTGATGTCGGTGCTGTCATGGTAGAAGGCCGACAGGGCGCCCACCAGGCCAGTCATGATGGCCATCGGATGGGCATCGCGGCGAAAGCCTCGCAGGAAGAACTGCATCTGCTCGTTGACCATGGTGTGGTTGGTCACGCGCTTGGTGAAGTCGACCTTGCCCTGGGCGTTGGGCAGCTCGCCGTACAGCAGCAGGTGGCAGGTTTCCATGAAGTCGCACTGGGTCGCCAACTGCTCGATGGGATAGCCGCGGTACAGCAGCTCGCCCTTGTCGCCGTCGATGTAGGTGATGGCTGACTGGCATGACGCCGTGGACAAAAAGCCCGGGTCGTAGGTGAACATCCCCGTTTGCGCATACAGCTTGCGGATGTCGATGACATCCGGGCCAATATTGCCCTGGTAGACGGGCAAATCGATACTGGGGCTGCCGTTACTGAACGACAGGGTGGCTTTGTTGTCAGCTTGTTTCATTTTTTCGACCTTTCAGCGGTTTTCTCTCAACATGTTCAAAACTTCACGCACATCTTCACGATCCAGACTGGCATCCACCTGCGGCAGCGTTTTTCGCCCCAAGTGAAGATCGAGCAAATCGTTGTCACTCAAGTCCATTAGAGCATTCAAGCCCTGCGACTGCCGGGCGGTCAGGCTCGACTCAAATCGCTGGAAGAACCGTTCAATGAAGAGGTCGTTTTCCAGCAAGCCGCGGCGGCAACGCCACCTGAGCTTGCTCAACTCCCTCTCGCCGATCAGTTCATTGTCCACAGAGCAGTTTCCGGGCCATCTCAGACCGTGCGCAGCACCATCATTTCCTTGATCTTGCCAATGGCCTTGGTCGGGTTCAGACCCTTGGGGCAGACATCGACGCAGTTCATGATGGTGTGGCAACGGAACAGGCGGTAGGGATCTTCCAGATTGTCCAGCCGCTCGGCCGTGGCCTGATCCCGGCTGTCGGCCAGGAAACGGTAGGCCTGCAGCAAACCCGCCGGTCCGACGAACTTGTCCGGGTTCCACCAGAAGCTCGGGCAGCTGGTGGAGCAGCTCGCGCACAGGATGCACTCGTACAGGCCGTTGAGCTCCTCGCGCTCCTCGGGCGACTGCAGGCGCTCCTTCTCGGGCGGCACGGTGTCGTTCACGAGGTAGGGCTTGATCGAGTTGTACTGCTTGAAGAACTGCGTCATGTCCACGATCAGGTCGCGGATCACCGGCAGGCCTGGCAGGGGCTTGAGCGTGATGGTGCCCGGCAAGGTGTTCATGTTGGTCAGGCAGGCCAGACCGTTCTTGCCATTGATGTTCATTGCATCGGAGCCAC
>JBEIOV010000024.1:0-47524 GCA_040377375.1 Hylemonella sp.
CATCGATGCGGCCAACAACACGATTTTCGGGCTGGCCAGCTATTTCTACAGCCGCGACGTGGGACGCATCTTCCGCGTCAGCGAGGCGCTGGAGTACGGCATGGTGGGCATCAATGTGGGCATCATCGCCACCGAGCATGTTCCTTTTGGCGGTGTCAAGCAGTCGGGCCTGGGCCGCGAGGGCTCGCACCACGGCATGGATGACTATGTCGAAATGAAGTATCTTTGCCTGGGGGATATCCTCAAGTAAAATTGCGAGGATTGCGGGACAGGCCGCGGCGGTGAAGCCGCCAGCCCTGTCCTCGATTGCTCCAGATGCGGGTGTAGTTCAATGGTAGAACGGCAGCTTCCCAAGCTTCATACGAGGGTTCGATTCCCTTCACCCGCTCCATTTCAAGTCCGTTGAAATGCACACGCCGCCAATGCGGTTGCTGTCACCCACTGGACACACAAGCATGGTATACATGGGGCCGGTGTGCATCAGAGTGCCTGGCAGTTGCCAGCAGGCATGGCAAAAGCGGCAAAGACAGGCCCGATCACACCCCCATCGGATGAAATCGCAACCCGCAACGGCCAACGGTCCCGGGTGCACGACCATCGTTTTGGGTTCCATCATTCACATGGCAGTGCGGAGGCCATTTGAAAGACGATGTTGACCACCTGTTCGGCTTGCAGGGCACCCCGGCAGACAGTCCGGATGCGATGCCGCCGCCGCCCAGGGTTGCAACCATGGAAATCGCCCTGTTTCGGGCCGGCATGCCCGTCACCTACCAGGGCGCGCGATACACCGTCAGCCACGTGATGATTGCGCGAAGCCGCTTCTTCGTCCAGCTCAACGAGATCGCCGGCGCCGTCAAGCCCGAGGAACTTCAGGTTGAGAAAACCCATTTACTCCTCGGACGCAGCCCTTGAGGACACAATGCCCAACCCGTGCCGCGCGCGACCCGGGTTAGGCGGGATGCGCCGCAAGGCGCTCAAATCCTGAACGACTCCAGCGCCTCGGGCGCGAACAGTTCCTGCGGCTGCAACAGACGCTTGGACAAGCCCTGTTCAAACGAATAGCGCAAAAAGGTGCGCAGGGTGGCTTCGTTCTTTTCGAAACCATAGGGCCAGAAGTCTTCCCCCATTTCGCGCCGGGTCTTGCTGACCATGATCGAGAATCTGGCCAAAGACGAGAGCGCCTGGGAAGAACAGGCATCCAGCCCGCCTCCGCCGCGTGGCAAAAAGAAAAAGCCGTCGCCTTAGATCAGCTGGACGCCGGTCTTGGCCTGTACCTGCTCGCGCGTCACGCCGGGCGCCAGTTCCACCAGCTTGAGCCCCTCAGGCGTGATGTCCATCACCGCCAGGTCGGTGATGATGCGGTCCACCACGCCCACGCCGGTCAGCGGCAGCGTGCAGTGGGGCAGGATCTTCAGGTCTTCGGTCCCGTCCTTCTTCTTCGCCACGTGTTCCATGAGCACGATCACGCGCGGCACGCCGGCCACCAGGTCCATGGCGCCGCCCATGCCCTTGACCATCTTGCCGGGGATCATCCAGTTGGCCAGATCGCCCTTTTCGCTCACCTGCATGGCGCCCAGGATGGACAGGTTGATCTTGCCGCCGCGGATCATGGCAAAACTCTCGTGGCTACCGAAGATGCTTGAGCCCTTGATCGTGGTGACGGTCTGCTTGCCGGCGTTGATGAGGTCGGGGTCCACTTCGTCCTCATAGGGGAAGGGGCCGATGCCCAGCATGCCGTTTTCGCTTTGCAGCCAGACCTCGATGTGGTCGGGCACGAAGTTGGCCACCAGCGTCGGGATGCCAATGCCGAGATTCACATAGAAACCGTCCTGCAGTTCCTGCGCCGCGCGCGCGGCCATTTGGTCTTGGGTCCAGGGCATGATTTTTCCTTTCCAGTGGGGACAGCGCTAAAGGTCTGTCCCGCAAGATTTCAGACTTTACGGTCGCGCATGGTGCGCTTCTCGATGCGCTTCTCGGGCGTCGGGTTGTGCACGATGCGGTGCACATAGATGCCGGGCAGGTGCACGTCGTCGGGCGCCAGCTCGCCGGTGGCGACGATGCGCTCCACTTCCACGATGCAGATCCTGCCGGCCATGGCGGCGGCCGGATTGAAGTTGCGCGCCGTCAGATTGAAGCGCAGGTTGCCGGATCGGTCGGCGATGTCGGCCTTGACCAGCGCTACCTCGGGCACCAGCGAACGCTCCATCACATAGGTCTCGCCATCGAATTCGCGCAGCTCCTTGCCCTCGGCCACCAGGGTGCCCACGCCGGTCTTGGTGAAGAAGGCCGGGATGCCCGCGCCGCCGGCGCGCAGCTTCTCGGCCAGCGTGCCCTGCGGCGTGAATTCCAGCTCCAGCTCGCCGGCCAGGTACTGGCGCTCGAACTCCTTGTTCTCGCCCACGTAGCTGGAGATCATTTTCCTGATCTGGCGCGTCTGCAGCAGCTTGCCCAGGCCGAAATCATCGATGCCGGCATTGTTGGAGATGGCGGTCAGGTTCTTCACGCCCGAATCGCGCACGGCATCGATCAGCGCCTCGGGGATGCCGCACAGACCGAAGCCGCCGACGGCGATCAGCTGGCCGTCCTTGATAACGCCTTCGAGCGCCTTGGCCGCGCTCGGATAAATCTTGTTCACGCCGTTCCCCTTTGAAGAAGCAATGGCCGTACGATACTACTTAACCGCATACGTAATTCTCCGTAAAGTACAACCCTACTCCCTTGTGCCGCCCATGGACATCGATTACCGCCTCGCCTTTGAACTCGCGCCGGTCGGTCTGGTGCTGTCGCGCAACCGCGTGATTGTGGACTGCAACCGCCATTTGTGCGAGATGTTCGGCGCATCGCGTGAAGCGCTGGTGGGCCAGTCGTTCCAGGTGCTTTACCCCAGCGCCATTGAGTTCGAGCGCATCGGCGAGCGCATTGCACCGATCATGAACCGGCATGGCACCTACGCCGACGACCGCATCATGAAGCGCGTGGACGGCCGCTTCAAGGGCGAAACCTTCTGGTGCCACGTGACCGGCCGCGCGCTCGACCCGGCGGCACCGCATGCGGCCGGCATCTGGAGCTTTGAAGAACTGAGTTCGCGCCGCCCGGTCCGGGCCGAGCTCACCGCGCGCGAGCGCGAAGTGGCGGCCCACCTGCTGGACGGCCTGACCTCCAAGGAAATCGGCAAGGCCCTGGCCATCAGCCACCGCACGGTGGAGATCTACCGCGCGCGGCTGATGCGCAAGTACAAGGCGTCGACGACGGCCGATCTGGTGCACAAGCTGATGGCGGGCTGAAACCGGATACCCCGTTCGGGCCCGGCCAGGCCCGTGCAAGGCCATGCAGGAGAACACGCCGCCGCCCCTAACCGCGGGCGCACGGTCCCGCCAACCGGACCGCGCGGCATCTCAGCGTGCGGTAGCGCACAGAGACCATCGGACCATGCGCCTATCCTGCGCATTGACAGGCATCGGCTCGGCATCAACCGCAAGGCAAGGTGCAAAAGGCCCCTGTGACACGTCCCCACCCCACGGAGCCCCGCATGAACAGCACAACCCTTGTTTCCACCCTCCTGGCCCTGTCCTTGATCACGGGGGAATTTGCCTTCGCCCAAGGGCGGGGAAATAGCGACGATCGCGGCCCCGGCGAACAGGCGCAGCGCGGCGGCCCGCAGGATCATCGCGAGAAGGCCGGACGCCCGCCGGACCGCCGCGAAGACCAGGGTCGCGCGAACCCCAATGAGCGACGGGAAGAACGTGGCGCGGGCCCCAACCATGAATTCCACAAGGGCCAGCGCCTGCCGCCCGAATACCGCCACAGAAGTTATGTCGTCGATGACTGGCGCGGCCACAAGCTCAGTGCCCCGCCCCGCGGCTACCACTGGGTTCAAATTGGCGGCGACTATGTCCTGATTGCGATTGCCACCGGCATCATCCTGCAGATTCTGCTGGGCAACTGACAGCCGACAAGCGCGGGAACGGCCCTGGCAGTTCATGGGCACCGAACTGCTGACTTGGTGCCTGCGCAGCTTGCGCAGCACCTGAAAACCCTTTGTTCCGAACTATCATCGACAGATAGACCAGCAGGAATGAAGAGGAACCCATGAGTTTGCTGTTAACCCGTTTTTTATTGGCACTGACTTTTTCCATTGCCAGCCTGCTCTCGCCAACGGGTGCGATAGCCCAAACCAGCCAGCTCAAGATCGGGATCGTGCTGATGCACGGCAAGGGTGGCTCGCCGACGAAAAATGTCTCGGGCCTGGCCTCCTCACTTGAAGAGCAGGGCTTCCTGGTCGCCAATCTGGACATGCCCTGGTCTGGAAGACGCCATTACGACGTCGATGTCGGTTCCGCTGAAAGAGAAGTTGAAGCGGCGTTGAGTTCACTGCGCGACAAGGGGGCGCAAAAGCTGTTTGTAGCCGGCCACAGTCAAGGCGGACTGTTCGCGCTCTATTTCGGCGGCAAGCATGTTCTGGATGGTATTGTCGCGATTGCGCCCGGAGGCAATGTGGGCAATCTGGAATTCCGGGAAAAGCTGAGAGAGTCGGTCGAATTGGCGCGCAAGCTGGTCGCCGAGGGAAAAGGCGATGACAAGGCCACACTGGCTGATTACGAGTCCAGCAAGGGCACCTTCCCCATCATCTGCACGCCTTCCTCGTACTTGACCTGGTTCGACCCCCAGGGCGCGATGAACCAGACGGCCGCCGTGCGAAGCATCAATCCGGCCGTGCCGGTCTTGTTCATTACCCCCAAGAACGACTATCCAGGCCTGCTCAAAGTCAAACAGCAGATGTTTGACAATCTTCCCAAGAATCCGCGCACCAGGCTGTATGAGCCGAACTCAAGCCACTTGAATGGCCCATCGGCATCGATCCGGGAGATCGTGGAATGGACGACCGCCGTGGCCAACGCCCGGTAGCCCGGCCGCATTTCACGGGGACTGCGTGAAAAATCGCTCCCGCTGACTATTTCGCAAGAGCCAGCCGCCGAATTCAGGGCTTCCCCGGCCCGTCCACCACCTCGGCCGCCGAGCGGAAGGCCTCCACCGCCGTGGGCACGCCGCAGTAGATGCTGGCATGCAACAGCACCTCCTGGATCTCCGTCGCTGTCGCACCATTGTTCAGCGCGCCGCGCACATGGCCCTTGAGCTCGTGCTGCTTGCCCAACGCGGTGAGCATGGCCACGGTCACGAGGCTGCGGGTCTTGCGGTCCAGCCCCTCGCGCTGCCACACATCGCCCCAGGCGTTGCGCGTGATGTAGTGCTGCATCGGCAGGGTGAAGTCCGTGGCGTTGGCAAAGGCATTGGCCACGAAGTCCTCGCCCATCACCTGCTTGCGGGTCACGAGGCCCTTGTCGTACTGGGAATCCATGGGGCGTATCTCCTGATGTTTCGGGTTGGCAAAGCACACAGGATAATCGCTGCATTCAAAACGAGGAGACACCATGGCCCGCTACCCCGCCCCCGAACTCAAGGACTTGCCCGAGGACATCCGCGCCAAGGTGCTGGAAGTGCAGGAGAAAGCGGGTTTCGTGCCCAATGTGTTTCTGGCACTGGCGCGCCGCCCGGCCGAGTGGCGGGCCTTTTTCGCCTACCACGACGCCCTCATGCTCAAGGAGGATTCGGGCCTGTCCAAGGGCGAGCGCGAAATGATCGTCACCACCACCAGCGCGGCCAACCAGTGCCTGTACTGCGTGGTGGCGCATGGCGCCATTTTGCGCATTTACGAGAAAAAACCGCTGGTGGCCGACCAGGTCGCGGTGAACTACCGCAAGGCCGACATCACGCCGCGCCAGCGCGCCATGCTGGACTTTGCAATGAAGGTCTGCCTGCAGTCCGCCGAGATCGAAGACGCCGATTTTTCCGCCCTGCACGCCCATGGTTTCAGCGATGAGGACGCCTGGGACATCGCGGCCATCACCGCCTTCTTCGGCCTGTCCAACCGCATGGCTTCTTTCAGCAACATGCAGCCCAACCCCGAGTTCTACCTCATGGGCCGGGTGCCGAAGCAGAAATAGTTGCTCTGTTTTTGATAGCTTATTACGTCCATTCTACAAGGGCTGCAGGCTATTTTTTCATAAAAATCCGCTCGGATTTCCACGCCCGGCTGGTAGTCCGCCAGCGCCACGGTTTAGCTGTTTTTGCCGCTGTCATCGCATTGGCTGGTCCACTCGGTTATCGTGGTGCCTGTCTTCCGGCACCGCCTGGTCCGTTGTACCGCCATCCAACACCATGAAACCCATTGTCCTGATCTGGCTGCAATTCATTCTGTGCATGGGCCTGATTGGCATCGCCGGTGTGCGCCTGAGCCGTTATGGGGATGCCATTGCCGCGCTGACCGGGCTCTCCCGCAACTGGGTTGGCCTGATTCTGCTGGCGACGGTCACGTCACTGCCGGAGCTGGTCACGGGTCTGAGCGCCGTGACAGTGGCCGCCGCGCCCGATATTGCCGTGGGCGACGCCCTGGGCAGCTGCGTGTTCAACCTGGCGATTCTCGCCATGATCGATGTGTCTTATCGCAAGGGCGCGATCTACGCCCTTGCCGGTCCTGGCCATGTCATGTCGGCGGGTTTCGGCATCATTCTTCTGGCGGGAGTCGGCTTGGCCGTGCTGCTGACCACGCAAGGCATGATGCCATCCATCGGGCATGTCAGCTTTGCCAGCCTGCTCATCTTCATGATGTATCTGGTGGCCATGCGTGCGCTCTATCTTACGGAACAGCGCGGCACCAGCGCCTTCGTCGCAGAGCGACCTGCGATGACCCTCAAGGCGGCGTTGATGAGCTATGGCGTGGCCTCGGCCGTGATTGTGGGCGCCGGCATCTGGCTGCCGTTGATCGGCGTGGAACTGGCCAAGGTCATGGGCTGGTCGAATTCCCTTGTCGGCACCCTGTTCGTGGCGTTTGCCACTTCCATGCCCGAACTGGCCACCACCTGGGGCGCGATTCGCATCGGTGCGATCGACATGGCGATTGGCAACCTGCTGGGCAGCAATCTGTTTGACGTGCTGATCCTGGCCATCGATGACTTCGCCTACCTGCCCGGCTCCATCTACGCCCATGTGTCGCCGGTGCATGCCGTGTCGGCCATCACCGCCTGCCTGATGAGCGGCGCCGTCATCGTGGCGCTGGCCTACCGGCCGGTGTCACGCGTGTTGCACACCGCCAGTTGGGCCAGCATGTCGCTGCTGGCCCTGTACCTGCTCAACGCGGCGATTCAATTCCTGCACGGCCATTAGTTCGGTGTTGCACGCTGGCTTTCACAGCACGCGAAACGCGAGCACAGCCACCAGCGTGGGCGGCAGTGCCGCGATCAGCAGCCCCAGCGGGTGAATGGTTTTTTCTTCAAAGCTGCCGCGCAGGATGGCTACCCCGGCCGGATTGGGCGCATTCGCGATCACGGTCAAGCCGCCGCCAGTCACTGCCCCCGCGACCAGTGCCACCTTGAATTCCTGGCTCAGGCCCTCGACCAGCGAGCCCAGATAGGTCAGCGCCGCGTTGTCGGTGATCGCTGTCAGCAGCGTGGCACCGAAAAACACGGCCGTGGCGTCCATGTTCATCAGGATCGGCTGCAGCCACCACTGCTGCAAGCCGCCCAGCACCACCAGCCCGGCCAGGAAGAACGCCACCAGCAAGGCCTCGCGCAGGATCAGCGGATTCTGGTGCCGCTCGTAGGCTGATGCAAAACCCAGGAAAAACAGGAACAGCCCCATGAACACCGCGGGGTGGTGCGCGAACACCACCACGCCCAGCAGAAACAGCAGGTGCACCGCCACCACGGACAACGGCACCGGCGGCACATTGGTGGCGCCTTTCTTGCCCATGGGCCCCAGTTCGCGCCGGAACAGCAGCATGGCCGAGCCCGCATTGATGACCACGGCGATGGCAGCCTTCCAGCCGAAGTTGGCGATCATGAACCAGATGTCCCAGTTCCATTTCCCGGCCACCATCAGCACCGGCGGCGCGGCGAACGGCGTCAGCGTGCCGCCGATCGAAATGTTCACGAACAGCACCCCGACGGTGATGTATTTCAGCTTGCTGGACACCGGCCCGGCAAACAATGTGTCGCGCAACATCAGCGCCGCGAGGGTCATCGCGGCGGGCTCCGTGATGAACGAGCCCAACAAAGGCACGAAGGCCAGCACCAGGAAATACATGGCCATGCCCCGGCTCAGTGGCATGAAGCGTGCGACCCACTGAACAACAGATGCCACGAATTGCAGGATGGGGCGGGTTCCGGCGATGACCATGATCGCAAAGACGAACATGGGCTCGGTGAAGTTGCGTGAATCCAGGTAGGCCGTGGCTTCCTGCTTGCCGCTCACGGCAAACATGAACAGCATCAGGACCATGGCCCAGAAGCCGAAAACCACCTCCACTTCACCCAGCAAATGCCAAAGACCCGCATGGCGAGGCCGGCTATGGGCCAGGTGCTCGAAGAACTTGGTCGAGAAGGTATGGACCACGGCAAGCGCGAACAGGGCCGCGCCGAGCAGTTGGATCAGCGTGGGATGGGTCATGGATTGGCCTCGATGCAATAAAAAGATGAAGCATGGATTCCGGCGCAGTTCGCTTGCGTTGCAGCGGATCGTGCGGAAAACTTCCTGAAGCTCAGAATGCCTGGTCCCAGCGGATCGACAGCCGGATCGCGGCATTGATCAACCCAACCATGCTGTAGGTCTGCACGAAGTTGCCCCACTGTTCGCCGCTGCGCAGATCGATATGTTCGGCCAGCAAGCCGTGGTGGTTTCGGCAATCCAATAATTTCCCGAACAGCTCGCGCGCCTCCTCGCGGCGATCCAGCGCGGCCAGGGCATTGACATACCAAAAAGTGCAGACGAGAAAAGCATTCTCAGGCTCGCCGAAATCGTCCTTCTCGACATAGCGGAAAATAAAATCGCCGCGACGCAAGTCCGTCTCCACGGCCCTGACAGTGGCGGCAAAGCGCGGGTCGGCCGCGTCGAGGAAGCCAAGCTCGGCCAGCAACAGCAGGCTCGCATCCATGGCTTCGCCTTCGAAAGTGGAGGCAAAGGCGCCGCGCCCCTCGTTCCAGGCGCGCCGGCTGATGGTTGCGTGAATTTGCCGCGACTGCTCCAGCCAGTAGGTGGCGCGTTCGGCCAACCCCAGTTGACGCGCGATGCGGGCCAGGCGATCGCAAGCCACCCAGCACATCACGGCGGAGAAGGTATGCACGCGCGCGCTGCCGCGCAACTCCCACAGGCCGGCATCGGGCTGGTCATGGCAGCGCCTGGCTTGCTCGCCCAGGGGTTCGAGACGACGGAACAAGGCTTCGTCGCCGCGCCGGGTCAGGCGCTGGTCGAAAAAAATGTGGGTGGCCGCGAGAATGGCCGAGCCATAGACGTCGTGCTGCACCTGACGATAGGCCAGATTGCCCATGCGCACCGGCCCCATGCCACGGTACCCCGGCAGCGCCGGGACCTCCCGTTCCTCCAACTCCGTCCTGCCGTCGATTCCGTAGACAGGTTGCAGCGAACCACCATCGGCATCGGCGGCAATGTTGACGATGTAACCGAGGTAGCGTTCCATGGTGCGAGTCGCGCCCAGCCGATTCAGGGCATTGACCACAAAATAGCCGTCGCGCAGCCAGCAGTAGCGGTAGTCCCAGTTGCGGCTGCTGCCGGCCGCTTCCGGGATGGAAGTGGTCATGGCGGCAATGATGGCGCCCGTGTCGTCGTAGGCATTGAGCTTGAGCGTGATGGCGGCGCGAATCACGGCTGACTGCCACTCAAAGGGAATGCCGAGATTTCGCACCCACTCACGCCAGTGCTGCGAGGTCTCCTCGAGGAAGCGGCGGCCGACCTCGCCAACAGCCTCGTTCACGGTTTCATCCGCGCCCAGTAGCAGCGTGATTGAGTCCTCGAGAAAAAACAAGGTTTCCTGCATGATCGCGGTGAGCGAGGCATCGGTGGTGAGCCGCAGCGTGAGCGCCGGCGCCACATAGCGGATGTGGTTGCTGCCCCAGGTCATCCCGGGGCGGGCCGCGCCGTCATCGCAGGCCGGGCGCAGGCGAATTATCAAACGCGGGCTGCCGTCAAGCCGCCGGATGCGGCGCACCAGCATCATGGGGCGAAACGTGCGTCCGTGCTGGCCGAAGCGGGGCGCGAAATCCGTTATTTCCACGGCGCCCCCATGGCGATCGTAAAGACGCGTCACCAAAATCGCCGTGTTCTCGAGATAGTGCTGCTCGGTGCGCTCGCAATCCGCGAGCTCGACGGAAAAAAATCCGCAGTCATCAGGCTCCTTGAGCAGGGCGCAGAACACCGGGTCGCCATCAAAACGGGGGAAGCAGCCCCAGGTGATGTTGGCCCGCGCATCAACCAGCGCGCCGATGGTGCAATTGCCGATCAGGGCCAGATCCAGGTTTTTCATTCCAAGCCTTTCAGGGCATTGCCCAGCCAGTGCCTTACCGCCGCCACATCGGGCAGGCGAAAGCGCGCGCAGCTCGCGCCCTGGCCCACCTTGATCGAAATCCCATCCATCTTGTTCACCTCGGCGAAGCCATGCTCGTCGTTGAGGTCGTCGCCGATGAACACCGGACGCCGCCCCCTGAAGGGCGGCTCCGCCAGATATTCGGACACGGCTGTGCCCTTGTCGATGCCGGCCGGTTTGATCTCCACCACGCTCTTGCCACGCTGGAGTTCCAGATTTTCCCCGGCTGAACTGGCCAAGCGTCCCATGATCTGATGCGCGTAGGCGGCCAGCTTGGGAACCAGTCGATAGTGCAGCGCCAGCGTCAATCCCTTGTCTTCCAGCAACAGGCCTGGATGGCGCGCCAGAACCGGCGCCAACGCCTCCTTGATCGCACGCTTGGCCGCCGGCGGCGCGGCGTGAATCCACAGGCGTCCAACGCCATCGCGCCGCTCCAGTCCGTGCAACCCAGCCAGTGGAAGATGCGGCATCCCGAGGCGACTCTGCAGATCGGAAATCATGCGCCCGCTGATCAAAGCCACGGCGCCGCTGCTCGCCCGATGCAGGCTCTCGATCAGATCGAGCAGCGTCCGGTCCACCAAGATGGCATCCGGCGTGTCGGCGATGTTGATCAATGTTCCGTCGACATCGAGAAAATAGGCCCAATTCAAGCTGGGAGCCGGAGGAAGGCCGGCGCGCGTTTTTTTCATGGCGCCGAAGCACTCTTCCTGTCAGTCAGCCGACCACGACGGCGCATGGCAGCCGCATCCAGCAGCATGCGCCCAGCCCAGCGGAAGACATTGAACTCAGCCACCAGGCCGCGCATCAGGCGCATGCGGTCGCGCTGCTCGGCCACCGGCATGGTCAGCGCCAGATGCAGCGCGGCGGCACACTGGTCGGCATCGTAGGGGTTGACGATCAGCGCCTCCGGCAACTCCCGGGCGGCACCCGTGAACTCGGAGAGGATGAGGACGCCACGCTCGTCGTCGCGAGCCGCGACAAACTCCTTGGCAACCAGGTTCATGCCGTCGTGCAAGCTGCTAACGAAGCAAAGATCGGCGGCGCGAAAATACTCATAGACTTCGCGCGACTCATGGTGCTCGACCTTGAGAATGATCGGCGGCGGCCCCTGGCGCTCAAAGCGGGCATTGATGCGCGCGGCCATGGCCCGTACCTGCGCCTCGTGCTGCTGGTATTCGTCGATGCCCGAGCGCGTTGGCGCCGCGATCTGGACGAAGGTAAAGCGGCCGACCCAGTCCGGATTCAGCTCCAGCAGACGCTCAATCGCCCGCAAGCGCTCCACAATGCCCTTGGTGTAGTCCAGTCGGTCAACGCCGACACCGAGCTTGTGCTCGGGCGGGAGGTCATTCATCTGGCGGATGCTGCCGCGGCAGTCCGGCACGCTCTTTTGCACCATCTCCGCTTGCGGCGGCCAGGCAATGGAAATCGGATAACGGCGCACGGCCGTGAGCTTCGCCCCGAAGGAGACGTTGAAGGATTCCCGGTCCACGCGCGCCTCGAGAAATCGATCCACCGTATCGACAAAATTGTTGCAATGAAACTGGGTGTGAAAGCCCAGAATGCTGCTGCCCAGCAAACCCGCCAATACCTCCTCGCGCCAGGGGCAGATGGCAAAAGACTCCGGGTTGGGCCACGGTATGTGCCAGAAGGTGATGATCGTGGCATCTGGCAGCTCCTCGCGGATCATCTTCGGCAGCAGCGCCAAGTGGTAGTCCTGCACGAGGACGATGGGACTCTTCGTCTTGGCCTCGCTCATCACCGCCTTGGCAAACTGGCGGTTGACTGCAACGTATTGAGCCCAGTCGCCCGATCGGAAGGTGGGTCGCACATGGGCAATATGGCACAACGGCCAGAGTCCCTCGTTGGCGAATCCGTAGTAGTAGCCAGTCTCCTCTTCCGCGGTCAGCCAGATCCGGCGAAGCTGGTAGGCCGGTTTTTCCGGCGGCACGGCGACACGGTCGTGCTTGTCCACCACCTCACGGTCGGCCGAACCGCTGCCGTGGGCGATCCAGGTGCCCGAGCAGGCCCGCATGATCGGCTCGAGTGCCGTGACCAGCCCACTGGCCGGCCGTTGCACCTCGATACGTTCACCGCGGCGCTGGTGGATATAGGGTTCGCGGTTGGAAACGACGATCACGTCCTCCCCGCTCAGTTCGCCATGAAGGATGGCGCGCAGGGCCTCCGGCGTCCAGGTGACTTGGCTCTCGTCCCGCGTGCGTGTCTCGGCCTCCAGTTCGCGAATCAGCCGCTGCAGGTCGCGAGCGATGGGCTTGAAGCCGGATAAGCCGGGCTGTGCATCGAACTCCGGCTGCCGCAACAGGCCCTCGCCGCGCAGCAGGGAGCGCATGCCATCCATCCAGCCGCGCCACGAAAGCTGGGCAATGATCACCGTGAGCAGCGAGACCACGGCCGCCAGCACCATGAAGGCGTAAAACACGTAGCGCTTGGTTTCCTCGCTACGGCGCGTGACGAAGCTCATGTCATGCACCAGGACCAGTTGGGCAGCGGGCGCCACCTCGCTGGCCATCGGCTTCACCGCCACGTGCAAGGGTCCCTGGGCACTCGGCAACAGGTGATCATCCGGCCCTTCCCATTGGCTCAGATTGGCACAGCGGATCTCCGCCGGCAGGGAGCGGCTGGCCAATACCGTGCTCACCGGTGAAGCACAGTAGCCGACGGCATAGAACCTCTCGTCTTGCGTGATGCGGTTGAAAAACTCACTGATCTTGGCCTTCTTCCCGGCCGCGAGCTGCTCCTGCAGGGGCTCCTGGATCGTGTTGGCGATCAGCGATGACCGGAGATCGAGATCGCGCACGAACCAGCGCAGAGTCAATTGATCGACCAACGGGGCGACTGCGTAGGCGATACCTGCCAGAACCAGAATCAGAGGTAGAACGAAGCGCAAAGACAATCTCATGGGATGACCTTTCCAGGCAAGTAGTCTCAAGATACCTTCTCTTGCAGACCCACAAAAACAGGCGACATCAGGCGGGTTGAAATCCCTCCACTTTGCGAAGATCACCGCCTTCTTCGGCCTGTCCAACCGCATGGCCTCTTTCAGCAACATGCAGCCCAACCCCGAGTTCTACCTCATGGGCCGGGTGCCGAAGCAGAAATAGCCGCTCTGTTTTTGATAGCTGATTACGTCCATTCCACAAGGGCTGCAGGCTATTTTTTCATAAAAATCCGCTCAGATTTCCACGCCCGGCTGGTAGTCCGCCAGCGCCACGGTTTTCCAGCGGCTCACAAAACCGGCCAGCAGCAAGGCCACCACGCCGCTGAGGACCACGACGGCCCAGGCGTGCAGCCATCCGTTGTCGAAAGCGCCAAACAGACTGGCCCGGAAGGTCTTGATCACCCAGGTGAACGGCAGCCAGTCATGCACCGCCTGAAAGAAGTCGCCGGTGAGTTCGATCGGCATCACGCCGCCCCCGGCGGCCAGCTGCAGGGTCAGCAGCAACACCGCAAACAGCTTGCCGGCGTCCCCGAACGCGCGCAGCAGCAGGTACACCATGGCCAGAAAAGCGAGCGCGGCCGCGATCATCGACAAGGCAAACGTCAGGTAGCTGGGCACCGCAATGCCCAGCCCGAACACCAGCATCAGGAAGGTCAAGACCGTCTGCGCCAGCACCAGCAGGGCCGGCACGGCAAACTTCCCCAGCGCCTTGGCCAGCGCGGGCGCGTGGGCGTGTTCCGCCAGCAGCACGCGCATGTTGAACAGATACACCGCCATGACCGCGCCGAGCCACAAGGCCATCGCCACCATGTTGGGCGCGAAGGCGCTGCCATTGTTGGCCACCGGCGCCAGCACCTCCAGCGCCGGCTCCACCGAATCCGCCAGGCCCCGGGCGCTGCCAGCGAGTTTTTCCGGCGATGCCGGCAGCACATCATCGACCATCTCAACCCCCGTGCGCAGCTTGGCCGCGCCGGTGACCAGCGCCTTGCCGCTCGCCACCAAGGCGTCAAGCCGGTTGTCCTCGGGCAATTTCTCCGCCATGGCGTGAATGCCTTCGCTGAGCGCGCCCATGCCGTCCACCAGCTTGTCGGTGCCGGCGGCGACCCGGTCCGCCCCGCGCGCGAGCCGGGCGTTGGCATCGAGTGCGCTGGACAAGCCTTCGCTCAACTGGGTGCCACCAGCCGCCAGCTCGCCCGCCCCCGCGGCGATTTTTTCACCGACGAACAGAATGCCGGCCGTCTCTTCGCGCATGAGGCTGGCACCCTGCGTCAGTTTATGCGTGCCGGCCTGGAGCTGCTCCAGCCCCGTGCCCAGTTCGCGCTGGCGCGAAGCCAGCCGCTGGGTGCCGGCCTTCAGCGACTTGAGCTCGGCGTCTGGCGGCAGCCTGGCTTCCATGGTCCGGATGCCCGCACCGATCTGCTTGAAACCCGTGACCAACTGCGCCGCCGTGCCGCTGTAGCGCGCCATGCCTTCGTTGAGGGCATTCGCACCCGCGTGCAGTTGGGCCACGCCCGCCTTGAGTTTGGCCAGACTTTTGCCGGAACCATCCACCGACACCAACACCTGCTCCCAGCGCTTTTCGTTCAGCGCCTCATTGACCTGATGGCTCAGCTCAGCCGCAAAACGCCTGGCAAAACCCGCGGCCGCGTAGTTGTTGCCCTCCGACAAAACCACGGTCACCTTGCCAGCCCCCGGATGCACGCCCGGCACCGCGCTGGCACTGAAGTCCTTGGGAATGATCACCGCGAACGCCAGGCCGCCCAGGCGCACCGCCTGGCGCGCGGCCTGCGCGTCGTCCATGGCGCGAAAGCCGAAGCTGGCCGTCTTGATCAACTCCGCCGTCAGCTCCGCCCCGACATTGGTCACCCGCCCCTGGTGGTCGTAACCCTCGTCCAAATTGACAATGCCCACCGGCAGGTCATTCGTCTTGGCATTGGGGTCCCAGACGCTGGAGAGATAGATGAGCGCGTACGCCGCGGGCACAACAGCAATGGCAACAGCCGCCAGGCCCAGCCTGGGGAAGCGCCGAAACAGCGACAACTCGGTTTTGACAATGCGCCAGGTCGATTGAACAAAGCCCGCCAGGTAGTTCGTTTTGCCCATGCACCGGATTGTGCTTGTTTTTGGCTCAGGCGGTCTGGTGGTCCGTGCCTGCTGGGCCGACGCCCAGGGCAGCAGCGCGCAGAAGCGGCCCGTCAACTCTTCCCGCACGCCCGGGCTTCTTGCCCGTTGCCCCTAGAATGGGTCCGGTCCACGAGGGCGCTCAAGGGTTGTGAAATTGCCAATCGGCGATGAACAACACCAGCGTGGACGCAGGAAATGTTTCCTTGACCGAGCATTGGGAAAAACCTGACCAGATGCGCGTGACCCGCATGCCAGCCGATGAGCCACAGAGCGATGGACGACCCGCGGGCCGTTTGTCTGTTGCGCTCCTGCAGGCCGAGAACCTGCGTTTGCGCGCGCAGCTTGACGCGATGATGCGCGAGGCCCGCCTGAACGAAACGAAGATGCGGCGCTTCGATTTGCTGGAGCGCAAAGTGATTGGCGCCGCCTCCTTTGCCGCCCTCGTCCAGACCTTGCTGCTTGACTACAAGGCGCTGTTCGAACTTGACGTGGTGACCCTGGCCCTGATCGATCCCGAATACGAGGCAGCCACCATATTGGGCAGCCAGACCATCAGCGGCGCGGCCCATGGCGGCCTGGTCTTCCTGGACGGCGCGCAACCGCTGGAAGCCCTTTACGCGGGAGGGACGAGCCCCCTCCTTTCGACATTCGAGGCATCGCATGAATTCCTCTTCCCCGAGGGCGCGAATGGACTGGCCAGCGTGGCCTTGCTGCCTTTGGTGCACCACGGCAAGCGCATGGGCAGCCTGAACCTGGGAAGCAATGACCCCGGGCGTTTTGTCGCGGGAAACAGCACGGATTTCCTTGCAAGACTGGCATCCCTGGCGGCGGTGTGCCTCGAGAGCGCCCTGGCCACCGAGCGCCTCAAACTGGTCGGCCTGACCGACATCCTGACCGGCGTCCACAACCGCCGCTATTTCGAATCACGCTGCCTGGAGGAGGTGACGGCAGCCCGCAGGAATGGCACCCCCCTGGTCTGCATGTTCCTGGACGTGGACAAGTTCAAGCGGCTCAACGACACACTGGGCCACCAGGCCGGGGATGAGGTTCTCAGGTACGTGGCCAAGCTGATCAAGGTGCAGCTTCGTGGCAGCGATGTGGTGGCCCGCTACGGCGGAGAGGAATTCGTCGTCCTGCTGCCGGCAACACCTCATCCCGCGGGGCTGGAAACGGCCGAGCGGATCCGGCGCATCATCGCGGCCCAAAGCGTGCCGCTCAAGACACCCGAAGCCGTGCGCGTGACCATCTCCATTGGCGTTTCCATGCTGGCGCTGGCGCCTGGACCGGCCGAGGCCGCCGACCTGGCCGCCGACCTGGTCTCCAGGGCCGACAAGGCTCTGTATGAGGCCAAGGAGACCGGTCGCAACCGGGTGGTATCCGCCCCCGAACCCTGAACAGCCAAGCAACGGGTCTTTGCAGTCGGCAAACCCCGGCTGGGGCTCCCGCCCGATGGACCTTCGTGCCGGGCGCTCGCGCATCGGGTGCTTGTGCGCGACAGCATGTGCTCGACCCGGCGGACATGGTTTACCCGCCACTTCCGTACGCAGTACACTCAAATCGGCTGTGCGGTACGCCGGGTTGGCGCTGTTTCGCAGCCGCGAGATACGAAAAGGTGATACCCATGGCAAAGTTTTCGATGTTTGCGCGCAGGCCGGCCAGGCGCCGCGGTCTTTTATATGGCGCCGCCCTGGCGTCGGCCCTGTTGCTGGCCGGATGCGCCGTGGAGACCGTGGAATGGCAGAACAAGCAGGCGGCCCAGGAGGTCGCGCGGCTCTCGCAGCCACCCGGTTCGGTCTATATCGGATGGCGCGTCTTCCAGGACAGGTGCGCGCGTTGTCATGGGCCCGCCGCGACCGGCACGGCAAACGCGCCCGATCTGCTGCCGAGGGTTCGCGACATGGGCCCGCGCCGGTTCGTGGGCCTCGTGCTCCAGCGCTACGACTGGAATCTTCCACCGGCGCAGGCCAGGAGCGAGAGCGCAACGAGGGACGCCTTGATCGAAGTGGTCATGCAGCGCAAGGAAGCGCCGCTCGTGATGCCCGCGTGGGAAGCTGAACCGCGCGTGAATGCCCATATCGCGGATCTCTACGCCTATCTCTCGGCGCGAGCCGAAGGGACGCAGGGCCCGGGGCGTCCGGTGCCGTAGTTTCGCGCCGCGTCGTTTCTGCCACTGACCACCCGCTGGCCCCTTCCACGCGGACCCGACCGGTGGCTCGCCTTGGCATGACCTCGGGCGAACCGTTCGTCAAAGCGGCGAACACCCGTCACTCTTGGCAGCATTTGATCATTCAGATCCGATAGGCATCCCCGCAGTTGCGGCCGCTCTCGCCCCATGCGCCCGGGCGCAAGTAAGATACGGGCATGGACAGCAGAACTCACTGGGAAGCGGTGTACCAGACCAAGGCGCCAGATGCCGTCAGCTGGTACAGCCCGCACCTTGAAACGTCGGTGCGGCTGATCCGGCAGGCGGCCCCGAACAAGGACGCCTCGATCATTGACGTGGGTGGTGGCGAGGCAACGCTGGTCGACGATCTGCTGGCCCGGGGCTACCAGCGGATCAGCGTGCTGGATATTTCACGGGCCGCCATCGCGGTTGCGCAGGAACGCCTGGGCGCTGACGCCGCGCGCGTGAACTGGCTGGTGGGGAACATCACGCAAGTCGCCCTGCCGCCAGCGCAATACGATGTCTGGCATGACCGCGCGGTGTTTCATTTCCTGACCAGCGAGGCGCAACGCGCCGCCTACGTTGCGCAGGTTGCCCGTGCCGTGAAGCGGGGTGGGCATGTCATCGTCGCGACCTTCGGGCCACAAGGCCCCGAGAAGTGCAGCGGCCTTGAGGTCGTCCGTTATGACCCGTCGTCATTGCACGGCGAGTTCGGCGCGCGATTCAAGCTGCTGCAAAGCTCAACCGAGCTGCACCAGACGCCCTTCGGCACGACCCAGCAATTCCTCTACTGTTACTGCCGGATCGATTGATCCTCATGCCGCAAAAAATAAATCAGCGCCTGCGCGCCTGCTGCCGCGGCCCTCAGCTCACCAGCTCGCGCATCCACTGCGGCAGCGCCGTGGCTTTCTGCTTGGGGAAGTCGACCCAGATGGTGGTGGCGCCGCCGGCGGCATAGATCACGCCGGGCTGGTCGGCCCGCTCCATCGTGCCCCAGCTCTCGAAGGTGGTGCGGCCGGGGTCGCTCACATACATCTTCACCAGCACGTCGCCCGGGTATTCGAGCTGCTTGTAGAAATTGCAGAAGGCATTGACGATGACCGGCCCTTCGCCCCGCGGGTCGGGCTGGCAGCCCACTGCGCTCATCCACTCGATGCGCACCGTCTCCAGGTAGCGAAAATACACCGTGTTGTTGACGTGCTGCATGGCATCCATGTCGCCCCAGCGGATGGGGATGCGCATCTCGTGAACCAGTTTTTTCTTCTCGGGAATTTCAATTTTCATCGGTGTGCCTTGATGGAAGCCAGGATGCCCAACACAAACAGAACGCAGGCCAGCAGCTGCGGCGCGGCCGGCCAGCGGGCATCCCACGCATAAGAATAAAGCAAAGCAAAAACGGTTTCGCTCACGATCAGCTGGCCGCACAGGCTGGCACTCAGGCGCTGGCTGGCCAGGTTCCACAAAATGGTGGCCAGCCAGGCCGACCCCAGGCCAGTTGCCATGCAAACCATAGCTATCCACGCCCTGTCATCAAGGGCCAGCAGCACTTCTTGATCCGATCCCGCGGCCAGCCACAGCAGCACGGCGCCCAGCCCGGTGGCCAAGCCGAGCCAGTTGGCCCAATCGGTGGCGCTGACTTCGCGGTGGCGCTTGAGCCAGGCCGAATTGCCCAGGGCAAACGCGGTCCAGCACGCCATGGCCAGCACGGCCAGCACCACGCCGCGCCCGAAATGCGCAGACCCGGCATCGCCCGCCGCCGCCTGGGTTGACACCACCATCAGTCCCAGCCCCGCCGCCGTGAGCGCCAGCCCGGGGAAAAGCGCCTTCCATTGCAGACCGTGCGGCTTGCCCAGCAGCATGACCCACAGCGGAATAGTGCCGATGATGAGCGTGGGCACTTCGGTGCCCGCGTCGCGAATGGCCCAGACCAGCAGCAGGTAGTAGCCCGAAAAGCCGAGCACGCTCAAGCCCAGGGCGGCCAGCGCCTGCCGCGGCGTGGGCAGCCGGCGCGAGCGCAGGCCCCACAGCATCACCAGGCCCGAGACCAGGCCGTAGGTGGCAAAACGCCCGGCCGCGAGGTCCACCGATGACAGGCCGCCCGTCATGCGCGGCGCGATGAACACCAGCCCCCACAAGGCCCCCGCGGCCAGTCCCGCCAGAATGCCGCTCAGCATCCGCGCTCAGGTGCCAAAGCCATCGTCGGCCGCGATCACGGCGCCATTGATGAAGTGGCTTTCGTTGGAGCACAGCATCACGAGCACGGCGTCCAGGTCCTGCGGCTGGCCGACGCGCTTGCGCGGCAGCATCTGCACCAGCTTCTGGCCCTGCTCGGTTTTCCAGTGCTGGTGGTTGATCTCGGTGTCGATGTAGCCGGGGCAGATGGCGTTGACGTTGATGCCGTATTTGCCCCACTCCAGCGCCATGGCGCGGGTCATGTGCACCACGGCGGCCTTGCTCATGCAATAGACGCCGATTTGCGGCAGCACGCGCAGGCCGGCCATGGAGGCGATGTTGATGATGCGCCCGCCCGTGAAAGTGCCGGGCGCGGCGCCGCTGGCGCGCGCCAGCATGCGCTTGCCCACTTCCTGCGCCACGAAAAAGGCACCCTTGGTGTTGGTGTCGAAAACGTAGTCGTAATCGGCCTCGCTCACGTCCTGGATGCGCTGGGTGGTGCTCACGCCCGAGTTGTTGACCAGAATGTCGATCGAGCCCACCTCGGTTTCAGCGTGCGCCACGGCCGACTTGATGGAGCCATGGTCGGTCACGTCGAGCTCCACCACATGGGCGTCGCCGCCCTCGCCTTCAATGCGGGCGCGCAGCTCCTTGAGCCGCTCCACCCGGCGGCTGGCCAGCACCACCGCGGCACCCGCGCGCGACAGGGTACGGGCAAACTGCGCGCCCAGGCCGCTGGAGGCGCCGGTGATAAAGGCCACCCGGCCCGAAAGATCAATGCTGTAAGCCATTTGAAGCGCCTTCACAAAACAAAAAGAACGACCGTTCGATTGCGCCGATTCACCGAATAAAATCAGTCACGGATTCGACAGTCACCTGCCGCGATGTCCCCTAC
The DNA here is from genome assembly GCA_040377375.1 of Hylemonella sp. Classification (GTDB taxonomy): domain Bacteria; phylum Pseudomonadota; class Gammaproteobacteria; order Burkholderiales; family Burkholderiaceae_C; genus JBEIOV01. Next base: position 20,744 of record JBEIOV010000024.1, read on the forward strand.
CATGCACGACCCCATTATCAAGCGAGATACGCCATGACCAATCAGGAAATTCTGGCCCAGTTCGGCCCACGTGAAGCGATGGAATACGACGTCGTGATCGTGGGCGGCGGCCCCGGCGGCCTGGCCGCCGCCATCCGCCTCAAGCAACTGGCCGCCGAAAAAGGCAGCGACGTCTCGGTGGTGGTGCTGGAAAAAGGCTCCGAGCCCGGCGCCCACATCCTGTCCGGCGCCATCATGGACCCCAAGGCCCTGACCGAGCTTATCCCCGACTGGAAAGCGCTCGGCGCCCCGCTGAACCAGCCGGTCACGGACGACGCGTTCATGTTCCTGGGCGAAACATCCGGGTTTCGCGTGCCCAACCTGCTGCTGCCCCCCTTCGCCCACAACCATGGCAACTACATCGTCAGCCTGGGCGCCGTGACGCGCTGGCTGGCGCAGCAGGCGGAAAACCTGGGCGTGGAAATCTTCCCCGGCTTTGCCGCCGCCGAGGTGCTCTACAACGAGGACGGTTCGGTCAAGGGCGTGGCCACCGGCAACCTGGGGCTGGGCAAGGAGGGCGAGCCGACCGCGAACTTCCAGCTCGGCATGGAACTGCTGGGCAAATACACCGTGTTCGCCGAAGGCGCGCGCGGCCACCTGGGCAAGCAGCTCATTGCCAGGTTCAAGCTGGACGAGGGCAAGGACCCGCAAAGCTTTGGCATCGGCATCAAGGAACTGTGGGAGATCGACCCCAGCCGCCACCAGCCCGGTTTTGTCATGCACAGCGCGGGCTGGCCCATGGACGACGCCACCTACGGCGGCGCGTTTTTGTACCACCTGGAAGGCAACCAGGTTGCCCTGGGCTTCATCACCGGCCTGGGCTACAAGAACCCCTACCTGAGCCCGTTCGAGGAATTCCAGCGCTGGAAGACCCACCCGAATGTGCGCTACTACTTCGAGAACGGCAAGGGCGACATTACCGCCAAGCGCCTGTCCTACGGCGCGCGCGCCATCAACGCCAGCGGCCTGTCCTCCTTGCCCAAGACCGTGTTCCCGGGCGGCGCGCTGGTGGGCTGCAACGCGGGCTACCTGAACGTCGGCCGCATCAAAGGCAGCCACGCCGCCATCAAGACCGGCATGCTGGCCGCCGAGGCCGCGTACGAGGCCGTGGTGGCCGGCCGCCAGCACGACGAGCTGAGCGCCTACCCCGAGGCGTTCGAGAAGAGCTGGCTGCACACCGAGTTGAACAAGGACCGCAACTTCAAGAACTGGTTCAAGCACGGCCTGACCGTGGGCACCATCATGAACGGCTTTGAGCAATTCGTTCTGCGCGGCCACATCCCCTGGACCCTGCACCGCGACAAGCCCGACCACGCTTACCTCAAGCCCGCGGCCGAGTGCAAGCCCATCCAATACCCCAAGCCCGACGGCAAGCTCACGTTTGACCGTTTGAGCAGCGTGTTCATCAGCAACACCAACCACGAGGAAAACCAGCCCTCCCACCTGACGCTCAAGGACGCCGCGGTGCCGGTGGCCATCAACCTCGCCAGGTACGCCGGCCCCGAGGCGCGCTACTGCCCGGCCGGGGTGTACGAGTTCGTCAAGAACGAGGACAACTCGGACCGGCTGCAGATCAACGCGCAGAACTGCGTGCACTGCAAGACCTGCGACATCAAGGACCCGACGCAAAACATCGTGTGGGTCACGCCCGAAGGCGGCGGCGGCCCCAACTACGCCGGTATGTAGCCGGGGGCACGGCTGGCGGGTGCGCGGCCAAGGCGTTAAGCTTTGCGCCTGCCCGCCAGCGGCGACATGATGGCCCGGTGCGCGGTGGCAGCTTCACTTGCACAGGACACAGACCATGCACATCGTCATCACCGGCGGCGCCGGCTTTCTCGGGGTCCGGCTGGCCCGCACCCTGCTCGCGGCCGGCAAGCTCTCGCTGGCCGGCGCGGCCCCGGCCCCGGTCTCGCGCATCACCCTGGTGGACCGCGCCGCGCCCCCGGCCGAGCTGCTGGCCGACCGGCGCGTGGCCGCGGTCACGGGCGACCTCGACGCGCTGCTGCAGCACCGCCCGGGCGGCAGCTTGGCCGTGCCGGCCGACACCGCGCTGGTGTTTCATCTGGCGGCGGCCGTCAGCGGCGAATGCGAGGCCGATTTCGATCTGGGCATGCGCAGCAACCTGGACGCCACGCGCGCCCTGCTGGAGGCCTGCCGCGCCCTCAAGACCTGCCCCACGCTGGTGTTTGCCAGCTCGCTGGCCGTGTTCGGCAACTCGCCGCAGCAGCCCCTGCCCGCCGTCATTGAGGACCACACCCTGCCCACGCCGCAAAGCAGCTACGGCATCCAGAAATTCATCGGCGAGCAACTGGTGGCGGACTATGGACGCAAGGGTTTCATCCGGGGCCGCAATGTGCGGCTGATGACGGTGAGCGTGCGCCCGGGCCAGCCCAACGGCGCGGCTTCCAGCTTCCTGAGCGGCATCATCCGCGAACCGCTGGCCGGCCTGCGCGCCACCTGCCCGGTGCCGCCCGAGACGGCGGTGGCGCTCTCCTCGCCCGGGCGCACCATGGACGGGCTGCTGCGCGCCGCCCAGGCCAGCGACAGCGAGTGGGGCCCGCGCACCGCCCTCACCCTGCCGGCGCTCAAGACCACGGCCGGCGAAATGGCGTTGGCGCTGGAGCGCGTGGCGGGCCCCGTGGCGGGGGCGCTGATCGACTGGGTGACGGACCCGGCGATCTGCCGCATCGTCACAAGCTGGCCGGCCGACATCAACGCGGCGCGCGCGCGCAATCTGGGCCTGCTGCCCGACACCGATTTCGAAAGCATCATTCGCGACCATGTGCGCGAAAACCCCAATGCGGTGAAGCTGGCCATTCAACCATAATCGCGTAGTTGTATGACAACTTTTGCGCCGGGCGCCCCGCGTGCGGAGCTTCCGGACTTCAACCCAGGAGACATTCATGAAATTTTCCAAGCTCGTCACCGGCGTGGCCCTCGCCCTGGGCCTGGCCGCCGCCGCCTCGGCCCAGACCCCCATGAAGATCAGCATTTCAGTGGCCCAGAACTCCCATCAGGGCGTGGGCATCGATGTCTTCGCCAAGGAGGTTGAAAAACGCACGGCCGGGCGCTACAAGGTGCAGACCTTCTACTCCGGCTCGCTCGGCGGCGAGCGCGAATCGATCGAAGCGGTGCAGCTGGGCACCCAGGAGCTGACCCTCACCTCCACCGGCCCGGTGCCCAACTTCGTGCCCGAAACCAAAATCCTCGACATTCCCTTCCTGTTCCGCGACAAGGCCCATGCCCGCGCCGTGCTGGATGGCCCGATCGGGCAGGAGATGCTCGCCAAGTTCGACGCCAAGGGCTTCAAGGCCCTGGCCTGGGGCGAGAACGGCGTGCGCCACATGACCAACAGCAAGCGCGCAGTCCATGCACCGGCCGACCTCAAGGGCCTGAAGATGCGCACCATGGAAAACCCGGTGCACGTGGCCGCCTACAAGGGCTTTGGCATCGTCACCACGCCCATGGCCTTCCCCGAGGTATTCACGGCCCTGCAGCAAGGCACCGTGGACGGCCAGGAAAACCCGCTGTCGGTGATCATGGCTGCCAAGTTCGATCAGGTGCAAAAGCATCTCTCGCTGACCGGCCATGTGTATTCTCCTTGCGTGTTCCTGATGAACAAGACCGCATTCGACAAGCTCGGCGCGGCCGACAAGACCGCCTTCCTCGAAGCCGCGAAGGAAGCCGTCAAGGCCAACCGGGCACGGGTGGACGAGGACGACGCCAAGGGTGTGGCCGAGCTGCGCGGCAAGGGCATGAATGTGGTGGACAACGTGGACAAGGCCCAGTTCGTGGCGGCTCTGGCGCCGGTTTATGCCGAATTCGACAAGCAGTTCGGCAAGGCCAACATCGACCGGATCCGCAATTTCAAATAGTTGCTATTGTTTTTGTAGCGGATCACGCCCGCGGTTCAAGGACTGGCGGGCGTTTTACTTCATATTCTTGATCGGGGGCGGTGCACGCCATGAAAGAAATGTTCCTCCGCGCCGAGCGCTGGACCACCGGCTTTGCCATGCTGTTCGCCTGCGCCATGATGGCACTGGCCGCCAGCCTGGGCCTGTTCCAGATCATCATGCGCTTCATCATCGAAGAGCCGGCCGAATGGACGGAGGTGCTGATCCGCTTCAGCCTGATCTGGATGGTGTTCATGGGCATTCCGGCGGCGTTCCGCCAGGGCGCGATGGTCAGCGTGGATGTGCTGTACCGCTGGAGCCCGCCGCGCATGCGGCGCGTGCTCGACTGGGTGGTGAGCGGCGCCGCGCTGGCGCTGGTCGCCGTCATCATCTGGTGGGGCTGGGACTACGCCAACCGGGGCAAGGTGCAAACGGTCATCGGCCTGGAAAACGTGTCCATGTTCTGGGCTTACCTGGCCATGCCGGTGGGCGGCGTGTTCTGCGTCATCGGCCTCATCGGCAACCTGCTCGACCCGATGCGCCTGGAACTGGAGACCGCACAATGAGCGCCGCCGGAGCGCTCCAAGGCGTGCCGGGCCGCCCCAAGCAAGGCATGGCCCCCTCGGGGGGCAGGGAGCCACACGCAGCGGGCGACCGTGGGGGCTCCTCATGGACCGCCGCCGCGCCGGGCCGCCCCAAGCAAGGCATGGCCCCCTCGGGGGGCAGGAAGCCACACGCAGTGGGCGCCCGTGGGGGCTCCTCATGACCGCCGTCATGCTCAGCACCATGGTGCTGTGCTTCGCGCTCACCATCTCGGTGGCCGTGTCCATCGGGCTGGCCGCCGTGCTGGGCATCCAGGTGGCCGACGCCCACATGCTGATCTCCGTCAAGGAGATGTTCAACTCGATCAACAAGTTTCCGCTGGCCGCCATTCCATTCTTCATCCTGGCCGGCAACATCATGGAAACCGGCGGCATCTCGCGCCGCCTGGTCGAGTTTGCCAAGAGCATCGTCGGCGGCGTGCAGGGCGGCCTGCCCATGACCTGCGTGCTGACCTGCATGATTTTTGCAGCGGTGTCGGGCTCTTCGGTAGCCACCACCTTCGCCATCGGCACCATCCTGATTCCCGCGCTCATCAAGCATCGCTATCCCACCACCTATGCCGCGGCGCTGCAGGCCGCCAGCGCCGAGCTGGGCGTGATCATTCCGCCCTCCATCCCCATGATCCTGTACGGCGTGAGCGCCGAGGTCTCGATCGGCGAATTGTTCATCGCCGGCTTCGGCCCGGGCCTGCTGATCGGCGGCGCGCTGATGCTGTTCGTCTACATCCATTGCAAGTTCAAGGGCTGGGGCAAGAGCGATGGCGACGGCCGCCTGAGCTTTGGCCGCGCCACCTGGAAAGCCGGCTGGGCGCTGATGATGCCGGTGATCATCCTGGGCGGCATCTACGGCGGCGTGTTCACCCCGACCGAGGCCTCGGCCGTGGCGGTGTTCTACGCCCTGGTGGTCGGCCTGCTGATCTACCGCGAGATCAAGCCGAGGGATTTGTTCCTCATCCTGCGCAAATCGGTGATGTCCAGCGCGGTGATCATGTTCATCATCGCCAACGCCGGGCTGTTTGCCTTTCTCATCACCCGCGCCGGCGTGCCCGATGCCATCGGCCACTGGCTGCAGGAGGTCCTGAAGTCGCCGGCCTACTTCCTGCTGGGCGTCAATGCCGCGCTGTTCATCATCGGCATGTTCATCGAAACCAGCGCCGCCATCATCGTGCTGGCGCCCATCCTGGCGCCGGTGGCCATGCATTTCGGCATCGACCCGGTGCACTTCGGCCTGGTCATGGTGGTGAACCTGGCCCTGGGCATGATCACGCCGCCCTTCGGCGTCAACCTGTTTGCCGCCTGCACCGTGGCCCGCATTTCGCTGGATCGCATCATCCGGGACCTGATTCCCTTCGTGCTGGTGGTGCTGGCCTGCCTGATGGTCATCACCTACGTGCCGGGACTGTCGCTGGGCCTGCGCGATCTGGTTTACGCGAAATAGCGGAAGTCAGGCGCGCGCCCTCCCTTGAGGGGGCCGCCCCGCGCCACCTAGAATATCCCCACAGCGGCCTGCTGCCTTAGCCCCGGCCACCTGAACAAAAGCAAGAGGGACCGATGACGCGGAGCAAGACGGGTACGCAAACCGAGCGTGCGAGAGGATGGGCGCCAGTGCCGGCGCAAGCCTTGCAGCCTGTGCTGGCCTGCTTTGGGCACGTCCTCCTGGCCTTGCTGCTGGGGCTTGGCGCCACGGCCCAGGCCGCGGACGCGCCCGGCGCAGTCGATGCGCTGGCGCCGCCGCAGCAGCCGCTGGGCCAGCACATGCGCCTGCTGGTCGAGACCGGCGCCCGCCTGGACTGGACCGAGGCAAGAGCGTCCTTCGCCACGCAACAACACCCGCCCGCCACCTCGCCCGTCCTGGAGCTGGGCATCGGGCATCGCCCGGTGTGGGTGCATCTCGTGGTCGACAACCCCGCGGACCAGGCCCTGACACGGCAACTTGCCGCGAGCCCGAGCTGGACGGACGAGCTCGATGTGCACGTCGTCCATCCGGCGGGCGACACCGCCAGCTGGCACACGGGCGATGCCCTGGCCGGCGCCCCGCATCTGGACGATGCGCTGGGCTACCTCTTTGAGCACAGCTTTCCGCCGGGGCGCAGCGAGGTGTTGATCCGTGTCGCCACGCCGGACCCGATGATCCTGAATGTGCAGCTGCTGACGCCGCAAACCCTGGCACAACGGGCCAAGTTCGCGCATTCCAGCTACGGCTTCCTGTACGGCTTTCTGGCCGCGCTGGCCGTGCTGAACCTGATCATGTACTTTGGTCTGGGCCGACGCAACAGCCTGTATTACGCCCTGTACCTGCTGAGCTTCGTCGCCATGAACCTGTCCTACACCGGGCGCGGCATGGCATGGCTGTGGCCCGATGCGCCCTACCTCCAGCGTTATGTCATCCTGGTCCTGATGGTGCTCTCGGCCTCCACGGGCCTGAAGTTTGCCCGCGAGTTCCTGGAACTGGACCAGCTGGCACCCACGCTGGGGCGCGGCATCCAATGGGCTTGCCGCTCCGTGATGGCGTGGATGCTGATAACGGTCGTCTTCAACTGGCACGCCACGGCGGTCTGCACCGCCTTCCTGGTGAGCGCCGTTTTCTCGGTGGCCATGATTCCGATCGGCACCTTCGCCCTGCGGCGCGGACAGGCCGCCGCCGGGTATTTCCTGGCCTCGGGCATCGTGTCGACCATCGGGCTGTTTGCCACCACTTTTTCCGTCTGGGGCCTGCTGCCCTTCAACGAATGGACCTACCGCGGCGTGGAGATGAGCACCATGGCCGAGGCCCTGCTGCTGCAACTGGCGCTGGTGCAGTTCATCCGCGCGCAGATGAACAAGCGCCTGGATGCCGAGCGCGACGCACGCGTGGATGCATTGACCCAGCTGGCCAATCGGCGCGGCTTTCTGGAACAGGCCGAAGTGGCCCGCAGCGTGGCCGTGCGGCATCAGCGGCCGCTGGCGGTGATCATCCTGGACATCGATCATTTCAAGAACATCAATGACCGCCATGGCCACGCGGTTGGCGACGAGGTGCTGGTCAACGTGGGCCAGACCCTGGCACGCCTGACCCGCAGCGGCGACTGCGTGGCGCGCTGGGGCGGCGAGGAGTTCATCATGCTGCTGCCGGAGACCGATCTCCAGACCGCCGCCTATTTTGCGGAGCGGATCCGCCGTGTGCTCGAAGAGACGGTGGTCATCGCCAAGAGTGCCGTGCGCGTCCAGATCACGGCCAGTTTCGGCGTCGCCCAATTGAAGCAGGATCAGCCCCTGGAAAAACTGATCATCGCCGCGGACGACGCGCTCTACAGCGTCAAGCAGTCGGGCCGCAACCGGGTGGCACAAGCCGGCCAGATGCCCATGGCTGTTCCGGGCAACTGAGGCTGGCGTACAATCGCACCCCGTCAGGAGAGAGTTTTCATCACCGGAAACCGCCGAAGGCGCAGGGCCGCTGCTTAGCAGGGGTCTGAACGCTCAGGCAAAAAGGACTGACAGCCGCCTGGCAGTAGCGATATTGACAAGCGTATCCCCACTGGAGAGAGGCTGCATTCGATGCAGCCCACCGAAGGAGCAAACCGCAGTCGGTGCCGCAAGGCGCACCCGGCCCGGTGAATCTCTCAGGTAAAGCGGACAGCGGGGGCAGACCATGGCGCCGGGCGCCATGGAGTTCATTTTGCCCCTGGAGTCCGACTTGTCCCTCCCTGACGACAATACCCTTGTGCACACGCCGCTGCACGACCTGCACCTTGCCTTGGGCGCGCGCATGGTGCCGTTCGCCGGTTATGCCATGCCGGTGCAGTATCCGGCCGGCCTGATGGCCGAGCACCACCACACCCGCGCCGCGGCCGGCCTGTTCGACGTCTCGCACATGGGGCAGCTGCGCCTGCTGGGGCCGGACGCGGCGGCGGCGTTCGAGTCGCTGATGCCGGTCGATGTGATGGACTTGCCCGTGGGCAAGCAGCGCTATGGCCTGCTGCTCAATGACGCGGGCGGCATCATCGACGACCTGATGTTCATCAACCGCGGAACCGACATCTTTGTGGTGGTCAACGGCGCCTGCAAGGCGAACGACATCGCCCACATCCAGGCCAGGATCGGATCGCGCTGCCAGGTCATCCCCATGCCCGAGATGGCGCTGCTGGCGCTGCAAGGCCCGCTGGCGGTGACCGCCCTGGCGCGCCTGTGCCCCGGCATCGAGAAACTGGTGTTCATGAGCGGCGGCACATTCCATATCGCCTGCGCCAGCGCGGGGCCGCACCAGACCATCGCGTGTTTTGTCACGCGCAGCGGCTACACCGGTGAGGACGGCTTCGAGATCTCGGTGCACGAGATGCAGGCCGAGGCGCTGGCGCATGCCCTGCTGGCGCAGCCCGAGGTCAAGCCCGTGGGCCTGGGCGCGCGCAACTCGCTGCGGCTCGAAGCCGGGCTGTGCCTGTATGGCAACGACATCGACAGCGGCACCACACCGGTCGAGGCGGGCCTGAACTGGGCCATCCAGAAAGTGCGCCGCACGGGCGGCGCGCGCGCGGGCGGCTTCCCCGGCACGGCCCGGGTGCTGGCGCAACTGGACGAGCCCGCCACGCTCTCGCGCCAGCGCGTGGGCCTGTTGGCGCTGGAGCGCATCCCGGTGCGCGAGCACGCCGAACTGCAGGATGCGGCGGGCCGGCGCATCGGCGAAGTCAGCAGCGGACTGCTCGGCCCCACCATCAACCAGGCCGTGGCCATGGGTTATGTGCGCCCGGAATTTTCCGTCCTGGGCACCCGGGTCTGGGCCATCGTGCGCGGCAAACCCGTGCCGATGGAAGTAAGCGCCCTGCCGTTCGTGCCCACCCGCTATTACCGCGGCTGAGGCCATGCTGAAAAAATCCGTTCGCGTTGAGCCGGTCGAAACGCTTTCCCTGAAAATTAACCGCTTGCAAAGGGCTTCGACCGGCTCAGCCCGAACGCAGGGCTGGTTCGGCGCAGCCCTAAGTTACTGGGTGAATCGGGCTCCGGCTCCGATTCACAGACCCAACCGTTTTTTTGGAGAACACACATGATCAAGTACACCGAAGACCACGAATGGCTCAAAGTCGAGGGCGACACGGCCGTGGTGGGCATCACGCACCATGCGCAGGACGCGCTGGGCGACGTGGTGTTTGTCGACCTGCCCGAAGTCGGCAAGACCATCGCGCAAAAGGAAGTGGCCGGCGTGGTGGAGTCCGTCAAGGCCGCCGCCGACGTCTACATGCCGGTCTCCGGCCTCATTACCGAAGTCAACGAGGCCTTGCGTGGCGATCCCGCGCTGGCCAACAGCGACCCGCTGGGCGCCGGCTGGTTCTTCAAGCTCAAGCTGTCCGATGCCTCGCAGCTTGATGCGCTGCTGGACGAAACCGCCTACACGGAATTCAGCAAAAACGCCTGACCTCGTTCGGGCTGAGCCGGTCGAAGCCCTGCCTGTTGTTGCGTGAGCCCCTCGACCGAGCTCGGGGCGAACGACTCTCTCGAGTTCATTCCATGCTGACACCCTCCGCCCGCCCCTTGAGCGAGCTAGAAAACACCTGTGAATTCATGGCCCGCCACATTGGCGTGGACGCGGCCGACGAGGCCTTGATGCTGGACGTGGTGGGCGCGCGCTCGCGCCGCGAACTGATCGAGGGCATCGTGCCGCGCTCGATCGCGCGCAAGAGCGCCATGGTGCTGCCGCCCGCCGTGACGGAAGCGGCGGCGCTGGCCGAGCTCAAGGCCATGGCATCGAAAAACCAGATCTTCAAAAGCTTCATCGGCCAGGGCTATTACGGCACCCACACGCCGGGCGTGATCCTGCGCAACATCCTGGAAAACCCCGCCTGGTACACCGCCTACACGCCCTACCAGGCCGAGATCAGCCAGGGCCGCATGGAGGCGCTGCTGAACTTCCAGACCATGGTGTGCGACCTCACCGCCATGCCGATCGCCAACGCCTCCATGCTGGACGAGGCCACCGCCGCCGCTGAGGCCATGACGCTGGCCAGACGCAGCGTTGGGGCCAAGAGCAATCGCATCATCGTGGCCGCTGACTGCCATCCCCAGGTGATCGAGGTCGTGCAGACCCGCGCCGCGCCCCTGGGCCTGGAGGTCGCACTGGCCGGATCGGCCGACGAATGGGATGCCCTGCTCGGCGGCGACTACTTCGCCGTGCTGGCGGGTTATCCCTCCACCAGCGGACGCATCGACGACCTGCGCGCCGATGCGCAGCGCATCCATGCCAAGCAGGCCGCGCTGATCGTCGCGGCCGATTTGCTGGCCCTGACGCTGCTGCTTGCGCCCGGCGAATTCGGCGCCGACATCGTGATCGGCAGCACGCAGCGCTTCGGCATGCCCATGGGCGCGGGCGGCCCGCACGCGGCCTACATGGCCTGCCGCGACGAGTTCAAGCGCTCCCTGCCCGGGCGCCTGATCGGCGTGAGCGTGGACGTGCACGGCAAGCCGGGCTACCGCCTGGCATTGCAGACGCGCGAGCAGCACATCCGGCGCGAAAAAGCCACCTCCAACATCTGCACGGCCCAGGTGCTGCCGGCCGTGATCGCCAGCATGTACGCGGTCTACCACGGACCGCAAGGCCTCACGCGCATTGCCCGGCGCGTGGCCAGCTACACCGCCATCCTGGCGCGCGGCCTGAAGCAGCTGGGCCATCCGCCCAAGCAGGACAGCGCCTTCGACACGCTCACCCTGCACACCGCAAATGCCACGAAATCAATAGCAGACCGGGCCATATCCATGAGGGCCAACCTGCGGATTTATTTCGAGGAATACCTTTGCATCTCGCTCGACGAGACCACCACGCGGGAAGATGTGGAACTGGTCTGGAAGATCTTTGCAACAGAAGGCCAGGCCCTGCCCCGCTTCGACGCCTTCGAACAGGGCATCGAGCCCATGATCCCGCCGGCCCTGCGCCGCAGCAGCAGTTTCCTCACGCACCCGGTGTTCAACACCCACCACAGCGAGACCGGCATGCTGCGCTACATCCGCGCCCTGTCCGACATGGACCTGGCGCTGGACCGCAGCATGATTCCGCTGGGCTCGTGCACCATGAAGCTCAATGCCACCAGCGAGATGATTCCCATCACCTGGCCCGAGTTCGCCGACATCCACCCCTTCGCACCGCGCGAGCAGCTACAGGGTTATGCCGAACTCGACGCGCAGCTGTGCGAGTGGCTCGCCCAAGCCACCGGCTACGCGGGCATCAGCCTGCAGCCCAATGCGGGTTCGCAGGGCGAATACGCCGGCCTGCTGGCGATCCGGGCCTACCACGCGGTGCACGGCCAGGGCCAGCGCAACATCTGCCTGATCCCCTCCTCCGCCCACGGCACCAACCCGGCCAGCGCCCACATGGCGGGCCTGACGGTGGTGGTGACGGCGTGCGACGCGCAGGGCAACGTGGACATGGCCGACCTGGCGGCCAAGTGCGCGCAGCACAGCGGGCAGCTGGCCTGCGTGATGATCACCTACCCCAGCACGCACGGCGTGTTCGAAACCCAGGTCAAGGAACTGTGCGAGCTGGTGCACCGGCATGGCGGGCGCGTCTATGTCGACGGCGCCAACATGAACGCGCTGGTCGGCGTGGCCGCGCCCGGCGAATTCGGTGGCGATGTCAGCCACCTCAACCTGCACAAGACCTTCTGCATCCCGCACGGCGGCGGCGGCCCCGGTGTCGGCCCGGTCTGCGTGGTGGAGGACCTGGTGCCCTACCTGCCCGGCCATGCCACGGGTGGCTTGCCGGTCAACGGCGTGGGTGCGGTGAGCACCGCCGGGCCGTCCCAAGGTGCGAAGGCCCCCTCGGGGGGCAGCGCAGCACACGCAGTGGCAAGCGTGGGGGCCATATCTGCAGCCCCGCTGGGCAACGCCGCCGTGCTGCCGATTTCCTGGATGTACTGCCGCATGATGGGCCCCGACGGCCTGCAGCACGCGACCGAGACGGCCATCCTGAGCGCCAACTACATCAGCACGCGCCTGAAGGACCACTACCCCACGCTGTACGCCAGCGCGAACGGCCATGTGGCGCATGAGTGCATCCTGGATCTGCGCCCGCTCAAGGAAACCAGCGGCGTCACGGCCGAGGACGTGGCCAAGCGCCTGATGGACTACGGCTTTCACGCGCCCACGCTGAGCTTCCCCGTGCCCGGCACGCTGATGGTGGAGCCGACCGAGAGCGAAACGCTGGACGAGCTGGACCGGTTCATCGACGCCATGATCGCCATCCGCCGAGAGATCGCCAAGGTGGAGCGCGGCGAATGGCCGCAGGACAACAACCCGCTGAAAAACGCGCCGCACACGGCGGACAGCCTGATGGCGGCCGAGTGGACACGCCCTTATGCGCGCGACGTGGGCGCCGCCAGCGCATCGACCCGGCGGCACGCCAAGTACTGGCCGCCGGTGGGCCGCATCGACAACGTCTGGGGCGACCGCAACCTGTTCTGCAGCTGCGTGCCGGTGAATGAGATGGCGCAGGAAACACCCTGAGTTTCGGACCACGCCCGCCCGGTCCGGCAACGCCGCGGCCGGGCTGGCCTCAGGCGGACAGCGGTATGCCGTGATCCTGCCGGTCGGTGAGGATCTCGAACGCAGCGCGGTGCTGCGTGGCCAGCGTCAGCGTGGGGCAGCCGCGCTCCGAGAGGTGCACGGTGCAGGACGCCAACTTGGAATTGAGGCAGGTCTTCTGCCCGCCGGGTGGATCGTCGTAAGCCAGACCGACGAAGTGCGCCGCCGGTGCCTCCATGCGCACCGACAACGCCAGCGGTCCCTGCTCGCCTTCAAGCGTCCAGTGGAAGTCACCGTAGCGCCCGCGGTTGCGCAGCGCCTGCCACAGGCCGTTGAGCCGGATCTCCCGCTCGCCCAGCCGCAGGACGAGGCTGTTGAACGACGGCGTCCACAGCGGGCCGATCTTCAGCCGCGCGGTGGAACATTCCAGAAAAGCCGCCGGGTCCGTGTCGAAGCCGGCCACCTGGCCCCAGGCGTAGCGGTCGGTGTGCTTCAGTCCCCAGTTGTGGTTCTGGCTGCCGCGCCAGCAGTCAATCTCGATGCTGCGGCCGTTCACGGTAAGGGTCCCTGAGAAATCTGCCAGAGGCACCCCACTCAGCGCCTTGGCCTTGGGAAAACCGCGGTGGTACAGCGACAGCGGCAGCAGGAAGGCCGGCTTCCTCTCGCCCTCATAGTGCAGATCCCAGGTGAGTTGCCGCTCATCCTTGCGCACCGCGCCCCGCAGCAGAGTCTCGTCCAGCACCGCATCGCCCAGCCGCACCTGCAAGCCCGCGCCAGAAAAGGCGCACTGCGCCAGCGGCACGCACTGCTTGATCGCCGTGATCGCCGACGCCTCGCCATCGAAGTAGATCGCCCACAGTTGCCCCTCGGTGGCAGCCGGCCGGCCCTTCGGACTGAACAGCGTGTAGCGGATCCAGAACGCCAGCGGCCGGCTGGGGTGATTGCCCCGCAGGAAATAGCTTTCGTAGAAACCGCGGTCGGACCGGCTGTCGAACTGCGAGGCATTGATCGCCTGCAGAAGCTCGGGCTCAGTGAGTTGGGTGAGGTCTTGCATGGAGGTGGCGAGGGGTTTGAAACGCCATGCTACTCGCCTCGCCCGCGTTCGCCCAGCGACGCGGCGAGGAACAGCACGCCAAGTACTGGCCGCCGGTGGGCCGCATCGACAACGTCTGGGGCGACCGCAACCTGTTCTGCAGCTGCGCTCCGGTGAATGAGACCGAGCAGGAAACACCGTGAACCGACGTGGATGCGTCTTCCAGTCGGCGGAGTTGACGCCATCAACCCCAGGACCGACGAGGCGTCTGCTAAGTGCCCAAATCGGACCTCGTGAATTGGGATAGCAGACATTCAACGTTTGAATTCACCGGCCTGCGCGGCTTTTCGCGCAGGTCCGATGCAATGATGGGTTAGCCACCACGCCTGAGTTCCTTAGGAAGGAAAGCGTCGATCTCGGCGTCGGAGAACGTCATTTCTTCGTTGTGCTTGAGCGCCTCTTGGGCCTTTCTGTACGCCGCATATGTCGTGCTTGGTGAGCCAGCATAGACGCCGTGAAGAGCAATGACGAGACGATCCCTTTCGGCCTGTATTTCTTCGCTCGTCTTCGCTTGTGCGGCCAAGTCGGTCAACAGCGAGAGATATTGCTCACGGATAAGCCATATATCGTTTGCGGCTTGCTTGTGCTTCTGAGCCAACTCGCCGAGATCGTAGTTCTTCGTGTACGCGTTCAGTACAAGCAAGATTGTCGAAACGATGACGCCAATTACTGCTGCCTCTTTGCCTGAACCCAGAATCGATGTTAGAAAACTTCCGGTTGTGATTGCGGATAGAACAATCTGAAGGAGCTTAATGCGAGACAAGCGCGTGAGAAGAATGTCAGCACACTTCTCATGCGTCTTATGCGAGTACACAGCTCTACCGTAGCACTCTCGCAGTTGTCCTTCGATAACAGTGTTTGGCCTATCCATGATCAGTCCGGGAAATTTGTGGTGAATATTTCGCGCCATTTCTGCTTGGCAGACCATTCGCGCTTGGGTGTTGCCATCTCATGCTCGATAGCTTCTAGTGAAAGGTTGTAGCAACGCTTGGCCTTGTACTGAAACAGGCCCTTACCCCATACGTATTGACCACTCCCTGGTGCCCGCCACCATTCCTGATTTTCATCTTGATTGGCCATCCACTTCAAGAAGTCACGGCACATGTAGTCATAGTAGACAAAAGACTTATCTCGATGCTCCCATGTCTCAATGAATTGATAAGCCAGAGTGTCGATTAGCAGGCCCCCGACGGAAACTGACCATTTGTTCTTCCAGTCCCGCATCATGCGACATAGTGGTATGAGGTTCCCATTCGTTGCGGTGTTTCGGTCTCGGATCGCCTTAATTTCTGGCCTAGGGTTTGTGACCTCCCAACTGCCCCCGTTATTCGCATTGGGAAACGTGAAGCTGTCATTCTTATTCACGAAGGCGGGCACCACCTCGAACGTAATGCCATCGTCGAATGGCACCATGATGACTTGGCCGTCGGCGCGAATGCTAGTGGTTGCGTAGGTCTTCTCGATTGAGGCCTTTACCGCTTGTAGTAATGCGGACTGACCATTCCCCGAATAGTTGTTGTAGCGCTCATACTCTGAGTAGGGAAGCTGAAAAATCATGTCTACGTCGCTGAATCCGGCAATGGCGGTATTTCTACCGTAGGAGCCTACGTAAAGGCTATGCGCGGTGTCAGATGTAGTGGTCCAAAAATCTGTGTTCAGACGCCTGGTGATGCGACCATATCGCGTAGCGATTGTTCCACCATCCCGAATCTGAAGGTTGGAACAAAAGGTGGAAAACCAATCAGCGAGTGCCATGAGAGCTCTGTGTGGCGGCTAACGTGGAGTTCAGCGGACGCCGAAGGCGATCCGCTGGAGCGACTTATTAGCCCTCATTGCGCATCAAGGGTCAGCGGCTTCTCCAAGATTGTGGAAATGAAACCGTTGATTGTTTCTTGGCCTCCACCGAGATTGTTATAGACGCCAACCACTCGGGGTACTACAGTGATTTTTCCGTCGTACATCTTGGCTTTGATTGCGCCAATAGCCATCAAAGCATTTTGAACTGTCGTTGGATTTATTTCACTCGGAATCGGAATCAACGGCGAGACCCCTTCGCCGCTAAGGCCGAGCGATTGAATGACCAACGTGCCAGATATCTGCTTTGCTTGTGCAGCCACGCCCAATGCAAACAGATTTCCAAGATCAACAGTTCCCTCTTTGACTGTGACGTTGGCAGTGAGGCGCAACCCGACACCCACGTAAACAGGCACCACGACATCTGGATTGGGCTCCGTGGTCAGGGCAACGGACACTCTATTGCTTCCTGCGACGGAGGTTTTCTTTACCCCAAATGATTTCGTTGTGAACTTCGTGTAGTCAAGAATGACCACATAGTTGTTGCCTGCCACCCCTGCTGTAGCTGGACCAAATGAAAGGCCGGCCTTTCCATCGAATTGACCAATAGCTAACCGCATAGTCTCGTCGGGAAGGGCTTCAAGCTTCTTTTCTCGCGTTGCGTTTGCCGGTGAGACTGTAACTGGTAGCGAATCAATAGGGTTATATCCATAGCTTTGTGCCGACTTTGGATCCCCGGGGGTAGCAGGAATAGTCCATGAGGCACAGCCACTAAGTGCCAAGACTATGAGGCATATAAATGAAAGATTCTTTCGCATAACACTCCCCTTGATGGTGAAAGCCAACGAATATCTATGCAGCGTGGAACTCTAACCCGGCATGTTCTGCCTGGCTATCCCCCAAATGGGGGGGGCAATGACCGCTATCGGGAAAACCCTTTTATGTCCGGTTGAATCCGCCGCCGATTTCGGACACTCCGACCCCGCAGCTACTCCTGCCAATACCCCGGATCCGGCAACTCGTTGAACACCTTGCGCAACTGCTCGGCCCAGCGGTCGCGGATCGATGCAAAGTAAGGGTCCTTGCTGTCGATCAGCTTGCGCCGGTTCACCTTGAATGAATCGCGCTCATAACACAGCAGGTCCAGCGGCAGGCCGACCGACAGGTTCGACTTGATGGTCGAGTCCATCGAAATCAGGCAGCACTTGGCCACTTCATCGAGCGACAGGCCGCTGCCGATGACCCGGTCCAGAATCGGCTTGCCGTATTTGGACTCGCCAATCTGGAAAAACGGCGTTTCCGCGGTGGCTTCGATGAAATTGCCGGCCGAGTAGATGTTGAACAGGCGCGGCTCCTCGCCCTTGACCTGGCCGCCGAAGATCAGGTTGACGTTGAACTCGGTATTGAATTCCTTGAGCGATTCGGCATCGCGCTCGTACACCTTGCGCACCGCCTCGCCCACCAGCTTGGCGGCCGAGAACATGTTGGGGGCGCTGGCCAGGCTCTTGGTTTCGCTGCCATCGCCATGGTTTTCCATCTGCACCTTCAGGCCGCTGGCGACCGACTGGCTGATGGCCAGGTTGCCGGCGGTCAACAGCACCATGACGCGCTCGCCCGGCACCTCGAACACATGCATCTTGCGAAATGTGCTGATCTGGTCCAGGCCGGCATTGGTACGGGAATCAGAAAGGAAGACCAGGCCGGATTCGTTTCGGACGGCAACGCAATAAGTCATTCAAAGGCAGGGTGGTTGTGGAAAAAGCAATGCCATCTTATCTGCATTTGCGCGCGGCAAGCCGTCCCCTCAGGCCGCCGCCGGCATCAGGAAGTCCCGGCTGATGTGCATGCCCAGATCGTTGACCCGGTCCAGGAACTGGGTCAGGTAGGCGTGCAGTCCGGTGGCCAGGATCTCGTCGATGCGCCCGTACTTGAGCTCGGAACGCAGCTTGCCCGCGCGCCGATGGGTCTCGCTGGACTGGTCGTTGGCCACCATGGCCAGGTTGTTCACGACCTCGTTGAGGCTGGCATGCAGCGACCTCGGCATGTCCGGGCGCAAAATCAGCAGTTCGGCCACGCGCTCGGGCTTGATCACATCGCGGTACACTTTGCGGTAGATCTCGAAACCGGAAACGCTGCGCAAGATCGAACTCCAGTGGTAGAAATCGTACTCCTGGTCTTTCTCGCTGGCCGTGCCGAAGAAGTCGCTCTGCACGGCATGGAACTTGACATCCACCAGCCGGGCCGTGTTGTCGGAGCGTTCCAGAAACGTGCCCAGGCGCATGAAGTACAGCGCCTCGTCCATCAGCATGGTGCCGACCGTCACGCCGCGCGACAGGTGGGAGCGGAATTTGACCCATTCGAAAAACTGGCTCGGGTCGCGCTCGAACTCGCCCGACTTGATCATGCGCCGGATTTCCAGCCAGGTCTGGTTCTGCGTTTCCCAGACCTCGGTGGTCAGGGTGCCGCGCACCGCCCGCGCGTTCTCGCGGGCCGCGCTCAGGCACGACAGGATGGAGGATGAATTGCTTTCGTCCTTCACCATGAAATCCATCACGTCGCGGGCGTTGACGTCGCCGTGCAGGGCGGTGTAGGCGGGCAGCAGCTCGCTGATGCTCAGCAGGCCCTGCCAGCCCATCTGCGCCACGGCCTCGGACTGCGGCAGCAGCGCGGTCTGGTAATTCACATCCAGCATGCGCGCGGTATTTTCGGCCCGCTCGGTGTAGCGGGACATCCAGAACAGGTGATCGGCGGTACGTGACAGCATGGGTTGACTCCTTGCGTTTAAGCCGGCGGGGAGAGGGACTGCGACTGCGACTGGGATTGCGCCGGCCGGGCAGGCATCGCGCCGTTCTCCAGCACCCAGGTGTCCTTGGTGCCACCGCCCTGTGACGAATTGACGACGAGCGAGCCGTCCTTGAGCGCCACGCGGGTCAGGCCACCGGGCACCATTTGCACCGTCTTGCCGCTGAGCACGAAGGGCCGCAAATCAATGTGCCGGGGCGCAATGCCGCTTTCCACGAACGTGGGGCAGCTCGACAGGCTGAGCGTGGGCTGGGCAATGTAGCCACTCGGGTTGGCCAGCACCGCCTGGCGGAAGTCCTCGATCTCGGCGCGGGTCGCGGCCGGCCCCACCAGCATGCCGTAGCCCCCCGCGCCATGCACTTCCTTGACCACCAGGTCCTTGAGGTTGGCCAGGGTGTAGGCCAGGTCCTCCTTGTTGCGGCACATGTAGGTGGGCACGTTGTTGAGGATGGGTTTCTCGTCCAGATAGAACTCGATCATCTTGGGCACATAGGGGTAGATGGACTTGTCGTCCGCCACCCCCGTGCCCACCGCGTTGCAGATGGTCACGTGGCCGGCGCGGTAGGCCTCCATCAAGCCCGCGCAGCCCAGGGTGGAATCGGACCGGAATACCGTGGGATCGAGGAAATCATCGTCCACCCGGCGATAGATCACGTCCACCCGGCGCGGGCCGCGCGTGGTGCGCATGTAGACGAAGTTGTCTTTCACGAACAGGTCCTGCCCCTCCACCAGTTCCACGCCCATTTGCTGGGCCAGGAAGGCGTGCTCGAAGTAGGCGCTGTTGTACATGCCCGGGGTCAGCACCACCACGGTGGGCTCGGCGGTGGTGGCCGGGCTTGAATCGCGCAGCGTCTCCAGCAGCAGGTCGGGGTAGTGGGCGATGGGCGCGACGCGGTGGGCGTTGAAGAGCTCGGGGAACAGCCGCATCATCATCTTGCGGTCTTCCAGCATGTAGCTCACGCCGCTGGGCACCCGCAGGTTGTCCTCCAGCACATAATACTCGCCCTCGCCCTGCGCGTTGGGCGCGCGCACGATGTCGATGCCGGAGATCTGGGAATAGATGTCGCCCGGCACATGGACCCCCACCATCTCGGGCCGGAACTGCGCGTTGCGGCTGATCTGCTCGGCCGGAATCAGGCCCGCCTTGATGATGTCCTGATCGTGGTAAACGTCATGGATGAAGCGGTTCAGGGCCGTGACCCGCTGCACCAGCCCGCGCTCCAGGAAGGCCCACTCGTGGGCCGGGATGATGCGGGGAATCAGGTCGAACGGAATCAGGCGCTCGGTCCCCGAACCATCCTCGTCCTTGGCGCCGTACACGGCAAAGGTGATGCCCACGCGCCGGAAAATCAGCTCGGCCTCTTCCCGGCGCTTGGCCATCATGTCGCCCGGCTGGCGGGCCAGCCATTCATCGTAGATCTTGTAGTGGTCCCGGATCTGTTTGCCCTGGGAGAAAAACTCGTAGGGCATGGCGGTGTACATCTCGTCAAATCTTTGCATGGCTACTCATCTCCTCGCCTCAGCTTAGCTTATGGATGCTTCCCGAACTCATTGCAAACCGATTTCCGTTCGCCTGCCGCGCCGCGACGGGCTCTGCCCGGATGGTGTCGTGAATT
This sequence comes from Hylemonella sp., assembly GCA_040377375.1. Taxonomy (GTDB): domain Bacteria; phylum Pseudomonadota; class Gammaproteobacteria; order Burkholderiales; family Burkholderiaceae_C; genus JBEIOV01. The sequence goes on from JBEIOV010000024.1 coordinate 41,064, forward strand.
ATCAAAATCTTTATTCTTCATGCAAAGCAAGGTTCAGGCCATCACCGGATCCGATCCGTGGCGTGCTCCTTGCTTGGTGCAAAGTTGCTAGTATGTATTTATTGCGCCTCCCCTTTTTGTCAACCCGCCAAGAGACAAGCCTATGTCCATCCATGCCGCGCTGAACCACGTGACCCATTACACGTATGACCGCCTGGTGAACCTGGGGCCGCAAATCATTCGCTTGCGTCCGGCGCCGCACAGCCGCTCCAACATCATTTCGTACTCGCTCAAGGTGGAGCCTACAGGCCACTTCATCAACTGGCAACAGGACCCCTTTGCCAATTACCAGGCGCGGCTGGTGTTTCCCCAGAAAACCCGGCAGTTCAAGGTCACGGTCGATCTGGTGGTCGAAATGGCGGTGTACAACCCTTTCGACTTCTTTCTGGAGCCCAGCGCTGAAAACTACCCATTCAAGTACGACGCCCTGCTGGCGCAGGAACTCGCGCCCTACCTGGCGGCCGACCACCTGACCAAGCGGCTCAAGGCCTACCTGTCGCGCATCGACCGCAAAAAGCGCCGGACCATCGACTTTCTGGTGGCGGTCAACCAGATGGTGCACCAGGACATCAGCTACCTGATCCGCATGGAGCCCGGCGTGCAGTCGCCCGACGAAACGCTCAAGCTGGGTGCCGGCTCGTGCCGCGACTCGGGCTGGCTGCTGGTGCAGCTGCTGCGCCACTGCGGGCTGGCCGCGCGTTTTGTGTCGGGCTACTTGATCCAGCTCAAGCCCGACGTGAAGGCGCTGGACGGCCCCAGCGGCACCGAGGTCGACTTCACCGACTTGCACGCCTGGTGCGAGGTTTACCTGCCCGGCGCCGGCTGGGTCGGGCTGGATGCCACCTCGGGCCTGCTGGCCGGCGAGGGCCATATTCCCCTGGCCTGCACGCCGCAGCCCTCGGGCGCCGCCCCCATCGAAGGCGTGATGGACAAGGCCGAGGTGACGTTCAGCCACCACATGCAAGTCACCCGCATCCACGAGTCGCCGCGCGTGACCAAGCCCTACACCGAGGAGCAATGGGCTGATGTGATGAAACTCGGCGCCGCCGTGGACCGGGAACTGCTGGCCGGCGACGTGCGCCTGACCATGGGCGGCGAGCCCACCTTTGTGGCCGTGAACGACCGTGATGCACCAGAATGGAACACCGACGCCCTGGGGCCCACCAAGCGCGGTTTTGCCACCGCGCTGGTCCACAAGCTGCGCCAGGAATACGGCCAGGGCGGCTTTCTGCACTTCGGCCAGGGCAAGTGGTACCCGGGTGAACAGCTGCCCCGCTGGGCCCTGAACATCTACTGGCGCGTCGACCGGCAAGCGGTCTGGCGCAACCCCGCGCTGTTTGCCGACGAACGCGCGCCCACCCACTACACCAGCGAGGACGCGCGCCGCTTCACGCACGCGCTGGCCGCCAAGCTGGGCCTGGGCAGCCAGTTCATCCAGAGCGCCCATGAGGACGTGTGGTACTACCTGTGGCGCGAGCGCCGCCTGCCCGTCAATGTGGACCCCTTCGATTCGAAGCTTGACGACGAGATGGAGCGCGCCCGGCTGCGCCGCGTGTTCGAGCAGAAGCTGGATGCGGTGGTGGGTTATGTGCTGCCGGTGAAGGCCGGGGAACGGCCTGCCGGGGCCGGCCCAGCATCAGAAACACCGGACCTGGCCGGCCCAGCATCAGAAGCACCGGGCCTGGCCGGCCCGGTGTGGACCACCGGCCCCTGGTTCCTGCGCGATGAGCGCATGTACCTGATGCCGGGCGACTCGCCCATGGGCCTGCGCCTGCCGCTGGACTCGCTGCCCTGGGTCAGCCAGGCCGACTTTCCCTATCTCATCGAGCCCGACCCCTCCAGCCCGCGCCCGGGCCTGCCAGCGCACAGCGCGCTGGCGGCACGTTATGCGCCGGGCGCCGACGGCAGCGCGGTCGGCGCGCGTCCGGCGGGCCCCGCCCCCGGCGCCACGCCCTACCTGACCGGCAGCGGGCCCGCCCCGGAAGCCCCGCGCAAATTCCAGCCCGCGACAGGCGCGGCCGCCAGCAGCACGGCCGCCAACGCGCAAAGCGCGGCGCAAGCCGAGCCGGCCGGTTTTGCGCGTGTGCCCACGCGGCAGGAATCGGCCCACTGGATCACCCGCACCGCCCTGTGCGTGGAAGTGCGCGACCCGCGCCGGGCCAGCGGCCCCAAGGCGGAAAGCCAGGGTGAAAAATCCGGCGTTCTCTACATCTTCATGCCGCCACTGGAGAAGCTGGAAGACTACCTGGACCTGCTGGCGGCCATCGAGGCCACGGCCGAGGAATTGGGCGTGCAGCTCGTGCTGGAGGGCTACCCGCCGCCGCGCGATCCGCGCTTGAAGCTCTTGCAGGTCACGCCCGACCCCGGTGTAATCGAGGTCAACATCCACCCGGTCACGCATTGGGAGGAACTGGTCTACAACACCGAGTTCCTGTACAAGGCGGCGTTCGAGTCGCGCCTGTCGGCCGAGAAGTTCATGACCGACGGCCGCCACACCGGCACGGGCGGCGGCAACCACTTTGTGATGGGCGGCGCCACGCCGGCGGACAGCCCGTTCTTGCGCCGGCCCGAGCTGCTGGCCAGCCTGCTGCTGTACTGGCACAACCACCCGTCCCTGAGTTATCTGTTCAGCGGCATGTTCGTCGGCCCCACCAGCCAGGCGCCGCGGGTGGACGAGGCGCGCAACGACAAGCTCTACGAACTGGAAATCGCCATCGAGCAGATTTACAAAAATCACGAACGGTATGGCATGACCGGCGACGGGCCGCCCCTGGCCGGGCGAGCCCCCTCGGGGGGCAGCGACCCGCACGAAGCGGGGAAACGTGGGGGCCATTCCATGCCCCCTTGGCTGGTCGACCGCACGCTGCGCAACATCCTGATCGACGCCACCGGCAACACCCACCGCAGCGAGTTTTCCATCGACAAGATGTACTCGCCCGATTCGGCCACGGGGCGCCTGGGCCTGCTGGAGCTGCGCGCCTTCGAGATGCCGCCGCACCCCCACATGAGCAGCGTGCAGCAGTTGCTGCTGCGCGCCCTGGTGGCCCGCTTCTGGAAAGCGCCCTACCAGGCGCCCGCCACGCGCTGGGGCACCGAGCTGCACGACCGCTTCATGCTGCCCACCTTCATCAAAATGGATTTCGACGACGTGATGGCCGAGATGCGCAACGCAGGCTACGCCTTCGACAGCAGCTGGTTTGCGCCGCATTACGAGTTTCGCTTTCCGCTGGTCGGCTCGGTCCGGACCGCGAGCATCGAGCTCACCTTGCGCAATGCGCTGGAGCCCTGGCATGTGATGGGCGAGGAAGGCACGCCCGGCGGCACCGCGCGTTATGTGGACTCGTCGCTGGAGCGTATTGAAGTGCACGTGACGGGCCTCAACGAGAGCCGCTACGTGGTGACATGCAACGGCCGCGCCCTGCCCCTGCAATCCACCGGCACCAGCGGCGAATACGTGGCCGGCGTGCGCTACAAGGCCTGGAACCCGCCCTCCAGCCTGCACCCGAGCATCGGCATCCACGTGCCACTGACCTTCGACATCGTGGACACCTGGATGAAGCGCTCACTGGGCGGCTGCCAGTACCACGTGACGCACCCCGGCGGCCTGAGCTACGACACCCTGCCGGTCAACTCGTACGAGGCGGAGAGCCGGCGCCTGTCGCGCTTCGCCGCCATGGGCCACACGCCCGGCACCCTGGTCGTGCCGCCGGCCACCATCAATGTGGCGGGTAGCAAGGAATTCCCGTTCACGCTGGATTTGCGGCGTGGCCTCGTCGCGCAGCGTCCGGTGGAATGAGGGGTTGGCACTACTGAGCGTTTGCTACGGCAGCGGTCCATTCAGCGATCTCCTTGATCGATGCAGATGGTGCGTTGATATGGCTTGAGATCGGTTCATACAGCTTGGTACGGGGATTCTTGGGTAGAGCATCCATCACCTGTTGCTTGGCTTTAATGAGGCCCGGATATCCATTGCGACTTCTAACGTTTGACATGAGAGGAGGCGCCCGGCTTGCCGGGCGGCGTCCTCTCGAACGAATTGTTAGGTGCCGTGGGCATATGCACTGCTATTCCACCGAGGCGACTAGATCAAGCTCAACAGTTGCATTCTTCGGTAGCTGAAACACACCGACCGAAGTGCGAGTGTGTGCGCCGGCTTGTCCGAGAATGGAAAAAAGTAGCTCTGAGGCTGCATCCGCTACTTCACTCTGCTGGGTAAAGAGTTCAGACGATTGGACATAGACATTGATTCGAAGAACAGACTTCACTTTCTCCAAAGATCCAAGCGAATTCTTCAGAAGCGCGAGCGCTCGCATTGCACAAATCTTCGCAGCCAATTGTGCTTGAGCAAGCGAAGCATCACCTCCAGCTCGACCAACAACCATCACTTGATCACCGACACGGGGAATTTGGCCACTGACATAGATCTGATTTCCATCGCGCACAACGGGCACGTAGTTGCCCCCGATCTTGATCTCTCCATCGAACGAATAACCGAGAGAAGCAGCCGCATTCATGAAATTAGCGTCACGTGTCATTTGTGTATTCCGTATGGATCGATCGAGTACCTAACGTTGAAGGCCAGGCGACGCCGTAGGCGGTCGCCTCTGGGCCGACTGGTTAAGCCTGTGCTGCATAGGCAATGACGACCACAAAAGCAACAACATAGAAGGCAATGCCAAAAAACAAGAGGCCGGTATCGGTAATGACCCGTCTACCGTCTCGAACGAACGAGAGCGAACCTGCTGCACTGTGTATAGCCCCCTCATCGCCAAACAATTGCTCGCCGCGCCATCGACCAAATGAAAGTAGCCAGACGAAGACTCTCCCGGTCTGTCGGACTATGAAACCCATAACGCCAGCGATGATCTCATCCATACGGTTTAACGTTCGAGATGAGTGGGAGCCGTAGGCGATCCACTCTCGATTGAAATGTTAGAAGGCACAGCGAACGCATGTCTCCCGTGAGAAGCAACGCAAACTGACACAGCTCTATTTGGCCAAGACATAAGAGAGCACGGCAGCAATGAAGAGCGCCGCATTGATGACAAGACAGAAGCCTTGCGACCGGGCAGGCAAACTACGCCCGAACAAAAAGACCAGAAGCGTCGCTCCAACGCTCGCGACGAACGCGCCAAAAAAGTACGCCCGGAGACCAGTGACCAGCTCAACAGCCGCAGGATTGCTGCGACTACCAGACTCAAGGAACTGACCCGTAATCAAGGCTGACAAGCCCACATAGAGCGCAAAGATAGCCAGCAAGACGACGATAGCTGAACCACCAATTCTTTCGAACCTGGAGGAAGTGTTTGGCGGCGTATTCATGGAGTGTGCCATCTAACGTTGGAGGCCACCGGCACGCAACATGCGCCGCGAAGCGGCAACTTGATGTTGCTTGTCCGTGTGGGCCGACCCGTTAGAGCGCATGTCGGAGCCGAACGGTGTACTCATTTCGAATTCGGTAATCATCGTTGCTCTGTGCTGTTCCGCCACGCAGCCATCAGAACTCGCCACCCGACGCCGGCAATCAAGACATGGATGATCATCGCCCCCCAAAACCCAATAGGGTCATCCGGAAGGGAGTAGATCCGCGCGAAAGAGGGAGTTTTCGAGACCTCACGAACTCGCCCCTCTAAGACGAAGAAAAAAGGCGCGGCGGTGAGAAGTGCGTTGAAGGCGAACAGTGCGCCCAAGCCTAGCCAAGTGAGCGCTTTCTCGAGAGGACGCGGCATTCTTGCGCTCTAACGTGAAGTTGAGGCGCCTGCGCGGCTTTTCGCGCAGGTCGCCTCGAATGTAGTGTTAGGCGCACTACCGCAAATACTCATGGCTTATAACCTAAAGATGGCGGACCATCTGTATATTGAGGCAGGTTATCTGTGATTTTTAGCCACGGTTGCTTTGAAGATACCCAAAAGTGCATGTCAGGTTTGAACAGTGACGGCTCGTCGAGGCTACCGGCTGTTAAGCCGATGACTCCAGCAGAAACACGCCGCGAGAAAATGCTGGAACCGCAATGCGAGCAAAAACCGCGCTCAAGAGTTTCTGAAGAGTGAAATGTGCTGATTGGGCCGGAGATAGCAACATGTTCGATGCGCATGAGTACGCGAGCATTGAAAGCAGCACCGATAACTTTTTGACAAGCCCTACAGTGACATACCCTCTGGTTCAAAGGATCAGAGGTCGTTTCATAACGCACGGCACCACATAAACAGCCACCACGGAATAAACTCATTCAGCAAGCCCCTTTCTACAACAGCCTAACGTTTGAGCTCAGGCCGACGGCCCGACAGGGCCGGTCGGACTGCAGCGAATGGTTAGCCGCCCACACTCCGCACAATTGTCCGATTTACAGCGACTCATATTCTCGCTTCCGCTGCGCAGTGTATGCCCACCACGGCTTCGGTTCTTCCCCGCTCATGAAGCGC
>JBEIOV010000025.1:0-35073 GCA_040377375.1 Hylemonella sp.
CGTCCCCCTCAAGCACAAACCCCGCCGTCTTTTCGAGGGCGGGGTCGGCGCAGAGGCGAACACCGCACTTACAAGGTGCGCGCGACCTCCTTGAGCTCGAAGAACTCGAGCTGGTCGCCTTCCTTGATGTCGTTGTAATTCTTGAGCTTGATACCGCACTCGAAGCCTTCCTTCACCTCGCGCACATCGTCCTTCATGCGCTTGAGCGAATCGAGCTCGCCGGTGTAGATCACCACGTTGTCGCGCAGCAGGCGGAAATGCGCGCTGCGGGTGACAAAACCGGAGGTGACCATGCAACCCGCCACGGTGCCGATCTTGGACGCCACGAACACGGTGCGGATCTCGGCCATGCCGATGATCTCTTCCCTTTTTTCCGGCGCCAGCATGCCCGACATGGCCGCCTTCAACTCATCCACGGCGTCGTAAATGATGTTGTAGTAGCGGATGTCCACGCCGTTGTTCTCGGCCAGCTTGCGCGCACCGGCGTCGGCGCGCGTGTTGAAGCCGATGATGATGGCCTTGGAGGCGATGGCCAGGTTGACATCGGACTCGCTGATGCCGCCCACGGCCGTGTACACCATCTGGACCTTGACCTCGTCAGTCGAGAGCTTGAGCAGCGATTGCGCCAGGGCCTCCTGCGAACCCTGCACGTCGGCCTTGACGATGATGGGCAGCATTTTGACTTCGCCTGCGGAGATGTCGGCGAACATGTTCTCCAGCTTGGCGGCCTGCTGCTTGGCCAGCTTGGTGTTGCGGAACTTGCCGGCGCGGTAGGTGGCAATTTCACGGGCACGGCGTTCATCCGTCATCACCATGAATTCATCGCCGGCTTGCGGCACTTCGGTCAGGCCCTGGATCTCCACGGGAATGGAAGGCCCGGCTGACTTGATGGACTTGCCATTTTCGTCCAGCATGGCGCGCACGCGGCCATAAGTCTGGCCGGCCAGCACCACGTCGCCAGTCTTGAGGGTGCCGGTTTGCACCAGCACGGTCGCGACCGGACCGCGGCCCTTGTCGAGCTTGGCCTCGATCACCAGGCCCTTGGCCATGGCATCCACCGGGGCCCGGAGTTCCAGCACCTCGGCCTGCAGCAGCACCTGCTCCAACAGTGCGTCAATGCCCTGGCCGGTCTTGGCCGATACGGGCACAAAGGGCGAGTCACCGCCGAATTCCTCGGGCACCACTTCTTCCACCACCAGCTCCTGCTTCACTCGGTCGGGGTTGGCATCGGGTTTGTCAATCTTGTTGATGGCCACGACGATCGGGACACCGGCCGCCTTGGCGTGCTTGATGGCTTCCCGCGTCTGCGGCATGACACCGTCGTCGGCCGCCACCACCAGAATCACGATGTCGGTGGCCTTGGCACCGCGGGCCCGCATGGCGGTGAATGCCTCATGGCCCGGCGTGTCCAGGAAAGACACCATGCCGCGCGGCGTTTCCACGTGGTAGGCGCCGATGTGCTGCGTGATGCCGCCAGCCTCGCCAGAAGCCACTTTGGCACGGCGAATGTAGTCCAGCAGCGAGGTCTTGCCATGATCGACGTGACCCATGACGGTCACCACCGGTGCGCGCGGCAAAGACTCGGCATGCTGCTGCAACACTTCTTCATCGGTGAAGGCTTCCGGATCATCCAGCGCGGCCACGATGGCCTTGTGCCCCATCTCTTCCACCACGATCATCGCGGTGTCCTGATCGAGCGGCTGGTTGATGGTCACCATCTGGCCCAGCTTCATCAGGTGCTTGATGACCTCGGAGGCCTTGACCGCCATCTTGTGCGCCAGCTCGGCCACGGTGATCGTTTCGGGCACATGCACCTCAATGACGCGCGCCTCCACCGGCGCCGCCGACACGTGATCTTCCCGATGGTCGCGGTCGTTGCCGCGCCGGCCCCTCGGACCGCCGCGCCAGCTGCCACGACCCACGCCGCCGCTGGTGTCCCCGCGTGTCGGAATGGCCTTTTTCTTGGCCGGGTCGCCCGCCCAGCTGGACGACAGCTTGGCGGATTTGACTTCCTTGCCCGCCCCGGCGGCGGCGCCAGGCGCGCCGGCCGCGGCCGGCCTGGCCGGCACGGTGCCTGCGGCCGGCTTGTGCAAGGTCCCCTTCACACCGGCCTTGGCGGCGTCCGCCGGCTTGGCCGTCTTGGGTTCCTCGGGTTTCTTGGCGACCAGCATCTTCTTGGGCGGTGCCGCCATCATGGAACGGATGGCCGAGGCTTCGGCCTCGGCCTTGCGGCGGCGCTCTGTCAGGTCCGCCGCGCGCACCACCTCCTCGTCGGCCCGGGCCTTGGACTCGGCAACCGCCTTGGCGCGCGCATCGTCCACCGCCTTGGCCTGCGCGTCGGCGCGCGCAGCGGCCTCGGCGCTGTCTTCCTGGCCCGTCAGCGCCTTTTTCGCGGCGGCGGCCTGGGCCGCCGCTTTCTCGGAAGCGTCGCGCTCGCGCGCTTCCTGCTCTTCGCGCAGGCGGCGGCGCTCGGCCAGCTCTTCTTCCTGGCGGCGGATCAGCTCGGCCTGGCGGCGCGCATCTTCCTCCCGACGCGCGAGTTCGGCGTTGTCGATCACCGGCACGGCCGGTGCTTCGGCGTGCGGCTCCGGCGCGGCCACGCTGGCCTCGGCGGCCATCTCCGATCCATCGTCGCGGCGCACGAAAGTGCGCTTCTTGCGCACCTCGACCTGGATGGTGCGGGCCTTGCCCGTGGCATCGGCCTGCTTGATTTCACTGGTGGACTTCTTGACCAGCGTGATTTTCTTGCGTTCCGGGCTGGCCGTGCCATGGCTGGCCTGCAAATAGCCCAACAAACGCTGCTTGTCGGAATCCGTCAGGGCATCAGTGGCGGCGGATTTGGTCACGCCGGCCGACTTGAGCTGCTCCAGCAGCGTTTCGGTTGATTTCTTGAGTTCGGTTGCAAACTCGGCGACAGTCGTACTGGACATTTGTTGTGTAACCTTTCATGACCGTTACTCTTGAGAGGCGACGTCATTGGCGAACCAATGTTCACGCGCCTTCATGATCAAGGTCTTGGCTTCGTCCGCAGACTGGCCGGTAATTTCAGTGAGCTCGTCGACGGCCAGATCAGCCAGATCGTCAAGGGTGTGGACGCCGCTTTCAGCCAGCTTGGCAATCAGCTCGGGCGTGAGGCCTTGCAGGTCGCGCAAGTCCTGCGACACCTCCTCCACGCTCTCTTCACGGGCAATCTCCATCGTCAGCAGCGCATCCTTGGCACGGGTGCGCAACTCGTTGACGGTGTCCTCGTCAAAGCTTTCAATCTCGAGCATTTCCTGCAGCGGGACATAGGCCACCTCTTCCAGGCTGGTAAAACCCTCGGAGATCAGGATGTCGGCGATTTCCTCGTCCACATCCAGTTTTTCCATGAACAGCGTGCGCACCGAACCGGTTTCGTTGGCCAGCTTCTGGGCCGACTCCGCCGCATCCATGATGTTGATCTTCCAGCCCGTCAGGTCGGACGCCAGGCGCACGTTCTGGCCGCCACGGCCGATCGCGATGGCCAGGTTTTCCTCGTCCACCACCACGTCCATGGCATGGCGCTCCTCGTCCACCACGATGGACGACACATTGGCCGGCGCCAGCGCGCCAATGACGAACTGGGCCGGATCCTCGCTCCACAACACGATGTCCACGCGCTCGCCAGCCAGTTCGTTGGTGACGCCGTTGACGCGCGTGCCGCGCACGCCGACGCAGGTGCCGATCGGGTCGACGCGCTTGTCGTGCGACAGCACGGCGATCTTGGCGCGCGAGCCGGGGTCGCGGGCACAGGATTTGATTTCCAGCAGGCCCTGCTCGATCTCGGGCACTTCCTGGCGGAACAGCTCGATCATGAACTCGGGCGCGGAGCGCGAGAGGATGATGGGCGCGCCGCGCAGCGTGAGGTCGACGTCCATGATCATGGCGCGCACGCGGTCGCCGGTGCGCAGGTTTTCCTTCGGGATCATCTCGCTGCGGCGCAGGCGGCCTTCGACGCGGCCGGACTCGACAATGATGTCGCCCTTGTCCATGCGCTTGACGGTGCCGACAAAAATCTTCTCGCCGCGCGACATGAAGTCGTTGAGCAGCATCTCGCGCTCGGCATCGCGGATTTTCTGCAGGATCACCTGCTTGGCGGCCATGGCGCCGATGCGGCCGATCGGCACCGACTCGATGGATTCCTCGATGTACTCATCCACCTCGATGTCGGGAATCTGTTCCTTGGCCTCGAACAGCAGGATTTCCTGGTCGGGCAACTGCAGGCCCGCCTCGTCGGGCACGACATGCCAGCGGCGAAACGTCTCGTAGTTGCCACTGTCGCGATCGACCGCCACACGGATATCCACATCACCCGCATAGAGCTTTTTGGTAGCCTGCGCCAGTGCCGCCTCGACGGCGCCGAGCACCACGTCACGCTCAACGCTTTTTTCGCGTGAAATGGCTTCCACCAGCATCAACAATTCGCGATTCATGCCACTACTCTCCTTAAACAATCGAGGTCCATGCCGGCGGCCGCATCACTGCAGCCCGCCGCGCCCAACCCCAAGAACCCCAAAATACAAAACCAAACCACCCGCGCGCCACCCTGGCACCCCGCATCAGCCGAGGTCCGCGTCCGAGGCCTCCTTGGCGCCTCGCCCCTTGAAGCTGACAATAGGCGCCAATCGCGCTTCCCGCAACTCCTCAAGGGAAAAACCCAAGGCCTGCAGCGGTGCCGGCAGCCTTTTGCGGCTGACCTTCTGGCCGGGCTTGACCACCGGCTCATCGCGCCAGACGATCTGCCACCCCAAGACACCCTGCGCACCCTGGACACGCTCCAGCGTGCCGCGAAACTTCTTGCGGTTCGCACTGACCTGCCCTGCCGCCGCGGCCCCCATGGGCGCCTTCAGGGTGACATCAATCACCTGGCCGGCAAAGCGCTCGAAATCCTTTTCGTGACGCAAGGGGCGGTCGATACCCGGCGAAGACACCTCCAGCCGCTTGTACTCGACACCATCCACCTCCAGCGCAAACTGCAGCTGGCGCGTCACTTTCTCGCAATCCTCGACCGTGACGGACTGCCCGGCATCAGCCGACTCGGGCGCCCACGGCAAGTCGATCGTGACGCGCAACAGTCCCCCGGCGGAACGCTCGATTTCCACCAAGTCGTAACCCAGACCGGCCACGATTTGTTCAACTATTTCCTGCAATGCCACTGATGCCACTCGCACTCTGTTACCGCCCGCAAATCCGGGCCTTGACCAGCACACGAAAAACGATCGACCAAAAAAAACGGGCGGTTGGTACCCGCCCGTTTGGTCGTGAAGCCGGGATTGTACCTCAAAAACCGGCTAAGTGCCTTGTTTTTAAAGGAATTTATCCCGTTGCCGCCAGCAGTGAACGGGTGTGCTCATGCACGGGGGCGTCCAGTATCCTGGAAATGGGGCCGGATTCGACAATTTCACCATCCTTCATGACGATGACCTGGTGCGCCATGGCCCGGATCACGTCCACGTCATGGGTGATGAGCAGGTAGCTCAAGCCCCGCTCGCGCTGCAGGCGCTGCAGCAACTGCAGCACCTGTTTCTGGATGGTCACGTCCAGCGCGCTGGTCGGCTCGTCCAGCACGATCAGCCGCGGCTCGATGATGAGGGCGCGCGCGATCGCCAGGCGCTGGCGCTGGCCGCCAGAAAACTCGTGCGGGTAACGCTGCAGCAAGCCCGGAAACTGGTCCTCGCTCAAGCCCACGTCCGCCAGGGACTGGACCACGCGCTGGCGGCGTTGCGGAACCGACAGCGCGGGGGCATGGACAGACAGGCCCTCGCCCACGATTTCCTCCACGGTCAGGCGCGGCGACAGGGAGGAAAACGGATCCTGGAACACCACCTGCACCACCCGGCGCAGCGCCCGGTTGCGCGCCTGCTGGCTTCCCCAGGCCAGCCCCGTCACCAGCAGCTCGCCCGCGCAAGGCAGCAAACCCAAGGCGGCCAGTGCCAGCGTGGACTTGCCCGAACCCGACTCGCCGATCACCCCCAGCGTCTGGCCGGCCAGGATGGCGAAGCTGGCGTCGCGCACCGCCACGAATTCGCCGCTTTTGAACCAGCCCCGCACGCCGGGCAGCGGCGTCGGGTAGCTCACGCGCAGGCCGCGCGCCTGCATGATGGCCGGCATCTCCGAACGGGGCGCGGCCTCCTGCACGTCGCGCACCGGTTTGCTGTCGATCAGGCGGCGCGTGTAGCTGTGCCGCGGATGGGCAAACACCTCGGCCACCGGCCCCTGCTCCACGATATGGCCGTTTTCCATGACCAGCACGCGCTCGGCAAAGCGGTGCACCAGATTGAGATCGTGCGTGATCATGATCACGGCCATGCCGTTTTTGCGCTGCAGCGCGTCGAGCAGGTCCAGGATCTGGCCGCGCAGGGTGACATCCAGCGCGGTGGTGGGCTCATCGGCCAGCAGCAGCCGGGGGCCGCAGGCCAGCGCCATGGCGATCATGGCGCGCTGGCGCTGGCCGCCGCTGAGCTGGTGCGCAAAGGCGTTCGCCCGCCGCTCGGGCTCGGCAATGCCGGTATCGGCCAGCAATTGAACCGCTTGCCGCACCGACTGCTGGCGGCCCAGGCCCAATTTCAATTCCAGAACCTCGGCGATCTGCTCGCCCACGGTGAACAGCGGGTTGAGCGCCGTCATCGGTTCCTGGAAGATCATCGCGATGTCCTGGCCCCGGATGGCACGCAGTTCCTGCTCTGAAATAGATAGCAGGTCACGCCCGTTTGACGAGGGCTGAGGGCCAAAAAAGCTTGCAATTCCGGTGATGTCGGCATTTTGCACAAGCCGCAGCAGGCTCAGGGCCGTGACCGTCTTGCCCGAGCCCGACTCCCCGACCAGCGCGAGTTTTTCGCCGGGGGCGATGCAGAAGTCCAGACCATGCACCACCTCCTTGCCGCCAAACGACACCCGCAAGTTCTTGACATCGAGCAAGGGCGCGAGGGTCTCCTCGGGGGGCCGCGCAGCACACGAAGCGGCAAGCGCGGGGGCTGTCATGCCTGCGCCTTTCTGGGGTCCAGCGCATCGCGCAGCGCATCGCCCATGAAGGTCAGCAGCAAAAGCGTCAACACCAGCACGCCGAAGGTGGAGAGCGAAATCCACCAGGCATCGATATTGTTCTTGCCCTGGGCCAGCAGCTCGCCCAGCGAGGGCGTGCCCGGCGGCACGCCCAGGCCCAGGAAGTCCAGCGAGGTCAGCGCCAGGATGGCCCCACTCATGCGAAAGGGTAAAAACGTGACCACGGGCGTCAGGCTGTTGGGCAGCACATGGCGAATGATGATGTGCCAGTTGCCCACGCCCAGGGCCCGCGCCGCGCGCACGTAATCGAGCTGCCGGTTGCGCAGGAATTCGGCGCGCACGTAGTCCGACAAACCCATCCAGCCAAACAGGCTCAGCAGGACCAGCAGCAGGGCCAGGCTGGGCGCGAACACGGCGCTGAAGATGATGAGCAGGTACAGCTCGGGCATGGAACTCCAGATCTCGATGAAACGCTGAAAAGCCAGATCCGTCCTGCCGCCGAAAAATCCTTGCAGGGCCCCCGTGATCACGCCCAGCAGCACGCCCGTGGCGGTCAACGCGAGCGCAAACAGCACACTGACGCGAAAACCATAGATCAGCTGAGCCAGCAGGTCGCGGCCCCGGTCGTCGGTGCCCAGCCAGTTGTCCCGGCTGGGGCCCGACGGGTTGGGCTCCTTGGCGAAGTAATTCAGTGTCTTGGGCCCGTAGGGGTTGAGGGCAAAAACCGCCCAGTTGCCCGGCTGGGACAGGCGGTCCCGGATGAAGGGGTCCAGGTAATCCGTCGCGGTCTCGAAATCGCCGCCAAAGGTCTTTTCCGGATAATCCTTGACCATTGGAAAGTAGATCGTTCCCGCGTAGCGCACCAGCAGCGGCCGATCGTTGGAGACGACTTCGGCGAACAGGCTCAGCACGACCAGCGCGCAAAAAGCCAGCAGGCTCCAATAGCCCAAGCGGTTGCGCTTGAATCGCAGCCAGGCCCGCCGGGTGGGCGATGGAGACCGCGGGGACGTGCTCGCGGGGCGACCAGAGGCCGCTTCGAGGGGCTTAGTCAAATTTGACACGCGGGTCCACCCAGACATAAGACAAATCGGAAATCAGCTTGGTGACCAAGCCGATCAGCGTAAAGAAGTACAGGGTGCCCAGCACGACCGGGTAATCACGCCGGATCACGCTCTCGTAGCTCAGCAGCCCGAGTCCATCCAGGGAAAACAGCGTCTCGATCAGCAGCGAGCCGGTAAAAAAAGCGCCAATGAACGCGGCCGGAAAGCCGGTGATGATCGGAATCAGGGCATTGCGAAACACATGCTTCCACAGCACCCGCCGCTCATCCAGCCCCTTGGCCCTGGCGGTCACCACGTACTGCTTGCGGATTTCCTCCAGAAACGCGTTCTTGGTCAGCATGGTGGTCACGGCAAAGCTGCCCAGCACCATGGCCGTCACCGGCATGGCAATGTGCCAGAGGTAATCCACCACCCGCGCGCCCCAGCTCAATTCATCCCAGTGGCTGGAAGTCAGGCCCCGCAGCGGAAACCATTGCAGCTGCCCGCCGAAGATGACCAGCAGCGCCACCCCCAGCACAAAACCGGGAATGGCATAACCCACGAGCACCAGCAGCGTGGTGATGAAGTCAAAGCGCGACCCGGCCCGCACCGCCTTGGCCACGCCCAGCGGAACGGCAATCAGGTAGCTGATGAAAAACGTCCACAGCCCGAGGCTGATGGACACCGGCAGCTTCTCCCACAGCAGCTGGGAAACGTCCTTGTTCTGGAAGAAGCTCTTTCCCAGGTCGAAGCGGGCGAACTGACCAAGCATCTGAAGGAAACGCTCATGCGCGGGCTTGTCAAAACCATACAAGGCCCGGATCTGCTCAAGCCGTTTCGGGTCAACCCCTTGCGCGCCGCGGTAGCTCAGGCCGCCGCCCTCGGCGCCGCCACCGGCCCCCGCCCTGGCCTCGGCGATGTATTGCTCCACGGGGCCACCGGGCACAAACTGGATCACGGCGAAGGTGATGAGCAGGACCCCCAGCAAAGTGGGGACCATGAGCAGCAGGCGTTTGAGGATATAGGCGGCCATGGACTACTTCGCCCACCAGGTGTCCATGGCCCAGGTTTCCGCCTGGCTGTAGGGCGGCATGTCCGCGGGCTTGGCCAGGCGCCAGGCGTTATAGGCCATGCGGTGCTTGCCATTGGTCCATTGCGGAATCAGGTAGTGGCTGTGGCTGATGACGCGTTCCAGTGCCCGGCAGGCCGGCAGCAGCTGTGCCTTGGTTTTTGCGCCTGTCATCTTGACGATCAGCGCATCGACGGCCGGACTGGCCACCCCGGCGAAGTTGCCTGAATTTTCGGTGGCCGCGGCCTTGCTGCCAAACAGGTCGGCGTACTCCTGGCCAGGGCTGTGGGTGCCGGGGAAATTGATGGACATGATATCGAACTCGAATTTATCCAGCCGTTGCTGGTACAGGGCGAAATCAACCGAACGAAAGACCAGCCTGATGCCCAGTTTTTCAAGGTTGCGCATCCAGGGGGACACGGTTTTCTCGCCGCCTTCCCGGCTGTCGAGGTATTCCAGCACCATCGGCTCGCCGCGCGCATTGCGCAAAGCCCCATCGCGCACCTCCCAGCCCGCCTCTTTCAGCAGCGACTTCGCCTGACGCAGGTTGGCGCGCAGCGAAGCGTCCCCGTCCGTGCGCGGCGGCACGGTCATGGGGCCGAAGACGGCCGCCGGGACCCTGGTCCGCCAGGGTTCCAGCAGTTCCAGCTCTTCCCGGCCGGGCAGACCTGAAGCCTGGCAGTCGGTGTTGCCAAACAGGCCGTTGACGCGCTGGTAGGAGTTGTAGAACATCTGGCGGTTCATCCACTCATAGTCCAGCGCCAAGCCCAGGGCCTGGCGCACGCGCACATCCTTGAGCATGTCGCGCCGGGTGTTGAGCACATAACTCTGAAAACCCGAAGGCAGGCGATGCTTGAACTCGCCCTTGACGAGTTCGCCGCTGTCGAAGCGTTTTCCGGTGACGCGCCGGGCCCAGTCGCCGGCCGAAAAAACCTGCATCAAGTCATATTCCGCCGCCTTGAAGGCTTCCAGCCGGGCCGTGTTGTCCTTGTAGATCTTCACTGTGATGCGCTCGAAGTTGCCGGTCCCGCGCTTGACGTTCAGATCCCTGGCCCAATAGCCGGGGTCGCGCACATAGGTGATGTCCTTGCCGAACTTGACCGGACCGATCCGGTAGGGGCCGCTGCCAATCGGAATATCCATCACCACCTTGTCAAACGATTTCAACTGGCCATTTTCCATGCCCCACTGGCGGCTGAAGACGGGCAGGCCGCCCACCGTCAAGGGCAGTTCCCGGTTGGGCTTCTTGAAACGGTAGCGCACGGTGCGCTCATCCAGGACATCCACGCCGGCCACGTCTTCCAGCAGGCTCTTGTAGGCCGGCGAGGCGTGGGGCCCCATGAGCGTGTCAAAACTGTGCTTGACGTCGCCCGCCAGTACCGGGTCGCCATTGTGAAAGCGCGCCTGCGGGCGCAGGCGAAACACGGCGCTCAAGCCGTCCGCGGCCACCTCGACGTCGGCGGCCAGCAGGCCGTAGCCCGAGCCGATTTCATCGAGCGCCCCCGTCAGCAAGGAGTCGAACATCAGGCCCGACAGGTAGGCCGGGGCCGCGCCCTTGATCGTGAAGGGGTTGTACTTGTCGAAGGTGGAAACCCGCAAGTTGCTGACCAGCCGCAATTCGCCGCCTTTGGGCGCCTTGGGGTTCACGTAGTCAAAGTGCGGGAAATCGGCGCCGTATTTCAGGTCGCCCCACAGGGCGTAGCCATGCGCGGCCCATGACGGACAGGCAACTCCCCACACCAATAAAAACAGCAGGCTGCGCATGCGACAATTCTGCACACATTTCCAACCCGAGAAAAATATGGGATTCCTGACTGGCAAGAAATTTTTGATCACCGGTGTTCTCAGCAACCGCTCCATTGCTTATGGCATTGCCCAGGCCTGCCATGCCCAAGGCGCCGAACTGGCCTTCAGCTATGTGGGCGAACGTTTCAAGGAGCGCATCACCGAGTTTGCCACCGAATTCGGCTCCTCCCTGATATTTGACTGCGACGTCGGCGACGACGCGCAGATCGAGCAGTTGTTCAAGGACCTGTCGGCCCGCTGGCCCCGCTTCGACGGCTTCGTGCACAGCATCGGCTACGCGCCGCGCGAGGCGATTGCCGGCAACTTCCTCGACGGCCTGTCGCGCGAGAACTACCGGATTGCGCATGACATCAGCGCCTACAGCTTCCCGGCCCTGGCCAAGGCGGCCCTGCCCTACCTCAACGACAAGGCCTCCCTGCTCACCTTGAGCTACCTGGGCGCCATGCGCACCGTGCCGAACTACAACACCATGGGCCTGGCCAAGGCCAGCCTGGAAGCCTCGGTGCGCTACCTGGCTGAGGCCATCGGCCACATCCCTGACGGACGCAGCATGCGCGTCAACGGCATCAGCGCCGGCCCGATCAAGACGCTGGCGGCCAGCGGCATCAAGGATTTCGGCAAGCTGCTCAGCGTGGTGGCCAATGCCTCGCCGATCCGGCGCAACGTGACCATCGAGGATGTCGGCAACGTGGCCGCCTTCCTGCTCAGCGACCTGGCCAGCGGCGTGACCGCCGGGATCACCTACGTGGACGGCGGCTTCAGCCAGACGGCCGTGGCGGTCGTCGACGCCTGATTTACAAGAAAAAACAGCCTGTTGCCCTTGCCCGGCGGGCGCGGCAAGCTACAAAATCAATAGCAAAAACAAAAATGCCCCGCTATCTGCGGGGCATTTTTTCGTGCGCCTGGCCTCAGGCCCGGACGCAGTCGGCGTAGTAGTGCTTCTTGCCGTCCGGTCCCTCTTCCTCCACCAGGCCATGGATGTCGGTTTCGAAGCCCGGGCACTGGGTATTGAACTCGCGTGAGAACTTGAGGTAGTCCACGATCTTCTTGTTGAAGACCTCGCCCGGGATCAGCAGCGGAATGCCGGGCGGGTAAGGCGTGACCAGGCCGACGGTGATGCGGCCCTCGAGCTGGTCGATTTCCACCCGCTCGGTCGTGCGATGGGCAATATGGGCATAGGCATCGCTCGGCTTCATGGCCGGCGTGAGGTCGCTCAGGTACATGTCGGTCGTCAGGCGCGCAATGTCGTACCTGGCATAAAGCTCGTGCACATGCTGGCACAGGTCGCGCAAGCCCATGCGCTCGTAGCGCGGGTATTTCTGGCAGAACTCGGGCATGATGCGCCACATCGGATGGTTCTTGTCGTAGTCGTCCTTGAACTGCTGCAGCGCGGTCAGCAGCGTGTTCCAGCGGCCCTTGGTGATGCCGATGGTGAACATGATGAAGAAGCTGTACAGGCCGGTTTTTTCCACCACCACGCCGTGCTCGTTGAGGAACTTGGTCACGATGGAGGCCGGGATGCCGGTCTTGTCGAACTTGCCGTCCAGGTTGAGGCCGGGCGTGACGAGGGTGGCCTTGATCGGGTCCAGCATGTTGAAGCCGTCGGCCAGCTGGCCGAAACCGTGCCACTTGCTGCCCTTCTTGCCGCGCGCGTCGCTGCGGATGATCCAGTCCTCGGCCCGGCCAATGCCCTCGTCCACCAGCTTCTCCGGTCCCCAGACCTTGAACCACCAGTCCTTGCCGTATTCCTCGTCAACCTTGCGCATGGCGCGGCGGAAATTGAGCGCCTCGGCAATGCTCTCCTCCACCAGCGCGGTGCCGCCGGGCGGCTCCATCATCGCGGCGGCCACGTCGCAGCTGGCAATGATGCTGTACTGCGGGGAGGTCGAGGTGTGCATCAGGTACGCCTCGTTGAAGAGGTGGCGGTCCAGCTTGGTGTTCTGCGAGTCCTGCACCAGCACATGGCTGGCCTGGCTGATGCCGGCCAGCAGCTTGTGGATGGACTGCGTGGCATAGACCACCGAGTTCTTGGGGCGCGCGCGCTTCTTGCCCATGGCGTGGTAGGCCCCGTAGAAGGGGTGGAAGGCGGCATGCGGCAGCCAGGCCTCGTCAAAGTGCAGGTTGTCCACGTAAGCATCGAGCATGCCCTTGATGGTCTCGGTGTTGTAGAGCACGCCGTCGTAGGTGGATTGCGTCAGTGTCAGCACGCGTGGCCTGACCTTCTTCGCATCCACGCCCTTGAGCAGCGGGTTGGCCTTGATCTTGGCCTGGATGGCCGCCGGCTCGAACTCGCTTTGCGGAATCGGGCCGATGATGCCGTAGTGATTGCGCGTGGGTTTCATGAAGACGGGAATCGCCCCGGTCATGATGATGGCGTGCAGCACCGACTTGTGGCAGTTGCGGTCCACCACCACCACGTCGCCCGGGGCCACCGTGTGGTGCCACACGATCTTGTTGGACGTGCTGGTGCCGTTGGTCACGAAAAAGCAGTGGTCGGCGTTGAAGATGCGCGCGGCGTTGCGCTCGCTCTCGCCGATGGCGCCGTTGTGGTCCAGCAGCTGGCCCAGCTCTTCCACCGCGTTGCAGACGTCGGCGCGCAGCATGTTCTCGCCGTAGAACTGGTGGTACATCTGGCCCACCGGGCTTTTGAGGAAGGCCACGCCACCCGAATGGCCCGGGCAGTGCCAGGAGTAGGAACCGTCTTCCGCGTAATCGAGCAGGGCCTTGAAGAACGGCGGCTGCACGCCCTCCAGGTAGCTCTTGGCCTCGCGGATGATGTGGCGCGCCACGAACTCGGGCGTGTCCTCGAACATGTGGATGAAGCCGTGCAGCTCGCGCAGGATGTCGTTGGGCAGGTGGCGCGCGGTCTTGGTTTCGCCATAGACGTAAATCGGCACGTCGGCATTCTTGAAGCGCACCTCCTCGATGAAACTGCGCAGGCTCAGCACGACCGGATCCAGGTCGGGCCCGGGCGTGAACTCCTCGTCGTCGATGGACAGGATGAAGGCGCTGGCCCGGCTCTGCTGCTGGGCGAACTGGCTCAGGTCGCCGTAGCTGGTGACGCCCAGCACCTCGAAGCCCTCGGACTCGATGGCCTGTGCCAGCGCGCGGATCCCCAGACCCGAGGTGTTTTCGGAGCGAAAGTCTTCGTCGATGATGACGATGGGAAAACGAAATTTCATGAAAAACTCCAGCCAGGCGCGCAAAAAAATGGAAAACAGGCGCGAAGTGTAAGGACTTATTGCCTTTCTTCCGGGGTAGACGCCTCCTTTTGCCTCAAAATGTCGCGATCGCAATACAGATAAGGTCAATATGGCTGAATCAACGGCTTGGTGGCTGATCACGGGCGCGGTTGTCGCCGTCGAATTGCTGAGCGGCACGTTTTACCTGCTCATGCTGGCCATCGGCCTGGCGGCTGCCGCGCTGGCCGCGCACGCCCAGGCGCCCCTGACCGCGCAGTTCGTGGTGGCGGCCCTGGTGGGCGGCGGCGCCGTGGTGGTGTGGTACCGCATCAAGCAGAAAGAGACGCCGGCCGAGCGGGCCAGCGCCAACCGGGACGTCAACCTGGACATCGGGGAAACGGTTCAGGTCGAGTCCTGGCAGGCCGATGGCACGGCCAGCGTGAAATACCGCGGCGCCAACTGGACGGCCGTGCATGGCAGCGGCGCCTTGCCTTCCACCGGCACCCACCGCATCGTCGAGGTGCGGGGCAGCCAGCTCGTCATCGAAAAGTGCGAGCTCTGAGATCAACCACAAGAAAGACCCTCATGGAAATAGCAATCATCCTGCTCGTCATCGCCGCGATTTTTGTCAGCCGCTCGCTCAAGGTGGTGCCGCAGCAGCATGCCTGGGTGGTGGAGCGGCTCGGCAAGTACCACGCCACCCTCACCCCGGGTCTGAACATTCTGGTGCCCTTCATCGACAAAGTGGCCTACAAGCACGTGCTCAAGGAAATCCCCCTGGACATCGCCAGCCAGGTTTGCATCACGCGCGACAACACGCAGTTGCAGGTCGACGGCATCTTGTACTTTCAGGTGACGGACGCCATGCGCGCCAGCTACGGCTCCTCGAATTACATCGTGGCCATCTCCCAGCTGGCCCAGACCTCGCTGCGTTCGGTCATCGGCAAGCTCGAGCTGGACAAGACCTTCGAGGAACGCGACATCATCAATGCCCAGGTGGTCGCCGCCATTGACGAAGCCGCCCTGAACTGGGGCGTCAAGGTGCTGCGCTATGAAATCAAGGACCTGACGCCGCCGAAGGAAATCCTGCATGCCATGCAGGCGCAGATCACGGCCGAGCGCGAAAAGCGCGCGCTGATCGCCGCGTCGGAGGGCCGCCGCCAGGAGCAGATCAACATCGCCACCGGCGAGCGCGAGGCCTTTATCGCCCGCTCCGAAGGTGAAAAGCAGGCCGTCATCAACAAGGCCCAGGGCGAGGCCGCCTCCATCACCGCCGTCGCCGATGCCACCGCGCAGGCCATTGAACGCGTGGCCGCCGCGATCCGCCAGCCCGGAGGCGAGCAGGCGGTCCAGCTCAAGGTGGCCGAAAAAGCCGTCGAGGCCTACGCCCGGGTGGCGGCTGATGCCAAGACCACGCTGATCATTCCGGGCAACATGACCGAAGTGTCGGCGCTGATAGGTTCCGCCATGAAGATGGTGCAGGCGCAGCAGGAAAGCAGATAAGCCCCAATGGGGTCCGCGCCCCACCCGATCGCCGCGGCTCCAAACTTTACGGCGGCTTTACCGGGCGGTTACGTCCCGATGCGCCGGGAGGATTACGCTTGAAGCTGCATTGAAGCGAAGGAGATATCCCATGAAAAAAGTCGTTTTGCTTGTGGTCAGCGCGCTGTCGGCGGGTCTGTCCGCCGCGCAGGAAGTGGGGACTGTGATTTCCAGCACCCCCGTGATTCAGCAAGTTGCCGTGCCGCGCCAGGTTTGCAGCACCACCGCGGTGCTCGCTCAGCCCCAGAAATCGGGCGCCGGCGCCGTGATGGGGGCGATTGCCGGCGGCGCCATGGGCAATGCCGTGGGGCAAGGCGGCGGGCGCGCGGCCGCCACCATGATCGGCATCATGGGCGGGGCGATCCTGGGCGACAGGGTTGAAGGCCCGGACACGCCACAGGTGCAAAACGTGCAGCAATGTGCCACGCAAATGTTTTATGAAAACCGCGCCGTGGCCTATAACGTCGTGTATGAATACGCCGGCAAACAGTATGCGGTGCAAATGCCCAATGACCCCGGGCCGGTGGTGAAGTTGCAAATCGCCCCGCTCGGCGCCGCGCCGGCACCAAGCGCATCCGTGACATCGAGCACCTACGTGCAGCCCGTGTATGCGCCGCCGGTGTATGCCGCTCCCGTCTATGTGGTGGCACCGCCCCCCGTTGTGGCCTATCCCTACTACGCGCCCGTGGGCGTGCGGTTCAATCTGGATTTTTATGGCGGTCCCCATTCCCGGGGTTATCGCCATTGGCACTAGGAGTGCCCCAAGAACTGGTCCGCCGCGCTCCTTGCTTCGGACAAACAAAAACCCGCAGCCTTCATGAAGAAAACTGCGGGTTTTTCCTGGCCGGTGAAGCCATGTTTCTGGCGGAGAGGGCGGGATTCGAACCCGCGGAGGGTTTTACCCCTCGCACGCTTTCCAGGCGTGTGACTTAAACCGCTCATCCACCTCTCCAGAGCCTTGTATTCTAACCGAGGCCAAAGCCGGTTGATTCCCGTCCCGGCGCGGTCCCATGAAAAAAGCCACCGGAGGGTGGCCTTTGCCATGCGCCTGGGACCCCTCAATTCAGGGCGGTTTTCTTGTCGCCCCGGTAGGTATACAGGGTCATGGCCGGATTCTTCAGTTCGCCATTCGGCTCGAACTGCACATTGGTCGTGACCCCCTTGTAATTGGTGTCGGCCAGTTTGTTCACATACACCTTGGGGTCCACGCTGCCGGCACGCTTCATGGCATCCACCATCACGTGCACCGCGTCATAGACGTAGGGGCTGTAGATCTGGTACTGGCCCGGGAACTTGGCGTCGTAACGTTTTTTCCAGGCGGGGCCGCCGGGCATCTTGTCCAGTGAAGACCCCCCTTCTGCGCAAATCACGTTGCCCAGGGTTTTGGCGCCCGCGGACTGCTTGATCAGATCCATGGTGCAGATGCCATCGCCGCCAAAGTATTTGACCTTGGTCAGGCCGAGCTGCTCCATCTGGCGCAGCATGGGGCCGGCCTGGGGGTCCATGCCGCCATAAAAGATGCCATCCGGATTCTTGGACTTGATGGCCGTCAGGATGGACATGAAGTCCACCGACTTGTCGGTGGTGAACTGCTCATCGACGATGGTGATGCCTTTTTCGGCCACCGTTTTCTTGAACACGGCAGCGACGCCCTGGCCATAAGCCGTACGGTCGTCAATGATGGCCACCCGCTTGAGCTTGAGCTTGTCCGCGGCATAGGTAGCGAGGCCGAGGCCCAAGGCATTGTCGTTGGCCAGCAGACGCCAAGTGGTCTTGTAGCCGGGCTTGGTGAGATTGGGGTTGGTGGCCGACGGGGTGATGTGGGGAATGCCGCAGTCGTTGTAGATTTTGGAGGCAGGGATGGTCGTGCCCGAGTTCAGGTGTCCGATCACGCCGGCGACCTTGGCATCGCACAGTTTCTGTGCGACCGCCGCCCCTTGCTTGGGATCCGCCGCATCATCCTCGGCGACGAGTTCAAGCTTGACTTTCTTGCCGCCGATCACCACACCCGCCGCATTGAGGTCCTCAATGGCCATGCGCGCGCCGTTTTCATTGTCCTTGCCATAGGAGGCCTGGGCTCCGGACAGGGGCGCCACGTGCCCTATCCTGACCACCATGTCCTGCGCATAAGCCACACCGGCGGCAGCAGCCACGGCAGCCACGGCAACTTTCAATCTCATTTGCATATACACCTCCAAATTAGAGCCCGGGGAAAAACGAGGATGTGAGCTCAATGGCTTCACACCCTGCACACTAGCGCAATTTTCAGGCCAGAACCAGAGGGAAGCCCCCAGTCAATCGGATCGCCGCGGGTTCAGCTCCATCGCCACCGCCTCCCGCACGATGGACTCAAGCTCCTGGCGCAGCCGAAGCTCCAGCGACGCATCAAGCCGCTGCAAGACGCGGCGAATGATCTCCTCCTGATCCGCCGATGGCGGCGCGGCTGCGGGCGGCTGAACCAGCGCGGGGGCCTGTACAACCTCCGTCAAGGTTGGCAGAAAGCGGGGAAGGTTTTTGGGTGCTGCCGACATCAGTGCGCGCCTTTCTGTGCCAGATCATGACGGGTGATGGCATAACCGCGATCAGCATAATGCTTCCAGCGGTTTCTTGCCCCCTGCCGGTCGGCATCATCCACGCCGACAATTTCAATCAGCCGCTCAAATCGCTCGAACCCGTCGGGCACGAACTCGCCCAGATTGAGCAGAACCTGGCTATGCGGCACCGCCTGGACTGAATCGGCCAGGATGACCGCAGAGGCCTGGACCAGCGCGGGCTGTGCCGTGCTCTGGCAGTGCGGCACGAAATCGGTGGGCGAAAAAGTCCACAGCGTCGTATCCAGTTGCCGCAAGGCCTGCGGCCCGCCCGTGACGATGACCTTGGCCCCGCCGCCGACCGCCTTGCGCAGCAAACGGCAGGCGTAGGCCACCTTGTCGCCCACGTTGAAATGAAACGCCACTTCAGTCATCGCAACAACAGCCCGCTCACGTCGATTTCACACCGCGCTGTTTGGCGGATTTGGCGGGCGCAGCACCCGCTGTTTTGGCCTGTGCCATCAGAAAGTCCAGCAACAGGCCCACCGGCCGGCCGGTGGCCCCCTTGGCCGCACCGCTCTTCCACGCCGTACCGGCAATGTCCAGGTGGGCCCAGGCAAACTTGCCGGCGAAGCGCTGCAGGAACTTGGCTGCCGTGATGGCGCCGCCCGCGCGTCCTCCCACATTGGCCACATCGGCAAAGTTGGTTTTCAGGCCTTCGGCATAGTCCTCGTCCAGCGGCAGTCGCCAGCACAGATCCTGCGCGGCGTCACCCGCGGCCAGCAGCTGGCTGGCCAGTTCGTCGGTGGACGCAAACAGCCCGCTGCGCACCCCGCCCAGCGCGATCATGCAGGCGCCGGTCAACGTGGCAATGTCAACCACGGCACGGGGCTTGAAGCGCTCGGCATAGGTGAGCGCGTCGCACAGGACCAGGCGGCCCTCGGCATCCGTGTTGAGGATTTCGATGGTCTGTCCGCTCATACTGGTGACCACATCACCGGGCTTGACCGAACGGCCATCGGGCATGTTCTCGCATGACGGGATGAGGCCCACCACATTGATGTCCGGCCGCAGATCAGCCAGCGCCCGGAACACGCCCAGCACGCTGGCCGCGCCCGACATGTCGAATTTCATTTCGTCCATCTCGGCAGCCGGCTTGATGGAGATGCCACCGGTATCGAAGGTGATGCCCTTGCCCACCAGGACCAGGGGCGCCTGCGACTTTGCCGCCCCTTCATAGCGCAGCACAATGAAGCGCAGCGGCTCCTCGGAGCCTTTGGCAACCGCCATGAACGCCCCCATGCCCAGCTTGGCCACTTCTTTCGGACCGAGCACCTCGCAGCGGATTTTGGGATGCTTGGCCAGGTCCCTGGCGGTATGCGCCAGCATCGTCGGTGTCGCGTGATTGGCGGGTCGATTGGCCCACTCCTTGGCGAACTCGATGCCCGCCACCGCCGCCACGGCGTGCTGGTAAGCCGGCTTGAGCGCCGCGGCATTGGGCAAGCTGAGGGTCACACGCTGAATCGTGCGCCCCTCGGGCTTCGATTTCGTGGCGGTGTACACATAACTGGCCTCGGCCGCCGCCATCACGGCCGCACGCAGCGCCTCCTGCGTCGTGGCCGCGGGAAAGCATAGGGTCAGCCTTTTGACGGAGGACCGGCCCTTGACCGCGCCCACGGCCGCCTGGACCGCCTGTCGCACCTGCTTGGCCGATCCATCCCCGGCTCCGGCCAGGACAGCGCAGGAACATGCCGCCCCCTCGGGCCGGTAAACCTGCAGCAGCTTGCCCGGCTTGTTTTCCAGGTCGCCCGCCTTGAGCGCATGGGCAATCAGCCCGGAGAAGGCATCCTTGCCCGGCCTGTAGGACTGCGTGACCAGAACCACGAGCACATCACATTTTTCAGAAATTGCCCCGGCCAGGCCCAGCGTCTTGAGTTCAAAGTTCATAATTCGGGTTTTCCTTCAAGCCGATGTTATTCCATTCCTCCCTCCGCAAGGAGCTGGCCCGCAGCTTTGGCGCAACGCTGATCGTGCTGGCGACCGTCGTCATGACCATGACGCTGATCCGCACGCTCGGGCAGGCATCCCGCGGCAGTTTCAATCCGTCCGACGTCATGATGGTGATGGGCTATACCGTGCTGGCCTACATGCCAACCATCCTGACCATGAGCCTGTTCATCGCCATGGTCAGCACCTTGACGCGCATGTACCGCGACAGCGAGATGGTCATCTGGTTCACGGCCGGCAAGGGCCTGTCGGGCTTGCTGCGCCCCCTGTACCGGTTCGCATGGCCCATTTTGCTGGTGATCACCACGCTGGCTTTTTTTGTGCTGCCCTGGTCAAACCAGCAAATCGAGGACATGAAGAACCACTATGAGGCGCGCGGCGACCTGGAGCGCATCGAGCCGGGCCAATTCCAGGAATCCGCCAGCGGCAGCCGGGTATTTTTCGTGGAGAAGAATTTGTCAGGCCAGCAATCCGGCAACAACGTCTTCATTGCAACGACGGAGCGCAACAAGGAAACCGTCACGTCGGCCCGCAGCGGGCGCATCCAGAACTTGGAACAAGGCCGCTTCCTGATGCTGGGCCATGGCCAGCGGCTGGAAAGCGAGATCGGCAAGCCTGAGCTGAAAATCAGCGAGTTCGAGGAATACGGCACCAGCGTCGGCCCGGGCAGCCTCGGTGCCAAGGACTACGTGCCCGCCAACACCCGTCCCACCATCGAGCTCGTGAGAAACCCCTCGCCGCCCCATTTGGCCGAGCTGTCCTGGCGTATCGGGCTGGCGCTGGCCTCGCTGAACTTTGTCATCATTGCCATTGCGGCATCGAGCGCCAACCCCCGCGTGGGGCGAAGCGGCAACATGGTTCTGGCGATGTTCACGTTCGTGATTTATTACAACCTCCTGAATCTGGGCCAGAACTGGATCGCCACCGGCAGGTTTGCCTTGGGCGGGTATCTGCTGGCCCTGCACGGGGGCGCTTTTCTCGCCGGCATGCTGTGGCTGGGCAAACGTCATAACAACTGGAGCTGGCGCTCCTTTCCTGGGCGCCCCAGTTCCACGCAGCGGAAAGCAGCGGCTTGAATACGATACGACGCCTGATCTACGCCGAGGTTTTTTCCGCGGTGGCATTTGTCACCCTGGGTTTTCTCGCCCTGTTTTTCTTTTTTGATTTTGTCGAGGAACTGCAGGCCATCGGCCGCTTCAGCGCCACCGGATACCGCCTGATCCATGCCCTGAGCTATGTCGCGCTGATGATCCCCAGCCATCTCTATGAGCTGCTGCCCATCACGGTGCTGATCGGCACCATTTTTGTCATGGCGCGATTTGCGCAAAGTTCTGAATTCACCATTCTGCGAACCAGTGGCCTGGACCCCTGGCGCGCCCTGAAAACCTTGCTGGCGCTGGGCCTGGGTTTTGTGCTGCTGACCTTTGCGATTGGGGACTACATCGCACCGCTGAGCGACCGGACGGCCCAGTTGCTCAAGGCCCGCTATCAGGGGCGGATCACCGTTGGCCAAACCGGTGCCTGGCTCAAGGAAAGGCAACGTCATACCCAGTATGCGGCCAACGTCAGCACCCTGGCCTCGGATGGCAGCATGGGCGGGGTGCGGATTTTCGAGTTCGACAGCCAGGGTTTCCTCATTTCGGTGACACAGGGCAAAACCGCCCGTTTCGCGGAAGATGACTCATGGCGGCTGGAACAGGTCTCCCGCACCGAGTTCTCGACCCGTGCCGGCGATACCGCGCGGATTGAGCGGACCCAGATCCCCAGTTTTCGCTGGCCCACCCAGATCAGTTCGGAAATGGTGTCGGCCGCCCTGCTCAAGCCCGAGCGGATGAGCACCATCGACCTGTTCCAGTACATCCGCCACCTCGAAGCCAACGCGCAGACGGCCCAGCGCTACGAGATCGAGTTCTGGAAAAAGGTTTTTTATCCGCTGAGCTGCCTGGTGATGGTGGTTCTGGCCTTGCCGTTTGCGTATTTCCATTTCCGCTCGGGCGGCATTGCCACATACGTTTTTGGCGGGGTCATGGCCGGCATCAGCTTTTTCCTGCTCAACAATGTATTCGGTTATATCGGCAACCTGCAAAACTGGCAGCCCTGGCTGACGGCGGCCTTGCCCGGACTGCTCTATTCCGTGCTGTCACTGACCGCGTTCGGCTGGCTGGTGCTGCGAAGGTAGAAGACCGCATGGGCGTGCATGGCATCATTCTTTTTGCGCATGGCTCGCGCGACCCGCTGTGGCGCCAGCCGATTGACACCGTGGCGGCCCGGATCCGGCAGCTTGAGCCGCATGTCCAGGTGCGTTGCGCCTACCTTGAGCTCATGGAGCCGGATTTGCCGGCCAGTGCCACCGAGCTGGCCGCGGCAGGCGTGCGATCCATCACCGTGGTACCGATGTTTTTTGGTGTCGGCAAGCATGTGCGCGAAGACTTGCCCGGGCTCATGACCGGGCTGCGGACCTCGCATCCGCAGGTGGAGTTCACCCTGCAGTCCACCCTTGGAGAACAAGCGGGCTTGATCGAGCTGATTGCAAAAATAGCGCTCTCCCGCTGACAGAGTGCCTCAATAGATCAATATGACATAATGAATCGAATTGTTAGCTTAAATTCGATATGAATCTCCATCAATTCCGCTTTGTCCAGGAGGCTGCGCGCCGCAATCTGAACCTGACCGAAGCAGCCAAGGCCCTGCACACCTCCCAGCCGGGGGTTTCCAAAGCCATCATCGAACTGGAAGAGGAATTGGGCGTGGAGATTTTCGCGCGCCACGGCAAACGCCTCAAGCGCATCACCGAACCCGGCCAGCACGTGCTCAAAAGCATTGAACTCATCATGCGCGAGGTGGGAAATCTCAAGCGCATCGGAGAGCAGTACAGCGCCGAGGACAGCGGCACGCTGTCCATTGCCACCACCCACACCCAGGCCCGCTACGTCTTGCCGGTACCCGTGGCCAAACTGCGCCTGGCCTATCCGAAAGTCAACGTCAGCCTTCATCAGGGCGCGCCTGGCCAGGTCGCCCAGATGGTGCTCGACGAGGTGGCGGAGATCGGCATTGCGACGGAGTCACTCGCCGGCTATTCCGAGCTGGTCACCCTGCCGTGTTATGAGTGGCAGCACATGATCGTGCTGCCAGTTGACCATCCCCTGTGCCAGAAGGAGCGCATCACGCTGGAAGACATCGCACAGGAACCGCTCATCACCTATCACCCGTCTTTCACCGGCCGCACCCGGATTGACCATGCCTTTGCCGCCCGCGAACTGCAGCCCCGCATCGCACTGGAAGCGATTGATTCGGATGTCATCAAAACCTATGTCCGCCTGGGACTGGGCATCGGCATCGTTGCCGAAATGGCGGTGCGCGACATCCTGGACGATGGCAACAAGGGGGATCTCGTCGCCCGTCCGGCCGGGCACCTGTTTGGCCAGAACGTGGCACGGGTGGCCTTCAAGCGCAGCGCCTATCTGCGCAATTTTGTCTACAAGTTCGCCGAGCTGCTGAGCGAACGGCTGGACCGAAACCTGATCGCCAAGGCCATGACCGGCCACGCCAACAATTACGAGTTATGAGATTCTGCGGGTCAGACCACAGGCCACTTCCGCCTTCCCCATCGCAAGCCATGAACACCAAGACCGAATACACCCCGCCCGTGCAAACCAAGCTGCCGTCGGTAGGCACCACCATCTTCACCGTCATGTCGGCACTGGCCGCGGAAAAAGGCGCGGTCAACCTGGGGCAGGGCTTTCCCGATTTCGATTGCGACCCGCGCCTGGTGCAGCTTGTCACTGACGCCATGACGCGGGGCCTGAACCAGTACCCCCCCATGACGGGCGTACCCATGCTGCGCGAGGCGGTTGCGGCAAAAACAAGAACACTCTACGGCCAAGACTATGACCCGGTGAGCGAGATCACCATCACGGCCGGCGCCACGCAGGCCATTCTCACCGCCATCCTGGCCGTGGTGCGTCCCGGTGACGAGGTGATCGTGCTGGAGCCCTGCTACGACAGCTACGTACCCAATATCGAGCTGGCCGGCGGCACCGTGGTGCGCGTCCCGCTCACCCCGGGCACCTTCCGGCCCGACTTCGGAAAAATTGCCGCCGCCATCAGCCCCCAAACGCGCGCCATCATCATCAACACGCCGCACAACCCGAGTGGAACCGTGTGGACGCGTGAGGAGATGCTCACGCTGCAGGACATCCTGGCGCCCACCGATGCGCTGCTCATCAGCGACGAAGTCTACGAGCACATGGTGTTCGACGGCCAGCAGCACCACAGCGCGGCGCGCTTCCCGGCCCTGGCCGCGCGCGCCTTCATCGTCTCCAGCTTTGGCAAGACCTACCACGTGACCGGCTGGAAGGTCGGCTACGTGGCGGCCCCGGCCACCTTGAGCGCCGAGTTCCGCAAGGTCCACCAGTTCAACGTGTTCACCGTCAACACGCCGATGCAATACGGCCTGGCCGCCTACATGGCCGATCCCAGGCCCTATCTTGAACTGCCCGCCTTCTACCAGCGCAAACGCGACCTGTTCCGCGAAGGCCTCCAGCGCACGCGCTTCAAACTGCTGCCCGGCGAAGGCACCTATTTCCAGTGCGTGGACATCTCGAAGGTCAGCGACCTGGGAGAAGCCGATTTCTGCAAGTGGCTCACCACGGAGATCGGCGTGGCCGCCATTCCGCTGTCGGCGTTCTATGGCAATGGCTTCGACCAGCGAGTGGTGCGTTTTTGCTTTGCCAAGAAGGATGAGACGCTCAATAGCGCGCTCAATCGGCTCGCCAGCTTATAAAGCCGCTCGGCGCCCCACGTCAGACCGCCACACCCGCGTCCGCATCAAACCTGGGGTCGTGGCAACCGTCGTCCGACTCCATGGCATCAACGCCATAGCTTTCCGCAAAGCCCACGGTACAAAAACGGCTGTGCGGGTGCGCTGGGTTGAGTACCCAAAGGCTCCAGCGAAACAGCGAGTTCCACGGCCGGAAAAAACACCTGCTCCGCGGTTTCGCTCAGCGCCAGATGGGTCCACTTGCCACTGGGCATAGGCCCCAGCGCCGCTACCGCGCCCGTCTTGTCAATGCGCCACAGGTACAGCGTCTGCCCAACCGGCACAACCACCGGCGTAACCTGCTTGATATCGACAACCTTGCCCCGCCGCAAACTGGAGATGATCAGGCCGGGCTGCCCCTGCGCGGTACCCAGTACGCCCACATAGCTGTCTGGCAACTCCATGTCGCTCTGGTATGCCACGTGGGCTTGCCACACGGCCGGCGCCAATGCGCCCACCAACAGCCCCACGGCCAATGCCCCTGCGGGCGCCGGGGCCAACAAGCGACGCCACCAGGAGGGTGCCACTGGCGCAGGAACGGTGTCCGTCGCCTTCATAATCTTGTCCCACAGCGCAGCGTTTGGCATCTGGGCCGGCAACGCACGGTGCAGCGGTGCCAGGCGATCAGTCCAGTCATTCACCGCAGCGACAAGTGCAGGCTGGCGCCGCATGACGGCCTCAAACCGGTGACGCGCCTTGCCCCGCAACGTGCCTGCAACATAGGCCGCGGCCAGTTGTTCAATGGTCGATGGATGTTGGTACCAGTTCATGCCAGCGCCTCCATACAGCCTTTGAGTCGCATCAAACTGCGCCGCGTCCAGGCCTTGACGGTGCCCAAAGGGCGCTGCATGCGCAGGGCGATCTCGGGGTGGGTCAAACCATCGTAGAAGGCCAGCAGCAGCGCCCGCTTGGGCTCGGGCTCCAGGGTATCCATGCAATGCGCCAATTGCGCGCCGTCTTCATGCGCCAGTAGCTGCGCCATGGGTGAGCCACTTTCATCCTGAATGTCGTGCGACTGCTCTTCGCCATTTTCGTCTTGCCAATGCAGCGGCTGCTCGGGTTTGCGCTTGCGCAACAGATCAATGGTCCGATTGCGGGTGACCACGCACAGCCACGCCAGCGTCAAGTGTTGCCCCGGCGCCGCCACTGCGGATTGATTCCAGACCGTGACAAACACCTCCTGCACCACATCCTCGGCCACGGCGCGGTCTTGCGCCACGCGCATGGCCACGGCCATCAACCGGCCGACGACCAGACGGTAGAGGGATTCAAACGCCTTGGCATCGCGCAGCGCAATACGCGACAGTAGCTGGCTTACTTCATCACGGTCATCCATAGAGAGCGTTCTCCGGGGCAGCATTGTGGCTGAGCATACCGTGTTACGCATGCCCCAGCCACGCCCCACGCCCTCTTAGTACGTCGATGCAGGTTTGGGAGCAGCTTGAGCCGCTGGCTTGGAAGGCACCACATGCCACACGCCGCCTTTTCCGTCGCCATTGCGCTCACCGGCCTTGGCGTCGCCCGCAAAATAATAAAGCGGCTTGCCATTCACCGTCCATTGGCGTGCGCCATTGGCGTCGATCAAGCCAAATTCGCCCTTGGCAACAGCATCGGGCTTGGCGATGAACGCTGGCCACTGGGCCAGGCAGCCACCACTGCAATTGCTCTTGCCCGCTTCGTCCTTGTCATACGTGTAGACCGTGCGACCTGTTGCATCTGCCAGTGCGCCATCACGCATGACGGGCTGCGCCTGGACAGCGCCAGCGACAAAAATGGAAAGTACAGAGGCGGTAAAAAGAGAGGCTTTTTTCATGATGTCATCGTCCTGAAAGGTTGGGTTTTGGGATCGCACGATTGCGTCCTGCTTCTAGAACGCAACGAGTTGGCGCATGGATGCAGGGGCATGAAAAAATATTTTCACTGGCTGCCTGGACTCACCGGGAGGCACAGGACTAAATGGGTGCAGGTTTGCCTGTGCGATTAGCTGGATCGGTTGGAAAAGGTCTGGCCCACCCTCTGCTCGAAACTTATAGCCGCTGCGTATTACCTGCGCTTAGTTTCAACCGCGTGCTATTTCCGAAGCAACCAAAATCTCAGCAATCAACCACGACTTCCAGACATTACCTAAGGCAATGCTGATTAAGTCCAGTCGTCTCAAAGTGGCCTCTTATAAATCGACGACTTACGAAAGGCGGCTCCATAAATCGGGCACTTGTTCAGAGAAGACTTCGGATGTAGTATGTCTTGCTAAACGCAAATTTCATTCAACTAAGAAGGAGAACCTCCATGAACATCGCTACACGTTCCCTCACCGGTTTCGTTCTGGTCGCTGCATGTGCCCTGTCCAGTTGGGCGGCGACCAAGGACGAGGCTGTTGCACAGGTCAACGCAGCCATCGCACACATTAAGAAAGTCGGGGTGGAGCAGGCTGTGAAAAACATTAACAGCAGCGCAGAGTGGAAGGTCAAGAGCATGAATGTCATCGTTAATGACTTCCACGGCACGGTGATGGCAAGCTCCCTCAACGAGAAGCTGATCGGTAAAAACACGCTGGAATCCAAAGACCCAGCAGGAAAGGAGTACGTCAAGGAGATGGTGGCCACAGCACAGAAAGGTGAAGGCTGGGTGGACTACCAGTTTGTCAACCCGGAAACAAAAAAGCTTGAAGCACGCTCAATGTTTGTGAAAAAAGGCCAGGGTTTCGAAGGCTTTGTTGGCGTCGCAATCACCAAGCAATAGAAGCCATCACATAACAGCCATGCTTAACAGGCTCAACATCGGGACTCGGCTGGCGATCGGGTTTGGAGTAGTCATTTTTGCCGCCATTGCGGCCTTCATCGTGGCAGTGATGCAGGGCAGACAAGGGCAGGCTGAAATCCGCGAGTCGGCCGTTATGGCACAGACTCGCATTGACACTGTGCACGCGATGAAATCGGCGCAATTGCGGCTAGTGTCAGCCATTCGCAACGCGGGCTTGCAAACGGATGGTGGCATGTTGAACGGCGAAGTCGAAATCTATCGCAAAGCGTTGCAGAGCCTCAAGGACAGCGAAAAGTCTTTTGCTGTATTGCCTCTTGACGCCGCTGAGCGTGAGCTGTTGGGAAAAGCCAGTGCCCTGCGCCAGCAGGCCGAACCAGTGGCTGCCGAGGCCGTTCAATTGGCCATGGCCTTTGCCGGCGAGGAAGCTGCCAAGGTATTGACGGGGCGGTTTGCTCCACTGCAGGTGCGTTGGGCTGCTGAACTGGACTCACTGGCTGAGCTACAAAGCAAGAACGCTGCAGCCAGCGCCGAGGCGATTGCCCGAAAAAATGACCAACGGGCAATGTTTCTGGCCGTACTGCTGCTGCTGGTGGCAATGGGTGGGGCGCTGTTTGCGGTGGTGTTGACCCGCTCAGTCATCGGACCACTCAAAGCTGCGGCAGTACTGGCCGAGCGCGTGGCCCAAGGGGATTTGTCGGTTCGCATTGATGCGAGCGGCAGCGACGAAGCAGCCCAGCTGTTACGTGCCTTGCAGGCCATGACCGTACAACTCTCCACCATGGTACAAGAGGTCAATGAGAGCTGCCGAGCCATCAGTGATTCCTCCAGTGAGATCAGTAACGGCAACCTAGATCTGTCCAATCGCACCGAGTCAACCGCTGCATCGCTGGAACAAACCTCGGCAACCTTGACCGAGTTGACCGAAATGGTAGCCAGCAACTCCTCACACGCAAACACCGTCAGCGATCTGGCCGGGCACACCGCCAGCGTAGCCGAGCAGGGTGGTCAGGCTATGGGGACGGTGGTGAGCACCATGAAGCTGATCAGCGACTCGTCCAAGCGCATTGCTGACATCATCGGCGTGATTGACGGAATTGCGTTCCAAACTAATATTCTGGCCCTCAACGCCGCCGTAGAGGCGGCGCGTGCTGGCGAGCAAGGACGCGGCTTTGCAGTAGTGGCAAGTGAGGTCCGTGCTCTTGCTCAGCGCGTGACCAGCGCAGCCAGCGAGGTACGTGTGCTCATCAGCGACTCCGTCGCGCGGGTGGACGACGGAGAGCGCCTGATAACGGGCCTGGGTAGCACGATGCAAGAACTCATCGATGGCGTGTCGCGCGTACGACACCTGATTGGTGAAATCTCCAACGCCTCCATCCATCAGGCCGACAGCATTCGCCAAGTAAACGAATCAGTGCACAGTATTGGTAACACCACCCAGCAAAACGCGGCCCTTGTGGAGGAAGTATCTGCAGCTGCACAAAGCCTGTTGGGGCAAACCGAGCGCCTGGGCGGGTTGGTCAACCGCTTTCGGGTTGACGACCATCGGGGGGTGTAAGAACTTTGTGTAACCAGTCAATTGGCAGGAACCTGCTGCACGTCAATGGAACTGCAAATAAATGACCGTCACAAACGAATTGATTGACAGCCTGAATCGCCCCGGGTTTCGTGGAGGCTGTTTGGTTTAAGTCAACCCGCTTGCACGGCCTGACGCTCTTGTTTCCGGTGGAAGTTTTCTTGAGCCTCGGCAGGTGAAATGTAACCGATTGACTCCAGCAGCCGGTGGTGGTTGAACCAGGACACCCATTCCAGGGTGGCCAGTTCCAGGGATTCCTTGGTCTTCCATAGCGCCCGACGGTGAATCAACTCAGCTTTGTACAAGCCGTTAATCGTTTCCGCCAAGGCGTTGTCATAGTTATCACCCCGGCTGCCTGCCGAGGGCTCAATCCCGAATTCGGCCAGCCGCTCGCTGTAGCGGATTGAGATGTACTGGCGCCTCCGCAGGCGTTCGCCAGTTGAATGTGCTGAGCCATCTCCGCTCCTTGATCCCAGGTCAATGACCGGCGCATCTGGGGCGGGATGTGTCGCAGTGAATCTGTGATCGCATTCCTTACCGCTTCGGCTCCATAGACCTGCCAGTTGGCATGCCAGATGCGTTGGATCTGGGGCATCAGACCTTCATCGCACTTGGCACGCTGGCAGCGAAACTCCGGGTTGCGTTGGCAGGCCGCATGGCGCCGGTAGCCCGATGGGGCGGTCTGCAAGACTTTGCAGATCGGCTCGATCCCCCAGGCATGCCGGTAATGGTCGACAAAGCGCCTCAGCTCTTGGTGCGGCGGTCGAGCTCCGCCTGGGCAAAAAACGCGCTGGCCGCCTTGAGGATGTCGTTGGCACGGCGCAGCTCCTTGTTCTCGCGCTCCAGGGCTTTGATGCGCTCACGCTCGGAGGTGCTCAGGCCATCGCGTGATCCGCTGTCTACCTCATCGCGCTTGACCCCTTCCAGCAGGGTCTGCGGCACGCAGCCGATCTTGGGCGCAACCGATTCGACTGCCGCCCACAGCGAAGGGTACTCGCCCCGGTGCTCCTGCACCAGGCGCACCGCACGTTCGCGTACTTCGGGGGAAAACTTGTTCGTCTTGTTCATGGCTCCATCTTCTCAAAGGTTGGAGCCTCCTCAATTCCCGGGGCGATTCATGGAGAATTTCGTACTCATCTTGGTAGTATGAGCCCAGCGCATGCCGGCACCATCACCACGAATAGATTGCTATCGCCGCCTCAGCTATTAATCTGCCCCCAAGCCTTGTCCAACCGCTTCACACTCACTGGCTGCGGCGTGCGCAGCTCCTGCGCGAAGAAACTCACACGCAGCTCTTCCAGCAGCCAGCGGAATTCCTGCAGACGATCGTCCATCACCCCCTTGCGCTCAGCCACCAGACGCCAGTAGCGCTGCTCCTGCGGGCGCAGCTCGGCCAAGCGGGTGGCGTCGCGCGCTGGGTCGGCGCGGTATTTTTCCAAGCGCAAGGTGATGGCCTTCAGGTAGCGGGCAAAGTGCTGTAGCTGTGGCCAGGGCGTGAGCGCGATGAAACGCTTGGGCATCAGGCGCTGCAACTGCTGGGTGCAGTCAGCCGCTGCGTCGGCTGCGTTCTTGGTGTCCTTGATCTTGCGCAGTGCGACGGCGTACTCGACTAGGATGGTGCCAGCCAGGCGCGCCACCTCGTTGGCGATCAGGCTCAGGCGCCCCCGCCCCTCGTCCAGGCGGCGCTTGAAGTCGGCCTCGCAGGCCGGCAGCGGCTCGAGCAAAAAAGCGCGCTCCAGCGCCACGTCGATGATCTGCGCGCGCAGTTCCTCCGCCGTGCCGCCGCCCGACCCATCGGGCGCGCGTGCGACCTGCATATAGGCCACTGCCATTTTCTGCAGGTCGGGAATGTTCTTTTCGAGATATTTGAGAGCGTCCCGGATCTGCAGCGCGAACAGGCGGCGCAGGCCGGCGCGGTGCCTGGCGGCGGCCACGCCGGGTTCGTCAAACACCTCGATCGTGACCGCATCGCCCTGGTCGATCAGCGCCGGAAAGCCGATCAGCGTCTGGCCGCCCTTGCGGATTTCCATGAGCTCGGGCAGTTCGCCGAAGCTCCAGTTCGTGTAGCGCTGCTCGGCGGCCCCGCTCAGGGGTGTGGCAGCCGAACCAGCCGGTCCCGCAGTTGCTCCTTTTTTTATAGCTGCTTGCGCCCTATCGGCAAGGTCTGGAGCCGGATTTGATTCATCATTTTGAGTGGAAACCGGCGCCTGGCTCATCTTCAGGCCGGCCAGCGCCTGGAAGGCACCACGCGCCTGCGCACCCAGCTCGGCCTTCAAGGCGCCCAGGTTGCGCCCGGTGCCGAGCTGGCGGCCATGCTCGTCCACCACGCGCAAGTTCATGAAGAAATGCGGGCTGAGCATGTCGAGCTTGAAGTCGGCCCGCTTGATGTCCAGCGAGGTGGCATCGCGCACCAGCTTGAGCACCGCATCGGTCAGCGAACCCTGGCCAAATTTTTCATCCGCCATGAGCGCGGCGCTCATACGCGCGGCCGTCTCGGGCAGCGGCACCAGCCTGGAGCGGGGACGCTGGTGCAGGGTCTTGAGCAGGGCCTGCACCTTTTCCTTCAGCATGCCCGGCACCAGCCACTCGCAGCGCTCGTCATTCACCTGGTTCAGCACGAACAGCGGCACGGTCACCGTCAGGCCGTCCCTGGGGTCGCCCGGTTCGTGCAGGTAGGTCGCGGCGCAGTCCACGCCACCCAGGCGCAGGGTCTTGGGGAAGGCGTTGGTGGTGATGCCCGCGGCCTCGTGGCGCATCAGCTCCTCGCGCGTGAGCCGCAGCAGCTGGGGCTGTTTCTTTATTTCCTCGCGGTACCAGCGCTCGAAGCTGTAGCCGCTGCAGACATCGGCCGGCAGTTGCTGGTCGTAAAACGCGTAGATCAGCTCGTCGTCCACCAGCACGTCCTGCCGGCGCGACTTGTGCTCGAGCTCCTCCACCTGGGCGACGAGCTTGCGGTTCAGGCCGAGGAACGGCAAGTTTGTTTCCCACTGTCCGCCCACCAGCGCCTCGCGGATGAAAATCTCGCGCGCGGCCTGCGGGTCCACCCGGCCGAAGTTCACGCGCCGGCCGTTGTAGATGAGCAGCCCATAGAGCGTGGCGCGCTCCAGCGCCACCACCTCGGCCGCCTTCTTCTCCCAATGCGGGTCGAGCAGCTGCTTTTTCAGCAGATGGCCGCCCACCTGCTCCAGCCACTGCGGTTCAATCGCCGCGATGCCGCGGCCAAACAGGCGCGTGGTTTCCACCAGTTCGGCCACCACGATCCAGCGCCCCGGCTTCTTGGCCAGGTGCGCGCCGGGATGGCGGTAAAACTTGATGCCGCGCGCCCCCAGGTACACGTCTTCGTCTTCCAGCTTGCAGCCGATGTTGCCCAGCAGGCCCGACAGCATGGACAGGTGCAGTTGCTCGTAGCTGGCCGGCGCGGTGTTGAGATGCCACTTGTGCTCGGCCACCACGGTATGCAACTGGGAATGGATGTCGCGCCACTCGCGCACGCGGCGGATGTTGACGAAGTTCTGGCGCAACAGCTGCTCGTACTGGCGGTTTGAGAGTTTGTGTTCCTTCGCATGGCCGCCCCGGCTGTCTTCCAGCCACTTCCACAGCTTGAGGTAGCCGCTGAACTCGCT
Source organism: Hylemonella sp. (assembly GCA_040377375.1). Lineage (GTDB taxonomy): Bacteria > Pseudomonadota > Gammaproteobacteria > Burkholderiales > Burkholderiaceae_C > JBEIOV01. The sequence continues at coordinate 32,973 of JBEIOV010000025.1, forward strand.
CCTGTCGTCGTCGAACTTGGCATGCGCCTGGTCGGCCGCGGCCTGCATGTCCATGGGGCGGTCGCGCACGTCCTGCACGGAAAGGGCCGAGGCGATGATCAGCACCTCGTCCAGCGCCTGGCGATCGCGTGCCTCCAGGATCATGCGGCCCACGCGCGGGTCCAGCGGCAGCCGGGCCAGCGCCTGGCCCAGGGGGGTCAGCTCGTTGGCCTCGTCCACCGCGCCGAGTTCGGCCAGCAACTGGTAGCCGTCGGCGATGGCGCGGCCCGAGGGCGCCTCGATGAAGGGGAAGTCCTCCACCACGCCCAGGTGCAGCGACTTCATGCGCAAAATCACGCCCGCCAGCGAGGAGCGCAGGATTTCAGGGTCGGTGAAGCGGGGCCGGCCGGCAAAGTCCTTCTCGTCGTACAGGCGGATGCAGATGCCGTTGGCCACGCGGCCGCAGCGCCCGGCACGCTGGTTGGCGGCGGCCTGGCTGATCGGCTCGACCAGCAACTGCTCGACCTTGCTGCGAAAACTATAGCGTTTCACGCGCGCCGTGCCCGCGTCGATCACGTAGCGGATGCCCGGCACGGTGAGCGAGGTCTCGGCCACGTTGGTGGCCAGCACGATGCGCCGGCCGCTGTGGCTGTCAAAAATGCGGTCCTGCTCGGCCTGGGACAGCCGCGCGAACAGCGGCAGCACCTCCGCGTTGCGGAACAACGGCTGGTGGCTCAGGTGCTTGCGCAAATGGTCGGCCGCCTCGCGGATTTCGCGCTCGCCGGGCAGAAACACCAGGATGTCGCCGCTGTTGTGCACATCGCGCCAGAGCTCGTCCACCGCATCGGCAATGGCCGAGCTCAGGTCGTACTCGCGCGATTCCTCGAACGGCCGCCAGCGCTGCTCCACCGGGAACATGCGCCCCGACACCATGATGACCGGCGCGGGAATCATGTCGCCCCCACGCTCGCCCACTGCGTGTGGCTCGCTGCCCCCCGAGGGGGCCGCGCCCGGCTTGGGACGGCCCGGCGCCGAGATCATGTCGCCCCCGCGCTCGCCCACTGCGTGTGGCTCGCTGCCCCCCGAGGGGGCCGCGCCCGGCTTGGGACGGCCCGGCGCCGAGATCATGTCGCCCCCACGCTCGCCCACTGCGTGTGGCTCGCTGCCCCCCGAGGGGGCCGCGCCCGGCTTGGGACGGCCCGGCGCCGGTCGTGGTGCCGCAAAGTGCTGGGCAAACCGCTGTGCGTCGATGGTGGCGGAGGTCACGATCACCTTGAGGTCGGGCCGGCGCGGCAGGATCTGGCGCAGGTAGCCCAGCAGGAAGTCGATGTTGAGCGAACGCTCGTGCGCCTCGTCGATGATGATGGTGTCGTACGCTTTGAGAAGCGGGTCGGTCTGCGTCTCGGCCAGCAAAATGCCGTCGGTCATGAGCTTGACGGAAGCATCGCGCGCGAGCCGGTCCTGGAAGCGCACCTTGTAGCCCACCACCTCGCCCAGCGGCGTGTTCAGCTCCTCGGCGATGCGCTTGGCCACGCTGCTGGCGGCAATGCGCCTGGGCTGGGTATGGCCGATGAGTTTGCCGCGTGTGCCCTCTGGATAATTCAGCTTGCCGCGCCCCATGGCGAGGGCAATCTTGGGCAACTGGGTGGTCTTGCCCGAGCCGGTTTCGCCGCACACGATGATGACCTGGTGCGCCGCGATGGCGGCCATGATCTCGTCGCGTTTACCCGACACCGGCAGCGATTCAGGGAACTCGATTTTCAGGGGCGAGGGGGTCAAGGCGGTAACTTCGTAGAGAATCGCTGATTATCCCAGTCTCAAAAGCCGTTTCGCCCCTTCAGCATGTCCTCTGTTTTCAACTTCACCTTCGTGCCCTGGTTCCGCTCGGTGGCGCCCTACATCCACATGCACCGCGGCAAGACCTTTGTCGTGGGCATCGCGGGCGAGGCCATTGCCGCAGGCAAGCTGCAGCACCTGGCGCAGGACCTGGCGCTGATCCAGAGCATGGGCGTGAAGATTGTGCTGGTGCACGGCTTTCGCCCGCAGGTGAACGAGCAGCTCAAGGCCAAGGGGCACCAGGCCAAGTACTCGCACGGCATGCGTATCACCGACGAGGTGGCGC
>JBEIOV010000006.1:0-135336 GCA_040377375.1 Hylemonella sp.
ACAGGCCAACCAGCTGGCCATGAGCGCCAGCAGCACCGCCATCCAGGGCGGCGAGGTGGTTAATCAGGTGGTGCAAACCATGCGCGGCATCAACGACAGCTCGAAAAAGATCTCCGACATCATCAGCGTGATCGACGGCATTGCCTTCCAGACCAATATCCTGGCCCTGAACGCGGCAGTGGAAGCGGCCAGAGCGGGTGAACAAGGCCGTGGTTTTGCCGTGGTGGCGTCCGAAGTACGCAGCCTGGCCGGGCGTTCGGCTGATGCAGCCAAGGAAATCAAGACCCTGATCAACGACAGCGTGCAGCGGGTCGAGCAGGGCACCACCCTGGTCGATCAGGCCGGCACGACCATGACCGAGGTGGTGAGTTCGATCCGGCGTGTCACCGACATCATGGGTGAGATCAGCGCTGCCAGCACCGAGCAGAGCCAGGGCGTGGCGCAGGTGGGCGAGGCGGTGACGCAGATGGACCAGGTGACGCAGCAGAACGCGGCGCTGGTGGAGGAGATGGCGGCGGCCGCTTCCAGCCTCAAGACCCAGGCGCAGGAACTGGTGCAGACCGTGTCCGTGTTCAAGACCTGAAACGGCGGCGTTGGGCAGGCGAGTTGCTATTGAATTTATAGCGACTTGGGCCCGATTCATAGGGGCTGGAGCTTCAAAAGCCATAAGAATTCGAGGCCAGGCATGGCGCGGCACGTCAGACGGCCAGCCGCCGCGCTGGTCAATGCTTGGTGAAATCCCCTAGTTCAGCGCTTCGTGCTACGCTAGTTCTCCGACCATTTCGAGTCGCTGCTTTAACGGAGACGAACGTGCCAGGTCTTTTGCCCAATGTCGACCCCGAGGGGTTGCTCGAATATTCCGTGGTTTATACAGACCGCTCCCTGAACCACATGTCCAAGAGTTTCCAGGGGGTCATGCGCGACATCTCCGGCATTCTCAAGGAGGTGTACCACGCCAAGTCCGCCATCCTGGTGCCGGGCAGCGGCACCTTCGGCATGGAGGCGGTGGCGCGCCAGTTTGCCACCGGCCGCAAGGCCATGGTGCTGCGCAATGGCTGGTTCAGCTACCGCTGGACCCAGATTTTCGAGATGGGCAGCATTCCCGCCGAATCGATCGTGCTCAAGGCGCGGCGCGTGGGCGAGGGCAAGCAGGCACCCTTTACGCCGGCCCCGATCGACGAGGTGGTGGCCGCGATCCGCGAGAAAAAACCCGACGTCGTGTTCGCGCCCCATGTGGAGACGGCCAGCGGCATGATCCTGCCCGACGCCTACCTGCGCGCGGTGTCCGACGCGGTGCACGCCGTGGGCGGCCTGTTCGTGCTGGACTGCATCGCCTCGGGCGCGATGTGGGTGGACATGGCGGCCACCGGCGTCGATATTCTGATCAGCGCGCCGCAAAAGGGCTGGAGCAGCTCGCCCTGCTGCGCCATGATCGCGCTCAGCGAGCGCGCCCGCACCGCGATCGACGCCACCACAAGCACCAGCTATGCGTGCGACCTGCGCAAGTGGCTGCAGATCATGGAAGCCTATGAAAACGGCGGCCATGCCTACCACACCACCATGCCCACCGATGCCCTGACGCGCCTGCGCGACGTGATGAAGGAAACCCGGGCCTACGGTTTTGACAAGGTGCGCGCCGAGCAAAGCGAGCTGGGCCGCAAGGTGCGTGCGCTGTTTGTCAGCAAGGGCATCAAGAGCGTGGCCGCCGAGGGCTACCAGGCCCCGGGCGTGGTGGTCAGCTACACCGAGGACCCGGACATCCAGTCGAGCAAGAAGTTTCTCGGCCAGGGGCTGCAAACGGCGGCGGGCGTGCCCCTGCAGTGCGACGAACCGGCTGATTTCATGAGCTTTCGCGTCGGCCTGTTCGGCCTGGAAAAGCTGCACAACGTCGACCGCACGGTGGCCAACCTGGAAGCGGCGCTGGACAGGATTCTCTAGAGCCAGCGAAACAGCAGCGGCATGAGCACCGAGGCCAGCACCACCTGCAGGCCCAGGGCCAGCCCGGCATAGGCGCCGGCGTCGGCGTTGACCTGCAGCGCCCGTGCCGCGCCGATGCCGTGCGAGGCGGTGCCCAGCGCAAAGCCGCGCGCCATCCAGCCGGCCGGGTCGGTCGGAATGCGCAAGGCATCGAACAGGTATTTGCCGCCCAGCGCCCCCACCATGCCGGTGATCACGGCAAACACCGCGGCCAGCGCGGGAATGCCGCCAATCTTGTCGGCAATGCCCATGGCCACCGGCGCCGTGACCGATTTGGGCGCGAGCGACAGCACCACGTCCGCCGGCAAGCCGAAGGCCCAGCCCAGCGCGAGTGCCGAACCGCTGGCCGCCACGCCGCCCGCCAAGGCGGCCAGCAGCAGGATGCGCCAGCGCTGGCGCAGCTCGCGGCGGCGTTCCCACAGCGGCCAGGCCAGCGCCACCACGGCTGGCCCCAGCAAGAAATGAATGAACTGCGCGCCGGCAAAGTAGCTCGGGTAGCTCACACCGGTGGCCAGCAGCACGCCGGCAATCACCAGCACGGTCCACAGCACCGGGTTGGCCCAGGCGGCCTGGCGCAGCCGGACGTAAGCCGCCTGCGCCAGCACATAGACCACCAGCGTGGCCGTCAGGCCGAACAGCGGCGTGGCAGAAAGATAGACCCAGAGCTCAACGAATCTGGGCATCGTCTTTTTTCCTTGCCAAGTGCAGCACCAGTACGGTGACGGCCAGGCCGGCCAGCGTGGACAGCGCGATCACGGCCAGCATGCGCCCGCCATACTGGCTCAGCAGCGCCAGGTGCGTCATCACGCCCACGCCCACCGGCACGAACAGCAGCGACAGGTGGGACAACAAAAAACTGGCGCACATGGCCACCGGCTCGCGCACCACGTGCCAGCGCAGGGCGATCAGCAGCAGCACCATGCCGACCACCGGACCGGGAAAGGGCAGGGCCAGCGCGCGCGCCAGCAGCTCGCCAACGGACTGCAGTGCCAGCAACCACGCGAAGCCCCGTAGCCCGATCATGCCGGGGGGTCAGGTGCGCCGCGACGGGCCGCCCCGAGCAAGCACGGCCCCCTCGGGGGGCAGCGCGGCACACGCAGTGGCAAGCGTGGGGGCCATATTAGAACCGGGGCAGGTCCGGGTGCGACAACCGGCCGCCGCGCACCAGCATCTTGCCGTACTCGGCGCAGCGCTGCAGCGTGGGAATGACCTTGCCGGGGTTGAGCAGGCCCCTGGCGTCGAACGCGCGCTTGACGCCGAACATCTGCTCGTTTTCCGCCGCGCTGAACTGCACGCACATGGAGTTGAGTTTTTCCACACCCACGCCATGCTCGCCCGTGACGGTGCCGCCCATGGCCACGCTGGTTTCCAGGATGTCGGCGCCGAACAGCTCGCAGCGGTGCAGCTGGTCGGGGTCGTTGGCATCGAACAGGATGAGCGGGTGCAGGTTGCCGTCGCCCGCGTGGAACACATTGGCGCAGCGCAGGTTGTATTTCTTCTCCATCTCGCCGATCGCCAGCAGGATGTCGGCCAAGCGCTTGCGCGGAATGGTGGAGTCCATGCACATGTAGTCCGGGCTGATGCGCCCGCTGGCCGGGAAGGCGTTCTTGCGCCCGCTCCAGAAGCGCAGGCGCTCGGCCTCGTCGCGGCTGACCGCGATGGCCGTGGCGCCATGGCCGCGCAGCACCGCGCTCATGCGGCCGATCTCCTCTTCCACCTCCTCGGGCGTGCCGTCGCTCTCGCACAGCAGAATCGCGGCGGCGTTCAGGTCGTAGCCGGCGTGCACGAAGTCCTCCACCGCGGCCGTCATCGGCTTGTCCATCATCTCCAGCCCGGCCGGAATGATGCCGGCCGCGATCACGGCGGCCACCGCGTCGCCGGCCTTGCGGATGTCGTCAAAGCTGGCCATGATGCAGCGCGCCAGCAGGGGTTTGGGCACCAATCTGACCGTGACCTCGGTCGTCACCGCCAGCATGCCCTCGGAGCCGATCAGGATGCTCAGCAGGTCGTAGCCCGGCGCGTCCAGCGCGTCGGAGCCGAACTCGATGGGCTCGCCTTCCATGGTGAAGCCGCGCACCTTGAGCACGTTGTGCACGGTCAGCCCGTATTTCAGGCAGTGCACGCCGCCCGAGTTCTCCGCCACGTTGCCGCCGATGGTGCAGGCGATCTGGCTCGACGGGTCGGGCGCGTAGTACAGGCCGTGGGGCGCAGCGGCCTCGCTGATGGCGAGGTTGCGCACGCCGGCCTGCACCACGGCCGTGCGGCTCACCGGGTCGATCCCGAGAATCTGGTTGAACCGGGCCAGGCTCAGCGTCACGCCCAGCTTGTGCGGCATGGCGCCGCCCGACAGGCCGGTGCCCGCGCCGCGCGCCACCACCGGCACATCCAGCGCGTGGCAGGTGCGCAGCACGGCCTGCACCTGCTCGTAGGTTTCGGGCAGGGCCACCAGCAGCGGGCGCTGGCGGTAGGCGGTCAGGCCGTCGCACTCGTAGGGCGTGGTGTCTTCCTGCTGCCACAGCAGCGCATGCCTGGGCAAATGGGGCTCCAGCCCTTTCAGAACCTTCGCGAGGCGCTCTGTTTTTTGTAGCAACTCGCTGTGCTCGGGGGGGGTGGGTGCATTCACGGCAGGCTCTTTTTTCAAACGTCGCCACACTGTACGGCAAAACGCCGCCGCGGCCCACCGATATAATCCGCCCCCAGTCGTTACTACCGGTGGCCCTCGTGTTTGAACGTTTTGTTGTGCTGCTGCAGTACGCCTTGCCCAAGCTGGCATTGACCCTGTTCGCGGGCTGGGTGGCCGGTGCCCGGCGCGGCGCCGTGACGACCGGCCTGATCCGCTGGTTCGTGGGCCGCTACGGCGTCAACATGGACGAGGCGGCCGACCCCGACATCGGCAGCTACGCCACCTTCAACGCGTTCTTCACCCGCGCGCTCAAGGCCGGGGTCCGGCCCATCGCGCCCGCGCCCTTTGTCTGTCCGGTGGACGGAACCATCAGCCAGTTCGGCGCCATCGAGCGCGACCAGATATTCCAGGCCAAGGGCCACCACTACTCCACCCGCGCGCTGCTGGGCGGCGACGCGGCGCTGGCCGCGCAGTTCGACAACGGCAGCTTTGCCACGCTGTACCTGAGCCCGCGCGACTACCACCGCATCCACATGCCGTGCGATGGGCGCCTGACGCGCATGACCTACGTGCCGGGCGAGCTGTTCTCGGTCAACCCGGCCACCGCGCGCGGCGTGCCGGGGCTGTTCGCGCGCAACGAGCGCGTGGTCTGCGTGTTCGAGTCGGCCCATGGCCCGTTCGCGCTGGTGCTGGTGGGCGCCACCGTGGTGGGCAGCATGGCCACCGTCTGGCACGGCGTGGTCAACCCGCCGCGCACGGCGCAAGCGCGCGAATGGCGCTACGATGAGCAGCCCGTGCTGCTGGCGCAGGGCCAGGAGATGGGCCGCTTCCTGCTGGGCTCCACTGTGGTGCTGCTGTTCCCCCCGGGGCAGATCGGGTTCAACCCCGACTGGCGGGCCGCGCGCGCCGTGCGCCTGGGCGAAACCATGGGTGTCCAGCCGGGCTGAAGCGGCGGCTGGCCATAACCGTGGTCTCTTTTGCGCGCCGGGCTTTTGGAGATCGACATGATGGATAAACTTTTACCAGCCATGCTGCTGCTGTTGGCCTTGCTGGCGCCAGCGGCCCGGGCCGAGGTGCCCGCCGCCGGCAGCAATGCGCCGGACTTTGCCCTGCGCGACCAGGACGGCACGCTGCGCCGTCTGGCCGACTGGCGCGGCAAATGGCTGGTGCTGTACTTCTATCCCAAGAACGACACGCCCGGCTGCACCGAGGAGGCCTGCAACTTCCGCGACGACTGGCTGCAGCTTACCGGCCTGGGCGCGCAGGTGGTGGGCATCAGCATCGACGTGACGGCCGCGCACAAGGCCTTTGCCGAGAAATACCACCTGCCTTTTCCGCTGCTGGCGGACGACAAGGCGGAAGTGGCGCTCAAGTACGGCGCCGTGTCCAACTGGCTGGTGATGAAAGTGGCCAAGCGCTACACCTTCCTCATCGACCCCGCGGGCAAGATCGTCAAGACCTACCTGGCGGTCGACACCTCGCGCCATTCGACGCAGATCGTGGCCGATCTCAAGCAGTTCAAATCAGTGGCGCGGTAGGTGCAGGATCGACCCGGAGTCGCGGCCAGTGCTGATCGGCGGTCATGCGCCGTGCCGCAAGGCAGACGACCTCTGGGCCTAGGGCGCAGGGTGCTTGCCGGGCGGGACACGACGGTTGCACCCGAGCGAGGGATCGCATTGCGACGGATCGGCAAGGAACAGCCAACCGACGGCAAGCACGGCCGGGATGGCGACGTACCAGAAGGCATTGCCCGTCAGGGCAATGCCGGCTAGGCCAATGACGGCGCCGACGCCCACGCACGCCAGCAGCCAAGCCAGGCGTTTGTAGATGCTGCCGGGTGTGGGGCGTGTTTCCTCGGGCGAAAGCATGGCCATTGACGGAGTGACTTGAGCTGACAGGCTGATGGGTTGGCGGGCGAGACGGATTCGTGGAAGAGACCGGTCAGACTGACCTGCATGGGGGCAAAGTCCGAGGCCGTTCAGAGTTTGGGAATCCGTATGCGGCTGACCATCAATGAGCCAGAGAGCGCGAACACCAAGACAAGGGGATGCAGCATAAAGCCGGCAAGCGCGACCTGCCCAAACCAGAGCGACTCATGCAAGGCGCCTTGCATGGCCGCGACAAACATCAGCATGACAAGCAGCAGCGATGTCGGGATAGGCGTTCCCTCGAAGTATTTGACCTTGTCCTGGCCCTGGGAAAGCGCCTCGGCCGTCACGTTGTAGCGCGCCAGGCGCGATACGCCGCACGCGACAAAATAGGCCAGGACGATGCGGTCGTACAGGCCCTGCATGCCGCAACCATAGGCGATCAAGGCGGGGGCCACGCCGAAGGAGATGATGTCGGCCAGTGAATCAAGCTCGCGCCCCATGGCCGAGGTTTTCTGCCTCCACCGGGCAATCCGTCCATCCATCACGTCAAATACCAAGGCGGCCAATACCAGGCCGCAGGCAAAGTAGATGTGGATGACATCGCTGTTTTGCAGGTACGTCATCATGGAAAACATGGCCGCCGTGCCGCAGACCGCATTCGCCAGCGTGAACCAGTCGGCCAGGTGGAACTCTCGAATCATCGAGAAAGGTTTTTGCATGGTGCGTGTCCTCATGACGAACAGATCATTCCAAAGGTGATATCCGTCAAGCCTAGGCGGGATGAATGACTTTGGCAAGCGCAGTGTGCGCCGAGGGCCGCGCAGGGACAAAAGCCGGACCCCGGCAAGGGTCTATTTGAAGAGCACGGTCCGGGGTCCGCATGTTCGTTAACGCACAGACCGATGTCCAAAATCGGGTTATTGTGGAATACGAGCCAGACCCAGTGCCGATGAGTTCAATCGAACGGGCCGGATCAACGAACCGGAGCAATTCATGAAGATTTCGCAAAAAATAGTTGCCGGCGTGCTTGCCATGTCGGCGCTGATGCCGCTGGCACTGCTGCCAGGCCAGGTCCATGCGCAACAATCCAGTCCGTCCCAGGTTACGCCGCGCATTGAAGGTTTTAATGTCGATGAAGTGCGGCGTCTGGCCCCCGGGGTCGAACTCAATTTCGCCATCTACGGCACGCCGGGCGGCCTGGCCAGCTTGCGCATTGAAGGCGCGGTGCGCGCTCTGGCGCTGGTTGAGGTCGAGGCCGGCCAGTACGAAGGCACCTACACCATCAGCAGCCGCGACAAGATCGCAGCGCGCAGCCCGGTCACCGCCAACCTGCGCGTTGGCAACCAGGTCGCCAGCGAGGTTCTGAATGAATCCCTGCAAGTCGGTGTCGGCAGCCACCCCCCGAAAGCAGTGCCGGGGCCCCAACCCAAAATCGAGCGCTTCAATGTGGACCCGGCGGCGGACCTGAGCGGCGGCAATGACTTGCGTTTCACGGTGTTCGGCACGCCCGGCGGCAAGGCGGATCTGGCCATCAAGGGCGTCAAGGGCAAGATCCTGCTGCCCGAGGTGAACAGCGGCGAATACGCCAGCAACTACACGATCAGGAATCGCGACCGCATCACGTCGAACAGCACCGTGACGGCCACTCTGCGCCTGGGTGAGCGCGTGACCAGCGCCACCCTGGGCAAAGCCCTGCAAAACGCAGCCGCGCCCGCGCCCACGCGCGCCGCCCGCGTCTGCAACAACTGCGGCACGGTTGCGGCGGTCAATCTCGTCGAAGTCAAGGGCGAAGGCGGCTACCTCGGCGCGATCGGCGGCGGCGTTGTCGGTGCCTTGCTGGGCAGCCAGGTCGGCGGCGGCTCGGGCCGTACCGCGGCGCAAATCGCCGGCGCGGTGGGCGGCGCCTACGCGGGACACGCCATCGAAGCCAACGTGCGCAAATCGAACCACTATGAAGTCGTGGTCCGTCTGGAAACCGGCGCGACGCAAACCGTGGTCTTTGCCGCCGACCCGGGATACCGGGTCGGCGACAAGGTCAAGATCAATGATGGCGTGATGGTGCGCAATCCGTGATTCCGGGCGCGGCAGGCGGCGTGAATGCGGGGTGCCTCATGAATGGCGTGGGTCGTCCGGGCTGGATCATCCGCCTGCTCGGCATGATCGGGCTCGGCTTGGCCGCTGCCGCCTGCGCGGCACTGCCCGACGTGCGGTATCTGAACAGTTCGCTGCTGGCGCCGGCGAGCCCCACGGTGATCAATGCGCAAGGCACCCTCAGCGCGAAAAAATCGAATTCCCTGCTGGCCCGGCGCTGGCGCAATTCGCACGTGGACATCGCGGCACTGGCGGCGCTGGAGGAAGCCGCGACCGGCAGTCCGCTGATCGCCGGCAACAAAGTCACCCTGCTTTACGACGGCCCGCAAACCATGGCGGCGATGATCGCGGCGATCAGCGCCGCCAAGGATCACATCAACCTGGAAACCTATATCTTCGACCAGGATGAGGTCGGTATCCGCTTCGCGGACCTGCTGATCGAGCGCCAGCGCGCGGGCGTGCAAGTCAATGTGATCTACGACAGCGTCGGCACGATTGGCACGCCGCAGGCCTTCTTCGACAAGATGCGCGATGCCGGCATTCATCTGCTGGCCTTCAACCCGGTCAACCCGCTCAAGCAGCTGGGCCCCTGGGAGCCGAACACCCGCGATCACCGGAAAATCCTCGTCGTCGACGGCCTGGTCGCTTTCACGGGCGGCGTGAATATCAGCAGCACCTATGCCAACAGCTCGCTGTTCCGCTCCAAAGCCAGGCGGACCGCCGCGGTCGGCTGGCGCGATACCCATATCAAGATCGAGGGACCGGCGGTCGCCGCCTTGCAGTGGGTATTTCTGGAGAACTGGGCCAGCCAGCCCTCCCCCGATCTGCCGGACAGCAATTTCTTTCCGCCCTTGAGGGAAGCCGGCGACAAGCTCGTGCGCGTTCTGGCCAGCGAACCCGGTGGCGACTATGAGATTTACAAGGCCTATGTCCTGGCGATTCAAGAGGCCAGGAAAACGATACACATCACCAGTGCCTACTTCGTGCCCGACGCGCACATTCTGCAGGCCCTGAACGCCGCGGCGCAGCGTGGCGTGGACGTCAAGATCATCTTGCCGGGGGTGACGGACAGCGGCCTGCTCTTTCATGCGGCGCACTCCTTTTACAGCGAGATGCTGGCCAGCGGGATCAAGCTTTACGAGTTGCAGGTCGCGGTCCTGCATGCCAAGACCGCCGTGATCGACAAGGTGTGGTCCACGGTGGGATCGACCAACATCGATACCCGCAGCTTCCTGCACAACCAGGAAATCAACGTGGTGGTCTTTAGCGGCGAATTCGGCGAGGCGATGGAAAATGCGTTTGCCGAAGACTTGGGCTACACGGTTGAAATTTCCAAGGACCAATGGGATCAGCGTCCGCTGGGCGACCGGCTCAAGGAATGGGCCGCCCGCAGACTCGAATATTGGCTGTGAGGGCGTGGCCATGCACAAGCGATGGGGGTTTGGCTGGGTGAGATGCCTGCTGGTGATTTGCGCCCTGGGCATCGCGAGCGCCGCGCTGGCGCAGTCGGATTCCGCCGTGGCGCTGCGGGCCAAATACGCGTCGCTGGACGAGCGGCTGCAGCAGAATCAATTCATGCGGCCGCTGGTTCTCGATTCCGCGGAAACGCCGAACCGCCTGAAGGGCGACATCTACGCGATCGTCGAGTACCCGTTTGACGCGGTGCGTGCCGGCCTGAGCGATCCGGACCACTGGTGCGACGTGATGCTCCTGCACATCAATACCAAATACTGCCGCGCGCTGGCGGGGCCGTCGGGCAGCACCCTCAGGGTCAATATCGGCAAGAAGACGCCGGAGGAACTGGTCGACACGGTGCGTGTCGAATTCAATTTCAGGGTCGTGGCCGTGACCCCGGAATATTTTGAAGTCATGCTCGACGCCAGGAACGGGCCCATGGGCACCAGCGACTACCGCATCCTGCTGTCCGCGGTGGCGCTGCCGAACGCCAGAACGTTTTTGCATCTGACGTATTCTTATGCGGTGAATTTTGCCGGACGGCTGGCCGTGGAGGCCTATCTCGGCACGGTCGGTCGCGGCAAGGTGGGATTCACCGCGACCGGCAAGGGCGCCGATGGCCGGCCTGACTATGTCGGCGGGGTGCGCGGCATGGTGGAGCGCAACACGATGCGTTATTACCTCGCGATCGATACCTTTTTGGAGGCCGCCCTCGCGGCGCCGGCGGCGCAGTTGGAGAAACGCCTGCAGGGCTGGTTTACGGCGGTCGAGCGGTATCCGCGGCAGCTGCATGAGATGGATCGGGGGGCGTATCTCAAGATGAAGCGCGCGGAGCATGCGCGGCAGCAGACGCTGCGTTGACACGCCTTGCCGGCATGGCCGCGTTTGCGGCGGGTTATTTGAAAATCACTGTCTTGTGCCCGTTGATCAGCACGCGGTGTTCGCTGTGCCACTTCACGGCGCGGGCCAGCACCTGGCTTTCGGTGTCGCGGCCCATGGTGGTGAGGTCCTCCACCGTCTTGCTGTGGTCCACCCGGGCCACGTCCTGTTCGATGATGGGACCTTCGTCCAGGTCGGCCGTCACATAGTGCGCGGTGGCGCCGATCAGCTTGACGCCGCGGTCATGCGCCTGGTAGTAGGGCTTGGCGCCCTTGAAGCTGGGCAGGAAGGAGTGGTGGATGTTGATGGCCTTGCCCGAGAGCTTGCGGCACAGGTCGTCGCTCAGCACCTGCATGTAGCGTGCCAGCACCACCAGCTCGGCCCCCTCGGCCTGGATGATTTCGAACTGCTTTGCCTCGGCCTGCGGCTTGGTGGCCGCCGTCACCGGGATGTGGTGGAAGGGCACGTTGTAGCTGGCGGCCAGCTGGTAGAACTCGCGGTGGTTGGAGACGATGGCGCGGATGTCCAGCGGCAGCAGGCCGCTTTTCCAGCGAAACAGCAGGTCGTTGAGGCAATGGCCTTCCTTGCTGACCATGATGACGGTGCGCATGGGCTGCGCCGTGGCGTGCAGGCTCCACACCATCTGGAAGGGGTCGGCAAAGTGCCTGAGCTGGAGCTGCAGGTCTTCATAAGTCACCTGGCCGCAGGCGAACCGCACCCGCATGAAAAACAGGCCGGTGGCGTGGTCGTTGTACTGCGCCGCCTCTTCGATGTTGCCGCCGCGCTCCAGCAGGAAGCCGGAGACGGCGTGCACCAGGCCCAGGCGGTCAGGGCAGGAAAGGGTCAGAATATAGACTTGGCTCATGGGGATGAATTGTCGCAGAGCAACCCTAGGGCCTGTTCACACTATTGTTGCAAGTGCGAACGGGCCCTAGCCTGATGCGCCGTTCCGGCGTGCCTTGAATTCGGCGCAGTGGTCCTTGGCCGGCGCGGGCACGGCGGGCCAGGCCAGGTCGAATTTTGCTATTGTTTCTGTAGCGGGCTGCGCCCGTTTTTCAACGAGTCCGACCGCTTTCACCTTGATTTTTTCGGGCAAATGCCGCGGCACCCCCAGGCCGCGGTCCACATGCCCGCTGCCGGCCAGCAGCAGCACGGTCTTGCCCGGCACGACGGCGCCGGTCACGGTGTGCGCCATCGCCACATCCCGCGCGATCTGCACGCGCGTCATCGGCGTGATCTGGCCCTCGGGCAGCAGGCCGCAGTGGCCCAGGCGGATCAGCTGCTGCTGCGCCTTGAGCGCCGGCCCGGGCAGCAGCAGGTCAAAGCGCATGTTGCCCATGGCCTCGCGCAGTTGCGCGCGCGGCAGGTTGGCGCCCAGCACCGGCACGCCCGCGCGCACGGCGGCCATCACGGCCGGACCATAAGCCGCCCAGGGCCAGGCCGCGTTGTCCCAGCGCAGCGCGGCGCGCACCTGGTCTTCGCTGGCGTCCCGCGCCAGTCCCGCCGTGGAGCTGCCTTGTTCGGCCATCTCCAGCGCCAGGGCGCCCAGTTCGCCGCGCGCGGCCAGCACCTCGACCACCTCGCGGTGCACGCGCTGGTGGTCGCGGGCGTCGTGCTGCTCGCCCAGCAGGATGGCGTCGGCCGGCAGCAGGGCGGCGAGGTGCTGCCGGGTGTCTTCAATGCTGCGGGCGGCGGGCAGGGTGCAGCCGGCCAGTGCCAGGGCGGCGAGGAAGGCCAGCGCCATGGCGTTGCGGCGCCGTGGCGGGAGCGGGGCAGGGGCGAGGCGGGACATCGGGTGATACTACGCGCTCTTTAAAAAAAGAGTGATGCGCTTGAATTTTTTCCTTCGGGTGGCCCTGACCCTGCTGCTGGCCCTGGCGGCCGCCGCGCTGTGCGTCTGGCTCCATACCCCCTTGCCCTGGATGATCGGCCCGCTGCTGGCGACCGCGGCGGCTTCGGTGCTGCGTGCCCGCACCGAGAGCTGGACCCCGCTGCGCAACGCCGGGCAATGCACCATTGGCGTGGCGCTCGGGCTTTACTTCACGCCGCAGATCGCGGCCCTGGTGCTCGGCCTGTGGTGGGCCATCGGGCTGGGCATCGTGTGGGCGCTGGCGCTGGGGCTGGTCTTCGGCTGGTGGCTGTACCGGCGCAACGTGCATCACATGCCGGGCCTGGGCCGGGCCACGACCTATTTTTCCGGCGCCATCGGCGGCGCCTCCGAGATGACCCTGCTGGCCGAGCGCGTGCAGGCCCAGACCGAGCTGGTGGCGGCGGCCCACAGCCTGCGCTTGCTGGTCGTGACGGTGCTGATTCCGTTTGGCATGCAGTTCAGCGGCCTGCATGGCATTGATGCGGCGGCGGCCGTCGTGCGCGAGGTCAACGGGCCCGGCCTGCTGCTGCTGGCGCTGGCCGCCGGGGCCGGGGCCTGGGTGATGGAGCGGCTGGGGCGCACCAACCCCTGGTTCATGGGTGCGCTGGTGGTGGCGATGGGCTTGACCATGGCGGGGATCGAGCTCTCGGCCATTCCGCGCTGGCTGTCCAATGCCGCGCAGCTGCTCATCGGCGTGAGCCTGGGCGTGCGCTTCACGCCGACCTTCATGCACACCGCTCCGCGCTGGCTGCTCTCGGTGGCCGGGGGCACGCTGGTGATGATTGTGCTGTGCGCCCTTTTTGCCTGGGCGCTGTCATGGGCCACGGGCCTGCACCTGGCCACCATGATTCTGGGCACGTCGCCCGGCGGCATTGCCGAGATGTCGATCACGGCCAAGGTGCTGCAGCTGGGCGCACCGGTGGTCACGGCGTTTCAGGTCTGCCGCTTGATCGCGGTGCTGGTGCTGGTGGAGCCGATCTATCACCGCTTCCTGGACAAGGGCCGGCGGCGCTGAGCCCCTTGCTCTCTTAGTGAATGACCAGGGGGTTCTGGGCCAGGCCGGCATACTGGTCCAGCGTGTCCTCCACCTCTTCCTGGGTCGGCGTGTTTTGCTGCCAGGCCGCGATGCGCTGCTGGAACAGCTCGGCCCAGGAACCGTCCAGGTACACCTCCTTGCCCGAGCGCTTGTCCACGATCTCGAAACCGTGGCGTGCCAGCGTGGGCGCACTCACCGCGGCTTCGGCGCCGGCGCTGTCGTCATCCGCGGCCACGCCATTGGCCAGCAGGTGCAAGACCGAGAAAGAGTCAGAGTCGTAGAGCATATTCATGTGGGCCATCCTGTTAGTCCTTGAGGAGCAGATGGCAGCGCTGGAGGAAATTTCAAGTGCGTCGCGGATGGATCCGCTTCAGGGTCTCTCGCTGGCGCGCCACTGCTGGTCGATGAAGTCGCCATTGCTTTGCGTCAGGCGGATGCGGGCCGGCAGGTAGCCCAAGGCCGGCGCCAGCCACAGCTCGACTCTGAGGTCGTAGGTCTGGCCCGGCACGCGCGTGAGCTTGAGCGTGGCCTGCTCGCCGCCGGGCAGGTTGAGCCGTTCCTCGCCGTCCACGACGAAGCGCCAAATGTCGGCGTCGCGCGCGCCCACCGCCTGCATCTCGATGGCGCTGCCCCGTGGATAGCGCCCGGGCTCGCCGGCGATCAGGCTGGCGAGCTGGATAAAAATGCTCAGGTGATCCTGGGCGCCGGGCTGCAGCGCGACCTCGGGGGTGTTGGCGCTGAAGATGACCTTGCCCTTGTCGCGCTCGAAGTGGGCGGCCAGCTCGCTGCGGGCCTTGTCGGAAAAGCGCGTGGGCGCCAGGCCTTCGGGGGTGAGGCTGCCGCTGCTGGTCTGGATGCGCGAACCCAGCAGGAAGGCGCCGATCTCCAGCCGGGCGTCGTAACGGCTGCCGTCGTGCCGCCACTCCAGTTCCGCGCGGGCGCTGTAGGAGAAGCTTTTGATCTGGCCGGCGATGTCGTAGAGCAGGCGCACCGGGGCGGCCACGGCGTAGGCCCGTGCCCTGTCGCCGCGCGGCGGGGGCGGGGGTGCCGCCGGCGTGGCGGCCGCGAGCTGTTCCAGGGCCGGGGCGGATGCGGGCTCGGTGGCGGCTGTTGCTGTATCCGGCCCGTATTCAATGGCGGGCGCGGGCGTGCTCCCCAGTGCTTCAACCGGGGGCCGCTCCGCTGGCGGCGCGGGCGGCGGCTTGCGGGCGGCCGCTGCCTTCGGGGCGGCGGACGGCGGCGTCACGGCGGGCGCAAGTTCGATCGTGCGGGTGATGAAGGGGCGTGTGGCGTGGGGTTCGCTGGCGCGCAGGGCGGCGGACGTGCCTTGCAGCAGCACAAGGTGCGCGAGCAAGACCGCCATGCCCAGGATGGCCAGGGGCCGCCAGGCCACCGTTTTGGATGGGGTGCCCGTCATCCGCGCTGCTCCTGGCCCCGGTAGCCCAGATCGGCCGAGAGCTGCGCGGCGGCCGCGCGCAGCGGCGCGGCCACGGCGCCATCCCAGGCCGCATCGAAGGTGGCGGCCGAGCCCAGCGCCACGACGCCCAGCACCAGGTGGCCATCGAAGTCGAAGACTGGCGCGCAAAAGCCCACGATGCCCGGCAGCAGCGTGTCCACCACGCGCGCGATGCCGCGCTGGCGGACCTCCTTGAGCGTGTGCTCCAGCTCGGTCATGGTGCGCGGCAGGTCGGTGCGGCCCAGTTTCTGGGCGTGCGCCAGCTCCTCGCGCAGCAGCGGCGCAATCGCCTCGCGCGAGACATGGGCCGCAAAACAGCGGCCGGTGGCCGACGACAGCAGCGGCATCACGTCGCCCAGCCGCAGGTTCACCGTGACGGCCCGGGGCGATTCTTCCCAGTGCACGATGGTGGGACCGCGGTTGCCCCAGACCGCCAGCGCCAGCGTGTGGCCGATCTGCGTCATCAGCGCACCGACCCGCTCGCGCGCCAGCTTCACGGCGTCCAGCCGGGACAGGGAGGCCAGGCCGAGCTTGAGCGCGGCCGGCCCCAGATCGTAGCGGGTGGTGTTCGCATCCTGGATGACCAGGCCCAGGCGCTGAAAGCTCACCAGGTAGCGGTGCGCCTTGGCGGCGCTCATGCCGGCGGCGGCGGCCAGGTCGCGCAGCATCAGGGGACCGGCGGCATGGGCCAGCGCGTCCAGCAGGGTGAAACCCACCTCGACCGATTGAATGCCAGCGCGTGCCTTTTCCATGAACTAGAATTTCGACGGTTTCGATTGGTTAAATGAGTTTAACAATTCGTAATCTTGGCGCCGTGTCACGCGCATGCTCTTGTGTCGGCCCTGCCGCCGTCGTGCTGTGACGGGGTCATCCGATTTCAGAGAGACAATGCATTCATGAAACTTGCCACCTACAAAGACGGCTCGCGCGACGGGCAACTCGTGGTCGTGTCGCGCGACCTGGGCAACGCCCATTATGCGACCGGCATCGCCGACACCTTGCAGCAGGTGCTGGACGACTGGAACTTCATCTCGCCGCAGCTGCAGGATTTGTACGACGCCCTGAACCAGGGCAAGGCGCGCCATGCCTTTCCGTTCGATCCGGCGCAATGCATGGCGCCGCTGCCGCGCGCCTACCAGTGGGCCGACGGCTCGGCCTACATCAACCATGTGGAGCTGGTGCGCCTGGCGCGCAACTCCGAGGTGCCGGCCAATTACTACACCGAGCCGCTGATGTACCAGGGCGGCAGCGACGACTTTCTGGGGCCGTGCGACGACGTGGTGTGCGTGAGCGAGGCGCACGGCATTGATTTCGAGGCGGAGATTGCCGTCATCACGGGCGATGTGCCCATGGCAAGCACGCCGGAGCGCGCGCTCGATGGCATCCGGCTGCTGATGCTGGCCAACGACGTGAGCCTGCGCCACCTGATTCCCGATGAGCTGGCCAAGGGCTTCGGTTTTTTCCAGAGCAAGCCCGCCACCGCGTTCAGCCCGGTGGCGGTGACGCTGGATGAATTTGGCGACGCCTGGGACAAGGGCCGTCTGTATCTGACCGTGCAAAGCGTCTGGAATGGCCGCACCGTGGGCCTGTGCGACGCCGGCAGCGAGATGACCTTTCACTTCGGCCAGCTCATCGCCCACATCTGCAAGACGCGCAACGTGCGCGCCGGCAGCATCGTGGGCTCGGGCACGGTCAGCAACCGCGCGACCGAGGTCAAGGGCAAGAAGGAATGGACCAAGGGCTACAGCTGCATCGCCGAAAAGCGCGCGATCGAAACCATCCAGGACGGCAAGCCGTCGACCGAGTACATGAAGTTTGGCGACCGCATCCGCATCGAGATGAAGGGGCGGGACGGCCAGAGCATGTTCGGCGCCATCGAGCAGGAAATCGCGCCGCTGGAAAAATGATCCGGCACGGCGGGGCTGCCTGCCCCGCCGTGCCGGCACGCATCTTCAGGCGCTCGGCGCGTTGCCCTGCATCTTGTCGAACTTGAGGAAGTACTGCTTGGCCAGGGCCACGAGCTGCGGATCGCTCGGGTGGTCGGTGGTCACCACGCCCACGATGGCCTTGTCCACTGCCTTGTCATGGTGTTTGCAGTGCGCGTGGAATTCGTTCTTGGCCTGGGCCGGGCCGGTCAGCAGGATTTCATGCACGCCTTCGAGCGCCTTGGCCACCTCGTGGTAGAAATTTTCATCGGAGGAGGCATGGCCGCCGCCCGGCGTGTGGTGGCCGCTGGCGCTGTCGCCGCGGCCGTGCATCAGCCGATGGGAGCCCACATGCCCGCCCGTGGCCTTGTGGTGGCTGCGTGACTTGATGCGCTGTGCCTCCACGTGCTCGCGGTCAAACATGATGACATGGGCTTCGGAACCGTCAATCCAGACGATGGCGTGGTTGGTGGACATGAATTTCTCCCGGGAATAAGTTTAAAAAGTGATGCGAGGGGGGCTCAGGCCGTGGCCGGCTTGCCGCGACTGTGTTCGATCCTGTCCTGGCAGGCGATGCAGCGCGGCGCTTCCGGCGCAGCATGCAGCCGCGGGGCAGGAATGTCAACGCCGCAATCCGTGCACTGGCCGTACACGCCGTCCTCGATGCGTTTCAGGGCCGCGGCAACGGCGGCCAGCTCGGCCGTTTCACGCGCGTCCAGCGCCAATTCCAGATCGCGCTCGGTGCTGACCTGGGCCCTGGAATCCTCGGGTTGTCCAAAGTGTTCGGCCGAGGCCTCGGCGCGGCCCACCGTGCCGCCGCGCAGGCTGGCAATCTGGGCCAGCAGGGAGGCACGCTGCTCCAGCAGCTGCTTCTTGAAAGGGGCGGTGAGTTGCTTGTCCATGAATAAAAACCTCCGTAGATGGATACGCTAATCATGCGCTGTGTGGCCGCGCCCGTCTTTGACTCAAGTCAAGGCTTGGACACGCGTCGCAAGCGGGTAATGCGGTGAAAATCGGTTCCATCAAAACCAGGAGACAGCACATGGACTATGCCCATTATCAAACTCTGAGCATCACGCGTCGAGGACCCGCTGGCTCGGTGCTCGATATCCAGATGAAAGCGCAAAACGGCAAGCTGCCCACGGCCGGCCATGCGGGCCACCGGGAACTCGCCGACATCTGGCGCGATGTGGGCGCCGACGACTCGGTGCGCTGCGCCGTGCTGCGTGGCGAGGGCATGGGCTTTTCGGGTGGCGGCGATCTGGCGCTGGTGCAGGACATGGCCAACGACTTCGAGGTGCGCGCCCGTGTCTGGAAGGAAGCGCGCGACCTGGTCTACAACGTGATCAACTGCGACAAGCCGATCGTCAGCGCCATGCATGGCCCGGCGGTCGGCGCCGGTCTGGTGGCGGGCCTGCTGGCCGACATCTCGATCGCCAGCAAAAACGCGAAGATCGTCGATGGCCACACCCGCCTGGGCGTGGCCGCGGGCGACCATGCGGCCATCGTCTGGCCGCTGCTGTGCAGCATGGCCAAGGCCAAGTACTACCTGCTGCTGTGCGAGCCCATCAGCGGCGAGGAGGCCGAACGCATTGGCCTGGTGTCGCTGGCGGTGGACGAGGCCGAGCTGCTGCCGCGCGCCCATGAGGTGGCCGACCGGCTGGCCAGCGGTAGCCAGAGCGCGATCCGCTGGACCAAGTACGCGCTCAACAACTGGCTGCGCCAGGCCGGTCCGGCCTTCGACACCTCGCTGGCGCTCGAATTCATGGGCTTTGGCGGGCCCGATGTGCGCGAGGGGGTGGCCGCCCTGCGCGAGAAACGCGCGCCGAAGTTTTGAGGTGCTCTTGATTTTGTAGCGGTTTGCGGCCATCCGGCACGGGCCTGCGATTCAGAGCTGCCCGGCGAACAGCTTGATGCCGCGCAGCAGCATCTCGACCGCGATGGCCACCAGGATCAGGCCCGTGAGCCGCTCGAACGCCATCACCAGCCGGTCGCCCAGCACGCGCTGGATGCGTTCGGCCAGCACCAGCACCACGGCGCACACCAGCATGGTCACGCACAGCGCGGCCACCCATTCCGTGCGCCGCCCCGGGGCCTGGGACACCAGCAGCAGCACGGTGGCCAGCGCCGAGGGCCCGGCCAGGGCGGGGATGGCCAGCGGCACGATCAGGGGCTCGCCCGGCAGCTCGGCCGCCTCGGGCTGCGAGGACGGGAAGATCATGCGCAGGGCAATCAGGAACAGAATCACCGCGCCCGCAATTTGCAGCGACAGCTCGCTCAGGTGCATGGCCCGCAGGAAGGCATCGCCGACAAACATGAAGGTCAGCAGCAGCACAAAGGCAATCAGCACCTCGCGCAGGATCACCCGGGCGCGACGCCGCGGCGCGACGTGACGTAGCGCATTGGCGAAGATCGGGATATTGCCCAGCGGGTCGGTGATGAGCAGCAACAAGATCGTGGCGGAGGTAAAGGTGTGGTTCATGGCGGTGCTCGCTGGCGGGGTGCGTCCGGCGGCGTGTTCATGCCCGGCTAGGCGTGGGCAGCCAGCATAGCAGCGCCGCGCCAACAACCTGAGTCCGGACCTCGGGGCATAATCCACCCATGCAATTCCTGCGCAACGCCCACCTTCTTGCCCGCTTCGTGCTGGTGTGGTTTGCGTTGTCCATCGGGGTGGCGATGGCCTCGCCCATCGTCAAGCCGCAGGCCATGGAGCTGATCTGCTCGGCCTCGGGTGTGATGAAGGTGCTGCTCATTAGCGATGACGGCACCCAGGAAGTGTCCGGCCACACGCTGGACTGCCCGCTGTGCGCCACCAGCAGCGCGCCGCCGCCGCTGGCGGCGCCCGGCATCGAGCCGCCATTGGCACTGTCTTATGCCCTGTTGCCGATCGAAACCGCGCGCATCGCCGCGCGCATCGGCACCCCCTGGCAGGCCCGGGCGCCGCCAGCCTTTTCCTGAACTCCTGTTTTTATAGCGAGCGATGACCGGCTGACGCCGGGACTTGCTCAATTTGATCAGTTTTTCAGGAGAAGGCATGGCTTTCCCCCTTCGGGCCATGGCCCGGGCGCTGGCAGCCGGGCTACTGCTGGTGCTCATGGTTTTTGCAGCCGGCTGCCAGCGTGCCGACGATGCCACGGCAGCATCCCGTTTCCGCGGCATGGACCTCACGGGCGCCAGCTATGGCCGCGACTTCCGCCTGAGCGACCCCGACGGCCGCGAGCGCACGCTGGCTGATTTCAGGGGCAAGGCGGTGCTGCTGTACTTCGGCTTCACCCAGTGCCCCGATGTCTGCCCGACGGCCCTGATCCGCGCGGCTGAGATCAAGAAGCTGCTGGGGCCGGAGGGCGAGCGGCTGCAGGTGATCTTCGTCACCATCGACCCCGAGCGTGACGCGCCAGGGGTTCTGAAGGCTTATACCGCCAGCTTCGACCCGGCCTTCCTCGGCCTGCACGGCGACGCGCAGCGCACGCGGGAGACCGCCAATGAGTTCAAGGTTTATTACAGGAAGGTGCCGACCGGCGGCTCCTACACCATGGACCACTCGACCCTGTCCTATGCCTTCGACCCGCAGGGGCGCTTGCGCTTGGCACTTCGCCATGAGCAGAGTGCCGAAGACTATACCCATGACCTGCGTCTGTTGCTGTCTGGCAAGTGAGCCATTCCTGCATGGACTGAATGTTTTTGTCGATTTTTTTCAACCACCACTCTCAAGGAGTTAATCATGAAGTTCTTCAAGAATCTGGTTCTGGCTTTTTCTTTGCTCGCCGGCGTTGTGGCTGCCCCGGCCTTCGCGGGTGACACCGATCCCCTGTTCGTCAATCTGACGACCGAGGACGCCCATCGCGCCAACATGGCCATCACCTTCGGGGGCAACCAGCATGAGCGCGGCCATCCGCTGACCATCTTTCTCAATGACAAGGGCGTGCTGATCGGCTCCAAGGCCCACGCCGACAAGTTCGCCAGCCATCAGAAGGCGCTCGGCGAGCTCATGAAGAAGGGCGCCGTCGTTCTGATCTGCCCGATGTGCATGAAGCACTACGGTGTCAAGGAAAGCGACCTGCTGCCCGGCCTGAAGGTGGGTGCCCCCGAGCTGACCGGTGGCGCTCTGTTCAAGGACAACACGAAAACCCTGACCTGGTAATTCACCGCCCTGACACGTCAACCGGAACGACCCTGCGCAAAGCTTGCTTGGCAACGCTTGCGCCGGCCGGTCCAATCCATTATTCAACTCCAAAGGAACTTACCATGAAACAACGTTTTGCCCTCACTCTCGCGGCCCTGGCCGTTGCCGCCGCCGCCCAGGCCCAGGTCACCGTCAAGGACCCCTGGGTGCGCGCCACCGTTCCGCAACAAAAAGCCAGCGGCGCCTTCATGCAACTGACCGCCGCCAAGGATGCCAGGCTGGTCGAGGCCAGATCGCCCGTGGCCGGCGTCGTGGAAATTCATGAAATGGCGATGGACAACAACGTCATGAAGATGCGTGCCGTCCCGGGCCTGGATCTGCCGGCCGGCAAGGCAGTGGACCTCAAGCCCGGTGGCTACCACGTCATGCTGATGGACCTCAGGGGCCAGCTCAAGGAGGGCGACACCGTGCCCGTGACCCTGGTGATCCAGGGCAAGGACGGCAAGCGCGAAACCATCGAGGTCAAGGCGCCCGTGCGTCCCCTGAACGCCGCCGCGCAAAAGGACATGAGCCAAGGCGGTGTTCACGGCGACCACGGCGCGATGAAGCGCTGACCGGCCTTGCGTTGGCAAACCAGCAGACCCCATGAACCACCCGCCTGCACGTCGCCTGTTCGCCTGGATCGTGCTGGCCGCGATGCTGCTGGGCGCGCTCGCGCCCACGGCGGACCTGCACGCCAGCTTCTGAGATGCAAGGAAGGAATGACCATGCCGCTGAGAAAACTCTTCTGCTCCCTTGGAATGGCATTACTTGGCTTCGGTGCTGGTACGGCGTTGGCGCATGATGCGGTTCTGCTCCATGGTCAGCCACAGGCCAAGACTCAAGGCAACGAGGTCCATGAAATCAAAAAGGCCTTGAAAAGCCTTTTTGACAAGCCCGAGGCGCCGCTCACCGTGAATCCGGTTTCCATCGAGGGCGACTTTGCCGTCGCAGGATGGATGCAGGACCGGCGAGGTGGCCGCGCCTTGCTGCATCGTGAGCAGGGTCATTGGCGCATCGCGCTGTGTGGCGGCGATGGGTTGATCCAGGCCGAGGTCCTTGCACAGTCGGGACTGAAGCCCGCTGCGGCCAAACGCCTTGCGCGGACGATCCGCACGGCGGAGTCGCGGTTGCCTGCGGATCAGCGCGAGAAACTTTCAACATTTGATGGCATTGTGAAAGTAGGCGTCGGGCACGATGGCCATCATGGTGCCGAGCCTGCCGCCAAGCACTAACCACCCCTTTTTTCCGATGTCGCCGAAACCACTTTTTGCCCCACTGCGCAGCCCTTTGGCGGTGTGGCTGGCCGTGCTGATCGCGTTGCTCGGTGCGATCGCACCCGCGGTGTCGCATGCGCTGGTGCTAGCGCGGGGCGGTGCTTCTCCGATGGTGGAGATTTGCACCAGCACCGGACCCCGCTGGGTGGCCAGCAATATTCCAGCGGGTTCCCCAAACGGGCAGGAATCCGCCCCCGCTCTTGAACATTGCCCGTTCTGCCCGCTAACCACAGATCGTGTGGCGCCCCCTCCCCACGTCTTGCTTTATCTCTTTGCCGTGCTGAGCAAGCCCGAGGCGCCCACGATCCGGCAGGTTTTCTTCTTCGCCACACCACTCGCGCTCGCACCGCCACCGCGTGGGCCGCCCAGTTCCTTCTGAACTATTGAATTCATAGTGCCTGGCGCCCATTGCATGAAGGCTTCAGGTTGTTTGACTTGATATTTCCGGAGACTTTCCGTGCAAAAAAACCGTCTTGCCCTGGCGCTGGCCATGGCCTTTCCTTTCGCTTTTCCGGCGGCTGCGCAAACCCAGCCGTCGACCAGCAGCACCGTGACCGCTGACGCGCCGGTCAAGGCCCTGGGCATCGTCACCGTCAACAGCGGCCAGCCGACCTCGCTGCCCACGCAGATCCCCACCACCATCGAGGGCGTGACGCGCGAGCAGATCGAAGCCACCGTCAACGCCACCGACAGCGAGGACGCTCTCAAGTACTTTCCCAGCCTGCTGGTGCGCAAGCGCTACATCGGCGACTACAACCACGCCGTGCTGTCCAGCCGCGCCTCGGGCACCGGCAACAGCGCGCGCTCGGCGGTCTATGCCGACGGCATCCTGCTGTCCAACTACCTGGGCAACGGTGCGACCTACACCCCGCGCTGGGGCATGGTCACGCCCGAGGAGATCGAGCGCGTCGATGTGATGTACGGCCCGTTCTCCGCGGCCTACCCCGGCAACTCGGCCGGCGCGGTGGTGGACTACGTGACGCGCATGCCCAGCGAGTTTGAGGCGCACGTCAAGGCCAGCACCTTCAGCCAGCCCTTCAGTCTCTACAACACCAGCGAGACCTACAGCGGCAACCAGTCCAGCGCATCGCTGGGCAGCCGCAGCGGCGCCTGGTCCTGGTGGATCAACCTCAACCACACGGACAGCACCGGCCAGCCCCTGGTGTTTGCTACCGCGGCGGCCAAGACCACGGGCACCAGCGCGGCCCCCGCCGTGACAGGCGCGGTGTCGGCGCTGGACCGGACCAACACGCCTTGGTACATCCTGGGCACCACGACCCAGTACCACACGCTGCAGGACCATGCCAAGCTCAAACTGGCCTATGACTTTTCGCCCACGCTGCGCGCCAGCTACACGCTGGGCTACTGGAACAACACATCGGAGGGCACGCCGCAGACCTATTTGCGCAATGCGGCCGGCAACCCGGTGTACAGCGGCACGGTGAAGATCGACGGCCTGGACTACGGCCTGAGCAATTTGTTCAATGCCTCCAGGGAAAGCCTGGAGCATGTCATGCACGGCCTGTCGGTCAAGAGCAATACCAGGGGCGAGTGGGATTGGGAAGTCGCGGCCAGCCGGTACGACTACAGCCGCGATCTGTTGCGCTCGGCCACGGTGAACTCGGCGGCCAACCTGACGGGCGGCGCGGGCACCCTCACCGACCAGAACGGCACCGGCTGGAGCACCCTGGCCGCCAAGGGCACCTGGCGCCCGCAGGGCATGCAGGGCGCGCACATTGTCGACTTCGGCTTCCAGCAGGAGAACTACCAGCTGCGCATCCTCAAGTCCAACATCGCGGGCAACTGGCTGGCTGACGCCGCCGGCTCGCTCAACACCGACGTGGGGGGCAAGACACAGATGCAAAGCCTGTATGGCCAGGACACCTGGTCATTGGCGCCGAAGTGGAAAACCGTGCTGGGCGCGCGCGTGGAGAGCTGGAGCGCATCGGGCGGCTACACCCGCACCGCTTCCAGCGCCCTGGCCTATGCGGACCGCAACGAAACCCATGTGTCGCCCAAGGCCGCGCTGGCCTACCAGTACGCGGGGGACACGGTGTTCAAGCTCTCCACCGGCCGCGCCGTGCGCATGCCCACGGTGCAGGAGCTGTATGGCGCCACCACCGGCACGCTGACCCTGGTCAACGATCCCAACCTCAAGCCCGAAAAATCCTGGACCACCGAGCTGTCGGTGGAAAAGGACCTGGGCCACGCGCTGCTGCGCGCGACCCTGTTCTATGAAGCCGTGCGGGATTCGCTCTATTCCCAGTCCAGCGTGGTGGGCGGGTCCGTCGTGACCCGCATCCAGAACGTCGACGCCATTCACACCGCCGGGCTGGAGCTGGCGTTTCAGGGCAGCGATGTGCTCAAGCCGGGCCTGGACCTCTCGGCCAGCCTGACCTACGCCGATTCGCGCATCGTCGAGAACAGCGGTTATGTCGCGACGCCGGGTGACACCATCGACAAGTACCAGCCGCGCGTGCCCCTGTGGCGCGCCACCGCCCTGGCCAGCTACCGCTTTGACCCGCACTGGACGGCGTCGCTGGGCGCGCGCTACAGCGGCGACCAGTATTCGACGCTGAACAACGCGGACGTGAACGGCTTTGCCTACACCGCGGCCAGCCGCTACTTCACCACCGACCTGCGCGTGCGTTACAAGATCGACCGGCGCTGGACGGCCGCCTTCGGCATCGACAACCTCAACAACTACCAGTACTGGAATTTCCATCCCTACCCGCAGCGCACCTACATGGCCGAGCTGCGGGCCGACCTGTAAGCGCCGAACCGGAAGAACATCATGAAGATCAAAATTGCTATAAAAACAATAGCTACCTACGCACTATTTTCGTGGGCTACAGCCGTTTTCCCCCATGTGGTGCTGGACGAGCCGGTGGCCCTGGCCGGCAGCGGCTACAAGGCCGCGCTGCGCGTGGGGCATGGCTGCGAAGGCGCGGCCACGACCGCCATCACGGTGTTGCTGCCCGCCGGTTTCCAGGGCGCCAAGCCCATGCCCAAGCCGGGCTGGGTGCTGGCCATCCGGCGCGAGAAACTGGCCCGGCCGTACAGCAGCCACGGCAAGCAGGTGACGGAAGATGTCACCGAGATCAGCTGGACCGCCGCCGCCAGGGAGAACTGGCTGCCCGACGCTTGGTATGACGAGTTCGTCCTGCGCGGCAGCCTGCCGGCCGAGGCCGGCGCCCTGTGGTTCAAGGTATTGCAGACCTGCGAGAAAGGCCGTCTGGAGTGGACGCAGGTGCCCGCGGCGGGCACCTCGACGAAAGGCCTGAAGTCGCCGGCGGCCTTGCTCGAAGTCCTGCCCTCCGGGCCGTCCGGGCACCTGCATTGACTGAATGCCGCACCATGTTCCCGTGTTCTTTAAACTGTTTCCCAAGGAGAAAACCATGAAACTCAAAGCACTCATCGCCACCCTCGCCATGGCCAGTGGCACCCTTTACGCCCAGACGGTGGAAGTCAAGGACGCCTGGGTCCGCACCACGGTGCAGGGCCAGAAGGCCACCGGCGCCTTCATGAAAATCACCGCGAAGGACGGCGCCAGGCTGGTGGGCGGCTCATCCCCCGTGGCCGGCGTGACCGAGGTGCACGAGATGAAGATGGAAGGCGACGTCATGAAAATGCGCGCCGTGAGCGGTGGCCTGGACCTGCCGGCGGGCAAGACGGTGGAGCTCAAGCCCGGCGGCTACCACGTGATGCTGATGGATCTGAAAACCGCGCTGAAGAAAGACAGCACGGTGCCGCTGACGCTGGTGTTCAAGGACGCTAAGGGCGTGGAGAGCAAGGTCGAGCTCAAGCTGCCCGTGGCCGTGACGGCACCGGCGGCGATGATGGGCGACAAGGCCGGCATGGCGGAGCCGGGCCACAAGCCGGTGCACTGAGTCCGGCCGTCACGCTCAAAAGCCGAGCAGGTTGCGGCGTACATGCAGCAGGTGCTCGCGCGTGTGCGCCGTGGCACTCGCCAGGTCGCGGTCGCGCAAGGCGGTCACGAGCTGGCGGTGTTCCTGCTGGTAGGCGGCGCGGCGCTCGGGCGTGACGCTCTTGCGCTTGAGCATGCCCCATTCGCCCTGGGAGCGGGCCTGGTTCATGAGGTGAAAGACATTCGAGATGAAGGTGTTGTGCGCCGCTTCGGCGATGGCCTCGTGCAGCAGCCCGTCCCAGTGCTCGAACTCCTCGAGCGAGTTCGCCTGTTCCGCCTGTTCGCAGCACTGCGCCATGCGGGCAAAGTCGGCGGGCGTGGCGTTGCGGATCACCATCTCCACGATGGAGGGCTCCAGCGCCATGCGCGCTTCCATCAATTCGGCCGGGCTGGCCGTCAGGGTCGGCGCGCCCGCCAGGGCGGGTAATTTTCTGTGGACGTCGTCGCTGATGTAGGTTCCGCTGCCGACAGTCTGGGTGATGAGGCCGGCGTCCTTGAGTTGCGCCAGCACCCGGCGCACGGACGAGCGGCCCAGGCCGAACTGCTCGCAAAGTTCGCGCTCGGTCGGGATGCGGTGCCCGGCACGCCAGGTGCCGGACTTCAGGTTCTCGATGATGGTTTCCCGCAACAGGGCTAAAGGGTCCATGGCTTGCCAAAGAGGGTGGGTATGAAGATGACGCGTATCGTACCAAATTCAACCAATTGATTCTCCTAGGCCAACAAAATGGGATGGCTAGTCTCTGGTTGAAGCTGTTCTATAATTTTGCCCAATGCAAACCAAAGTAAACCAATTGGACTGGTTTGCTTTCAGTATCAGGAGACGACATGAAGATTGGACGCGTGGAGAGGGCAGGCAAGACATGGCTGGCCTTGATTGACGAGCAGAAGCAGGAAGCCGCGCTGGTGGGGGGCGAGCTCGCCGCGCACCCGAACCCGGTGCTGGCGGTGATCGAGCAGGGGCTGACGGCGGCCCAACTGGCGGCGGCCGCCACCGAGCGCGTGCCGCTGGCGCAAGTCAAATGGCTGGCGCCGCTGTCGGCCTTTGTGCGCAATGTGTTTGCCGTGGGCAAGAACTACCATGAGCATGCCATGGAGTTCGACAAGAGCGGTTTCAACGCGACCAGCGGCGCCTCGGCCATTCCGGCCTATCCCCAGATCTTCACCAAGGCCACGACCACGCTGTCCGGCCCGGGCGATGCCATCCGCTTCGACCCGAAGCACACGTCGTCGGTGGACTATGAAGGCGAGATCGGCGTGGTCATCGGCCAGCGCTGCCGCCACGTGTCCAAGCAGGACGCCATGGGCAAGGTGTTCGGTTTCGTCGCGCTCAACGACGTGACCGCACGCGACCTGCAAAAGAACCACGCCCAGTGGTTTCTGGGCAAGTCGCTCGACGGCTTTTGCCCGCTCGGTCCCTGGATCACCACGGCGGATGAAGCGCCGGTGGATTCGATGCGCATGCAAACCTGGGTCAACGGCGAGCTGCGCCAGGATGCCCGCATGTCCCAGCTGATCTTTGACGTGCCGACCTTGATCGAAACCATGTCGCGCGCCATGACGCTGCTGCCCGGTGACATCATCGCCACCGGCACTTCGGTGGGCGTGGGCATCGGCTTCACGCCCCCGAAATTCCTGCGCCACGGCGACCTGGTGCGCGTGGCGGTCACGGGGCTGGGCGAGCTCAACAACCGCGTGGAAGAAATGTGAAATGCCCCCAGGCGGCCATCCCCCAGGGGGCAACGACAGCGGTCCGGCCAGGCCGGTTCCGCGGCGTTCCCTGCCTGGATGCCGTCACGCAAGCGCTCAAGGATGAGCAACCGATAGGCTTCCCATGACACAACATACAAGGAGACAAACATGACTGAACGCCGCCAACTTCTGCAACTCGCCGGTGCCGGCCTGGCCGGCATGCTGGGCCTGCCCGCGCTGGCGCAGGACGACTACCCGAGCAAGCCGGTGAGCATGCTGGTGCCGTTCCCCCCGGGCGGCGTGGCCGACACCGTCGGACGCCCGGTGGCTGAAGCCATGGGGCGCGCGCTCAAGCAGTCCGTCATCGTGGAAAACAAGGGGGGCGCCGGCGGCGGCATCGGCATGGCACAGGTCGCCAAGGCCAAGCCCGACGGCTACAGCATGCTCATGGCGCTGTCTTCCATCGTGGTGCTGCCCGAGGCGGACAAGATACTGCGCCGCGCGCCCATGTTCACGCTCGAGCAGCTCAAGCCCGTGGCCCGCTTCACGGCCGACCCGACCGTGCTGATTGTGCGGGCCGACAGCCCCTGGAAAACCTACAAGGACTTCATCACCGCGGTCAAGGCCAAGCCCGGCACCGTCACCTTCGGCTCCTCCGGCAACTACGGCACCATGCATGTGCCGATGGAGCAGCTCAAGGTGGCCACCAACACCTTCATGCTGCATGTGCCCTACACCGGCGCGGGGCCGGCCGTGATGGCGGTGCTGGCCGGCCAGGTGGATGCCGTCTCCACCGGCCCGTCCAGCGTCATGCAACACATCCGCGCGGGCAAGCTGCGTGCCCTGGCGCATTGGGGCGAAGGACGTCTTGCCGCGCTGCCCGATGTGCCCAGCTTCAAGGAGCTCGGCGTGCCCATCGGCTACTCGCAGTGGTCCGGCCTGTTCGTGCCGGCCGGCACGCCCGAGGCGGTGGTGGCACGGCTGCGCCAGGCGGCCCGGGCCGCCGCCGAGGACCCGCGCGCGAAGCAGGCGATGGCATCGGCAGGCACGTCCTTCCAGTACCAGGACGCACCGGAGTTCGAGCGTTTCGTGCAGGCCGATGCGCGCGGCATGGTCGCCCTGGTGCAGCGCATCGGACGCGTGGAGTAAGCCGGCGGCGCGGCACCGGAGGCTGGCCGTATCGCCAGCAGCACCGCATTGGAGTAAGCTGTCGGCATCCAAGTAGACAAGCTTTCGGGAGCAGCCATGAGCGATTCATCCAATGCCGGTTTCGGAAAATTCGTGCCCGGCTTCGAGTTCCTGCAGAACCTGGCCAGGGGGGCGACGCAAGGCATTCCCCAGGCCTCCAATCTGGGCAGCTGGGTGGCGCCGACGCTCGATCCGCAGGAACTGGAAAAACGCATTGGCGAACTCAAGGCCGTGCAGTTCTGGCTGGACCAGAACGCCACGGCGCTCAAGGCCACCATCCAGGCGCTGGAAGTGCAGAAAATGACACTGGCCACGCTCAAGGGCATGAACCTTGATCTGGACGGCATGGCGCGTGCCTTCAAGTTCCAGGCGCCCGCCCCTGTGGCGACGCCGCAAGCCGCGGCAGCGCCTGCCGAGGCCGCCAAGACCGCGGCCGCAAGCTCCCGGGCCAAGCCGGCCCAGGGGGCGGCTGATGCGGGCGCGGCCGCCCCGGCGATCGATCCGGTGCAGTTGTGGGGGTCGCTGACCCAGCAGTTCCAGCACATCGCCGCTGGCGCCATGCAGGACGCGGCCCGGCACACCGCCGCCGCCCAGTCCGCCATGAATTCTGTAGCCGGCGACGCAGAAAAGAAAAGCGCGGCAACCAAAAAAACCGTCAGGAAACCGGCCAGCCGAAGCCGTTGATGCCGCTGCCACGAGCTGTTTCATGAAACTGTTTCCCTATGGTCACGCCACGCACCCGCAGTGGCGCATGGCCGCCGGTCTGGTGCTGGCGCAGCTGCGCGCGCAGATGGCGCTGCCCGACTATGCGCACAGCCCGACGCTGGCGCTGCTCTACATCACCGATCACTATGCCGGCGTGGCGCAGGACATCCTGGAGCACCTGAGCGCCGAGCTGCCCGAGGTCACCGACTGGTCCGGCACGGTGGGCGTGGGCGTTGCCTCCAACAACGTGGAATATTTCGACGAACCGGCACTCGTGCTGATGCTGTGCGAACTGCCGACCGACCAGTACCGCGTGTTCTCCGGCGTGGCGCCGCTGGGGCTGGGCTTTGAGGCGCATACCGCGCTGATCCATGCCGATGGCGGCACGCCGGATTTGGCCGAACTCATTGGGGAAATGGCCGAGCGCACCGACTCGGGCTACCTGTTTGGCGGCCTGGCGTCGAGCCGCACGCAGACCGTGCAGTTTGCCGTGGGCGGCAGCGGCAACATCAGCGGGCACGGCGCCGCCAGCGGCGTGTTCAGCGGTGGCCTGAGCGGCGTGGCGTTCGGCCAGGGCGTGCATCTGGTGTCGCGCGTGACGCAGGGCTGCCTGCCGGTGTCCAAGGCACGCACCGTCACGGCGGCCGAGGGCAATGTCGTGACGCAGCTCGACGGCGAGCCCGCGCTCGATGTGCTGCTGCGCGACCTGAATGTTTCGCTGGAGCAGCCGCGCGAAGCGCTGACCGCCGTGCGCGCCACCCTGGTGGGCCTGATGCGCCCGGCCGATGCGGGTGGCCGGGCCAGTGATGGCGGCGTGGTCGGGCGCACCGGCAATTTCGGCAGCGACGTGATCGTGCGCCACATCATCGGGCTGGACCCGGCGCGCCGGGGCGTGGCGATCTCGGACCAGCTGGGGCTGGGCATGCAGCTGGCGTTTTGCCAGCGCAATGTGCAGGCGGCGCGCGCCGACCTGATGCGCGTGTGCGCCGAAATCCGCGAAGAGCTCGAGCCCGAGGAACTGACCGTGGAAACCGCGCATGCCCTGGGCGCGTCCGAGGCCGAGGCCGCGCCGCATCCGGCGCGCCGCATTGCCGGCGCCATCTACGTGAGCTGCTCCGGCCGCGGCGGCCCGCACTTCGGCGGGCCCAGCGCCGAGCTGCAGATCGTGCGCCGCGCGCTGGGCGATGTGCCGCTGGCGGGCTTTTTCGCCGGCGGCGAGATCGCGCGCCATCACCTGTACGGCTACACCGGGGTGCTCACGGTGTTCACGGCGGCGGACTGAGCCGCCCTGTCGCGCCGTTATCCCGAACTTCAGCGGCGCCAAGGCCGAGAAAACCTCGATCGCCGGCCTCTCGCCTGTCATCAGGCTGAGGCAAAATCCGGCAGCCAGTGCTGGCCGCCGCAAGCGCGCGCCGCGCAACCCAAACACGCATCACGGTCAAGGAGATACCCTTTTGCATGACAACACCATCACGCCGCCGCGGTCCGCGCCGCAAGAACATCCCAACCAGTTTGCCCTGCTGCGCCAGCGCCGTTTCGCGCCGTTCTTCTGGACGCAGTTCTGCGGCGCCGCCAACGACAACCTGTTCAAGTTCGCCTTCACCGTGATGGTGACCTACCAGCTCAGCGTGAGCTGGCTGCCCCCCAGCCTGGCCGGGCTGGTGATCGGCGCGCTGTTCATCCTGCCCTTTCTGCTGTTTTCCGCCACCAGCGGACAGTTGACCGACAAGTATGAAAAGACGGTGATGATCGTCTTTGTGAAGAACCTGGAAATCGTGATCATGCTGGTCGCGGCCTGGGGCTTTGTCGTGGGCAACGTGGGGGTGCTGCTGGCCTGCGTTTTCCTGATGGGGCTGCATTCCACCCTGTTCGGGCCGGTGAAGTTTGCCTATCTGCCGCAAGTGCTCAATGAGCGCGAGCTCACCGGCGGCAACGGCATGGTGGAGATGGGCACGTTCGTGGCCATCCTGCTGGGCAATGTCGCGGGCGGGCTGATCGTGGCCATGCCCGAGGTCGGCCATCACAACGTGGCGCTGGCGTGCGTGGCGCTGGCCATCGTGGGGCGGCTCATGGCGGCGCGCATCCCGCGCGTGCCCGCCACCGACACGGGCCTCAAGATCAACTGGAACCCGGTGAGCGAGACCTGGCGCAATCTCAGACTAGCGCACGGCAACATCGTGGTGTTCCGCTCGCTCCTGGGCATCAGCTGGATGTGGTTCTTCGGCGCCGTGTTCCTGAGCCAGTTCCCCAGCTTCGCCAAGGAAGTGCTGCACGGCGACGCGCACGTGGCCTCGGCACTGCTGGTGGTGTTCTCGGTCGGCATCGGCATCGGCTCGCTCTTGTGCGAAATGCTCAGCCGCCGCCATGTGGAAATCGGCCTGGTGCCGCTGGGTGCCATCGGCATGACGGTGTTCGCCATCGACCTGTATTTCGCCTCGCGTGGATTGGTGCCGCCAGCTGGCCAGCTGGCGGGTGCCGCCCATTACAGCCTGGCCGCCTTCCTGGCCCAGCCGGCGCACTGGCGCGTCATGGCCGACCTGCTGCTGCTCAGCCTGTTTGCCGGCCTGTACAGCGTGCCCATGTACGCACTCATCCAGCTGCGCAGCCCGGCCACGCACCGCGCGCGCATCATCGCCGCCAACAACATCCTCAATGCGCTGTTCATGATCGCCAGCTCGGTCATTGCCGGCGCCTTGCTGGCGCTGCAGCTCACCATTCCGCAAATCTTTTTCCTGGTGGGGCTGGCCAATGCGGTGGTGGCGCTCTATATCTTCCTGCTGGTGCCCGAGTACCTGCTGCGCTTCGTGGCCTGGGTGCTGAGCCACTTCGTCTACCGGTTCAAGGTCACGGGCGACGACAACATCCCCACCATTGGCCCGGCCATCCTGGCCTGCAACCACGTGAGTTTTGTCGACGCCGTGCTGCTGCAGGCCGCCAGCCCGCGGCCGATTCGTTTCCTCATGGACCACCGCCTTTTCAAGGTGCCGGTGCTGGGCTGGTTGTTCCGCTTGGCCAAGGCCATTCCTATTGCCCCGCGCAGCGAAGACCCGGTGGCCTACGAGGCGGCCTTCGCCGCCGCTGCCCAGGTGCTGAAAGAAGGTGACCTGCTCGCCATCTTCCCCGAAGGCGGCATCAGCAAGGACGGCACGCTGCAGGAGTTCAAGGGCGGCATCATGAAGCTCCTGGAGCAGCAGCCGGTGCCCGTGGTGCCCATGGCGCTCACCAACCTCTGGGGTTCGTTTTTTAGCCGCATCGAGCTGGTGGGCGGCCAGCCGACGGCGATGGCCAAGCCGTTTCGGCGCGGCATTTTTAATGCGGTGGGGCTGAATGTGGGCGAGGCGATGGCGGCGAAAGAGGTGCAGCCGGAAGCATTGCGCGCGAGGATGGCGAGGCTGCTGGAGCCCGGGTGAGGAACGCAGCCGGCTCAGGCAAATAACTTTTGCATATCGATCGTTGATCGCCGCCCGATATCGCCGGCATGGGTCGAGAGCCAGTCCGCGGCACGCTCGCGCCCCTGTCCCCGCAGCAGATCGAGAAACGGACCGTGCGCCAGCACCTTGGTCTCGCTGCGCAGCAGGCTCTCCAGGTTGGTGGAGTCGATCATGTGAAAGCGCATCTCCTGCAGGCGCCGCTCAAGCCGGCCCTTCGTCAGGAAGGTCGAGTTCGAGAATTCAGTCGCATGAACGAAGGTGCGCATCTCGCGCATGAAGTTGGCGCTGAACGCCAGTTCGACGATGCGCGCCTCGATCTCCTCCACCGTTTTCGGCGTGCCTTCGCGCTTGAGCGGATTGAGCAGCACCAGCAGCACATCGCGCGAATCGCAGTCATAGAACAGCGGGGATACCGCGGGATTCGCGGAATAGCCGCCGTCCCAGTACGGCTCGCCGTCGATCTCCACCGTGCGATGGATCTTGGGCAGGCACGAGGAGGCGAGCAACACGTCGACGTTCAGTTCGTTTTCGCGAAACACCCGCAGCTTTCCGGTGTTCACCTGCGTGGTACCGACGAACAACTTGAACGGACTGCCCGCGCGCAAGCGCTCGAAATCCACTTGGCGGTTGAGCAGATCGCGCAATGGATTCAGGTCGAACGGGTTGAGCTGCGCTGGCGAGAAGTACTCGGCCCAGTTCGCCAGCAACTTGCTGGTGGGCGACAGGCTGATCACGTCGCCCTTGCGCCGGGTCATCAGCCCCCAGGGCATCTGCTTTCCGACCTCCGTCCAGAAATCCGTCAGGCCCTGGCGCGCGCCGTCGCGCCCGCCCTTCATCCAGCCGTCGGCAAGGACCACCGCGTTCATGGCGCCGGCGCTGCTGCCGCTCAGCCCCTCGAACTGGATGCGCGGATCCTCGATCAAGGCGTCCAGCACGCCCCCAGGTGAATGCGCCGTGCGCGCCACCGCCCTGAAGCGCCAGGTTGAGCCGGTGGCCGGCAGGCGCCCCGGGGCCTGACGCCGACGCTGTCGAGACCAAGCGCTGCAGCAGGGCGAGGCTGCTGCCTGCTGGTTTGGGTGTTGCTCCACTGTCAGCCAAATGAACTCCTTCCCGGCGCGCAAGATGCCATGCGTGCATGGGCCAGTATAGGGTTTTCCCGCGCAATGCGATCAAGAGCGCCTGCGGCACGGCAAGGAAGCGGGTTGGCGGGCCGGCTGCCATCGGCGGGGGCTGCGCACGCCAGCGGGCGGAGCGGGCCGGTTAGCATTGGCGGACAAGCAATAGCCGGGATGGACACCATGAATAGAAGCGACAACGAAGAAAACAAGTCGGTCGCCCTGTACTGGGACTTCGAGAATCTTCACGCGAGTCTGTCGGACGCGCGACTGGGAGAGGGGTCCTACAACAAACCGGACGGGCGCTTCAAGTCCCAGGAGCCCCTGATCGACGTTCAGGCCATCGTCGAGCTGGCCTCATCTTTCGGGCCGATCGCCATCAACCGCGCGTATTGCAACTGGCAATATTTCGGTCGCTACCGGGATGCCCTGCTCCAGGGCGCGGTTGAACTGATCCAGCTGTTCTCGCCGGGCGCTTCCGCCAAGAACGGGGCCGATATCAAGCTGTGTCTCGATGCCGTGGAGGACATCAGCCGTTTCAGCCATATCGGAACCATCATGATTGTGGGAGGCGACAGCGACTTCATGCCCGTCTCCCAGAAGATCAAGGCGGCTGGCCGCACGCTGATTGGGGTGGGTGCCCGCAAATCGACCAACCGGCATTGGGCCAAGAGTTGCCATGAGTTTCGCTATTATGAAAATCTGGTCGAGGTCCCTGCCGGGGCCGAGTTGCCGCAGCCAGACGCCCTGACGCCGGCGGCGCCGCCGGAACCCGTGAATCCGGCCGCGGAGATATTCAAGCGCGCCATCAGGCTGCTGGCCGAAACCAAGGGCGATTCCTGGGTCAACAAGGGGTCCATCTGGCACATGATCAAGCGGCTGGACCCGACCTTCGACACAAAAGACCATGGCTACGCCAGCTTTCAGGCCATGGTGAAGGCGCTCGATTCCCTGGTCGAGATCCGCAAGGGTGAATCGGATCAGGTCGTCAGGTTGCGGTGACAGTCTCCCGAAGCCGAGCGGTCGAACGCACGGACCGGGATGGCGTGCGCGGGGCGCTGGCTGCCAGGCCGTCTTACGCAGGCACAACGACTGGCACGGTGGTCGCGGGGGGCGTGTTGCGGCTGCGCTCGCATCGCACAACACCATCGATCATCACCATGCCGACACCGGGGATGTCGCCCAGCCGCACGCTGTCGAGCAAGTCTCTTCCGGCCGAATGCTGGGCCTTGTCCATGAAGACAAAGTCGGCGGCGCGCCCCACTTCAATCAGGCCGCAATTCAGTCGGCGGATGCGCGCGGTGTTGCCCGTGGCAAAGCAGAACACCAGCTCGGCGGGGATGTTGCCCAGGCTGGACAGCAG
The DNA here is from genome assembly GCA_040377375.1 of Hylemonella sp. GTDB lineage: Bacteria > Pseudomonadota > Gammaproteobacteria > Burkholderiales > Burkholderiaceae_C > JBEIOV01. The sequence goes on from JBEIOV010000006.1 coordinate 36,042, forward strand.
CGCAATCAGGCGCAGCATGCCCAGGGGCTGAACACCCGAGCCGGCCGGCCCGTCCGTGCCCAGAATGATGCGGTGCGGGCATTTGAGCTGCAGCGCGGCCTGGGCCGCGGCGATGGCCACTTTCTCGTTGCCGTTGTGCACGATTTCGATGGCGCGGGATGACTTCTCGCACAGCTCGCACACATGGGCTTCGGGCAGCGCCGTGTGGCCGCCGTTGATATGGCCGATCACGTCGGCATCGGCCTCCAGCACCACGTCCTTGTCGATCAGGCCCGAGCCGGGGATGGACGGGCCGCCCGTGTGGATGGTGCTCTGGATGCCGTATTTGCGGGCCCATGCCACCATTTCCTTGGCTTCGTACCCCGCCTTGACGGAGCCCAGGCCGACTTCGCCGAGCAGCGACACGCCGGCTTCGCTGAGGTCCTTGAAATCCTGCTCGACCATGCCCTTCTCGATGATCGGCGCGCCGGCGATGACCTTTACCCCGCCCGGACGGAAGTTGTCGAACGCGCGTTGCGCGGTGATGGCCAGGGCCTTCAGGCCGACGATGTCCTTGGGGCGGCCTGGCAGATGAACCTCGCCCGCGGAAATCATGGTGGTGACGCCGCCGTTCATCGTGGAGTCGATCCAGCCGATCTGGTTCTGGCGCGGCGTCCAGTCGCCAAATACCGGGTGCACATGGCTGTCGATCAGGCCGGGCGCGACACAGGTTTGCCTCGCATCGATCACGGTGCGGGCTCCGGCCATGTCGCAGTCCTTCTCGCGGCCCACGGCCACGATCAAGCCGTCAAGCACAACCAGGGTATCGGCATCCAGAATCGGCCGGTCGATGTCGCCCGAGAGCAGCAGGCCGATGTTCTTGATGACGACTTTGCCGGACTTCGCGCCCGCTGCGGGTTCTGCCATGGGATGCCTTTCGTGAGGTCAGTGGATTCTAGGCCGCGGGTCCTGCGGGGTGCTTAGGCGGCGACGGTGCGCAACACCGTGTCGGTGACAAAGGCTTCCCAGTGCGCAAGCGCATCGGGTGCCTCCAGGTTCTCGCCCAGGAAGGCGGACAGGGTGTAGCGGTTGGACATGTAAAAGTAGCTCGTGGCGGCGATCAGCAAATACACGTCGCGGGCCAGCAGGTCCTTGCGAAACAGCTTCTGGGCGGCGCCGCTTTGCAGGATCTGACCGATCACCGCGATGGCGGGGGACGAATATTCCCGGGCCCGCATGGATTTTGAGATATGCCGGCCCTTGTGCAGGTTCTCGGTGTTGAGCAGCGTGATGAACTCCGGGTTCTTGCGGTAGTAGCCGAGCACAAACCGGATCACCGCCCTGAGCGCCTCGACCGGCTGCGCCGCGTTCAGGTCCAGGCGCGACTCGGCCTCGTTCATGCGGCGGTAAATGTCTTCCAGCACCTCGATGAACAAGCCTTCCTTGCTGCCGAAATAGTAGTAGATCATGCGGTCGTACGACTTGGCGGCGCTGGAGATTTTCTCCACGCTGCCGCCGTCATACCCGTGCTTGGCGAAGATCTTGGTCGCTGCCCGCAGGATGCTGTCGCGCGTGGCCTGCGCGCCTTGCTCGCGCAAGCCCGGTTTGGCGGACTTACCGCTCTTGCGGCCAGGCGCCGCCTTGCTGGCAACGGGCTGGCGGCCTGGTTTTGCGGTGCTGGACATGGAATGGTCTGGGACGGGATGGGGCTTACTGCTCGGCGAACGCGCGTTCGATCACGAAGTCGCCGGGTCGCGAGGTGTTGCCTTCCTGGAAGCCGCACTCTTCCAGCAGGTGCTTCAAATCGCGCAGCATGGCGGGGCTGCCGCAAATCATGGCGCGGTCGGTGGCGGGGTCCAGCTCGGGCAGATCCAGGTCCTTGGCGAGCTTGCCGCTTTCGATGATGTCGGTGATCCGGCCCATGGTGTGAAAGGCTTCCCGTGTCACGGTGGGGTAATAACGCAATTGCTTGCTGACCATCTCGCCCAGGAATTCATGCTGCGGCAGGTGCTCGGTCAGCAGGTCGTGGTAAGCCAGTTCCTCAACCTGGCGCACGCCGTGCACCAGAATGAGCTCTTCGTATTTTTCATAGCTGGCCGGGTCGCGGATCACGCTCATGAAGGGCGCAAGTCCCGTGCCGGTGGAGAACATGTACAGGCGCTTGCCAGGCAGCAGGTAGTCGATCAGCAGCGTGCCGGTCGGCTTGCGCCCCACGATGATGCTGTCGCCCACCTTGATGTGCTGCAGGCGAGAGGTCAGCGGGCCATCGGGCACCTTGATGCTGAGGAATTCCAGATGCTCTTCATAGTTGGCGCTGACGATGCTGTAGGCCCTGAGCAGCGGCTTGCCGTCGGTCCGCAGGCCGATCATCGTGAAATGCCCATTGGAAAACCGCAGCGACGGGTCGCGCGTGGTGGTGAAGGTGAACAGCTTGTCGGTCCAGTGATGCACGCTCAGCACGCGCTCTTCGTTGAATGCACTCATGACAGTAGTGGCGGAGGTTGGAGTTGATAAACGTTGGCGATCCGGTGCGGCTCAGCAAGGGCCTTGACCGCCTTGGGCGGGCGTCAGGCCGATCGCGCATGCGCCGGGCGCGCCACGTCTTTTATGGCCCAAGAAAGTATCTATTGCGGTGCGCATGGGTTTATGCTAAATTGCCGATCAATCAATAAATGTAGCGTTTACAACATTTTAGTTAAGTGAATGCTACATAAAATACGGCCTTGGCACAAGTACTTTTTCTGTCTCTTTGTTTCATTTGTTTGATCCCCGTTCAACATGACCGAGCACACTAAAACCGATGGATTGCCAGGCATGGACAGCGCCATGCCGCCCCAGATGCCGGAGCAGGCCGGGCCGCGAAACGAGCGCATGACCACGGACAAGATCGAATGCAACGCCTGCCCCGTGCTGTGCCAGATTTCGGAGGGCCGCTCGGGGGCCTGCGACCGCTATGCCAACCAGGCTGGCGCGCTGGTGCGCGTGGATCCTGTGGTGGTGTTGCGCCGCGCGTTGTCCGGCGACACGGTGCCGCTGGTGCCCTTTGCCGCTCGGTTCGCGGATGAGCCGGCGGCGCAGGGCGCTGGCCCGGCGCTTGCGCCGGACTGGAACGGCGATCTGCTGCTGGCGGACGAGGTGTTTGTCACCGGGGTCGGCTCTTCCACCACCTATCCGGACTACAAGCCCGCGCCCTTCATCGTGGCCTCCCGGGCCCAGGGCGTGGACATGGTGACGGTGGTGACCGAAGGCATCTTCAGTTACTGCAGTTTCAAGGTCAAGATCGACACGGACCGCTACCTCGGACCGGAGCAGGCCAACGTGCGCTGCAAGGGCGAGGTGGTCGGGCATGTGACCACGGCCGAGTATGGCTCGCAAATGCTGTCCCTGGGCGGTGTGCATCACCTCACGGGCGGTAGCAAGAAGGAAGGCCGCGTCACGGCGCAGATGATGGAGAGCCTGGGCAACAAGCAGGCCGTGGAATTCACCATCGATGGCGGCTCGCAGGTCGTGATTCAGGCCGGTCGCGCGCCTCTCGTCAATGGCGTTGAGGAGCAGCGCATGCGGGTCGGCTGCGGCTCGGCCGCCGTCGGTATTTTTGCCAAGCAGTTGTTCGGCCTGGCCGATGAGGTGGTGGTGGTGGATGACCATATCACCGGGGTACTGACCGAGCACCAGGCCGGCCGCTGCCTGGACATGCCGCGCTCGGGCATCCAGCTGCGCGGACGCAAATCGACGCCGGGCCGCTACTTCCAGGTGGCCAACCCGGGCACGGGCTGGGGCGGCACCGACATTGCGGACCCCCTGTCCATCATCGAGGGCTGGGACCCGCAGGTGGCCCGCCCCGGCATGCGCCTCCTGATGACCTCCACCACGGGGGAACATGCGGCCTGGTATGTGCTGGACGAGGCATTGCAGGCGGTGGAACAGGAGATGCCGGCCGGCGTTCGGCGCATCGTGGATCGGATCGGCGAGAACTGCGAGCCCTCGCTGTGCACGGTACTGTTCCTGGGCGGGGCTGGCGGCAGCCTGCGCGCGGGCGTCACCGAAAACCCGGTGCTGCTGACCCGGGCCATCAAGCAGGCCCTGGTCAATGTCACTTGCGGCGGCGCGCCGGCCTATGTGTGGCCTGGCGGGGGCATCACCGTGATGGTGGATGTGATGCGCATGCCGGACAAGAGTTTTGGAACCGTTCCCACGCCTGCCATCGTCGCACCCATCGAATTCAGCATGCGCCTGGCCGATTACCGGAGCCTGGGCGGCCACATGGATTACGTGCGCAGCCTGGAGCAGGTTTTGCAAAGCGGGGCCTGGCACAACGAGGGTGCGCCGACCGCCCGGTTGTGGACGCAGGGCGCCGCCGCCAATCCCTGGCCGCTGGGGCAGCCGCCGCTGCTGGGCTGACGCAACCCGATGTGAGCCATCTCCATGCCTGCCCAACGCGCTCCCCTGGCTGATGGCCGCTGGCATTTCCAGCACGGCCCGATCGATCTCGTGATCGGGGCGCAGGGCGAGGCGGCGGCAGTGGAGCTCGCTCACCAGGCGGCGTGGCGGCGCTTTGGCACCGTGCTGGACGAGCTGGTCGCCGAACTGCCGGTCTTGCGCCGGGCTTTGCCGGCGAGCGGACCGCTGCCACCGGCCCGTGAGCGTTTGACGGGGACCGTCGCACAACGCATGTGGGATGCCTGCGCGCCATATCGCGCCGGCTTCATCACGCCCATGGCCGCCGTGGCGGGGTCGGTCGCGCAGGAACTGATCGCCTGCTATCGGCGCGCGGGTGTCCAGCGAGCCTGGGTCAACAATGGCGGCGACATTGCCTTGCACCTGACGACTGGCCAGTCGGTGCGCGTGGGCCTGTTTGCCGATCTGGGGGAGCTGGGCGCGGCCTTGAACAACACGCTGAACGATGCACGTGGCCTTGGCACCGATGCGCAATGCGAGCTGGACTACGAGTTGCCGGTGCGCGGCATTGCCACCAGCGGCTGGCGGGGCCGCAGCTTCTCGCTGGGCATTGCCGACAGCGTCACGGTGCTGGCGGCCAGCGCGGCGCAGGCCGATGCCGCCGCGACGGTGATTGCCAATGCCGTCAATGTGGCGCATCCTGGCATCGTGCGGCAGCCGGCTTGCGACATCAAGGACGACAGCGATCTGGGTTCTCTTCGCGTCACCGTGGCGGTCCCCCGGCTGGACAGGGAGTCGGTCCGCGCAGCCTTGGCCGCGGGACTGCTCAAGGCGCAGGCGTTGCAGCAGGCCGGATTGATCTGGTCTGCCGCCTTGGTGTGCCAGGGACAGTGGCGTGAAACAGCACTGCAGATGGCTGATGGGCCGCGGCTGCTTGGCTCGGTATTTGCTTAACTTGCTACAGAGATTCAATCAACGCATGATCACCCTAAGACGCATCTTTACCCACGTGGAAGAAATCCGCCATGAATTCGGTCCGGTGGCTGCCGTTCCTCTGATACGTGGAGCCATTGGCGTGGTGCTGACGAACCCGTTCGCCGGTCGCTACGAGCCCCACATACTGCCGATGATGGATGCGCTGCAGGACGTGGGTGTTGACATGGCGCACCGCCTGCTGGCGGCGATGCGCTTGCCGGTTGAACGCATTGCCGGCTATGGCAAGGGTGCCGTGGTGGGGGCGGCCGGCGAGCTGGAGCATGGTGCCTTGTGGCATGTGCCAGGCGGTTACGCGATGCGCGAGTTGCTGGGCTGGAAGGGTGACCGCGACGCATACGCCAAAGGCCAGGCCGAGGAAAAGACAGGACAACCAGGCAATGCCCTGGCCATCGTGCCCTCCACCAAGAAAGTGGGGGCGCCTGGTACCGCGCTCGATGTGCCCCTGACCCACATCAACGCCAGCTACGTGCGCAGTCATTTCGATGCCATCGAGGTGCGCGTGCCGGGGGCGCCGGCGTCCGATGAAATCGTCTATATCCTGGCGATGAGCTCGGGCGCACGGGTTCATGCCCGCGTGGGTGGGCTCGAGCCCCATGGCATTGCACGCTGGGATGGGCTCCGTTAGACCGGATGCGGCAAACCGCATGGAACCATCCCGATCCAGCCCCGACACAACGCCGCCGTAATATTCAAGAGGAAGATTTTCATGCCCGCCAAGATTCGAAAAATTATTGTCCAGGTCGATGAAGTCCTCATCGAAATGGGGCGTCCAATCAACCCGCCGGCCCGGCGCGCCCTGGCCATGGCGGTGATAGCCAACCCCTGCGCCGGCCACTATGTCGAAAACCTCGACGAGTTGATCGCCATTGGCGAGGAGCTGGGCGGCCTGCTCGGCGATAAATGCGTGCAAGCGCTTGGCATTGCGCCCGGTGCCGCGCAGAGTTACGGCAAGGCGGCGATTGTGGGCGAGGCGGGCGAGCTCGAGCATGCCGCCGCCATCCTGCACCCCAAGCTGGGCGCGCCCTTGCGCAAGGCCGTTGAAAAGGGCGCCGCGCTGGTGCCTTCGGCAAAAAAAATAGGTGGCCTGGGGACGGCGATTGACGTGCCGCTCGGCCACAAGGACGCTGCTTTCGTGCGCAGCCATTTTGACGCGATGGAAGCGCGCGTCTCGGATGCCCCAAGAGCCAATGAAATCGTGGTGGCCGTGGTCGTGACCGCCAGCGGCCGGCCCTTGCCGCGCATCGGTGGCTTGCAGGTCGGCGAGATGGTGGGCCAGGATGGCCTGCGATGAGTCGCCCCGGTGTGTCCGCGATGTCTGTGGCGCAAGTCCTTGTTGACGCGCCAAGTGTCGCGCCTTTGTTTTTCGTTCACCCCCGCAACCGTGCCTGCCTTTTCCTTTACTTATCTGAAGCCCAGGAGTTTTGACATGAAGATACTACGATCGATGATGTACACCGCCAGCGTTGCCGCAACGCTGGCCATGCTGTCCCCCGCCCATGCGCAGGGGGTGATCAAGATAGGCGAGATCAACAGCTACAAGGCCCAGCCCGCTTTCCTGGAGCCCTACAAGAAAGGCATGGAGCTGGCCATTGAAGAGATCAATGCCGCGGGCGGCGTCAACGGCAAGAAGGTCGAGCTGATCACCCGCGACGACAACGCCAACCCCGGTGACGCGGTGCGCGTGGCCGAAGAGCTGATTTCCCGCGAGAAGATCGATGTGCTCACCGGCACCTTCCTGTCCAACACGGGCCTCGCCGTGGCCGACTTCGCCAAGCAGAAGAAGTTCTTCTTCCTGGCCGGCGAGCCGCTCACCGACAAGATCATCTGGGGCAGCGGCAACAAGTACACCTATCGCCTGCGCCCGGGCACTTACATGCAGGCCGCCATGCTGGTGCCGGAAGCCGTCAAGCTGAAGAAAAAGCGCTGGGCGGTGGTCTACCCCAACTACGAGTACGGCCAGTCGGCGGTGGCGGCCTTCAAGCAGCTGCTCAAGGCGGCGCAGCCGGATGTGGAGTTTGTCGTGGAGCAGGCGCCACCGCTGGGCAAGGTCGATGCGGGCAGCGTGGTGCAGGCGCTGGCCGATGCCAAGCCGGATGCGATCTTCAACGTGCTGTTCGGCGCCGACCTGTCCAAGTTCGTGCGCGAAGGCAATACCCGTGGCCTGTTCCAGGGCCGCGAAGTGGTCAGCGTGCTGACCGGCGAACCGGAGTATTTGGACCCGCTCAAGGATGAAGCGCCCAACGGCTGGGTCGTGACCGGCTACCCCTGGTATGGCATCCAGACGCCCGAGCACAAGGCGTTCTTCCTGGCCTACCACAACAAGTACAAGGACTACCCGCGCCTGGGTTCGGTGGTCGGCTACACGGCGATCAAATCCATCGCCGCCGGTCTGAAGAAGGCCAAGAGCAGCGAGACCGACAAGCTGGTGGCAGCCTTCAAGGGCCTGCAGGTCGAGAGCCCCTTCGGCAAGATCACCTACCGTGCCCAGGACAACCAGTCCACCATGGGTGCTTTTGTGGGCAAGACCAAAAATGAAGGCGGCAAGGGCGTGATGGTCGACTACACCTACCTGGACGGGGCGAAATACCTGCCCAGCGACAGCGAAGTCAAGAAACTGCGCGCTGCGGACTGAAAGCATGTGGACTCCCTTGCTCCCCACTGGGTGTGCTCGCTGCCTCTCGCAGGCGGCTTCGCGCGGCTTGCCGCATCCGCCGACACCGGGCGGCGCAGGGGTGTCTGAAAAGGGCCGTACGTTATGAGTTTTTCAGGTTTCGTGGTCCAGCTGCTCAATGGGCTGGCCGGTGCGTCCTCGCTGTTTTTGGTGGCAGCCGGCCTGTCGCTGATCTTCGGCGTGACGCGCATCGTGAACTTCGCCCACGGCTCGTTCTTCATGGTGGGCATTTACGTGGCTTACACCCTGGTGGAGCGCCTGGGCACCGGCCTGGGCTTCTGGCCGGCCTTGCTGCTGGCCACCCTCGCGGTGGGCGTGCTGGGTGCCCTGATCGAGGTGCTGCTGCTCAGGCGCATCTACAAGGCGCCCGAGCTGTTCCAGTTGCTGGCTACCTTCGCGCTGGTGCTGGTCATCAAGGACGCCGTGCTGTGGTTCTGGGGTCCCGACGAGTTGCTGGGGCCGCGTGCGCCGGGCTTGTCGGGCGCGGTCCAGATTCTGGGGCGGCAGTTTCCCACCTACGATGTGTTCCTGATCATTGTCGGCCCGGTGGTGCTGGGATTGCTCTGGCTTTTGCTGACGCGCACCCGCTGGGGCACCCTGGTGCGCGCCGCCACGCAGGACCGGGAGATGGTGAGCGCGCTGGGCGTGAACCAGGCCTGGCTGTTCACCGCCGTGTTCGCCTTGGGTGCCCTGCTGGCGGGCCTGGGCGGCGCCCTGCAGCTGCCGCGCGAACCGGCCACGCTGGAGATGGACCTGAACACCATCGGCGCGGCCTTTGTGGTGGTGGTGGTGGGCGGCATGGGCTCGATCCCCGGCGCCTACGCGGCCGCGCTGTTGATTGCCGAGATCAAGGCCGTCTGCATCTGGCTGGGCGTGGTGGAGATCGCGGGCTTCAGCCTGTCGTTTTCCAAGCTGACCCTGGTGGTCGAATTTCTGGTGATGGCCGTGGTGCTGGTGGCGCGGCCCTGGGGCCTGATGGGGCGACCCCAGGCCACGAGCCGCTACGTGGGCATGCAGGAAGAGCCCTTGCGCCGCGCCGGCAAGACCTATCTGATGGCGGCGGCCATGCTGGGGGCCGTGCTGCTCGTCCTGCCGATCGCGACCGCCCAGTCACCCTACACCACGGTCCTGATGATCGACCTGCTGGTGGCCGCCCTGTTCGCCGCCAGCCTGCACTTCATCATGGGGCCCGCCGGCATGCACTCGTTCGGCCATGCCGCCTACTTCGGCCTGGGGGCGTATGGCGCGGCGCTGCTGGTGCGCGCGGCCGGCCTGCCGATGGAGGTGGCCTTGCTGCTGGGTCCGCTGGTCGCGGCCGCCGGCGCCCTCGTCTACGGCTGGTTCGCCGTGCGCTTGTCGGGCGTGTACCTGGCCATGCTGACCCTGGCCTTCGCGCAGATCACCTGGGCCATCACCTACCAGTGGGATCAGCTGACCGGGGGCAGCAACGGGCTCACCGGCGTATGGCCGGCGGAGTGGCTGTCGGACAAGCGGAGCTACTACTACCTCACGCTGGCGCTGGTCGCGGCCGGCGTCCTGTTCCTGCGCCGCGTGCTGTTCTCGCCCTTTGGCTACACCTTGCGCGCGGGGCGGGATTCGGCACTGCGTGCCGATGCCATCGGCATCGATGTCAAGCGCATGCAGTGGTCGGCGTTCGTCATCGCCGGGGCGGTCGCGGGCCTGGCCGGCTCGCTCTACGCCTTTTCCAAGGGCAGCATTTCGCCGGAGACCCTGAGCGTGGGCAAGTCGGTGGATGGCCTGGTGATGGTCCTGCTCGGCGGTATCCAGACCCTGGCCGGACCGGTGGTCGGCGCCGTTACCTTCACCTGGCTGCACGACACCGTGGCGCGCAACACCGATTACTGGCGCGCGATGCTCGGCGCCATCATCCTGTTGCTGGTGCTGCTGTTCCCGCAGGGCATCGCGGGCTTCGTCAAGCAGTTTGCTGACCGCCGCCGCGAAGCGCAGGAGGCCAAGGCATGACGGCCATGAATACACCTTTGCTCAAGGTGACGGGGCTGGGCAAGTCCTTCGGCGGCGTCAAGGCGGTGGATGGCATTCACTTCGAGCTGGCGGCCGGCGAGCTGCTGGCCCTGATCGGACCGAATGGCGCGGGCAAGTCCACCACCTTCAACATGGTGAACGGGCAACTGCCGGCCGATGCGGGCTCCATCCGGCTCAATGGGCAGGAGCTGGTGGGGCGCAAACCCCGCGAGATCTGGCACATGGGCGTGGGGCGCACCTTCCAGATCGCCGAGACGTTTTCTTCCCTGACCGTGGCCGAGAACGTGCAAATGGCACTGCTGTCGCAAGACAGCAGGCTGTTCTCGATGTGGCGGCGCGCGGCGGACTACAAGCGGGATGTGGCGCTGGGCCTGCTGGAGCAGGTCGGCATGCGCAGCCAGGCCGACCGGCCCTGCAGTGTCCTGGCCTATGGCGATGTCAAGCGCGTGGAGCTGGCCATCGCGATGGCCAACAGTCCCAAGCTGCTGCTGATGGACGAGCCCACGGCGGGCATGGCGCCCAGGGAACGCAACGAGCTGATGGCCTTGACCAAGCAACTGGTCGTGGATCGCGGCATGGCGGTGCTGTTCACCGAGCACAGCATGGACGTGGTGTTTGCCTACGCCGACCGCATGATCGTGCTGGCCCGCGGCCGGCTGATTGCCGAGGGCAAGCCCCTGGAGATCCGCGATCATCCCAAGGTTCAAGAAGTGTATTTCGGCAGCGGCAAGACTTTTGAAAAGTCCGCCAGCGCGGCCGCGGAGGTGGCGTGATGGCGGCGAATGGACAAACCCTGCTCGAAGCGAAGGGCCTGGTCGCCTGGTATGGCGCGGCGCAAATCCTGTACGACGTGGACCTGAAGGTCCAGCGCGGTGAAGTGGTCGCCCTGATGGGACGCAATGGCGCGGGCAAGTCGACCACGCTCAAGGCGCTGATCGGCATGCTGGCCAAGCGCCGGGGCAACATCACCTTCCTGGGGCAGGACATTTCGCAAAGCGAGCCGCACCACGCCGCGCGCCTGGGGCTGGGTTTCGTGCCCGAGGACCGCCGCATCTTCACCGACCTGACCGTGATGGAGAACCTGGACGTGGGCCGGCAGCCGCCGCGCCGCTGGATGGACGGCAGCGCGGCGCCGCTGTGGACGCCCGAGCGCCTGTTCCAGCTGTTCCCCAATCTGGGTGAAATGCCCAACCGCCCCGGCGGCAGCATGAGCGGCGGCGAGCAGCAGATGCTGACGGTGGCCCGCACGCTGATGGGCAATCCCTACCTCGTGCTGCTGGACGAACCCTCGGAGGGCGTGGCCCCGGTGATCGTGGAGCAGATGGCCCACATGATTCTGGCGTTGAAAGCGCAAGGCGTCAGCATCCTGCTGTCCGAGCAGAACATGCACTTTGCCGAGCTGGTGTCGGACCGCGCCTATGTGCTGGAGAAGGGCCAGATTCGCTACCAGGCATCGATGCAGGAGCTGGCTGGCAATGAAGAAGTGCGGCGTGCCTATCTGAGCGTCTGAGCATGCGCCATGCTCCAGCCTCCCGTCAGTCCTGTGTTCCTCGCCATGCGCAGCCTTGCGCGCTCAAGACGGTCGGCCTGTCATTCCTGTCCACCCTTAAAAGGAGTTTCACCATGTACGGTTCCTCACGCAGAATTCTTCTGAAATCCACCGCGGCCAGCCTGATCGGCGGTATCGGCCTGGGTCTCGCGGGCCAGGTGTTGGCGGCAGGGAAGATCAGGCCGGCGGGTTCCGCGGCGCTGATCGTCGTGGATGTGCAAAACTGTTTTGTCGATGGCGGCACGCTGCCGGTGTCCAAGGGATCGGAGGTGGTGCCGGTCATCAACAAGCTCGCCGGAGTCTTTGAAAACATCGTCGTGACGCAGGATTGGCATACCCAGGGCCATGCCTCCTTCGCCAGCACCCATCCTGGCAAAAAACCGTTCGAGACCACCAAGCTGTCGTATGGCGCGCAGGTGCTGTGGCCCGACCATTGCGTGCAAGGCACCGATGACGCCGCATTGCACAAGGACTTGAAGTTGCCCACCGCCCAGGTCATCGTGCGCAAGGGTTTTCACAAGAACGTGGACAGCTATTCAGCCTTTGAAGAAGCCGACCGCAAAACGGCAACCGGGCTGGCGGGCTACCTGAAACAGCGCGGCATCAAGACCGTGTTTGTCACGGGCCTGGCGACCGATTTCTGCGTGGCATGGACGGCCATGGATGCGCGCAAGCTGGGCTTTGAGGTCTATGTGATCGAAGACGCCACCCGTGCCATCGATCTCAACGGCTCGCTGGCAGCGGCCTGGAAGCAGATGACGGCCAAGGGCGTCAAGCGAATTCAGTCGGGCGATATCGATGGCGCCTGATGGGCGGGCTGGGGTGACTGCGCCCGGGATGGGGGTCTCCCGCGCCGACCCGCAGACATCGCGATGGCCGATATCCTGGTGCAGGCACTCATGCTGACTGTCAATGGCAAGCATCACGTGTTGCCGCCAGAGGGCGCCGCGACACTGCTGCATGTCTTGCGCAACGACCTGGGGCTCAACAGCCCCAAGTACGGCTGTGGCCTGGGCGAGTGCGGCGCCTGCACGGTGCTGGTGGACGGCGTGGCGGCGCGCGCCTGCGTGATTCCGGCGCGGGGCGTGGCGGGCCGCGGCATCACCACGCTGGAGGGCTTGCGCACGCCGAGCGGCTTGCACCCGGTGCAACAGGCCTTTTTGGAGACGCAGGCCGCGCAATGCGGCTATTGCCTCAACGGCATGGTGATGATGACGGTGGCGCTGCTGCGGCACACGCCGCAACCCACCGACGCGCAAATCCGCCAGCAGCTCTCGCACAACCTGTGCCGCTGCGGCACGCATGTGGAGATCGTGCGGGCGGTGCAGCGCGCGGCGGTCCTGATGGCCGGGGCCGGCCCCGGCCATCAGGACGTTGGGCCCGAGGTTCAGGGGGAGGCTGCAGCATGAGCCGCCGCGCCGACAGCGCCTTGTCGCGCGCCGATTTTCATGCCGCCACCGGCGTGCTGCTGGTGGTGCGCGAGCCGCCCCCGGCGGCCGGCCCGATACCCGGTCAACCCGCCGCCGTGGCCGCCAACCCGGCCGAAGGCGTCGAAATCCTGATTGCCGTCTGGGACGATGGCAGCGTCACCGCCTTGCATGGCCATGTGGACCTGGGCACCGGCTTGCGCACGGCCTTGGCGCAAGTCGTGGCCGAGGAACTGGACGTCGCACTGGCGCGGATCAACATGGTGCTGGGCGACACCGCGCGCGCGCCCAACCAGGGCGCCACCATTGCCAGCGCGTCCCTGCAGGTGCATGCCGAGCCGCTGCGCCGCGCCGCCGCGCAGGCGCGCGCCTGGCTGCAGGCGCAGGCGGCGCGGCGCCTGCAATGCGAGCCGCAGGCGCTGGTGTCGCAAGACGGCGTGTTTTCGACGAGCCAGGCGGTGCTGCCGTATGGCGAGATTTTGGCCGGCCAGCATGTGCAATTGCGCCTGGACCTGCAAACGCCGGTGAAGGCGCCGCGGGACTACCGCGTGGTGGGCCAGTCGGTGCCGCGCGTGGACATGCATGACAAGCTGACCGGCGGCCTGGTGTTCGTGCACGACATGCGCGTGCCCGGCATGCTGCATGGCCGCGTGGTGCGCCCGCCTTATGCGGGCGCCGACCATGGCGACTTCATCGGCAACACGCTGCAGTCGGTGGATGAGTCGTCCATCGCCCACATCCCGGGCATCCGCGCGGTCGTGGTCATTCGTGATTTCGTCGGCATCGTGGCGCAGCGCGAGGAACAGGCCGAACAGGCCTTGCGCGAGCTGCGGGTGCAGTGGAAGCCCTGGCCCGGCATGCCCGATGTGCAGAACCTGGTGCAGGCCATCCGCAACAACCCCTCCACCACGCGCCGGCTGGTCGATGAGGGCGACGTGGATGCCGCGCTGGCCCGGACGAACAGCGGGGATGTGCTCGCCATGCCTCGTACCTATGTCTGGCCCTACCAGATGCATGCGTCCATTGGCCCGTCCTGCGCCGTCGCCGACTGGCAGGCCGGGCCGGCTGGCGCGCCCGCGCAGATGACGGTCTGGGCCGGCACGCAAAACCCGCATGTGCTGCGCTTTGACCTGTCGCGCCTGCTGGGCTTGCCCGATGTGGCGATCAACGTGATCCGCATGGAGGCCGCGGGCTGTTATGGCCGCAACGGCGCCGACGACGTGGCGGCCGACGCGGCGCTGCTGTCGCGCGCCGTGGGGGCGCCGGTGCGGGTGCAGCTGACCCGCGAGCAGGAAAACCTGTGGGAGCCCAAGGGCGCGGCCCAGCTGATGCAAGTGCAGGGCGGCTTGAACGCCGATGGCTCGGTGGCCGGGTATGACTTTCAAACCTCCTACCCGTCCAACGGCGCGCCCACGCTCGCCTTGTTGCTCACGCGCAGTATCGAGCCGGTGGCCCAGGCTTTCGAGATGGGCGACCGCACGGCGCGGCCGCCGTACGCCTACGGCAACCTGCGCGTCAGCGTCAATGACATGCCGCCCATCGTGCGCTCGTCCTGGCTGCGCGGCGTGTCGGCCATGCCCAACTCGTTCGCGCACGAGTCCTACATTGACGAACTGGCCACGGCCGCCGGCGTGGACCCGGTGGACTACCGGCTGCGCTACCTGAACGACCCGCGCGCCACGGAGCTGGTGCAGGCCACCGCGCACAAGGCGGGCTGGAAGCCGCACACCCAGCCGCGCCAGCAGGCGGCACAGGGGGCCCTGCTGCAGGGCCAGGGTTTTGCCTATGCGCGCTACGTGCACAGCAAATGGCCGGGTTTCGGCGCGGCCTGGGCCGCCTGGGTGGCCGATGTGGAAGTCAACCGCGACACGGGCGAGGTGCATGTGCGCCGCGTGGTGGTGGGCCACGACGCGGGCATGCTGGTCAACCCGGCCGGGGTCGAGCACCAGATTCACGGCAACGTGCTGCAAACCACCAGCCGCAGCCTGAAGGAACGCGTGCAGTTCACCCCCGGCAGCAATACCGTGGCCAGCCAGGAATGGGGCAGCTACCCGATCCTGAGCTTTCGCGAGGTGCCGGTGATCGAGATCATGCACATGCCGCGTCAGGGCGAGCCGGCCCTGGGTGCCGGAGAGTCCTCGTCCGTGCCCGGCACGGCGGCCATCGCCAACGCCATTTTCGACGCCACCGGCGTGCGCTTTCGCGAGCCGCCGTTCACGCCGGAAGTGGTGCGTGCAGCATTAAATCCGGCCTCAGCCCTTAATTTATCGGCGCAGCATGCTCCTGATTTTGTAGCAACTGCGGCTACCCAGGATGCCCGGCGCCTGGCGCTGGCCGGCCAGTTGCCCTGGCCGCGGCGGCGCTCGCTCTGGGTCCAGGCTGGCGCCCTGCTGGTCGGCGTGCTGGGCCTGGGCGCGGCGCTGCTGGGCGGGCGCGCCGCCATCGCGCCGGTCACGCAAAGCGGCCCCTCGGTCTACACCGCCGCCACGGTGGAGCGCGGCCGCCAGCTGGCGGCCGCGGGCGATTGCGCCGTGTGCCACACCGCGGCCGGCGGTGCTGCCAACGCCGGTGGGCTGGCCATGCACACGCCCTTCGGCACGGTGTACAGCACCAACCTCACGCCCGACCCCGACACCGGCATCGGCCGCTGGTCCTTCAGCGCTTTTCAGCGCGCCATGCGCGAAGGCATCTCGCGCGACGGGCGGCATCTGTACCCGGTCTTTCCCTACACCGCTTTCGCCAAAACCAGCGACGACGACCTGATGGCCCTGTACGCCTACCTGACGGCGCAAGCCCCGGTCAAGGCGCCGACACCACCGGCGCAGATGCGCTTTCCTTTTAATATCCGTCCGCTGATGGCGGGCTGGAACGCCTTGTTCCACGACGCCACCCCCTACCGCGCCCAGGCCAGCCAGTCCGCCGAATGGAACCGCGGGGCCTACCTGGTCAATGGACTGGGCCATTGCGGGGCCTGCCACACGCCGCGCAACGCCCTGGGCGCCGAGCGGGGCGGCAGCGCCTACCTGTCCGGCGCGCTGGCGGACGGCTGGGAGGCGCCGGCGCTCACCGCCCTGTCGCGCGCGCCCGTGCCATGGAGCGCCGATGAGCTTTACCGCTACCTGCGCCACGGCCACACGCAGCACCATGGCATGGCCGCCGGGCCCATGGCGCCGGTGGTGCGGGAGCTGGGCGTGCTGCCGGAAGAGGACATTCGCGCCATGGCGACTTATCTGGCTTCGTTCCATCCCGAGGCAGGCGCGGCTCAGGCGTCGAGCGCCAGCCAGGCCCAGGCCGTGGTGCAGCAGGCCGCGCTGGCCGCCACCCAGTCCGGCATCACCCTGCCCGGCCCGGGGCAGCGCCTGTTCAATGGGGCGTGCGGCGCCTGCCACCACGATGGCGACGGCCCGCGCCTGCTGGGCGTGAACCTGCCCCTGGCGCTCAACAGCAATCTGCACAGCGAGCGGCCCGACAACCTATTGCGGGTGATCCTCGACGGCATCCAGGCGCCGGCGGGGCGCGACATCGGCTTCATGCCCGCCTTCAGGCACAGCCTGTCGGACGCGCAGGTGGCGGACCTGGCGGCCTACATGCGCCAGCGCTACGCACCGGACAAGACGGCCTGGCGCGACCTGCCCGAGGCGGTGGCCAGGCTGCGCGGCGACTGGCGCTAGCGTCTTGCCGCTCACACCCCGCGTGAGCGGTCCGCATGAAACTGCTGCACATGGGCCCCGAAGCTGCCCGCCTCCAGCGCCTGCCGCACCTCGCGCATGAGGTTGAGGTAGTAGTGCAGGTTGTGAATGGTGGCCAGCATGGGGCCGAGCATTTCGCCGCAGCGGTCCAGGTGGTGCAGGTAGGCGCGTGAGAAACCGTCGCGCCCGCCCTTCGCGTGGGGCACCCCCGAGTTGCCGGCGCAGGCATAGCAGGTGCAGGTCTCGTCCAGCGGGCGCTCGTCGCTCTTGTGGCGCGCGTTGCGGATCTTCAGGTCGCCGAAACGCGTGAACAGGTGGCCGTTGCGGGCGTTGCGCGTGGGCATGACGCAGTCGAACAAGTCGATGCCGTTTTGCACGCCCGCGATCAGATCCTCCGGCGTGCCCACGCCCATCAGGTAGTGCGGCTTGCGCGCGGGCAGCCTGGGGCCGATGTGGCGGATCAGGCGCAGCATGTCTTCCTTGGGCTCGCCCACGCTCACCCCCCCGACGGCAATGCCGGGAAAGTCCAGCGCTTCGAGCCCGGCCAGCGACTCGTCGCGCAGGTGCTCGAACATGCCGCCTTGCACAATGCCAAACAGCGCATTGGGATTTTCCAGTCGGGCGAATTCGTCCTGGCAGCGCCGGGCCCAGCGCAGGCTCAATTCCATGGAGCTGCGGGCCTCGGGCTCGGTGGTCAGCTGTCCCTTGGTCTTCGGTTCGACCGAGACATAGGGCGTGCACTCGTCGAACTGCATCACGATGTCGGAATTGAGCACGGTCTGGATCTGCATCGAGATCTCGGGCGTGAGAAACAGCTTGTTGCCATTGACGGGCGAGGAAAACTTCACGCCTTCCTCGGAAATTTTTCGCATCTCGCCCAGGGACCAGACCTGAAAGCCGCCGCTGTCGGTGAGGATGGGTTTATTCCAGTTCTCGAAGCGGTGCAGCCCGCCAAACTGGGCCATCACGTCCAGGCCCGGGCGCATCCACAGGTGGAAGGTGTTGCCCAGAATGATTTGCGCGCCCATGTCCTCCAGGCTCCTCGGCATCACGCCCTTGACGGTGCCGTAGGTGCCCACCGGCATGAAGATGGGCGTTTGCACCACGCCATGGTTCAGTGTGAGGCGGCCGCGGCGGGCAAACGAGCCCGGGTAGCTGCCTTCGGGCGCGTCGGTTTTCAGAATGTCAAATTGCAGCATGGTGTGCTCGTTTATTTCGGGGTTCTTTGCAGCAGCATGGCATCGCCATAGCTGAAAAAACGGTAACGGTTGGCAATGGCGTGCCGGTACAGTGCCATGATGTGCCCGTGGCCCGCGAAGGCGCTCACCAGCATCATCAGGCTGGACTTCGGTAAATGGAAGTTGGTGACCAGCCCATCCACCAGCTTGAAATCGAAGCCCGGCGTGATGAAGATGCGCGTGTCGCCGGATGCCTGGCCGGTCTGGGCCCAGGACTCGAGTGTGCGCACGCTGGTGGTGCCCACGGCGACGATGCGCCCACCCCGTGCCCGCGCTTCGCGGATGGCCTGCTGCGTGGCTACGGGCACGTCATACCATTCGCTGTGCATCTGGTGTTCGGCCAGGTTCTCGGTCTTGACCGGCTGGAAGGTGCCCGCGCCCACATGCAGGGTCACAACGGCGCGCTGGATGCCGCGCGCATCGAGTGCGGCGAGCAGGGTTTCGTCAAAATGCAGCGCGGCCGTGGGGGCTGCCACCGCGCCCGGGTTTTTGGCAAAC
The DNA here is from genome assembly GCA_040377375.1 of Hylemonella sp. Classification (GTDB taxonomy): domain Bacteria; phylum Pseudomonadota; class Gammaproteobacteria; order Burkholderiales; family Burkholderiaceae_C; genus JBEIOV01. Next base: position 54,491 of record JBEIOV010000006.1, read on the forward strand.
ACAGTCTGATAGCGCGCCGCGTCCTCGGTCGAATCGGCGTGGGTAATGTAGGGCGGCAGCGGCACATGGCCGTGGCGCTCCATCAGCGTGTACGGGTCGTCGCCCGCGTCGTTGGACAGCACAAAGCGAAACAGCGGGCCGTCGGCATCGGGCCAGCGGCCCAGCAGCGTGGCGCTTAAATGATCGTGGGTGCCGGGCGCACCGACCAGGGCCAGCGTGGTGCCCACCACGGGTTTTTTGCTCACCCGCATGTGGGCCGCCACTTGGTTGCCGCCCAGCACCCGCTCGATCAGCAGCTCAACTTTGCCGCCGGTGGGCAAGGCAACGCCGGGCCGCCCCAAGTTGCCTGCCCCCCCTTGGGAGGGAGCCGCCTTGGCGGCATGGGGGGGAGGTGGCTTGTGGCCGAACAGGCGCGCCTTGACCACCTTGGTGTCGTTGAACACCAGCAGGTCGCCCGGATTCAACAGGGCGGGCAGCTCGCGAAAAATGCGGTCCACCGGTTCAGGGCCGGTGCCGTCAAGCAGCCTGGAGGCGCTGCGCTCGGGGGCCGGGTGCTGGGCGATCAGTTCGGGGGGGAGGATGAAATCGAAATCGCTGAGCGTGAAGACGCGGCTGGTGTCGGGGAAAACAGTCGTCATGGTGCTTGAGGGCCTAACTAACCCGTGCCAAGTGATGGGAATAAGGAAAAGACAGGGCAGAATTGTCCCATGCCCGCCAAGCCGCCTGCTCAAGCTGAAAAAATCCCCGTCAAAGCGGCGGCCCGGAGTGCTCCGCAAAAAGCGCTGGACAAGCTCGGCCTGAGGCGCGACATCGACCTGGCCCTGCACCTGCCGCTGCGCTACGAGGACGAGACGCGCATCACCCGCCTGGCTGATGCGCGCGAGGGCGACACGGTGCAGATCGAGGCGGTGGTGACGGCCAGCGAGGTGGTGAATCGTCCGCGCCGTCAACTGCTGGTGACGGTGGATGATGGCAGCGACACCTGTGTGCTGCGCTTTTTCAATTTCTACCCTTCCCAGCAAAAGGCGCTGGCTGTCGGCGCGGCCATTCGCGCGCGCGGCGAACTCAGGGGCGGTTTCATGGGCTGGACCATGATGCACCCGCATTGCAGGGCAGCGGGGGGCGACTTGCCCACGGCGCTCACGCCGGTCTATCCCACGGTGGCCGGGCTGGCGCAGGCCTATTTGCGCCGCGCCGTGCTGGGGGGGCTGGCGCGGGCCGATCTGGCGGACACGCTGCCCGCCGAAATTGTGAGAAAAATTGGCCACGAACCCTTGTGGGATCTGCGCAGGGCGCTATCATTTTTGCATCATCCGGCGCCCGATGCGTCGCTGGCGCAGTTCGAAGACCACAGCCACCCGGCCTGGCAGCGCCTCAAGGCCGAGGAGCTGCTGGCGCAGCAGCTCTCGCAACTGCAGTCACGCCGCGAGCGGGCTCATCTGCGCTCGCCGGTGCTGGCACCCGTTGGCCCCGGGGGTTGTGGAGGGGGTCGGCAAGCTCAGCGCGCCCCGCGGCGGGGGGCCCCCCGGGCCCCGGGGGGGGGGCCCCCCGGCCCCCGGTCGGGTGGCGCCCGGGCCCCCACCCCCCCGGGGCCAACGGAGGCTGCCGCTGCATGAACGCTTGCTGGCGGTGCTGCCGTTTCAGCTCACGGCGGCGCAGCGCCGGGTGTGCGGGGAAATCGCCCATGACCTGGCCCGTCCGGTGCCCATGCACCGCCTGCTGCAGGGCGATGTGGGCTCCGGCAAGACGGTGGTGGCGGCATTGGCGGCCAGCCTGTGCATCGACGCGGGCTGGCAGTGCGCCCTGATGGCGCCGACCGAGATCCTAGCCGACCAGCATTTCCGCAAGCTGGTGGGCTGGCTGGAGCCGCTGGGCGTGCGCGTGGCCTGGCTCACCGGCAGCCAGAAGAAAAAGGAACGCACGGCCATGCTGGCCCTGATCGAGAGCGGCGAGGCCGGCCTGGTGGTGGGCACGCATGCGGTGATCCAGGAGCAGGTGCAGTTCAAAAACCTGGCACTGGCCATCATCGATGAGCAGCACCGCTTTGGTGTTGCTCAAAGACTGGCTTTGCGGTCGAAGTCGCAGGAGCTTGAGGCCCCCTCCCCCGGCGGGGGCAGGGGTGGGGTGGGGGCGAGCGTCAATGCGGCATCGGATGCGGTTGGCGCGCAGCGCGAGCCGCACCTGTTGATGATGACGGCCACGCCGATCCCGCGCACGCTGGCCATGAGCTACTACGCCGACCTGGATGTGTCCACCATCGACGAGTTGCCGCCCGGGCGCAGCCCCATCGTCACGAAGGTGGTGTCGGAGCGCCGGCGCGACGAGGTGATCGAGCGCATTCGCGCGCAGATTGCGCAGGGGCGGCAGGTCTACTGGGTGTGCCCGCTGATCGAGGAGAGCGAAGCGCTGGACCTGAGCAATGCCACCGCCACCCATGCCGCCCTGAGCGCGGCATTGAATGCCCCCCACGCTGCGCCGTTGCGCGGGTCGCTGCCCCCAGAGGGGGCTACCCCGGTCTTGGGGCGGCCCGGCGACGGGGGCGCCGGCGTGATGGTCGGCCTGCTGCATTCGCGCATGCCCACGGCCGAGAAGAAGGCGGTCATGGCGCTGTTTACCGGGGGCCGGATGGGGGTGCTGGTGAGCACCACCGTGATCGAGGTCGGGGTCGATGTGCCCAACGCCTCGCTCATGGTGATCGAACATGCCGAGCGCTTTGGCCTGAGCCAGCTGCACCAGCTGCGCGGGCGGGTGGGGCGCGGCACGGCGGCGTCGGCCTGCGTGCTGCTGTACTCCACGGGCGATGCGCCGCGCCTGGGCGAGACGGCGCGCGCGCGCCTCAAGGCCATGGTCGAGACCAGCGACGGCTTCGAGATCGCCCGGCGCGACCTGGACATCCGCGGCCCGGGCGAGTTCCTGGGTGCGCGCCAGTCGGGTGCCGCGCTGCTGCGTTTTGCCGATCTGGCCACCGATTCGCATCTGCTGGCCTGGGCGAAGGAAGTGGCCCCCCTCATGCTGGACCAGTACCCGGAGCTGGCGCACAAGCATGTGATGCGCTGGCTGGGCGGCAAGATTTCCTATCTGAAGGCGTGAACTGCGGTTGCGAAGCGTCAAAATCCCGCTACGGCAGGCGGCCCAAGGTGAATTAGACTGGTGGCAGCGGCAAAATGGAAAAAGCGCCTCATCTGAACAAACAGGATTCAAACCTGCAACACCGATGGCATCCGAACCCATGAATCATCAAGCAAGCGGCATCTCGGCCGAGCTGTACCAGGCCGTCATCGGCCCCAGGGGACAGGACTACTACCTGCGCCATTTCGCCAGATTCGATGCGGATGGCAAGACGCGCGCGACCTGGCACTGGCCGGCCTATTGGGGTACCTTGAACTGGCTCGTCTTCCGCAAAATGTGGGGCTGGGCGCTGGCCTATGTCACTGCCTTGATGGGGGTCGCCCTGGTTATTTTTGGCATCGGCAAGCTGGCTTTCAACTACTCGGATGCAACCGGGCTGTTTCTCTTTCTCCTGTTTGTGACAGGCGCATTTGTGCTGCCGGGCATTTATGCCAATGCCTTGTATTACAGGTATTGCAGGGAAAAGATTGCCGCAGTGCTCAAGCTCACGCCTGACCCGCAGCGTGCCTGCGAGGTACTGGCGCTCCAGGCCAGTACCGGCCGGCGCGGGGCCGGTCTGGCCTTGGCCAACATGGCGGTGCTGGTTCTCGTGGCGGGTTTTGTCTTTCTCGCCTTGAATCCCCCTCATCCGGGGATGCGGCTGGCGCAAATGACGGCGTTGCAGCACGCCATCATGGGTTCTGCCCAGGCCAGGCAAGCCTTGGCATCCGCCGGTGTGATGCGGGTGGCCGCTGTCGTGCCGTCTGTGCCCGCGTCCGCCGGCGCCGCATGCCCGGATTGCACGGACGCGGCCCTGCCTCATGCCCGTTTTCTGCTGGCGGCAAGCGGCGAAGCGGGGCCGGGGCAGGCCACGGAGAAAGTCGCTGAAAAAGCTGCCGAGAAAGCGGAACCCGCCAGCGCGCCCGCCAGTTCGCCCAAGGCCGAAGCGGCTGCGCTTGCGGCCAGCCCGGCCAAACCAGCCGCCAGCGCCGCCGGGCCAGCCACCACCGCACCCGTCAGTTCGCCCAGGTTCGAAACGGCTCAACTTGCCGCCGCCCCGGCCAAACCAGCGGCCAGTCCGACCAAGCCAGCCAAGCCGGCCATCGTCGCGCCCGCGTCCGCACCCCGGGCCAAACCGGTGCGCACCGGCACGGATGCCAAACCCAAGGCGAATGCCCAGCGGCAATGGTTCGTCCAGGTCGGCGCCTTTGCCCAGGAGGCCAATGCGGACAAGGTGCGTGCCAAGGTCCAGGCCGCGGGCCTCCCCTCGACGGCACAAGTGTCCGACACGCAGGCGGGGCAACTGATCCGGGTCCGTGCCGGGCCGTTTGAAAGCAAGGCCGAGGCCGAGCGGGCCGCCTTGCGGATCAAGGCCCTCGATTTGCCGGCGGTGCTCGTCAGGCAGTAGCCGCCTGCCTTGCCGGGTGCCGCGCTGCTTGATGCCTGCGCCCGACGCGCGGCAGCGGGATGCGCTCGGCATGGGGGCGGATAACTTCAACGGGGAAATAACACAGCTCACCGGGGACTTCCCCGGGGCCCTGGCATGCGTGGCCGCAACCAGGGGCCGGCCCCTTGCGGGGCATTGAATGTCACAATGGCACCATGACACTGACGGAACTCAAATACATTGTTGCTGTCGCTCGGGAACGGCATTTCGGCAGGGCGGCCGAAGCCTGCTATGTGTCCCAGCCGACGCTGTCGGTGGCGGTCAAAAAGCTGGAGGACGAGCTCGACGTCAAGCTGTTTGAGCGCAGTGCCAATGAGGTGACGGTCACGCCGCTGGGCGAGGAGATCGTGCGCCAGGCGCAGTCGGTGCTGGAGCAGGCGGCCAACATCAAGGAGCTCGCCAAGCGGGGCAAGGATCCGCTGGCCGGGCCGCTCAAGCTGGGCGTGATCTACACCATTGGTCCTTATCTGCTGCCCGACCTGGTGCACCAGACGATTGCGCGCACGCCGCAGATGCCGCTGATGCTGCAGGAAAACTTCACGGTCAAGCTGCTGGAGATGCTGCGCACGGGCGAGATTGACTGCGCCATTCTGGCCGAGCCTTTTCCGGACACGGGCCTGGCCGTCGCGCAGCTTTATGACGAACCCTTTTTCGCGGCGGTCCCCATCAAACACCCCCTGGCGGCGCGTGACAGCATCACCACCGAGGCGCTCAGGAGCGAGACCATGCTGCTGCTGGGCACGGGCCACTGTTTTCGTGACCATGTGCTGGAGGTGTGTCCGGAATTCGCCCGCTTTGCCAGCAATGCCGAAGGCATCCGGCGCAGTTTCGAGGGCTCGTCGCTGGAGACCATCAAGCACATGGTGGCCGCGGGCATGGGGGTGACGCTGGTGCCGCGCCTGAGCATCCCGAAGGAAGCGCTGGAAACCAAACCCCGGCGCAAAAGAGGCGAAGACGCCTATGTGAAGTACCTGCCGTTCGAGGGCGACCCGCCCACGCGCCGGGTGGTGCTGGTCTGGCGCCGCAGTTTTACGCGCTACGAAGCCATCGCCGCCCTGCGCAACGCTGTTTATGCCTGTGAGTTGCCGGGCGTCAAGCGCCTGTCATAGCGGCCGTCGCCATGCACAAAAGGGGGAGTCGTGAAAAACGATGATCCGGATCAAGCCCGGCTGTTGTTGTGAATCAGGCGCGCGGGCTTGCAGTAAAGTGAATATTTAAGGAGAAAAAACATGAGCAAGTCTTCTGCGAAAGCAAACCCGAAAGCACCGGCGATCAACATCGGCATCAGCGAGAAGGACCGCGCGGCTATTGCCAAGGGCCTGAGCCACTTGCTGGCCGACACCTACACGCTGTACCTGACCACGCACAATTTCCATTGGAACGTGACCGGTCCCATGTTCAATACCCTGCACACCATGTTCATGACGCAGTACACCGAACTCTGGGCCGCGGTCGATCCGGTGGCCGAGCGGATCCGCTCCCTGGGCCATGTGGCGCCGGGGTCCTATGCGCAGTTCGGCAAACTCGCCTCCGTGCCCGATGTGCCGGCGGTGCCGCCCAAGGCGCTGGAAATGGTTCGCATCCTGGTGCAGGGCCACGAGGCGGTGGCCCGCACGGCCCGCGGCCTGGTTCCGCTGGTGGACAAGGCGGGTGACGAGCCCACGGCCGACCTGCTCACGCAGCGCCTGACGGTGCATGAGCAAACCGCCTGGATGCTGCGTTCCTTGCTTGAAGATGAATGAACGGCGCGCGGCCGACCGAAGCCGCGAAGGCCCCGCTGAGGGGCAGCAAGCGCACGCAATGAGGGAGCATGGGGGCCATAAGCTCGCCCTCTATCTCGATCTGATCCGCTGGGATCGCCCGGCCGGATGGCTGCTGCTGCTGTGGCCCAGCTTGAGCGCGCTGTGGATCGCGGCCGGCGGCTTCCCGGGCTGGCATCTGCTGGTTGTGTTCACGCTGGGCACGATCCTGATGCGCAGCGCGGGATGTTGCCTCAATGACGTGGCCGACCGCGAGTTCGACAAGCATGTCAAGCGCACGGCGCGGCGGCCGGTCACGACCGGCGCGGTGTCCGTCAAGGAGGCGCTGACGCTGGGCGCCGTGCTGGCGCTGGCGGCTTTTGGCCTGGTGCTCACGACCACGCCCGTGGCCGTGGCCTGGTCGTTTGCCGCGCTGGCCGTGGCCATGATCTATCCCTATGCCAAGCGTTATGTGTCCATGCCGCAGGCCGTGCTGGGGGTGGCTTTCAGTTTTGGCATCCCGATGGCATTTGCCGCCGTGCAGTCGCGTGTGCCTGCGCTGGCGTGGCTGCTGCTGCTGGGGAACCTGTTCTGGGTGCTGGCCTATGACACCGAGTACGCGATGGTGGACCGCGATGACGATGTGCGTGTCGGCATGAAAACCTCGGCCATCACCCTGGGCCGCCTCGACGTGCCGGCGGTGCTGCTGAGCTACGCAATTTTCTTGCTGATTTGGGCTGCAGCCCTTGCAAAATATGCGCAAGGCGCTATATTTTTTATAGCAATTGCGGTGGCCGCGGGGCAGGTGGCGTGGCATTACACGCTGATTCGCACCCGCTCGCGTGCAGGTTGCTTCAAGGCGTTCCGGTTCAACCATTGGCTGGGGTTCACGGTCTTCGCCGGCATTGCGCTGGCTGATGCCTTGAAATAAAAAGCCGCCCGGGTGGGCGGCTTTGCGGTGCGCGAGGGTGTTTTCGATTTGCCCTGAGCGGCTGCTTATTGCTTCTTCTTCTTGGCCGCTGATTTTTTCGCTTTGGATTTTGCCTTGGCTTTGGACTTGGCCTTGGCTTTGGGTTTTGCGTCGGCGTTCTTTTCCGTTTGCGCGGCAGACTGTGCTGCTGCGGGGGTGGAGATCACGGTCAGGGGCATCGCAATCACGGCAGCGCTGATCAGGGCAGAAAGCAGTTTTTTCACGGATGTATCCTTTTGGTGTGGTGATTATGGATGCGCGCACGCCATTGGAGATCCGCGCGCACGTCGCACTTTAACGCTTTTTGGCCGCGCTTCATGCGTCGCCAAATTCGTCGCCCAGCTCCCTGGCCCGGCGCTCGGCCGCATGCAGTGCCTGGGCAAACAAGGGCTTGACGTGGTTTTCATCCATGCAGGTGATGGCTGCATGGGTGGTGCCGCCCTTGGAGGTGACGCGCTGGCGCAGTGTCTCGGGCGGCTCGCCGGAAGAACGTGCCAGTTCGCTGGCGCCGATAAAGGTCTGCAGCGCCAGCTGGTAGGCTTGCGCGCGCGGGAGTCCCATCTCCGCGCCGGCCGCGGTCATGGCTTCGAGGAAATAGAACACATAGGCGGGGCCGGAGGCGGAGAGCGCGGTGACGGCATCGAGCTGCTGTTCCGCGTCCAGCCAGAGGAAGTCGCCCGTGGTGGCGATCACCTGTTCCGCCTGGCGTTTGTCCGTGGCCGTCACCGCGGGTCGGGCAAACAAGGCGGTCATGCCCTTGCCAATCAGGGCCGGCGTGTTGGGCATGGCGCGCACGACCCGCGCCGTGCCCAGCCAGCGGGCAATGCTGTCGCTGCGGATGCCCGCGGCCACGCTCAGGTGCAGCGCATGCGCGGTGTGGGGCGCGATCTGGAGCGCCGCTTCCTTGAAGGTCTGGGGCTTGACGGCCCACACCACCAGGCCGGCCGCGTCCAGCGCGGCATCCGGGCGCTCGTGGGCGGTGATGCCGAACTTGTCCTGGAGCAGTTGCCGGGCCGGGGCAAAGGGTTCGATCACGTCGAGCTGGTCGACCGGGAAGCCTTGCTTGATCAGTCCGCCGATGATGGCACTGGCCATGTTGCCCCCGCCGATGAATGCAATGCGCTCGCTCATGGTTGTTCCTGCGGTTGTATCGCCACAAACAGCGTGGCAAGCGTCCGAGTCTAATCAAAAGCAAAAGCGCGGCGTGCTTTGACAGGCCGCGCCGGTCAAAGCACCGTTTGCCTGACGGCATGCTCCCAGCGCTCCATCAGTTCCTTGGCGCGCTGGGTGTCGAGCGTCGGCAAGAAGCGTCGCTCCGCTTGCCACAGCCCGGTGAGCTCATCCGTGCCTTGGTAGACGCCGGTTGCCAGGCCGGCCAGGTAGGCCGCGCCCAGGGCCGTGGTTTCCGTGACGGCCGGACGGACCACCGGAATGCCCAGCAAATCCGCCTGGAACTGCATCAGCAGGTCATTGATGCAGGCGCCGCCGTCGACCCTGAGTTCGGCGACCGCGGCACCCCCGGCCTGGACCGCGTCGCGACTCATGGCTTGCAGCAAGGCGGCGCTTTGGTAGGCGATGCTTTCAAGCGCCGCGCGCGCGATGTGGGCCACCGTGCTGCCGCGCGTGAGGCCCGTGATGGTGCCGCGGGCGTCCGGCTTCCAGTAGGGCGCGCCCAGTCCGGTGAAAGCGGGGACCACGATCAGGCCGCCCGCGTCGGGCACGCTTTGGGCCAGGGCCTGCACCTCGTGGCTGCCCTGGATGGCGTGCAGGCCGTCGCGCAGCCATTGCACCACGGCGCCACCGACGAACACGCTGCCTTCGGTGGCAAACTCAGGCTGGGTACCGGGCTGCGCTGCACTGGTGGTGATGAGACCATTGTGCGAGGTCTGGAACACCCGTCCGGTGTGCATCAGCATGAAGCAGCCGGTGCCGTAGGTGTTTTTGACCATGCCCGCCTTGAAGCACGCCTGGCCAAACAGGGCGCTTTGCTGGTCGCCCGCCACGCCGCCTATGGCGATGGCGTGCCCCAGCAGCTCGGGGTTGACTTCGCCATACAGCGCGCTGGAGGGTTTGACCGAGGGCATCATGGGGGCCGGAATGTCCAGCGCCTTGAGCAACTCGGGGTCCCACTGGTTGGTATGGACGTTGAACAACATGGTGCGCGACGCGTTGCTGACATCGGTGGCGTGAACCGCGCCCCCCGTGAGGCGCCAGATCAGCCAGCTGTCCACCGTGCCAAAGGCCAGTTCGCCATTTTCAGCCTGTTGCCGGGCTCCTGGCACATGGTCCAGGATCCATTTGAGCTTGGTGCCGGAAAAATAGGCATCAACCAGCAATCCGGTTTTGGCCTGGATCATGTCGGCCAGCCCGCGTTCGCGCAAGGCGACGCAGGTGGGTTCCGCGCGGCGGTCCTGCCACACGATGGCGTGATGGATGGGCAAGCCGCTGGCCCGGTTCCAGACAACGGTTGTTTCACGCTGATTGGTGATGCCGATGGCGCGTATTTCACTGGCCCGGATGCCGGCCCTGGCCAGGGCCTCGCGCGCCGTGGCCAACTGGGTGCGCCAGATGTCCTGCGGATCGTGCTCCACCCAGCCAGGCTGCGGGTAGATCTGCGCCAGCTCCTGCTGGGCCTGGGCCACGACATGTCCATCAGCGTCAAAAACAATGCTTCGTGAACTGGAGGTTCCCTGGTCCAGGGCGAGCAGGTAGGTCATGGGTGCGCTGTAGCAAAAAAGCGGGTGAAGCGCGGGCAAAAACCGCGTCAGGGCAGGGAAACATCGTAACGCACCTGCGCCTCGGCAAGCAGCGCCGGAAAGGGCTCCGGCGGCGCGCCGTCCGTGAACAGGCGGTCAATCTGGGACAGGCTCGCCACCTCCACCATGGCAGGGCGGTTGAATTTGCTGATGTCGGCGGCGAGCCACACTTCACGCGCGTGCGCAAGGATGGTTTGAGAGACTTTGACCTCGCGGTAGTCAAAGTCCCGCAAGGAGCCGTCGGATTCAATGCCGGAAATGCCGATGAGGGCGATGTCCACCTTGAACTGGCGAATGAAATCCACGGCGGCTTCGCCAACAATGCCCTGGTCGCGGGCTCGCACGACGCCGCCGACCACGATCACCTCGCTCTTGGTGTTGGCGCTCAGGATCGTTGCCACATTCAGGTTGTTCGTGATGACCCGCAGACCCGAATGATGGAGCAAGGCTTTGGCGATGGCTTCGGTGGTTGTGCCGATGTTCAGGATCAGCGAGCAATCGTTGGGCACCGCCGCGGCGACGGCACGCGCGATGCGGGCCTTGCCCTCGGCATTCAGATTTTGGCGCTGCTGGTGCGCAATGTTCTCCACGGTTGAGCTGGGAACGCGCACGCCGCCGTGAAAGCGGGCAAGCAGCCCCTTGTCAGCCAGCCGTTGCACATCACGCCGCACGGTTTGCAGCGTGACACCTAATTTGTCGGCCAGTTGTTCCACCGTGACAGACCCCTGGGTCTGCACGGCGGCGAGCAAAGTGAGCTGTCTGGGATTCGGATTCATGCTCGTATTCTCAGCCTCAAACATATATAAGCACCGACTTTAAAACGAAGCAAAAAGAACATTTATAGGGTAAATACTCGGACAAAAAGAATTAAAACGAACAACAATTTCCAATATGGAAAATTCAATATGGCTTCAAACACCATCCCAAAGGGCGCGTGATGCAGTTGATTCTTGAGGGCATCAGCAAGAAAGTGGGAGCGCAGTCATGGCTGCACGACATGGGCCTGGCGCCGCGCAGTGGCGCGGTGACCGTGCTGCTGGGCGCCACCCAGGCGGGCAAGACCAGTCTCATGCGCATCATGGCCGGGCTGGATGTGCCCACCAGTGGGCGGGTGCTGGTGGATGGACGCAATGTTGTCGGCGTATCCGTGCGCGAGCGCAATGTGGCGATGGTGTACCAGCAGTTCATCAACTACCCTTCTTTGAAGGTTCGCGACAACATCGCGTCACCACTGAAATTGCGGGGTGAAAAAGGCATTGACCAGCGCGTGCGCGAACTGGCCGAAAAACTTCATATCGAGATGTTCCTGGACCGCTATCCGGCCGAACTCTCAGGCGGGCAGCAGCAGCGGGTGGCCTTGGCGCGGGCCCTGGCGAAAGGCGCACCCCTGATGCTGCTGGATGAGCCGCTGGTGAATCTGGACTACAAATTGCGCGAGGAATTGCGCGAGGAACTGGGCGCCCTGTTCTCCACGGGTGACTCCACGGTGATTTATGCCACGACCGAGCCGGGCGAGGCGCTTTTGCTGGGCGGCTACACCGCGGTGATGGATTCGGGTGAGCTGCTGCAGTATGGCCCGACCGCCGATGTGTTTCACAAGCCGAAATCGCTGCGCGTGGCCCGTGCCTTCAGCGATCCGCCCATGAATCTCCTGGGCGCAAGCGCTGGCTCCGGCGGCGCGCAGCTGGACGGCGGACCGTGGCTGGCCTTGGGCTTGCCGGTCACGGCGTCGCATCAATTCACCGTCGGCCTGCGTGCCAGCGCCTTGCGCGTGCGTGCGGGGGAAGGCGATGTCTCGCTGCCCGGCAAGGTGGAACTGGCCGAGATATCGGGTTCCGACACCTTTGTGCATGTGGCGACACCGGTGGGCGAAGTGGTGGCTCAACTCACCGGCGTGCACTACTTTGATCTGGGGGCGGCGGTCACCCTGTATTTCAACCCGGCGCAGGTTTATGTGTTCGATGCTGACGGGATGTTGCTGCTGGCCCCGCGGCGGGGCGGGGGGCGCTGAGATGGCGCGCATTGATCTCGATCTGGCCCACGCCTACAAGCGGAACCCCAGGCAGGACGGCGACTATGCGCTGCTGCCGCTGAAGATGAGATTCGAAGACGGGGGGGCGTATGCGCTTCTGGGGCCCTCGGGTTGCGGCAAGACGACCATGCTCAACATCATGTCGGGCTTGTTGTCGCCGTCCCAGGGCAGCGTGCGCTTTGACGGACGCGATGTCACGCGGGCCTCGCCGCAGGAGCGCAATATTGCCCAGGTGTTTCAGTTTCCGGTGATTTACGACACCATGACCGTGGCGGAAAACCTGGCCTTCCCCCTGCGCAATCGAAAAGTTCCCAAGGAGCAGATCAACAAGCGGGTGGGCGAGATCGCCGAGATGCTGGAGCTGAGTGGTCAGTTGAACCAGCGGGCCGCGGGCCTGGCGGCCGACGCCAAACAAAAAATATCGCTGGGCCGTGGCCTGGTCCGGCCCGATGTCTCGGCGATATTGTTCGACGAGCCGCTGACGGTCATCGATCCCCACCTCAAGTGGCAATTGCGCCGCAAGCTCAAGCAGATTCACCACGAACTCAAGCTGACCCTGATTTACGTGACGCATGACCAGGTGGAGGCGCTGACGTTTGCCGACCAGGTGATCGTGATGACGCGGGGCCGCGCGGTGCAGGTGGGCTCGGCGGCCGATTTGTTCGAGCGGCCAAGCCATACCTTTGTGGGGCATTTCATTGGTTCTCCGGGCATGAATTTTCTGCTGGGGCAAGTGGATGAGGAGGGGGTCCATGTGGCTGGCATGACCTTGACCTTGCCGCCCGGGCGGGTGCTGCCTCCCGGGGAGATCAAGCTGGGGGTTCGGCCCGAGTATGTCGTGCCGGTTGCTGCCGGCACGGCGGGGGCTGTGGCCGTGACGGTGTCGCAGGTTCAGGATGTGGGGACCCATGTGATGCTGAGTGCAACCCATGCGGGGCATGCGCTCAAGGCGCGCCTGCCCCCGGATGCGGCGCCGTTGTCGGCCGGCGACGCTGTCTGGCTGCGGGTCATGGGTGAACACACCTGTTTTTACAAGAACGAGGAGATCGTGCCATGAGCCTGACCACCAAGCCGGTCAACCAGAGGGCCTGGTTCCTGGTCATGCCGGTGCTGGTTTGCGTCGCGTTTTCAGCGATCCTGCCGCTGATGACCGTGGTCAATTACTCGGTGCAGGACATCATCTCGCCGGAGCGGCGGGTGTTCGTGGGCACCGAATGGTTTGCCGCCGTCATGCGCGATGAAGAGCTGCACGGCGCCTTGTGGCGGCAGCTGATGTTTTCGCTTTCGGTCCTGGCGGTGGAAATCCCCTTGGGCATCCTGCTGGCCTTGTCCATGCCCGCCCAGGGCTGGAAGTCGTCGGTGGTACTGGTTATCGTGGCGCTCTCGCTGCTCATCCCCTGGAACGTGGTCGGCACCATCTGGCAAATCTTCGGGCGCGCCGATATTGGTTTGATGGGGGCGGCACTGCAGTGGATCGGCATCGATTACAGCTACACCGGCAATGCAGCCCACGCCTGGCTCACGGTGCTGCTCATGGATGTGTGGCACTGGACGCCCCTGGTGGCCCTGTTGGGCTACGCCGGTCTGCGCTCGATCCCGGACGCCTACTACCAGGCGGCCAGCATTGATGGCGCCAGCAAATTCGCCGTGTTTTGGTACGTTCAGCTGCCCAAGATGAGGGGGGTGCTGATGATCGCGGTGCTTTTGCGTTTCATGGACAGTTTCATGATCTACACCGAGCCCTTCGTTCTGACCGGCGGAGGCCCGGGTAACTCGACCACCTTCCTGTCGCAGTTTCTGACGCAAAAAGCGGTGGGTCAGTTTGACCTGGGGCCCGCGGCCGCGTTTTCCTTGATCTATTTCCTGATCATCTTGCTGCTCTGCTTCATTCTGTACAACTGGATGCAGCGGGTCGGCACCCAGGAAAAGGAGGGCGGCCATGAATAAGCCCGGCTTCCAGAAACGCTCGCTGTTCCTGGTCGCGTACATCATTTTTGCCCTGCTGCCGGTTTACTGGATGATCAATATGTCGTTCAAGACGAACGAGGACATCCTGGCCAGCTTCTCCCTGTTCCCGCAGCACTTCACCTGGGCCAACTACAGGACCATTTTGACGGACGTTTCGTGGTATTCGGGCTATATCAACAGCCTGATCTATGTCGGGATCAACACGGTGATCTCAATCACGGTGGCCTTGCCGGCGGCCTATGCGTTCTCTCGCTACAGTTTTCTGGGCGACAAGCATGTGTTTTTCTGGTTGCTGACCAATCGCATGACGCCGCCCGCGGTATTTTTGCTGCCGTTTTTTCAGCTCTATACCACCGTGGGCCTGATGGACACCCATCTGGCGGTCGCGTTGGCGCACCTCTTGTTCAACGTTCCGCTGGCGGTCTGGATTCTTGAGGGGTTCATGAGCGGCATTCCACGGGAAATCGATGAGACCGCCTATATCGACGGTTATTCGTTCCCGCGGTTTTTCATCACGATTTTTCTGCCTTTGATCAAGGCGGGCGTGGGCGTCACCGCCTTCTTTTGCTTCATGTTCAGCTGGGTTGAATTGCTGCTGGCCCGCACATTGACCAGTGTCAATGCCAAGCCGATCGTGGCCACCATGACCCGCACGGTTTCAGCGTCCGGCATGGACTGGGCCACGCTGGCCGCGGCCGGAGTCCTGACGATTGTGCCGGGCGCGGTGGTGATCTGGTTTGTCCGGAATTACATCGCGAAGGGTTTTGCGATGGGACGTGTTTGATGGGAGCGCCGCATGTTTGACTGGATGGCCTGGACCACGCCCGTGGCCGTTTTTTTCACCTGCATCGTGCTCATGCTGTTGGCCATGACGGTGTGGGAAATCAAGTCTCCGACCATCACGCGGCGGGGTTTCCTGCCGCTGGACACGACCCGCGGCGACCGGTTGTTTATCGGGTTGCTGGCCGCGGCATACATGAATCTGGCCTTCGTGGGCATTGGCGGCAAGCTGGTTGCCTGGCTGGGGCTGGAGGCGGAACCCTCGATCTGGATCAGCTTTGTTCTGTCCATGGGCCTGCTCGCATTGATCATGCGCAAAGGCTAGCCATGAAGGTATCAAGGATCGGCTTGTTGTCCCCTGGAGCCGAAATAGCCTTTGAAACAGGGGCCACACAACATCTGAGGAGATCGATTATGAAATTGCGGTACACCGCATTGACAGCGGCTGTCGCCTGCGCGATGGCCAGCCAGGGCTGGGCTGACGAAGCCGCAGCCAAGAAGTGGATTGACAGTGAGTTTCAGCCATCCACTTTGTCGAAAGACAAACAGGCCGCCGAGATGAAGTGGTTCATCGACGCCGCCAAGAAGTTGCAGGCCAAAGGCGTGAAGGAAATCTCGGTGGTGTCCGAGACCATCACCACGCACGAGTACGAGTCGAAAACCCTGGCCAAGGCGTTTGAGGAAATCACGGGCATCAAGGTCAAGCACGACCTCATTCAGGAAGGGGATGTGGTCGAGAAGCTGCAGACGTCGATGCAATCAGGCAAGTCCATCTACGACGGCTGGATTTCCGACTCGGACCTGATCGGTACGCACTACCGTTACGGCAAGATCATGAATCTGACCGACTACATGGCAGGCAAGGGCAAGGAATGGACCAACCCCGGTCTCGACCTGAATGACTTCATTGGCACCAGCTTCACCACCGGCCCCGACAAGAAGCTCTACCAGTTGCCTGATCAGCAGTTCGCCAACCTGTACTGGTTCCGGGCGGATTTGTTCGCACGCCAGGACCTGAAGGACAAGTTCAAGGCCAAGTACGGTTACGACCTGGGTGTGCCGCTGAACTGGAGCGCCTACGAGGACATCGCCGCCTTCTTTAGCGAAGACGTGAAGACCATCGACGGCAAGCCGATCTACGGCCACATGGACTACGGCAAGAAGGATCCGTCGCTGGGCTGGCGATTCACCGATGCGTGGCTGTCGATGGCGGGCACGGCCGATATCGGCATTCCCAACGGCAAGCCCGTTGACGAGTGGGGCATCCGCGCCTCGGCTGACGGCTGCACGCCGCTGGGTGCCTCTGTCTCCCGCGGTGGTGCGACCAACTCACCGGCCGCAGTCTATGCGCTGACCAAGTACGTCGACTGGATGAAGAAGTACGCGCCGAAGGACGCCACCGGCATGACCTTCGGCGAAGCTGGCCCGGTTCCGGCGCAGGGCCAGATCGCCCAGCAGATATTCTGGTACACCGCGTTCACGGCCGACATGACAAAGCCTGGGTTGCCGGTTGTCAACGCCGACGGTACGCCGAAGTGGCGCATGGCCCCTGGCCCGAACGGCCCGTACTGGAAGCAGGGTATGCAGAACGGCTACCAGGATGTCGGTTCGTGGACCTTCTTCGCCAACCACGACGACAACAAGACAGCCGCCGCCTGGCTTTATGCCCAGTTCGTGACCGCCAAGACCACGTCGCTGAAGAAGACGATCGTCGGTCTGACGCCGATCCGCGAATCGGACATCCAGTCCAAGGCAATGTCAGACCTGGCGCCCAAGCTCGGTGGCTTGGTCGAGTTCTATCGCAGCCCGGCCCGCGTGGCTTGGACGCCCACCGGCACCAATGTGCCGGACTACCCGAAGCTTGCGCAGTTGTGGTGGAAGAATGTCGCAGTGGCAGTGACCGGTGAAAAGACCCCGCAGCAAGCCATGGATAATTTGGCTGAAGAGATGGACCAGGTCATGGCCCGCCTTGAGCGCGCCGGCATGGCTCGTTGTGCGCCCAAGCTGAACCCCAAGGGGGACCCCAACAAGTACCTGAGCGACAAAGGGGCGCCCTGGAAGAAGCTGGCCAACGAGAAGCCCAAAGGGCAAACCATTGCCTATGACACGCTCTTGAATGCGTGGAAAAACGGCAAAGTTCGCTAAAAAGCCTTGGAAATCCCAATGCTCTGAAAGGTGGCCGTGTGCGCAAACTTGCCACACGGCCTTCTGTTGCGATTGGTTTTGCGTAGGACCCACGAGCCAGCACAACTGGTTGAAAAGCCGAAAATCTATGGTCATTGAAACGCAGCCGTTATTTACCCGCCGTGATGAACTGATCGCCCGGCTGGCAGCGCCCCGGACCTACGACATCGCGATAGTGGGCGGCGGCGCGACCGGGCTGGGCGTGGCGCTGGACGCCGCGACGCGGGGCTTGAGCGTGGTGCTGGTCGAGTCGCTCGATTTTGCCAAGGGCACTTCCTCGCGTGCCACCAAGCTGGTGCACGGCGGAGTGCGTTATCTGGCGCAGGGCAATCTGTCCTTGGTGCGCGAGGCGCTGCATGAGCGCGCCAACCTGCTGCACAACGCGCCGCACCTGGCGCAAGCGCTGCCCTTCATCATGCCCTCCTACCAATGGTGGGAAACGCCATTTTACGGATTGGGACTCAAGGTGTATGACGCCCTGGCGGGCAAGGCCGGCCTGGGAAAGACCGAATTTCTGAGCCGGGATCAAACCTTGCAGCAGTTGCCAACGGTCCGGCCCGAAGGGCTCAGGGGCGGGGTGAAATACTGGGACGGCCAGTTTGACGATGCCCGGCTCGCTTTGGCGCTGGCTCGCACGGCGGCAGCGCATGGCGCCCTGCTGGTCAACTATTGCCGCGCATCCGGACTGTTGTTTGAAGGTGGCAAGGTCGCAGGGTTTCGGTGCGAGGACGCTCAAACCGGGAAAATTTTGAGCGTCCGTTCTCGTTGCGTCATCAATGCCACGGGGGTGTGGGTCGATGAGCTGCGCCAGCAGGACGCTGACGCCAACCGTGGCGATGGCCGGCATCCCGCCCGGCCGATGGTGGCGCCGAGCCAGGGCATTCATATGGTGGTCGACCGCGACTTCCTGGGCGCTGATGTGGGCTTGATGGTTCCCAAAACGGCCGATGGGCGCGTTTTGTTTGCGGTCCCCTGGCTGGGCAAGGTCATTTTGGGCACCACGGACACGCCGCGGCAGGATCTTGCCCGCGAGCCGCGGCCATTCAGGCAGGAGGTTGACTTTATCTTGGGCGAGTCTGCCCGTTACCTGCGCCGCGCGCCGCGCCGGGATGATGTCAAAAGTGTCTGGGTCGGCTTGCGCCCGCTGGTCAAGCCTCAGGACGAGAATGGAAACAGTACCAAGAGCTTGAGCCGGGAGCACACGGTCCTGGTCAGCCGCAGCGGACTTGTCACGGTCACCGGCGGCAAGTGGACGACCTACCGGGCCATGGCGGAAGATGTGCTCAATACATGTTTCGAAAAATCCCTGATTGCAACTCTTCCAGCCGGAGTAACAGCTCACTTAATGTTGCTGGGTGCAGAAGGCTCCCGACCACAAAGGCATTCGATTTGTGACCCACCGGGTCTTCATCTTTACGGAAATGAGCAATCGGTCGTGCAGGCTTTGCCGGGGGCCACGGCCGAGCTCACGGGCGGTTTGACGGAGGCGATGGTCCGTTTTGCTGTCCGCTACGAATATGCGCGAACGGTGGAGGATGTCCTCGCCCGGCGGTCCCGCTTGCTGTTTCTGGATGCGCGTCTGGCGGGCTCCCTGGCGGCCAGGGTCGGGGAAATTTTGGTCGAAGAAACGGGAATTGACCCAGGAATTGATGCGTTCTTGGCCTTGGCGCGGGATTATTCCCACTTGCCGCCATAAGAACGCTTGACGCGCCCGAAATTCTTTGGCAGAATAGTGGGCTTCGCTTGAAAAGGCGCAAGTTTCTGCCCAACGGATGCGGTGTGAGTGGTTCACGCCGCGGACGACGGGCCCAAGACTGACCCGGATGTTTGGCCTGACAAGGGCTTGGCTCCTGGTGCAAGTTGGGAATATTGAAATGATCCAGACTGAATCTCGGTTAGAGGTTGCCGACAATACCGGCGCCAAATCCGTCCTGTGCATCAAGGTGCTCGGCGGGTCAAAGCGTCGCTATGCAAGCGTTGGCGACGTCATTAAGGTAAGCATCAAGGAAGCTGCTCCGCGCGGCCGCGTCAAAAAAGGCGAGGTTTATAGCGCGGTGGTGGTCCGCACGGCCAAGGGTATTCGCCGCAGCGATGGCTCCCTGGTCAAATTCGACGGCAATGCTGCGGTGTTGCTGAATAACAAGCTGGAGCCCATTGGCACCCGCATCTTCGGGCCGGTTACGCGTGAGTTGCGTACCGAGAAGTTCATGAAGATCGTGTCCCTGGCTCCTGAAGTTCTGTAAGGACGCGCCATGAACAAGATTCGCAAAGGCGACGAAGTCATCGTGCTCACCGGGCGCGACAAGGGCAAGCGCGGAAAAATTTCGCTGCGCAAGGACGACTCACATGTGATCGTTGAGGGTATCAATTTGGTGAAGAAGCACACCAAGCCGAACCCCCTCAAGGGTACGACGGGCGGGATTGTCGAGAAGTCCATGCCGATCCATCAGTCCAACGTGGCCATTTTCAATGCCGCTACCGGCAAGGCTGACCGTGTTGGCATCAAGCTGCTGGCTGATGGCAAGCGCGTTCGCGTTTACAAGTCCAGCGGCGAAGAAATCAAGGGGGCGTGAGCATGGCTCGTCTGCAACAACACTATCGCGAAAAAGTAGCTCCGGAGCTGATGGCCAAGTTTGGTTACAAATCTCCGATGCAGGTGCCGCGTCTCACCAAGATCACCCTGAACATGGGTGTCAGTGAAGCGGTCGCCGACAAGAAGGTCATGGACAATGCGGTGGGTGACCTCACCAAGATTGCGGGCCAAAAGCCGGTTGTGACCAAGTCCAAGAAGGCGATCGCGGGGTTCAAGATCCGTGAGGGTCAGGCCATTGGCTGCATGGTCACGCTGCGCGGCGTACAGATGTATGAGTTCCTGGATCGTTTCGTGACCGTGGCCCTGCCCCGTGTTCGTGACTTCCGCGGCATCTCTGGCCGCGCCTTTGACGGCCGTGGCAACTACAACATCGGCGTGAAAGAGCAGATCATTTTCCCTGAGATTGAATATGACAAGGTGGACGCCTTGCGTGGTCTCAATATCAGCATCACCACAACGGCCAGAACCGACGAAGAGTGCAAGGCACTGCTCGCGGGCTTCCGTTTCCCGTTCAAGAACTGAGGTGACCCGTGGCTAAAATGGCTTTAATCGAGCGCGAGCTCAAGCGAGACAAACTGGTCGCCAAGTACGCGAAAAAACACGCGGAACTCAAGGCCATCTCAAACGACGCCAAGCGCAGCGACGAAGAGCGTGCGGCGGCCCGTCTGGGTCTGCAGAAGCTCCCGCGCAATGCAAATCCGACGCGCCAGCGCAATCGTTGCGCCATCACCGGCCGTCCGCGCGGCACGTTCCGCCAGTTTGGCCTGGGACGCGCCAAGATTCGTGAAATGGCTTTTGCCGGGGACATCCCCGGCATCACCAAGGCCAGCTGGTAAGCGGTAGGAGACATTAACCATGAGCATGAGTGATCCCATCGCCGACCTGTTGACGCGCATTCGCAATGCGCAGATGGTCGCCAAGACTTCTGTGTCGGTGCCCTCTTCCAAAGTGAAGATTGCCATTGCACAGGTGCTGAAGGACGAGGGCTATATCGACGGCTTCCAGGTGAAGTCCGAAGATGGCAAGTCCGAGCTTGAAATTGCCCTGAAGTATTACGCCGGTCGCCCCGTGATCGAGCGTATCGAGCGCGTGAGCCGCCCTGGCTTGCGCGTGTACAAAGGCCGCGACGCCATTCCGCAGGTCCAGAACGGTCTGGGTGTGGCCATCGTGACCACGCCCAAGGGCGTGATGACTGATCGCAAAGCGCGCGCTACCGGTGTCGGTGGCGAAGTGCTCTGCTACGTGGCTTAACCGTGGCATTGAGGAGAAACTGAAATGTCCCGTGTAGGAAAAATGCCCGTCGCCGTCCCCGCTGGTGTGGATGTGTCGATCAAGGAAGACCAGATCAGCATCAAGGGTTCTGGCGGCACTTTGTTGCTGACCCAGAATGCGTTGGTCAAGATCAGCAGCGATGCTGGCAAGCTGAGTTTTCAGCCCGCCAACGAGTCGCGTGAGGCCAATGCCATGAGTGGCACCATGCGCCAGCTGGTGAACAACATGGTCGTTGGTGTGACCAAGGGCTTTGAGAAGAAACTCAGCCTGATTGGCGTGGGTTACAAAGCCCAGGCGCAAGGTGCCAAGCTGAACCTGTCGGTGGGGTATTCCCACCCGGTGAACAAGGACATGCCGGCCGGTATCACGGTGCAGACGCCAACCCCCACGGAAATCGTGATCAAGGGCGCGGATCGTCAACGCGTGGGCCAGGTGGCTGCCGAGATTCGTGCGATTCGCCCTCCCGAGCCTTATAAAGGCAAGGGCATCCGTTATGCGGATGAGAAGATCACGATCAAAGAGACCAAGAAGAAATAAGGAGCTGCAATATGTTGACCAAGAAAGAGCAGCGTCTTCGCCGGGCCCGTCAGACCCGCATTCGCATTGCGACGCAAGGCGTGGCCCGCCTGACGGTGAACCGCACCAATCTGCATATTTACGCCAGTGTTATCTCCGGCGACGGTGGCAAGATTTTGGCCGCCGCATCGACGGCCGAGGCCGAAGTGCGCAAGTCGCTGGGTGGTTCGGGCAAGGGTGGCAATGCCGCCGCCGCCCAGATGATTGGCAAGCGCATTGCCGAGAAGGCAAAAGCCGCCGGCGTTGAAAAAGTGGCATTTGATCGTGCGGGTTTTGCGTACCACGGCCGCGTCAAGGCGCTGGCGGAGGCGGCGCGCGAAGCAGGCTTGCAGTTCTAAGCCGATCGGAATTAAAGATGGCTAAAGTTCAAGCAAAAATGCAGGGCAAAGGGGCCGAAGGTCCCGAAGACGGTCTGCGCGAGAAAATGATCGCGGTCAATCGCGTGACCAAGGTGGTCAAGGGTGGCCGCATTCTTGGTTTCGCCGCACTGACCGTGGTGGGTGATGGCGATGGCCGTGTTGGCATGGGCAAGGGCAAGTCGAAAGAAGTGCCGGCTGCTGTGCAGAAGGCGATGGAAGAAGCCCGCCGCAACATGACCAAGGTGTCGCTCAAGAACGGTTCGATTCATCACAAGGTGATGGGTCAGCACGGCGCGGCTTCCGTGATGATGGCTCCGGCGCCCAAGGGTACCGGCATCATTGCAGGCGGCCCGATGCGCGCTGTCTTTGAAGTGATGGGCATCACCGACATCGTGGCCAAGAGCCATGGTTCGACCAACCCCTACAACATGGTACGTGCCACACTCGACGCGCTTGCTCACGCCACCACCCCGGCGAACGTGGCGGCCAAGCGTGGCAAGACCGTTGAAGAACTCTTCGTCTAACCGGGAGCTTCAAAATGACAACACAACAAACAGTCAAGGTGCAGTTGGTTCGCAGCCCGATCGGCTGCAAGGAATCACACCGCGCCACAGTGCGTGGCCTGGGTCTTCGAAAAATTCGCAGCACGAGTGAATTGAAGGATACGCCCGAAGTTCGCGGCATGATTAACAAGATCAGTTACCTGGTCAAAGTGCTCTGAGAGGCAAATGATGGAACTCAATAGCATCAAGCCCGCCGATGGGGCCAAGCACTACAAGCGTCGCGTCGGCCGTGGCATCGGTTCTGGCCTTGGAAAGACCGCTGGTCGCGGCCACAAGGGCCAGAAGTCCCGCGCGGGCGGCTATCACAAGGTTGGTTTTGAAGGCGGTCAAATGCCGCTGCAGCGCCGTCTGCCCAAGCGTGGCTTCAAGTCTCATCTGTTGAAGTTCAATGCTGAAGTCACGTTGAGCGCGCTGGAGCAACTGGGTGCAGCGGATGTGGATCTGTTGACGCTCAAGCAGGCTGGCTTGGTGGGTGAGCTCGCCAAGGTCGTGAAAGTCATCAAAACCGGCGAGATCAGCAAGGCTGTCAAGCTCAATGGCATTGGTGCAACGGCCGGTGCGAAAGCTGCGATCGAAGCCGCTGGCGGCAGCGTCGCCTAAAACGGTATCTGAAAGAGGATGTAAGTGGCAACCAACGCGACTCAAATAGCAAAAACAGGCAAGTTCGGCGATCTGCGTCGCCGGCTCGTCTTTTTGCTGCTTGCGCTGGTCGTGTACCGTGTCGGCGCGCATATTCCTGTTCCGGGCATCAATCCGGACCAGTTGCAGCAACTGTTCAAGGGGCAGCAGGGCGGAATCCTGAGCTTGTTCAACATGTTCTCGGGTGGGGCGCTGTCGCGCTTTACGGTGTTTGCGCTGGGGATCATGCCCTACATCTCTGCATCGATCATCATGCAGTTGCTCACCTATGTCCTGCCCGCTTTCGAACAGTTGAAGAAAGAGGGCGAGGGCGGACGTCGCAAGATCACGCAGTACACGCGCTACGGCACCTTGGGTCTGGCGCTGTTTCAGTCGCTCTCGATTGCGGTGGCGCTGGAAAGCTCGGCCGGTCTGGTGATCTCGCCTGGTTTTGGCTTTCGCATGACGGCGGTATGCACCCTGACGGCGGGCACCATGTTCCTGATGTGGCTGGGTGAGCAGATTACCGAGCGTGGTCTGGGTAACGGCATCTCGATCCTGATTTTTGGTGGTATTGCTGCGGGCTTGCCCAATGCCATCGGTGGTTTGCTGGAGCTGGTTCGCACCGGCGCCATGAGCATCATTGTCGCGCTGCTCATTGTGGTGGTGGTTGCTCTCGTCACCTACTTCGTGGTGTTTGTCGAGCGTGGCCAGCGCAAGATTCTGGTGAACTATGCGCGACGTCAGGTTGGCAACAAGGTGTATGGTGGCCAGTCGTCGCATCTGCCGCTCAAGTTGAACATGGCAGGAGTGATTCCTCCCATCTTCGCGTCGTCGATCATTCTGCTGCCGGCAACGGTCGTCAGCTGGTTCAGTTCCGGCGAGTCGATGCGCTGGCTCAAGGACATTGCCGGCAGCTTGACGCCGGGGCAGCCGATTTATGTCATGCTGTACGCGTCCGCCATTGTGTTTTTCTGCTTCTTCTACACAGCGCTGGTATTCAACAGCCGCGAGACAGCAGATAACCTGAAAAAGAGTGGCGCCTTCATCCCCGGCATCCGTCCAGGCGATCAAACGGCCAGGTACATTGACAAAATTCTGCTGCGCTTGACGCTGGCGGGTGCGATTTATATTACTTTTGTGTGTTTGCTGCCCGAGTTCTTGATCCTGAAGTACAACGTGCCGTTCTATTTTGGCGGCACCTCACTTCTGATCATTGTGGTGGTGACCATGGATTTCATGGCGCAAGTTCAAAATTACATGATGTCGCAGCAATATGAGTCGCTGCTGAAGAAGGCTAATTTCAAGTCTTCCTAGGTAGCTGATCCATATGGCAAAAGACGACGTCATACAGATGCAAGGTGAGGTGGTTGAGAACCTGCCAAACGCGACGTTCCGCGTGAAGCTGGAAAACGGTCACGTGGTGCTTGGACATATTTCCGGGAAAATGAGGATGCATTACATCCGTATTCTTCCGGGCGACAAGGTCACCGTTGAGTTGACGCCCTACGACTTGAGTCGGGCGCGGATTGTATTCAGGGCCAAATGATGGCATGTGTTCCGCACGATTGAAAGTCGGAATGAAGCAAAGAGTTTTAGGAGAATGAAATGAGAGTTTCGGCTTCGGTCAAGAAAATTTGCCGCAACTGCAAAATTATCCGACGCAAGGGCGTTGTACGCGTGATCTGTACGGATCCGCGTCACAAGCAGCGCCAGGGTTGATTGCAAGAGTTTTAGAGGACGAAAATGGCACGTATCGCTGGCATTAATATTCCGCCGCAACAGCATGCTGAAATTGGCTTAACCGCCATTTTTGGCATCGGCCGCACCCGCGCTCGCAAGATTTGCGAAGCCTGTGGCATTGCTTATTCCAAGAAGGTCAAGGATTTGACCGATGGAGATCTGGAGAAAATTCGCGACCAGATCGCCCAGTTCACGATCGAAGGTGATCTGCGCCGAGAGACGACCATGAACATCAAGCGATTGATGGACATTGGTTGCTATCGCGGATTCCGTCATCGCCGTGGCTTGCCCATGCGCGGTCAGCGCACGCGTACCAATGCACGCACCCGCAAGGGCCCGCGCAAGGCCGCCCAGTCACTGAAGAAATAACAGGCATTGAAAGAGAATTATGGCCAAAGCTCCCGCCAATAATGCCGCACAGCGAGTGCGCAAGAAAGTCCGCAAGAATGTTGCTGACGGTGTAGCGCACGTTCACGCGTCCTTCAACAACACCATCATCACGATCACGGACCGCCAGGGCAACGCCCTGTCCTGGGCCTCTTCGGGTGGTCAAGGCTTCAAGGGCTCGCGCAAGTCCACGCCGTTCGCAGCCCAGGTGGCTTCCGAAGTGGCTGGCCGCGCTGCCATGGAGCAGGGCATCAAGAACCTGGACGTCGAGATCAAGGGTCCCGGCCCTGGCCGCGAATCCT
Organism: Hylemonella sp.; assembly: GCA_040377375.1. Classification (GTDB taxonomy): domain Bacteria; phylum Pseudomonadota; class Gammaproteobacteria; order Burkholderiales; family Burkholderiaceae_C; genus JBEIOV01. The sequence continues at coordinate 79,888 of JBEIOV010000006.1, forward strand.
CGGTTCGTGCGCTTGCCGCTCTTGGCATTCGCATCAACATGATTGCCGATGTGACACCGGTGCCGCACAACGGCTGCCGTCCGCAAAAACGCCGTCGCATCTAAGTTTTTTAACCAAGCCCACCGCCACTGGCCGCAGGCCGGTGGCTCCCGCAGTTTTCTGCGGCAGATGACATAAAGGAAGTTCAAGTGGCACGCTATCTGGGCCCCAAGGCCAAACTCTCACGCCGTGAAGGCACTGACTTGTTCCTCAAGAGCGCTCGTCGCTCGATCAGCGACAAGGCAAAATTTGATTCCAAGCCAGGCCAGCACGGCCGCACCTCTGGTGCCCGTACCTCTGACTTCGGCCTGCAGCTGCGAGAAAAGCAGAAGGTCAAGCGCATGTACGGCGTGCTGGAACGCCAGTTCCGCCGCTACTTTGAAGAAGCGGACCGCCGCAAGGGCAATACCGGTGCGAACCTGTTGTTCCTCCTGGAGTCGCGTCTTGACAATGTGGTTTACCGCATGGGCTTTGGCTCCACCCGCGCCGAAGCGCGTCAGATGGTGTCGCATAAAGCCATCACGGTCAACGGCAATTCCGTCAACATTCCGTCGTACATGGTCAAGGTCGGCGACGTGATCGCCGTGCGCGAGAAGTCAAAGAAGCAAAACCGTGTGGTGGAAGCACTGCAATTGGCGCAGCAGGTCGGCATGCCCGCTTGGGTTGAGGTCAGCCTTGACAAGGCCGAAGGCACCTTCAAGAAGGTACCGGATCGTGACGAATTCGCAGCTGACATCAACGAATCACTGATCGTTGAGTTGTACTCGCGTTAATCGCTCTTTTAATCGAAATCGTTCCTGAGCTGCCGGGCACCGTGGCTCAGGTGCTTCACCAGCCTTACCGGTGTAACGAACCGGGGGTATTGAGAGGAAGTCTGAATGCAAACCAGTCTGCTGAAACCCAAAGCAATTAACGTGGAGCAACTCGGCTCCAATCGCGCCAAAGTGGCGCTGGAGCCGTTTGAGCGTGGTTACGGCCATACCCTGGGCAATGCGTTGCGTCGGGTTTTGCTGTCATCCATGCCGGGTTATGCCGCGACGGAAGTCACCATTGCAGGTGTCTTGCACGAGTACTCGTCCATCGACGGCGTGCAAGAAGATGTCGTCAATATCTTGCTCAACCTCAAGGGTGTGGTTTTCAAGCTGCACAACCGCGAAGAGGTCACGCTGAGCCTGCGCAAGGATGGCGAAGGCGTTGTCACTGCCGGCGATATCCAGACGCCGCATGACGTCGAAATCATCAATCCCGAACATGTCATCGCGAATCTGTCCCACGGCGGCAAGCTCGACATGCAGATCAAGGTGGAAAAGGGCCGCGGCTATGTGCCAGGCACCATGCGCCGCCACGCCGACGAGCCCACCAAATCGATTGGGCGTATTGTCCTGGATGCTTCGTTTTCACCGGTCAAGCGCGTCAGCTACACGGTTGAAAGCGCCCGCGTCGAGCAGCGCACCGATCTGGACAAGCTGGTGGTCGAAATTGAAACCAATGGCGCCATTACTGCGGAAGACGCTGTGCGCGCTTCTGCTAAAATTCTGGTCGAGCAGCTGGCTGTGTTTGCCCAGCTCGAAGGCAGCGAGCTGGCCGCTTTTGATGCCCCGGCGCCGCGTGGCAGCGCCCAGTTTGACCCCATCCTGCTGCGCCCGGTTGACGAGCTCGAACTGACCGTTCGCTCCGCCAACTGCCTGAAGGCCGAGAACATCTATTACATCGGTGACCTGATTCAGCGCACCGAAAACGAGCTGCTCAAGACCCCGAACCTGGGTCGCAAGTCGCTCAATGAAATCAAGGAAGTGCTGGCTTCGCGCGGTCTGACCTTGGGCATGAAGCTGGAAAGCTGGCCGCCTGCCGCGCTCGAAAAGCGTTGATATTCATGAGCCTGGAAACGGGCTTAGTGCCACGGGCAGTACCTGATACGGCTGTCTGTTTTTATAAAGAAGGATAAGCACCATGCGTCACGGACACGGACTACGTAAACTCAATCGCACCAGCGAGCATCGTCTCGCCATGTTGCGCAACATGATGAACTCGCTCATCGAGCATGAGGTCATCAAGACCACGCTCCCGAAGGCCAAGGAATTGCGCCGCGTGGTCGAGCCCATGATCACGCTGGCCAAGGAAGCCACGCTGGCCAATCGCCGCCTGGCTTTTGACCGTCTGCGCGACCGTGACAGCGTTAGCAAGCTGTTCAACGACCTGGGACCGCGCTTCAAGACCCGTCCCGGTGGCTACACCCGAATTCTGAAAATGGGTTTTCGCGTGGGCGACAATGCACCCATGGCCTTGGTCGAACTGGTGGACCGCCCCGAAGTGCTTGAAGCGCCAACAACCGAGACAGCCAAGGCCGAATAGGTTATAATATTAGATTGCCGCGCGATGGAGCAGCCTGGTAGCTCGTTGGGCTCATAACCCAAAGGTCGCAAGTTCAAATCTTGCTCGCGCAACCAACAAGTCAGCGGTTTACGCTGACAGCAAACGCCCACTAACCAGTGGGCGTTTTGCTTTTGTGCCCCCACATGGCCCTCTGCTTCTAGGTGAGGCAGGCTACAGGCATGAGGGTCTGGACTTTCTGCTTTCGAACCGAAGCGGCCGCGCAATGCGCTGAAACGGGTTCGCTGAAAGCTGACGATCAACGCGCGGGTTCAGGCCGATTCCTGCAGCAGCGCCTGGACCACGCTGGCACCCAGGTGGTCGGCCGGGTCAAGGCGCTGCAACTGTGCCACCAACTCCTGCGTCACATCGCGCTCACCGCAGCGCAGGTGGATGAAGGCCAGCGCCTTGAGCGTGAAAAGCCAGAAATGCGCCGGACCCGGTGTACTGAAGTCGGCATCGCCGGCTTGGACGGCGCGCCAGTCCGGCGCCAGAGCCGCCGCTTGCGCCGCCGCCGCCAGCCCCTGGCGCGCGGCCTGCAGCGCTTCGTCGAGTTCGCCCAGGCCGGCGTGCAGCTTGTAGAGCAGATAGTAGACCGGCAGGCTTTGCGGCGAGCTGAGCGCGGCGGTCCACAGGGCCGCGGCAGCCTGCTTGCGCGGCGCATTGCGTGCCATGTCGATCAAGTGCTGAACGGCCGGCGACACTTCGCCGCCGAACAGTTCGGTCGATTCGGTGCCGGTCAGGACATTCACCAGATCGCCTTCGGGGCGATCAGGCGCTCGACCGGCTTGCCAGCTTCAAGATGACTGGCGAAGATCTCCTCGACGTCGGCCGGCGTCACGCCGCTGTAAAGCACGGCCTCGGGGTAGACCAGCACATTGGCCCCCTGATCGCAGGGGCCCAGGCAGCCCGAGTAAGTGATTGCCAGTTGCTCGTAGGCCTGGCGTTTTTGCTGCTCGGCCCAGAAAGCCTGCAGCAGTGCGGTCCCGCCCTTGCTGGCGCAGGAGCCGCGTGGGTGTTGCGGCGGTCGGTTCTGGGTACAAATGAAGACGTGTCTTTGGGGCTTGGCCATGCTTGCCTTTTCTTAACCGAACTTGAACAGGATGCCGTGTCCGCCGCGCGGGTATTCCCATTCGACGTTGGCGTGCTCGCTGCAGATGATGCGGCAGCTGCCGCATTCGAGACAGCCGTCGGTGATCAGCGTCACGCTGCCGTTGCCCTCGGCTTTGTAGCAGGAGGCCGGGCAGACGTAGGTGCAGCTCTTGCCATCGCAGGTGTTGGTGCAGATGTCGGCATCCTTGATCTTGATGTGCGGGCGCCCGGCGTCGACGCGGTAGCGGTTCTGGAAGAGTTTTTCTTCCACATTGACAGTGATGGCGTTCATCGGAAGGCCCTCCAGAGTTTGAACGCGTCTCCTACCAGTCCGGTGACGCGGCGCGTCTTTCGGAAACTGGCGAAGATCTCGCGCTCCTTGGTTTTCTTGTCCACACCGTCGACGGTGATCATCGTGCGCGCGGCTTTCGCGACCAGGTCGGGATAGGTGGTAAAGAACTGCGGGTTGCGGTGCAGCACTTGCGGCATATCGCGGTACTTGTGCAGATCCTTCATCACGAAGCTTTCGTCGAGTGCGGCCTTGTACCCTTTGAGCGCGGCGGCGCCAAAGCCCTTGCCGGCGGCCTTGGCGGCGATCACGCTCTCGGCGGCAAGCCGCCCGGTGGTCATCGCCAGGTTCGAGCCCTCGCGGTGGACGGCATTCACGAAGCCGCCCGAGTCGCCAACGATCATCCAGCCGTCGCCGTAGACCTTGGGAATCGCGTGAAAGCCGCCCTCGGGGATCAGGTGCGCGCAGTATTCCTTCATCTCGCCACCTTCGATCAGCGGTGCGATCGAGGGGTGTCGCTTCATCTGCTCAAGCAACACATAGGGGCTGGTCCTGTTCTGGTTCTGCTTGAAGTCGCTCAGCATGCAGCCCACACCGATGGTCAGCGACTCCTTGTTGGTGTAGAGGAAGCCCGTGCCCATCATGCCGTCGGTGATGCGGCCAACCATCTCGATGACGACGCCTTCCTCCTCGCCGATGTTGAAGCGCTGGCGGATCGTCTCCTCCGGCATGAAGAGGATCTCCTTCACGGCGAGGGCCACGTTGCCTGGCTCGATCTCGCCGTGAAAGCCCGCCTTGCGCGCGAGCGTGGAATTCACGCCGTCGGCGAGGACCACGACGTCGGCGTAGACATCGCCCTGCTCGCGGTCGCACTGCACGCCCACCACCTGGCCGCCATCCATGATCAGGTGGTTGACGGTGGTCTCGCAGATCAGCAAGGCACCGGCCTCGCGCACCTTCGAGCTGAACCACTTGTCGAACTGTGCGCGGATGATGGTGTAGCGGTTGTAGGGCGGCTTGTTGTAGTCCTCGCTGCGGATGTGCGTGCCAACAAAGGAGTTTTCGTCCAGCATCCACATGCGCTGCTCGATGATGTGGCGCTCCAGCGGCGCATCATCGCGGAAGTCGGGAATGATTTCCTCCAGCGCCTTGGCGTAGAGGATCGCACCCTGCACGTTCTTGCTGCCCGGGTATTCGCCGCGCTCGATCTGCAGCACCTTGAGACCGGACTTGGCCATGGTGTAGGCGCAGGCGTTGCCCGAGGGGCCGGCGCCGACGACGATGGCGTCGAATTGGGATGGTTTTTTCATGGCATGCCCTTTGTGGTGAGGGGAGGGTCAGGCGACGCGCCGGCTGCGCAGCGAGAGGTGTTCCGCGAAGGCCTGCGTCAGCGCCGGCAGCACCTGCAGCGCGTTGCCGACGATGCCGTAGTGCGCGAAGTCGAAGATCGGCGCGTTCGGGTCGGTGTTGATCGCCACGATCACGTCCGAGGCCTCCATGCCCACGCGGTGCTGGATCGCGCCGGAGATGCCGGCGGCGATATAGAGCTTGGGCCGCACGGTCTTGCCGGTCTGTCCCACCTGGCGATCAGCCTCCACCCAGCCCGCCTGCACGCAGGGCCGCGTGGCGCCCACCTCGCCGCCGAGCACGCGCGCCAGCTCGAACACCAGCTTGAAATTTTCGGGATTCTTCAGACCCTTGCCGCCGCTGACGATCACGTCGGCATAGGGCAGGTTGATCTTGTTGCTGTTGGCGTCGGCGATGAAGTCCAGCAGCTTGGTGACGATCTGCGTCTCCACCATGCCCAGCGTTTCCTGCACGATTTCGCCACTTCGACTGGCGTCTGTCGGCGGCATGGCCATGACACGTGGCCGCACGGTGGCCATTTGCGGGCGGTAGGCCAGGGTCATGATGGTGCACAGCAGCGAGCCGCCAAAAGTGGGGCGGGTCGCGGCCAGCGCGCGCGAGGTGGGGTCGATGTTGAGTTCGGTGCAGTCGGCGGTGAGACCCGTGAGCAGCGTGGTCGCCACCGAGCCGGCCAGGTCGCGTCCCATCGAGGTGGCCCCCAGCAGCAGGATCTCGGGCTGGTACTTGTTGACCAGGTCCGTCAGCCCCTTGGTGAAAGGCTCGTTGCGGTAGCCGAGAAGCACCGGGTCATGCACGATATAGGCCTTGTCGGCGCCAAAAGTGAAGGCCTCGGCGGCGAACTTCTCCAGCGGTTCATCGGTGCCGCCGAGCACGACCACGCCGACGGTGCTGCCCAGCTTGTCGGCCAGCTTGCGTGCCTCGCCCAGCAGTTCCCACGACACGCTGTGTACATGGCCGCGGTCGTGCTCGACGAAGACCCAGACGCCCTTGTAGGCTTTCAGCTCTTCGGAAAGTTCCAGGTTACGGCCGCGGCCGGCGGGACGCGCGGCCGCAGGGGGGGGCGCTTTGGGGGCTTCACTCATGACAGTTCCTTCATCAGCAGATCGGACTCCAGCGTCGGGTGGCGCGTGAATATCTTCTGCAACAGATTGAGCGACACGTCGCGCAGGCTGGAAGTCTCCAGATCCAGCATCTCCGCCTTCTCGCTGCGCGGTGTCGGGCCGAAGACCTTGCTCACGACCGTGGGTGAACCTTTGAGGCCGATCTTGCCCACGTCTTCGATGCCGGCTTGTTCCTTGTTCCACTTGCGCACCGGATAGCCGGCGGCGTGGATCATCGCGGGCAGTGTCGCGAAGCGCAGCTCGTTGGTGTTCTCCAGCATCGTGATCAGGCAGGGCAGGGCGGTCTTGAGCACCTGCACGCCACCCTCGGCGCGTCGCTCCACGGTGATCGTGCGGTTCACCAGGTCGGTCTCGACGATGCGCGAGACATAGGTCAGCAATTGCAGGCCCATGCGCTTGGCGATGCCGGGGCCAACCTGCGCGGTGTCGCCGTCGATGGTCTGCTTGCCGGTGAAGACGATGTCAACCGCCTGCTCGGCGGCGATCTGGCGGATGCCGGCCGCCAGCGCATAGGAGGTCGCCAGCGTGTCGGCGCCCGCGAAGGCACGGTCGGTCACCAGCACCGCGTCGTCGGCGCCGTAGCTGATGCACTTGCGCAGCGCGTCCTCGGCCTGCGGCGGGCCCATGCACAGCATGGTGACCTTGCCGCCGGCCTTGTCCTTGAGCCGCAGGGCTTCCTCCAGCGAGAACAGGTCGTAGGGATTGACGATGGCCGGCACGCCCTGGCGCATGATGGTGTTGGTGACCGGATGGACGCGGATTTGCGCCGAGTCCGGTACTTGCTTGATACAGACGACGATGTGCATGGCAGTTCTTCCTTCATGCCGCCGTGCGTTGCGGCATCGACGCCTTCAGGCTGTCGAGCGTCACATGCTGGCGGCCGTTGGTGTCCTGGAACACCTTGAACACTTTTTCCTGCGCCGGCGTGGAGCTGACGAAATCCGCGTAGGCCTTTGCCAGCAGTGCGCGGTACGCGGTGAACATCTGCAGCTCATCGGTTTTCGGCGGCGTGCTCTGCTGGCGGATGTACTGGAAGAAGCGCTTGAGGATGTGCAGCCGGCTGACGTTGACCACGGCCTGGTCGAACGGCACGCCGAAGAACTGCAGGAAGTCCTCGGCCGAGGACAGGGCCTTGAGTTGCTGAAGGAGGTTTTCCATGGGTGTTTACTCCTCGGTGGAGGTTTGAAGAAAGGATCGCTCGAAACCCGGCTCGGTGCAGAGGTCGTCGCAGTTGCCGCAAACCGCGTCGGCCGTGGCCAGGATGCCGGCATGGGCCTGTATCCGTTCCAGCTGCGCCACACGGTCCAGCAGGCAGGCGATGGCCTTGCCGACCGGGTCGGGAATCAGGTGGTGGTCCAGGTCGAAGCCGTGGATGGTGCGGCGGCGCGGTGCCACCACGCGGCCTGGAATGCCGACCACGGTGGCGCCCGCGGGCACCGCGTCAATGACCACGGAGTTGGCCGCGACGCGGGCGTTGTCGCCGATCATGATAGGGCCCAGGATCTTGGCGCCCGCGCCGACCACCACCTGGTTGCCCAGCGTCGGATGGCGCTTGCCGGCGCGCCAGGTCGTGCCGCCCAGCGTCACGCCATGGTAGAGCGTCACGTCGCTGCCGATCTCGGCCGTCTCGCCGATCACGACGCCGGCGCCATGGTCTATGAAGAAGCGCGCGCCGATGCTTGCGCCGGGATGGATGTCCACGTGGGTCAGCCAGCGCGAGACAAAAGAGATCCAGCGCGGCAGGTAGCGCCAGCCGCGCCGCCACAGGACGTGCGCCAGGCGGTGCAGCGCAATGGCTTGCACCCCCGGGTAGATGGTCCAGACCTCGACCAGACTGCGCGCGGCCGGATCGCGTTCGAACACGCATTGCACATCCTCGCGCACCAGCGCCCACCAGGAGGGACGGGGCGCGTCCTGTGCCTGGGTGGACGGCAAGGGCATGGATTTTTCGGCTGACTTCATGCCAGGCCCCATGCCGCCGCGTGGACGGTATGCGGCGCCAGGGCCGCATGCGACTCGCGCAGAAAGCGCTGCAGGTCTTCCGGCGTGGGCTCCTGCTTGGCGCGCATCGCGTGGTCGCGGATGCGCGTGAGCAGCCGGCCTGTGAGGGCGTCGTCGTTGAGCTCGACGCCGAGCACGCCGTAGGCCTGGCGCACGGCCTGCGAGCCGGAATGCTTGCCCAGCACGGTGCGCCGCTGGCGGCCGAGCTCCGAGGGGTCGAAGCTCTCGTAGGTGGCGGCATTCTTCAGGAGGCCGTCGATATGGATGCCTGACTCGTGGGTGAACACCGCTTCGCCCACGATGCTCTTGTTGAATGCCACCCGGCGGCCCGATGCGCGTTCCACCAGGTGCGAGATGGTGACCAGCGCCTGCGTGTCCACGCCGGTGTCGGCCTGGTGCAGGTGGCGCACGCCCATCACCACTTCTTCCAGCGCCGCATTGCCGGCGCGTTCGCCCAGGCCGTTGACCGTGGTGTTGGCATGCGTGGCGCCGGCGCGCAGCGCGGCCAGCGTGTTGGCGGTGGCCAGGCCCAGGTCGTTGTGGGCGTGAATCTCGATCTCGATGTCCACGGCCTCGCGCAGCCGTGCAATCGCCTCGTAGGTGGAGAAGGGGTCCAGCACGCCCAGCGTGTCGGCAAAACGCACACGGCTGGCGCCGCAGGCCTGGGCGCGTCGCGCGACCTGGGCCAGGAAATCGCCATCGGCACGCGAGGCATCCTCGGCGCCGAAGGTGATCTTGCGGCCGCTGGCGGCGGCCGCTTCGATCACGCGCGTGACCTGCGCCAGCACCCATTCCCGCGGCTGGCGCAGTTTGTGGCGCAGGTGGATGTCCGACACCGGAATCGAGAGGTGGACGATGTCGGCCCGGCAGCGCAGCGCCTGGCCCAGGTCGGCATCGGTCAGACGGCCCCAGACCATCAATGCGGCGCGAAGATCCAGCGCGGCGATGGTGTTGATGCAGGCGATCTCTTCCTCGCCCATGGCCGGAATGCCGATCTCCAGCTCGGGCACGCCGGCCGCGGCCAGCGCGCTCGCGATCGCGCACTTCTCGTCGACGGTGAAGGCCACTCCCGCGGTCTGTTCGCCATCGCGCAGCGTGGTGTCGTTGATGACGAGACTGTGGGCCATGTTGCAGTGTCCTTTCCGTCCCTTTAACGCAAGGTGCATGCCACCGGGTTTGTGGGCTGCAAGCGCGTCTGGAGACGCGCCGCGGGGCATGTTTGTCGGGTCTGGGGCCGCCTGCGCGGGCTGGCTGCCAGGGGCGGCTGTCGCAAATGTGTTGTTTCAGACAGAGCCGGGCGGATGGCTGCTTGCGCCGCACCGGGGCGGGATCGACCTGGGCGTTGAACCGATGCCCATGGAGACCGCTGCGGTTCAGCGGTGACTGCCTGGCAGTACCCGGGAGATAAATTTGCTATCGTTTTAATAGCTTATTGCACCCTATTGACAAGGGCTGGAGGCCATTTTTAATATGAAAAAACAATGAAAACCGGCCTGGGGCCGAAACCTGATTGGCGTTGCGGCATGGGGCTGTGTGGCTGCGCTTCCCCGCCGTGATGCGGCGAGCAGCGCCGGCGCGAAACCCGCACCGCAGCGCAAAAACGGAACTGGCGCGCAGCATCCTTCAGCGAGTCTTCAGTGTTCCCGCGCATGGTTGCGCGTGTGACGCGGGAATTCGATGACGAGGTCGGTATCGCGCAGCTTGACGCAGCAGGCCAGGCGCGACTGCGCGTCCAGGCCCCAGGCGTTGTCCATCTGGTCGTTTTCCTCGTCGTCGGGCGCGGCCAGCGACGCGCCACCCTCGCGCACGTACACATGGCAGGTTGCGCAGGCGGCGACCATCTCGCAGGCGTGCTCGATGGCGATGCCTGATGCCAGCAGGCTCTCGCAAAGCGAAGCGCCGCGCCGCACTTCAAGGTCGCGCCCCTCGGGGCAGAGGTCGGGGTGCGGCAGCAGGCGGACGTGGGGCATGTTCTTCCTAGGCCAGGCTGTCCAGTGCGCGTCCGGCAAGCGCCTGCCGGATCGATGCATTCATGCGCCGCGCGGCAAACTCCCCGGTGGCCGTTGACAACGCCTCGGTTGCGGCGCGCAAAGCGTCCACTGCCGCCTCGGTCTCCAGCAGGTCGGCCACCCTGAACATGGCCTGCCGGATGGCCGCCAGCTCAGGCGGCGACAGCAGCGCCGCGTCCTCGCCCAGCGCGGTTTCGGTGGCGTCGAGCAGGCGGCGCGCGTCCACTTGCGCCTCGCGCAAGGTGCGCAGCTGCATGTCCGTGCTGGAGGCACTGACGGCATCTTGCAGCATGGCGGTGATCTGGGTGTCGGCCAGGCCATAAGAGGGCTTGACCTCAATGTGCGCCTCGATGCCTGTGGTTTGCTCGCGCGCCGTGACCGAGAGCAGGCCGTCGGCGTCGATCTGGAAGCTCACGCGGATGCGCGCCGCGCCCGCCACGCCCGGCGGAATGCCGCGCAGCTCGAAACGCGCCAGGGAGCGGCAGTCGGCCACGGCCTCGCGCTCGCCTTGCACCACATGCAGCGACATCGCGGTCTGGCCGTCCTTGAACGTGGTGAATTCCTGCGCGCGCGCGATCGGCAGCGTGGAGTTGCGCGCAATGATCTTCTCGACCAGCCCGCCCATGGTCTCGATACCCAGCGACAGCGGGCATACATCGAGCAGCAGCCAGTCGTCGCCGCTGCCGTTGCCGGCCAGCAGGTTGGCCTGCATGGCCGCGCCCAGCGCGACCACCTGGTCCGGGTTGATATCGACGAGCGGCTCGCGACCGAAGAAGTCACGCACCGCGTCGCGCGCGATCGGCATGCGGGTTGAGCCGCCCACCAGCACCACGCCGGTGATGTCGGAGGTGGCCAGCTTGGCGTCGCGCAGCGCCCGCCGCGTGGCGGCCATGGTGCGGGTAATCAGCGCGGCGCCGAGTTCGGCAAACTGCGCGCGCGACAGAATGGCTTGCTGGGCGTTGCCGTCGGCGTGGGACAGGGACAGGACCGAGGTTTCGGCCTGCGACAGCGCTTCCTTGGCCGTGCGCGCCGCCGCCAGCAGGCTGCGCTGGGCGCTGGGCGGCAAGGCGGCCAGGCCTTCGATGCCGTGCTGTGTGCAAAACCACTGGGCAATGGCGTGGTCAAAGTCATCGCCGCCCAGGGCCGAGTCGCCACCGGTGGCCAGCACCTCGAACACGCCCTTGGTGAGACGCAGGATGGAGATGTCGAAGGTGCCGCCGCCCAGGTCGTAGATCGCGAACGTGCCTTCGGCCGCCTTGTCCAGCCCGTAGGCGATGGCAGCGGCCGTGGGCTCGTTGAGCAGGCGCAGGACCGTGAGGCCAGCCAGCCGCGCCGCGTCCTTCGTGGCCTGGCGCTGCGCATCGTCGAAATAGGCGGGCACCGTGATCACGACGCCCGCGAGCGGGCCGCCCAACGAGGTTTCGGCCCGCTCGCGCAGCGCGGCGAGGATGTCGGCCGAAACCTGCACCGGCGAGCGTTCGCCGGATACGGTCGAGATGCCGACCATGCCAGGACCCTCGGTAAAGCGGTAAGGCAGTCCGGCCGCCTCTTTCAGATCCGACAGGCTGCGGCCCATGAAGCGCTTGACCGAGACGATGGTGTTCTCGGGATCCTCGGCTTGGGCTCCCTGCGCTTCCCGTCCCACCACGATGCCGTTGCCCGGCAAATAGCGCACGACCGAGGGCAGCAGCAGCCCACCCTCCTCATCCGGCAGCGTGCGCGCCACGGCGCTTTGCACGGTGGCGATCAGCGAGTTGGTGGTGCCCAGGTCGATGCCGGCGGCCAGCCGGTGCTGGTGCGGCGCGGCGCTCTGGCCCGGTTCGGCGATTTGCAGCAGTGCCATGCGTTTTATCTCAGGTCGTGCAGGATGCGACCGCCAACGGCGGGAACATGTCAACACCAGGAACACCACGGAACCGGCTTTGCCGGGCCGTCGGTGTTGCCCCCTTGAGGGGGGAGGCGGCTACGCGCAGCGAGCAAGCAACGGGGGGGGGCATATCTAGACCGCGAAGCTCTCGCCACAGCCGCAGTTGGCCTTGGCATTCGGGTTGTTGAACTTGAAGCCCTCGTTGAGGCCTTCCCGCACGAAGTCGAGCTCGGTGCCGTCCAGCATGCCCAGACTGCGCGGGTCGACGATGACCTTCACGCCGTGCGTCTCGAAGCATTCGTCGTCGGGATTGGCCGCATCGACGAACTCCAGTGCGTAGGCAAAGCCCGAACAGCCGCTGGTCTTGACCGCCAGGCGCAGGCCGATGCCGGTCCCGCGCTTGGTCAAGGACTTGGCGACATGGCGCGCGGCGGCGGGAGTCAGGGACACACTCATGTCATGCCTCCTGCCGAGCCGTCTCGAAGGGGGCATGCGGCCCGGCGGGGGGCAGCGAGCACATGAATTGGTGAGAATGGGGGCACATGTTGATTGCCTTTCAGACGGAGAACGAGCTGCCGCAGCCACAGGTGGTCTGCGCATTCGGGTTCTGGATCACGAAACGCGAGCCCTCCAGGCCATCCTCGTAGTCCACGCGCGCACCCAGCAGGTACTGCTGGCTCATCGCATCGACCACCAGCGCCACGCCTTCGGTGACGATCTTCGTGTCGTCCTCGGCCACCTGGTCGTCAAAGGCAAAGCCGTACTGGAAGCCGGAGCAGCCGCCGCCTGTGACATACAGGCGCAGCTTGAGGTTGGGGTTGCCCTCTTCCTCGATCAGCGCGGCCACCTTGGCGGCGGCCTGGGGGGTGAATTCCAGCATGCCGGGCATGACACCGGGGGCGGCGGGGCTGGCAATGGTCGGAGCTGCTTGCATTTTGGGTTCCTTCCTAGGGGATGCTGTGGACAGGGGCGTGGAGCGGTTTAATGGGTGCCGGAGTCGCAGACCGGCTGTTCGGCGAGCAACTGGCCGTCAGCGGACGCGCCTTGGGCGGCGTGGCGCGTGCGGAAATCGGCCACGGCCGCCTTGATCGCGTCCTCGGCCAGGATGGAGCAATGGATCTTCACGGGCGGCAAGGCCAGTTCCTCGGCGATTTGCGCATTCTTGATGGTCAAGGCCTCGTCCAGCGTGCGGCCGCGCACCCATTCGGTGACCAGCGAGCTGGAGGCAATGGCGGAGCCGCAGCCATAGGTCTTGAATTTGGCGTCCTCGATCACGCCTTGCGCGTTGACGCGGATCTGCAGTCGCATCACATCGCCGCAGGCCGGCGCGCCGACCATGCCGGTGCCGACACTGTCGTCATCGGCATCGAAGGCGCCGACGTTGCGCGGGTTCTCGTAGTGGTCGACGACCTTATCGCTGTATGCCATGAAGGTTCTCCGTATCAGAGGGGTTGATGGGCCGAGGTTCAGTGCTCGGACCACTGGATGCTGTTGAGGTCCATGCCGGCCTGCACCATGTCCCACAGCGGGCTCATGGCGCGCAGGCGCGACACCACCTGGGTCACTTGTTCGATGGTGAAGTCGATTTCCTCGACCGTGGTGAAGCGGCCAATGGAAAAACGCACCGAGCTGTGGGCGAGTTCGTCGCTGCGCCCCATGGCGCGCAGCACATAGCTGGGCTCAAGAGAAGCCGAGGTGCAGGCCGAGCCCGAGGACACGGCCACGCCCTTGATTCCCATCAAGAGCGACTCGCCCTCGACGTAGTTGAAGCTCGCGTTCAGGTAGTTCGCCGCGCGGTGTTGCGCATCGCCGTTGAGCTCCACCGCTTCCATTTTCGAGAGGCCGGCCCAGAGCCGGTCGCGCAGGGCGCGGATGCGCGCATTGTCGGCCTCCATGTTCTCGCGTGCCAGCCAGAAGGCCTCGCCCATGCCGACGATCTGGTGCGTGGGCAGCGTGCCGGAGCGCATGCCGCGCTCGTGGCCGCCGCCGTGCATCTCGGCGTCGATGCGAACGCGCGGCTTGCGTCGCACATAGAGCGCGCCGATGCCCTTGGGGCCGTAGATCTTATGCGCCGACAGCGACATCAGGTCCACCGGCAATTGATCCAGATCAATCGCCACCTTGCCCGCGGCCTGCGCGGCATCGACATGGAACAGCACGCCCTTGGCGCGGCACTGCGCGCCCAGCGCGGCCACGTCCTGCACCACGCCGGTTTCGTTGTTGACGAACATCACCGAGGCCAGCACGGTGTCGGGACGCAGCGCCGCCTCGAAGACCGCCAGGTCGAGCAGCCCGCTGGGCAGTACCGGCAACACCGTCACCTCGAAGCCCTCGCGCTCGAGCTCGCGCATGCTGTCCAGGACCGCCTTGTGCTCGGTGGCCACCGTCACCAGATGCCGGCCCTTGGCGCGGTGGAAATGAGCCGCGCCCTTGATGGCGAGGTTGTTCGATTCGGTGGCGCCCGAGGTCCAGACGATCTCGCGCGGGTCGGCGTTGATCAGTGCGCACACCTGTTCGCGGGCCAGCTCCACCGCCTCCTCGGCCGCCCACCCGTAGACATGCGAGCGGCTTGCGGGATTGCCATAGAGTTCCGTCAGGTACGGGATCATCTTGGTTGCCACGCGCCGATCCACCGGCGTGGTGGCCGCGTAGTCGAGGTACACGGGGGGTGCGGCCCGGGAATTGGCTTTGTCGCGGCTGCTGTCCGGCATGGCAGGCTCCTGAAAAAAGAGGAAGGACGAAGCCTGTTCTGCAACTTCAGTGCCATGTGTTTTGTCGCGGGAATCGAACCCTTTGGCGCGCCGAATGTTGCTTTTGTGCGCGCCGGGTGCCGCGGGGAGCGGCGCCCTTGTCTTATTTGTCGTGAATGTGTGTGCGGGAAGAGGTGCATGCGGCGGCGCTTGCGGCGCGGTTGGGTATGTTTCTTGCGTGGCAAGCGCAAGAGGTCGCTGCGTTGCCACGGTGTCCCGATGCTGGTGCGAGCCGGTGTCCGGCGCGCCGAATGGTTCTACGCTGCAGGTATGTTGTCGCACGAAAGCGGGGCCCCACATGGTGAACACACAAGCGGCTGAAGCTCGGCGCGAGCTCGATGCAATTTATGAAGTTGGCAAGACGCTGGCCACTTCGCTTGACATCGCCAAGACCTTCCGCGAGGCCTTGAACTACCTGTTGCATGCTTTCGATTGGAGGCGCACTTTTGTGGTGCTCGGTGAACCGGAGGGCCGCCTGCGTGGCCTGTGCGCCGTCGGTCTCTCGAGCGAGGAGCAGCAGCGCCTGCAGTTCCGCGCCGGCGAGGGCATCGTGGGCCGTGTTTATGCCAGCGGCATTCCCATCATCGTGCCCGACGTGCGGGCCGAGCCGCTGTTTCTCAATCGCACCGGCGGCGCCGACCAGACCCCGGGGACCAGCATCGCCATGCTCGCCACGCCCATCCGGGCCGACCGCCGCACCGTCGGCGTGCTGGCGGTCGATTGCCTCAACCCCGGCGAGCGCCGGGTATTCGCTGATGATTTGCGCCTGCTCAAGATGGTGGCCACGCTGATGGGGCAGACCGTGTTGCTGCACCGTGGCGTCAGCGCCGCGCACGACAGCCTGCAGGACGAGGTGCGCCGCATGCACAAGGTGCTCAAGCCCAGCCACCAGCTGGACCAGGTCGTGGGCGTTTCCGCGCCCATGCAGGAAGTGTTCGAACAGGTCCATCAGGTCGCGCCGGCGCGCACCACCGTGCTGCTGCGCGGTGAGAGCGGTACCGGCAAGGAGGTGATCGCGCGCGCCATTCACAACCTCTCGCCGCGCAAGCGCGAGGCTTTTGTGGCCGTCAACTGTGCCGCGCTCACTGAATCGCTGCTGGAGAGCGAACTGTTCGGCCATGAGAAAGGCGCGTTCACCGGTGCGCAGGGCCAGCGCAAGGGCCGTTTCGAGCTGGCGCATGGCGGCACGCTGTTTCTCGACGAAATCGGCGACATTTCCGCCACTTTCCAGGCCAAGCTGCTGCGCGTGCTGCAGGAACGCGAATTCGAGCGCGTGGGCGGCGGCGCCGCGGTCAAGGTGGATGTGCGACTGATTCTCGCTACCAATCGCAATCTCGAACGCATGGTGCAGGCCGGCGAGTTCCGCGCCGACCTCTACTACCGCATCAATGTGGTCAGCATCCAGCTGCCGCCACTGCGCGAGCGGCGCGAGGACATCCCGGCCATGGCCCAGTACTTCCTGGACCGGTTCAATCGCGAGAACGTGCGCACGACGCGCTTGAGCGCGGCCGCCATGCGCGTGCTGACCAGCTGCTACTGGCCAGGCAATGTGCGGGAACTGGAGAACTGCGTGGAGCGCACGGCCACCATGACGCATGCTGACGTCATCACCGACCTGGCCTTTCCGTGTCAGGGCAACCGCTGCCTGACCCAGGTGCTGCACCACATCGACCGGGAGGACGCCGTGCGTCCCGGCCGCCTGAGCGACATTCCGATCACGGAGGTACCGATGGCGCCGTCGCCACCGCTGGCCGATCCCGTGCCGGTGTCCACCGCTTTCGACGACGAGTCCGGTGATGTCGTCTTGGAGACCATCCTGCCCGCCCATGCCGCGGCGCTCCAGGACGATGACAAACCCGAGGCCGAGCGCGAGCGCCTGATCTGGGCGATGGAGCGCTGTGGCTGGGTCCAGGCCAAGGCGGCGCGCCTCCTGAAGATCACGCCACGCCAGATGGGGTATGCGCTGCGCAAGCATGGGATCGAGGTGCGCCGGTTCTGAGCGCCTGATTCGCGCTGCGCCGCTTGCCCAAAAGGGCAGAGAAAACAAAACGCAAGCATCGGGGCGGCGCTGTCTTTGGTGGCGAGGTCGCGGATCGGCTTCGGGCGTGCCGTTCCGCAAGCGGCATGCCCGGCGGTTTTCCCGTTGCGCGCGCGAACTGCGGCTGCCGGTCGTGTGGTCTTTGTCGCATCACTGACAGCATGCGACAAAATTGTTGTCCATGTACCGTGTGCTACAACCGACAAATCTTTCAAACCGTTGATCTGAAAGGACTTTTGTCATGGCATGAATTTGGCTTTAGGACTCCTGTGCGGCCACGGTTGGTCGCGAGGAAGGGGTTCCATGCAAGCAAGCACGCAAGCCGGTTCCATGCCCGCCATGACTTATGTCGGCATCGGCCAGATCAAACCCTTGGGCGCCCAGCTCGACGTGCCGGAAAGCGGCGGCGGCTGCGGCACCCACGGAGGCGAGGGCAAAGCCAGCTGTGGCTCATCGGGCGGTCCCGACGACATGCCCCAGGAGATCTGGGACAAGGTCAAGAACCACCCCTGCTATTCCGAGGAAGCGCATCACCACTATGCCCGCATGCACGTGGCCGTCGCGCCGGCTTGCAACATCCAGTGCAACTACTGCAATCGCAAGTACGACTGCAGCAACGAATCGCGGCCTGGCGTCGTGTCGCAAAAGCTCACCCCCGAGCAGGCCGTCAAGAAGGTGGTGGCGGTGGCGAGCGAGATTCCGCAGATGACGGTGCTGGGCATCGCCGGTCCCGGCGATTCGCTGGCCAGCCCGAAGAAGACTTTTGACACTTTCCGCATGCTGCAGGAGCAGGCGCCGGACATCAAGCTGTGCCTGTCGACCAATGGCCTGGCATTGCCGGACCTGGTGGATGAAATCTGCAAGTACAACATCGACCACGTCACCATCACCATCAACATGGTGGACCCGGCCGTGGGCGAGAAGATCTATCCATGGATCTTCTGGGAGCACAAGCGCGTGACCGGCTACGAGGCCGCGAAGATTTTGCACGAGCAGCAGATGAAGGGCCTGGAGATGCTCACCGCGCGGGGCGTTCTCACCAAGATCAATTCAGTGCTGATCCCCGGCATCAACGACGAGCACTTGATCGAAGTCAATCGCGAGGTGAAGAAGCGCGGCGCCTTCCTGCACAACATCATGCCGCTGATTTCCGAGGCCGAGCACGGCACCTACTTTGGCCTGAACGGCCAGCGCGGCCCCAGCGCGCAGGAGCTCAAGGCGGTGCAGGACGCATGCATGGGCGGCGCCAATCTGATGCGACACTGCCGCCAGTGCCGCGCCGACGCCGTGGGCCTGCTGGGCGAGGACCGCAGCGAGGAATTCACGCTCGAAAAGATCGAGCAGATGGAAGTTGTCTATGACCTGGACCGCCGCCGGACCTACCAGGACAAGGTCGAGACCGAGCGCCAGGCCCAGCATGCCGCCAAGCAGGAGGCGCTGGCCGCGGCCAGCGCCATCGAGGTGGCGCAAGACCTCAAGGTGCTGGTGGCGGTGGCGACCAAGGGCGGCGGCCGGGTCAACGAGCACTTCGGCCACGTCACCGAATTCCAGATATTCGAGGTCTCGGCGGCCGAGGCGCTGTTCGTGGGCCATCGCCGCGTTGACCTTTATTGCCAGGGCGGCCATGGTGACGATGAGCAGCTGCCCTCGGTGGTGCGCGCCATCAATGATTGCCACGCGGTGCTGGTCGCCAAGATCGGCGCCTGCCCGAAAGATGAGCTCGCCCAGGCCGGCATCGAGCCGGTGGAGCAGTACGTGGGCGAGTTCATCGAAAAAGCGGTGCTGGCCTGGTTCAACGACTACTGCGGCCGCATTGCCAGCGGTGCCATCGTGCACCAGAACCGCGGCGATGCGCAGATTCGCCAAGGCGCTTTCACCGGCATGGCCGAAGCCGCCTGATCCCATCCATTTTTTTCCACTCCCAAGCCATCCCTATCGGAGAGCCATCATGTCCCTGAAGATCATTGCCTCCACCTGCACCGGTTGCTCCGCCTGCGAGCCGGAATGTCCGAATGTCGCCATCCGCGAAAAAGGCGGCATCTTTGTCATCGACCCGGCCAAGTGCACCGAATGCGAAGGCCATTTCGACGACCCCCAGTGTGTTGCCGTGTGCCCCGTGGACGGTTGCATCGTCCCGGCCTGAACCCTTTTTTCGAGGAGCTTTCATCATCATGCTGACCAATGTCACCATCACCCCGGCCGCCGAGAAGTTCATACGCCGCATCGTCCGATTTTCCGGTTTGCCCGACGGCGCCGGTTTTCGCCTGGTCGTGAGCGCGGGCGGCTGCTCCGGCTACACGTCCGAGTTCAGCGCTGAAGCGGCGCCGCAGCCTGGCGAGCAGACGCTGGAGGTCAATGGGCTGCGCATCTTTCTGCCGGCGCAAAGCCGCCTGATGCTCGAGGGCGTGACGATGGACTTCGCCGAAACGCCCACCCAGTCGGGCCTGACCTTCTTCAATCCCAACCAGGCGGCTTGTGGCTGCAGCAGCAGCGCCGATGCCGCGCCCCCCGGCGTGGCCAAGATCGACATCAGTGCCATCGGGCGCGGCCGTCCGGCCCCGGTCCTGGCGTCCTGAGCGCGGAGGCCATTCCATGGATGCGGCCAGTCTGGGCTTGGACGATGCGGTGGCGGCATTTGCCGACACCGCGATCGGCGGGGGCTTGAGTCCGCAGGTTGATGCGCTGATCGCGCAGGCCGGGCTGCTGCGCCATCGTCCGGACGAGGCCTTGCCGCTGCTGGAGCGCGCCCGCGCCGCCGCGCCGCGCCACCCGGTGCCGCTGATTGCGCTGTACCGCTTCTATTTCTACGGGCACCAGCTGGAGAATGCGCGCGCGGCCGGCGTTGACGCGCTGGCCATCGCACGCACGGCGCTGGGGCCTGATTTTGGAGACGACCCCCCGACTGACGCCGCCGCACGGTATGACGCCGCCGTGCGTTTCTACCTTTTTACCCTCAAGGGGCTGGCCTATCTGAACCTGCGCCTGGGCGACTTGGAGGAGGCACGCCTGATGCTCGGCGAGCTGCGCCGCCTCGATCCCCAGGACCGCGTGGGTGGGGCGCTGCTGTCGCAGGTGCTCGCGCGGCATGAAGCGGGTGGGGATTCCGAAATGGGCGATTCGCTGCCGGCCTACCCAGCGCGTGGCTGGAGTGGAGCAGGATGATGGACGGGCTGGTCAGCGCCATGGCGACTGCCGCCGGAAACCGCCACGCTGCGCGGGCACCGGCCGGCGACATTCCATCGCTGCATTGGCAAGGGGGACCGGTGGACTGCGCCGCATGCGACTATGCCGGCTTGCGCGCGCTGCCTGGCGAACAGGGCTGCGAGCCCGGCCACGCCTGCATGCAGGACGTTTATGCGCGCCGTATCGACCGTTTCTTTCGCTGGCATCCCGGGCTGAGCGACGAGCAGCTTGCGCATCCGTATTTCGAGGTGCGTGCCATTGCGGCACGCCATGCCAGCGTGTTCCGCCTGCCCGCGCTGACGCACGATCCCGACGAGACCGTTCGCCTGCAGATCGCGCTGCGTCTGCCCCTGGGGCAGCTGGCCCGCATGGCATCCGATCCGCACCGCGAGGTCCGGATTCGCGTTGTGCAGCGCCTCGCTCCGGCGGCGCTGGCGGCCCTGCGCGACGATCCCGACTACGGCGTGCGCGAACTGGTGGCGCGGCGCCTGCCCTTGGCGATCTTGCCGACCATGGCGGCCGATCCCGACCGCGCCGTTCGCATGCGGGTGGCGCAACGCCTGGAAATGCCGGCGCTGCTGGCCCTGACCGGGGATGCTGAGCCGGAAGTGCGGCGCATCGTGGCCGAGCGCTTGCCCGCGGCCTTGCTGCCGCGCATGGCCAGCGATGCCGACTGGCGCGTGCGCTGGGAGGTCGCCCGGCGCGCCGATGCGGCCGTGTCGTCTGCGCTGCATGACGACGAGGATCCCGAGGTGCGCCAGGCGGTGCGCGAGCGGCAGGCGCTGGCATCTGCTGCCGGCCCGGCCCCCCAACCCGCGTTCACAGGAGCTGCCCATGGCTGACATCAATCGTGATGACGACGTGATCGAAGTCGCCTTTCCACCGCGCTTCAACTATGGCGAGCGCGTGATCGCGCGCTCGGTGATCCGCAACGATGGCACGTACAACGGCAAGGATATCGGCGAGGTCCTGGTGAACAAGGGCGAGATCGGCTACGTCACCAACATCAACACTTTTTTGCAGCAGTTCTACATCTATGCCGTGGACTTCGTTGATTCCGGCCATCGCGTGGGCATGCGCGCCAAGGAGCTGTGCACGCTGGACAAACTGCCCGAGGACATTCTGGCGCAGCTGGGCGAGAAGGCGGGCGCGCTGCGCGGGCTCGGATCGGCCTCATCTTCCGCGGAGAAGCCATGAACACCATAGAACCCCGCGCGGCCCTGTATTCCTGGGGGCAGCGCGTCATTGCACTGGATGATCTGCACAACGACGGCAGCTACCCGGAACGGCCGACGGATGCGCTGCTGGCTGCGCGCGGCGCGGTCGGAGAGATCGTCAACGTGGGCCATGCGCAGGAGGTGAATGTGCCGGTCTACCTGGTGCAGTTTGAGGGCTGCGTCATTGGCTGCCTGGAGGAGGAGATCGTGCTGGCGCCGCGCGGCCTGCAGCCCGAAACGGAGGATGCGGCATGAACGCGGACGCGCATGATGGCGCACCGCCGTGGCCGCAGCCTGCCGCGCCGCAAAGGGCGCCGGTCCAGGGACGCATACTGGATTTCATGCAGCACCGCGTGGAGCGGGGATTGCGCCAGCGCGTGCGCTACCGCTATGTGCAGCCGCAGGTGCTGCGCGAGGGCGAGGGTTTGCGCATCGAAAGCCCGTGCTGCTCGCGCAATGTCGATCCGGACGGCGGCGTGATCGACATCGCGTTGCTGCTTCCCGCGTCATCCCGCGCCTTGAGCGGCCAGCCGCCGGACAAGACGGTCCAGGGCTGGAGCCTCTATGCGCGCGACCATGCCGCCGGCACCTGGATGCTGCAGCATGAAAGCGAACAGCTGGACGAATTGCTGGACCTGCTGTGCGTCGACGCGCGGCGCATGTTCTGGCCCTGAAGCGCCGTTTTGACCGCCGTCATGATTTATCTCGACCACAACGCCACCACGCCGCCCGCGCCCGCGGTCGTCTCGGCCATGCTGCCGGTGCTCTCCAGCCTGTGGGCCAACGCTTCTTCGCAGCACGCACCAGGGCAGGAGGCCAGGCGCGCCCTGGCCGCCGCGCGCGCGACGGTGTCACGGGTACTGGGCTGCAAACCGGCCGAGGTGATCTTCACCAGCGGTGCGACCGAGGCGAACCACCTGGCCGTGCGCGGCCTGCTGGATGCCGCAACGCCCCAGCGCCGGCGCATCGTCTTCAGCAGCATTGAACATGCCGGCCATCTGCGGCTGGCGCGTGCGCTGGCGGACGGCGGCATGGCCGTGGACTTCATCCCGGTGCAGGCGGATGGCACGCTGGATCTGCGGACGGCGGCCGCGCTCATGGGGCCGGACCTGGCCCTGGTGTCGCTCATGGCGGCCAACAACGAGACCGGCGTGCTGCTGCCCGTGGCCGAGGTTGCGGCGCTGGCGCACGCGGCCGGGGCGCTGTTGCACGTGGATGCCACCCAGTTCATCGGCAAGCAGCCGTTTACCTTTGCCAACTGCGGCGCGGACGCGGTGTCCTTGTCGGCGCACAAGCTGCAGGGACCCAAGGGCGTGGGCGCGCTGCTGTTGCGCCAGGGTGTGCCCTTGGCGCCGCAGACCTTGGGCAGCCAGGAGCGCGGTCGTCGTGGCGGTACCGAGAATCTGGCCGGCATCGTCGGCATGGCCGCCGCCCTGGAGCTGCTGGGCGACGTATCGGTCGAGGCCGCGCGGCTGGCCGGGCTGCGCGATGCGCTGGAAGACGGCCTGGCCCGCGCCTTGCCGGCCCTGCACGTCTGGTCGCGTGCTGTCCCGCGCCTGCCGGGCACCAGCTACCTGCGCTTTGGCCAGTTGCAGGCCGAGGTGGTGCTGCAGCGGCTGGACCGCCTGGGCGTGGCCGCCTCGTCGGGCGCGGCCTGCTCCTCCGGCGGCAGCGAGCCGTCCCATGTCTTGACCGCGATGGGCGTTCCACCCATGGAGGCACTGGCCGCCGTGCGCCTGTCGCTGGGCCGGACCACCACCCTGGATGACGTGCGCCACCTGTTGCATGCGCTGCCGCCGTTGCTGGAGCCGCTGCTGCGCGAAGAAGTGCTGATTGCTGCCTGAAGAAAACCAGAAAACCCATGCCTACACCTACCAGGAGCCGATGATGAAAGTGATGATCCGCAAAGACAGCAAGGGCACGCTTACCGCGTATGTGCCCAAGAAAGACCTGGAGGAACCCATTGTTTCCATGGCCCAGCCTGGCATGTGGGGCGGGCTGGTCACCCTGGGCAACGGCTGGCAGCTGGAGCTGCCAGCCATGGCGGCGGACACGACCTTGCCCATCACCGTTGAAGCGCGGCGCATTGCCGAGATACAGGAAGACTAGCCATGGCGCTGACCGGGGAACATCTGCGTGCCGCCAGTGAAATGTTTGGCGTGGCGCCCTCGCTGCGCGACGCGGCGGCGCTCTGGCGCACGCGCCATCCCGACGTGCGCGTCGTGCTGGTCGATGCGATGGACATGCGCGACGAAACCCCGGTGCTGCAGCTGGGGGGCTCGCGCCGGCTCTACCTGGCTGCCACCAATGGCCATTGCTGGAGCATCACCAGACAGCCCGAGGAAGCGACGGCGCTGATCCTCACGCAGGACGACTGAGGGCCGGACCATGGACATCGAAACCATCTCCCTGTTTGAACCTGAATGCGGCGAGCGCGAGATCGAGCTGGTGAACGCCGTTTTGCAGTCCACCCGCTGGGGCGACGGGCCCATGCTCGAATCCTTTGAGCGTGCATTCGCCGGCTGGGTCGGCCGCCGGCACGCCGTGGCCGTGGGCAGCGGCACGCTGGGCACGTGGATTGCGCTGCGTGCCTTCGGGATCGGACCCGGCGACGAGGTGCTCTGCACTTCGCATACCTGGCATCAGGTGGCGCAGGCCATCGCCCTGGCCGGCGCAACGCCGGTGTTCGTTGACATCAATTACTGGACTGGCTGCCTCAGCCCCGAAAAGGCCGCGCTCAAGGTGGGTCCGCGCACGCGGGCGATCTTGGCGGGCAACACCAACGGCCATCCGGCGGCATGGGGGCCGCTGCGGGCGCTGGCTGACGCGCACGGACTCAAGCTGATCGAGGACAGCAGCGAAGCACTGGGCTCGCGCTACCTGGGCCGCAGCGTGGGAAATTTCGGCGATGTGTCGGTGTTCGATTTCTCGCAGCCCTCGGCCTTGTGCACGGGCGAGGGCGGCATGCTGGTCACCGACGATGACGATCTGGTGCACGAGCTGCGCTACCTGCGCCAGCGCCGCGTCGCCGACCGTGGCTCGGTCTCGGTGGGCTCGCGGGTGCCACTGCAGGCCGGCATGAGCGAGCTCACGGCCGCGCTGGGTCTGGCGCAGCTGGCCGGACTGGATGAGCGGCTGGCCGAGCGCAAGCAGGTGGAGGTCTGGTACCACGAGGAGATGCAAAGTTTCGAAGGCGTCAAGCCGCCGTATCTGGCCGAGGATGTGGAGGAGGTGCACTGGATGCTCTACGTGGTGCACCTGGGGAAACGTTTCACGGGCAGCGCACGCACGCAGATGATCGACGACCTGCGCTCTTGCGGCGTCGAGACTGCGGCCTACAGCCATCCGCTGCACCAGCAGTTCTTCTACATGAACGCGGGCGACGCCATCGGCCGCAAGCGTGGCTTGCTGCCCGATACCGACCGCATCGGCGACCGCGCCTTGGCGCTGCCCCTGCACACGCAGCTTGATGCCGCCCAGGTCAAGTACATCGTCAAGACGCTCAAGGACACCGCGACCAATGTCGGGGCCGGCGCGGCCATTTACCTATGACTTCCCCCCGTTGCTTGCTCACTGCGTGTAGCCGCATCCCCCCTCAAGGGGGCAATGCCGGCGGCCCGGCGAAGCCGGTTCCGCGGCATTTCTGGAAAAGACCCAGCCTACCTGCCATTAAAAGAACCGAGGAAAATCCATGACCGACCTGATCCACGACATTGCCCGCCAGCTCGACGCCGGCGCCATCATTCCCTACCTCGGGCCCGACATGCTGTCACTGTGCAGTGACCCGAAGGTGCCGGCCGCGCCCATGGCGCTGGCCGAGATCATGACCGCCAAGGTCAGCGTGCCGCACAAGATCCGCAAGCGTCTGACCCAGGCCGCGCAGTTCATCGAGAACTTCAAGCACCGCAAGTCGGTGGTGCAGCTCATGAACGAGGCTTTTGCCGCCACCCCCGCGCCTTCGGCGCTGCACCTGGCGCTGGCTGGCAGCGGCGCGGGGTTGTGGGTCGATACCTGGTACGACGACACTTTTGCCGCTGCGCTGGCGCAGGTGCGGCCCCAGGGTGACTGGGTGCAGGTGCAAGGCCTGTCGCAGTCAGAGCATTTCGGTCAGTGGACCGGCGTCTATGCCGACGACGGCGAGTTTTTGCCTGTCCTGCCGGCCGATCCCGGCCGCATTCTCTACAAGCCCATCGGCAGCCACGGCCCGGCGGGCAACTACCTGGTCTCCGACAGCGACTATGTCGAAGTGCTGACGGAGATCGACATCCAGACGCCGATCCCCGCGGCGGTGCAGGCCTGGCGCAGTGGGCGCAGTTTCCTGTTCCTGGGCTGCCGCTTCGACGACCAGCTCACGCGCAGCTTCGCGCGGCAGATCATGAAGCGCTCGTGCGACCATCATTGGGCCGTGCTGCCCGAGGAGCCGACCCGCATGGAGGCGCGCTTCCTCCAGGAGCAGGGCATCACGCGCATTGACCTGTCGCTGGCGAAGTTTGCCGACGCCCTGGTGGAGGCCTTGCAGCCGGCGCTTGCCGCATGAGGGCCTGTTGCGGGGCTTGCGCGTTTCATTCCGTTTTCCAACCACCCACGAGGCCTTGAGCCGCACAAAACCATGACCACACTCACTGTCCTTCCCTCTGGGAAAACCTACGACGCCGCTGTCGGCAGCACCTTGCTCAAGGCCCTGCTGGCCGCGGGGGAGACGATTGCGCACAAATGCGAGGGCGAAGCCAAGTGCGGCTCCTGCCACATCTTCGTGCAGGAAGGCCGCAAGAGCCTGTCCAAGATACAGCGGCTGGAAAACGACAAGCTCGACACCCTGGTCGGCATCGGCTCCAAGTCGCGCCTGGCTTGCCAGGCCGTGTTGGGTGAAGACCCCGTCACCGTGGAATTGCTGAGCTTCGTCTGAGGCCGTGCTGTGGCCCAGGCGGTGACCCTCCCCGTCACTCGGGTGTTCGACGCCGCGATTGTTGGCGCCGGCCTGTGCGGCCTGGCGCTGGCGCGCACGCTGGCGGCGCGTGGCCTGGATGTGCAAGTGATCGAGGCCCGCCCGCGCCTGGGCGGGCGCGTGCGCACCGAGCTTTGTCCCGACACGGGCCAGGCGCTCGATCTTGGCCCCACCTGGTTCTGGCCCGGGACCGATCCGCGCATGGCCGCGCTGTTGCCGGAGCTGGGCATCGCCACCCGGGCGCAGCACGATCCGGGTGATGCGCTCTGGCTCACCGACCCGAACCGCGAGGCCGAGCGCCGCCTGCAGCCCGGCGGCGTGCATGTCGGCGCGCATCGCATCGACGGCGGCACGGCGCGCCTGGTGCAGGCCCTGGCCGCGGCCCTGCCGGCCGGCTGCGTGCGTACCGGCACGGCGGCGCGCGTGCTGCGCGACCGCGGCGCGTATGTCGAAATCCTGCCCGCTGCCGGCCATTCGCTGCGCGCGCGCCAAGTGGTGCTGGCGCTGCCGCCGCGCCTGGTGCGCGAGCAGCTGCAGTTCGATCCGCCGCTGCCCGCTGCCGTGTGGGATGCGCTGGAGGCCACGCCGACCTGGATGGCCGCGCAGGCCAAGGTGGTGACGAGCTTCGCGTCCCCGTTCTGGCGCGCGGCGGGGCATTCTGGCAATGCCTTCGTGCGCCACGCCCAGGCCGTGCTCGGCGAGGTGTTCGATGCCGGTGAAGGCGCGGCCGGCGATGGCCGTGCAGGCCCCGGCGGCGCCGGGGCCTTGGGTGGTTTTGTCGCCTTGAACGCGGCGCAGCGCGAGAATTTCCGGCGTGGCCTGCCCCTGCTGATCGACAGCCAGCTGGTCCAGCTCTACGGACCCGAGGCGCAGCACGGCCATCAGTTTCATGCGGATTGGGCCCAGGAGCCCTGGACCTGCAGCGCCGCCGACCGTGCCTACCTGCCCGAGCCGCCGCAGGCCGATCCGCGGTTGCGCCAGCCGCTGTGGGCTGGCCGCCTGTTTCTGGGGGGCAGTGAAACGGCTGCCCACGGCGCCGGCCACATGGAGGGGGCGCTGGAAGCGGCGGACCGCCTGGCCCATGCCTTGCGCAGGCCCCCCGCGGACACGGTCCAGGCGGCGCGGCAAGAAGTGTCGCGTCTGGCGCGGGCGGCGGATGGCGGACGGGCCGGGGCCCTCGCGGTTTTCGCGGCCCAGGTGCAGGCGTTGCGCGGCATGGCGGCCGAACGCTACCGCCAGCACCTCACGCGGCTGTTGTCGGGCCAGCAGTCCGAGCAGCTGACACAGCGCGCGCTGCTGGCCACGGCCGACCAGATCTACAGCGAGGCCCTGGCGCGCCTGGACGGCCTGCTGTCTGCGCTGGATGCCGAAGGGGATGCGGTCGATGGTGGCCGCCATGCGCTGACGACTGCGCTGCTCGCGCCTTTCGCGGGCTGGAACAAAGGACTGCTCGACGTGGCGCTCGACTTCAATCGCAGCTCCTGCGCGCTGTCGAACTTTGCGCTGGAGCAGCAGCCCGATGCCGAGATGCTGCGTGTCATCACGCTGGACCTGGCGGCGGCCTGGCGCGAGTTCGCGCTCGAGCTTAATGCGCGGCTGCTGGCGCGCGTTGGCAGTTCGGCGGTCGCGTGAGCGGTCCTTGCGTCCGGCATCCGGGGCGGCCGGGATCTTTCCGGTCCGGCTTTGGCGTGTCTGGGCGTGATGGCCTGTCGGGAGAGGCTTGACATGACGCACATCGTCACCAGCGCGCTGCTGGGCATCGTCGAACAGGCGGGCCTGGCCATCGCCACGCTGGCCGAAGGACTGGAGCGCGACGAGTTGCTGCGTTCGCGCCTCACGCGCGCCGAGGTGCTGCGGCAGCTCAGGACGTTGGCCGACAGCCTGGGGCAAGTCGAACCCTGCGCCCGGCAGGAGATGCCCGAGCTGGACTGGGACGGCTGGGATGCATTGCGCCCGCGCCTGTCCGGTCCATCCGGACAGGCGCTCGATGAGGCCTTGTGGTTTGCCTGCGAATCGCTGGTGCCTGCCACGCTGCTGTGGCTGCGCGTTTACAGGCAGAGCCAGCCGGCGCTGTTTCGCATGATGCCGTGAGCGCTGACGGTGGCCCGAAGCAGCCGTGGGGTCGCCCCCGACGCCGGCCTGGAATGGACGGAATCAGTTTGCTATAAATTACATAGCGGCTTACGCCCAATGGACGTGGTCTGGGAGCACTTTTGATGCATAAATAAACCCGAACCCGGTTTCACGCAGGCGGATGCCCAAAGCGCAGCCCACCGCTGCGCTCAGGCCGCCACCGGCATGTCCAGCACCGCCTTGAGATTCAAGCTCATGTTGGTCTTGGTCGCGTCGACATAGGGGCAGATTCCCTTGGCGCGCTCCATCAGGCTGTCGGCCGTGGCCTGGTCCAGCGGGCCGGCCATGAAGGCCGTGAGGCTCAGCGCCATGCGGTAGGCGCCCTCGAAGTTCACGTACATCGACAGCACGGCTTCGATGTAGCAGCCGCGCAGCGGCAACTTGTCGCTTTTGGCGATGTGGCGGATGGAGTGTTCGAAACACGCGGCAAACGCAGCGGCGAACAATTGCTCGGGATTGGGGCCGCCACCCACGCCGCCCATTTCCTTGGGCACGGCCAGTTTGAGCTTGAAGCTGCCGTCCTCGTTTTGCACCTGGCCGCCGCGGCCGCCCTGGGTCAGCATGGTGGTTTTGTAGACGAGATCCATGTCAGACCCGCTTTCCCTTAAGCAGCCTGGCCTGTTCGGATGGGCTGTAGTTGTTGAAGTGGCCCTGGGCGGCCGCGACGCGGCGGTTGGAGACGCGGATGGCCTCGATCTTGCCGGCCGGTGCGATGCGCGAGACGATTTTGTCGAGCGCGGTGCTGCGGCAGTGCGGGCAGGCGGGGGTGCTGCCAGCGCGTACCAGTGTTTCGAAATCGTGGCCGCAGGCCTGGCAGTGGTATTCGTACAGGGGCATGGTGATCTCCGTTCCAAAGGGTTCAAACGCAGCTGCCCCGCGCCGCGGCACAGCCTTCCAGCGGGGTGGGGGAGGCCGGAACGTTCCCGGCGAGCCCCACCCAGGCATGCACGCGCGCGGCGTCGAAGCCGACCATGCGTTGCTCGCCCAGCGCCATCAGCGGGCGGCGGATCAGCAGCGGATCGGCCAGCAGCAGGGCCAGCGCGGCATCGGCATCCAGCGTTTGCGGCTTCACCTCGCCGGATTTGACACGCGCCGCCGCGCGGTTGAACCAGTCGGTCACCGGCAGCGGCGCCAGGAAGGCCAGCAGCGACTCGGCCGTCCACGGCCACTGCAGCAGGTCGCGCACCTCCAGCGTGTGGCGGGCGGCGCGCAGCAGCGCTTTTTGCCTGGCATTGCCGCCGCAGCCGGGTTTTTCAAAAAAGATGATGTGGGCCATGGAGCAGGCTTTCAGTGGTGGCGCAGCAGTTGCAGGCAGCCGAGATCGGCGGCCATGTCCAGCGCGCTGAAGTCGTCCTGCGAGCGGATGGCCGGGTCGGCCCCCAAGGCGAGCAGCGTGCGCACGATCTCGGCCTTGCCGGCGGAGGCCGCGTACATCAGGCAGGTGGCGCCGGCATCATTCGCATGATCGATCGGCACGCCGGCGCCGACCAGGCGCGCGACCTCCTTCGGGTCGCCATGCACGCAGGCCAGCCAGAGCGCATTGTTGCCGTCGGCGTTCACTGCCTTGAGCGCCACGCCATGCGACAGCAGGGCTTGAACGATGTCCGAGGCGCCACGCCATGCCGCCTGCATCAGCGGCGTGTTGCCGTGCGTGCCGCGCCCGTCCGGACCGGCGAAGCCTTCGCGCGCCAGCCAGGCGGTGAGTGCGGGCGCCGGGGTTTTGCCTGAGGGGTTGGTGCTGGCCGTGCCAGCCGTCCATGCGGCATGGCCGCCGATCAAGTCGCACACGTCGGTGAAACCGAAGTCCGCGAACATCTGGGCCCAGACCTGGCTGGCGTTGCCGTGGGCACAGTAGATCAGGACGGGCCGGCGGCGGCTGGTCTTGAGCAGCAGGTCGTCCTGGTTGTCGCGTGACAGGCACACGGCGCCAGGCCATCCGTCGCGGGCATGGCTGGCGGCGTCGCGTGCGTCGAGCAGCAGCGCGTCCGGTCGCTGTACCTGCCAGGCGCCGAGCTCGGCAAGCGTGAGGCGGCGAAACATGCGCTGGCCTTTCATGGCGCTTTCTCCAGGGAGGCCGCCCCTGCGCGGGGCGGTGTGCCGGCAGGAGCGGCGGGGACGACAAACTCCGGCCGGCCATGCAGGTCGTAGGGAGGCTCGCTGGTGATGCGCTCGTCGAGCAGGGGCAGCCCAACGCTGAAGTGGTAGACGACCTGCCAGGGGGCCGAGGCCTTGCCAGGCAAGCCGAGCAGTTCGTGCACGGGGTCGTCGAAGTAGCAGCCGATGCCCGTGCCGCGCAGGCCGGCCGCTTCGGCTTCAAGGTAGAGCACCTGGCCCATCAGTCCGGCTTCCCGCAGCAGTTCGCGGTAGCGCCAGGGCGCGCCCTCGACCTGGGGGCCGAATTCGGCCAGCAAGGCGACCACGAAAACAGCATCGGAGCCGATGGCCTGGTGGCAGTTCAGTGTGCGCATCGTCGCGGCCAGCGCCGGGTTGCGGGCCAGCTCATGCAGCGGCACTTCCGGTGGGCTGGCGTCGACGCGCTGCCATGCGAGGTGGGGGCAGCGCGGCCTGCAGCCGGGGCAGGGCGGCCGAGTCGCGGGGCAGCAGGTAGGCGCCGGGCGCGAGGCCGTCGATGCGATGCGCGAACAGCACCGCATGCACGTGGGCCGGCGCGGGCCAGATGTCCCAGGGCAGGGGGGCGCCCTGCGCGGCCTGCGGCATCAAGGCGACGGCCATGGGCCAAAAGCGTGCCGCCTCCAGCCTGGCCCGCGGATCAAAACGCTGGGCACTGCGACGCGAACGGATCAGTGTGGCGGCACTGGCGCTGCCGCAGGGCAGCAGCCGGCGCGCGGCCAGCGGGGGCGGGGGCGCTGTCTGGCGCACGGCACGGCGCGAGGCGTGGGCCACGGCGTCGATGACCGGCCAGTGGTACATCGGCCGTGCGTCCAGCCGGTTGGCGCTGCCGCTCCACGCGGCGCCGTCCAGCCATGCGAGTGGGTTTGCGCCAACGCAGGCTGCGGGCGCGAGCCCTAGCTCGAACAGACCCTCGGGCTCCTCGCGTTCGGCGCTGGAGAAATCGCCGGGGCGGTCCAGACCCAGCAGCTGCGCCATGGCGGCGTGCTCCAGCCCGACCTGCCGGACACCCCAGCCGAGCACGGCGGCAGCATAACGCAGCGCGCCGATGGCATGCCCCATGTCAAGCTGGCAGTAGCGAAAGGCGCGCTCGCCGTACTTCCAGGCCTCGCGCCAGTGGATGGAGCTGAAACCCGCCAGCAGGCGCGGCGTGCCGGCATTTTCCTGCGTTTGCCGGAAGCGGGCGCGCAGCTCCAGCGCGTGTTCCTTCGGTGCGTAGTGGTAAAGGCCGTCGTCGAGATCGTCCAGTCCGCGCGCCAGCAGGTAGACCTCGGTCGGATGCAGGTTGCCGC
This sequence comes from Hylemonella sp., assembly GCA_040377375.1. Classification (GTDB taxonomy): domain Bacteria; phylum Pseudomonadota; class Gammaproteobacteria; order Burkholderiales; family Burkholderiaceae_C; genus JBEIOV01. Next base: position 111,732 of record JBEIOV010000006.1, read on the forward strand.
TGGACGGATTGCAGCGCAGTGCCCAGCGATCGGGACCGAACTGCTTCCAGGCCGACAGGGCGAACGAGAGTTCGAACAACAAGCCCAGGCTTTTGAGCGTGGCGGCATGCGGCGCGATGGCGCCCGGGACAAAGAGGCTGGCCCAACTCGTCTTTTCGTCATCGGCGGGCAGTGGCAGCGGCGTGAGCGGCGCAGCCTTGAAGCGGCGAAACGGATCGGGCTGTGCGTCCCAGTCGAGCGTCTGCGGGCCGGCGGCGTAGCGGTCCAGCCGGTGCTTGCTGCGCTCGTGGTAGGCCAGTACGGCGGCGGCGTTCTCTGTGGGCATGGGCGTTTCGTTCAATCGCCCGCAGGCGGGGCGGCTTGTTCCGGGTACGGCCCGGGCACCCGGCGCGCCAGACGCAGCAGCTGCAGGCCCAGATCGGTGGCCATGTCGAGTGCGCTGCGGCCATCGGGCGAGCACAGATCGGCGCTTGCGCCTTGCGCCAGCAGCATCCGCAGCACATCCAGCCGTCCGCTGGCTGCGGCCTGCATGAGGCAGGTGATGCCGTCGTCGTTGGCGTGGTCGATGGGCGTGCCGGCTTGCGTCAGCCGCAGGATGGCCGCGGGGCTGCCGTGCAGGCAGGCAAACCAAAGCGCGTTATTGCCGTCGTCATTCACCGCGTCGGGTTCGGCGCCGCATGCCAGCAAGGCGTTGACCACGGCATCCTCGCCCTGCCAGGCGGCTCGCATCAATGGCGTGTCGCCATTCACGTCGCGCGCCTGCAAGCCGGGGAAGCCCTGATGCGCCAGCCATGCGGCCAGTGCGGCGGGCAGCAGCGGCGGCCCGGCGCTGCGAGCCGCGGGCGGCGGACCCCAGCTGCCGCCGGCGCGAGCCGCCAGGAGCGCACCGGCGGATGGTGCGATGGCGGCGCTTCGGAGCTGGGCATTCATTGGACGCTGTTCCGGGTCTCAGACCGGGCGGTTCTCGTTGGGGTTGCGCACCGGACCCATCAGTTCCAGGCCTTCGCTGTAGGTGATGGTGTCGAAGGTGATGTCGAACTTGAGCGCCGCGTCGGCCACGGCATCGAGCTTGCCGGCGGTGTCCTTCTTCTTGAGATCGTTCTTCTCCAGGTACAGGAGGTTGAGCAGCTCGTTGTAGACCGTGGACTCATCGATGGGCAGCACGTAGAACATGGCGCCCTTGTAGGGGACCTGGTACTTTTTCGATAGGTCGATGTTGTTGCAGAACAGGAAGTACTTGCCGCCGGCGCTGAGCGTGTCGCCCAGCACCTCGGCCACGTCCTTCAAGTGCTCGAAGCTCAGCAGGTAGCCGGCAAAAAAGGGCAGGTGCTTGTCGTCGACGGTGGCGATGGCCATGACCTGGTCGCAGGTGAGCTCGGGCGGACGGGCCTCGTCGGCCAGCTTGGGGGTAAAGCGCAGCGCCAGCTCGCCGCGAAAGCCGACGCGGCCCGGCTTGCCGGTGGGCGCCTTGAGCACCGGGTTGAGCAAGCGGCCCTCTTTTTCGAGTCGGGCGAACGCGGTGTCGTCGATCTGTTTGCGTTCTGTGATGGCAGTCATGGGGATTCCTTGGTGGCGTTGAGAAAGGGGGTGGGGGCCGGGCCGGTGTTGCGCATCCAGTCGGCCGTCTTGAAAAATGCGTTCATCAATTCATCCTGCAGCGCGGGCGCCGCGTCCACATCTTCGAGCGCGGCGCGCATGCAGGCCAGCCAGGCGTCGCGTTCAGCCGCGCCGATGGGGAAGCCGCCATGGCGCATGCGCAGGCGCGGGTGGCCGCGCCGGGCCGAATAGTTTTTTGGCCCGCCCAGCCATTCGCACAAATAGAGCACGAGCACGGCCTTGGTCAAGGCAAGATCCGGCGCGTGCATGGCGCGGATGCCGCGGGCGTCGGGCCGCGTATCCATGTGGCGGTAGAAGGCATCGACCAGCCGAGCGACGCCGGCCTCGCCGCCGAGCATCTCGAAGTGCGGCGGGCGCGGCAGGGTCGGCAGGGCGTGGGCGGCGACGGCGTTCATGCGCCTTGTGTCTGCAATGACCGTACCAGGCAATACCGGTCATGCCGGCCTGCAAACGCGACACAAACCGGCCTTGCCGGTCGCCGGCCCGGTATTTTTCGCGACATGGCCAGCTCGGTTTGTCGGGAAATGAACAAAGCGCGCCGGCCCGGCGCGCGCGCCCGTAAACCGCGGTTTTCCTTGGAGAAACAAGCACTTGGAGCGTGCCGACAGGTGGCTGTCGCGGCATGGCACGGAAGCTGCGATAGGCAGCTTGCGCGGACACAAGTCCGGCCGATGCGTGACCCCAAAGAAGAAGACCTACAGGCACGACAGGCTGACATGGTCGCGGCTACGCAACCTTGGTTTCAACCCTTCCTGAATGGAGTACTGCAATGGCTAAACTTCGGCAAATCGCCTTTTACGGCAAAGGTGGCATCGGCAAATCGACCACCTCCCAAAACACCCTGGCGGCCCTGAGCGATCTCGGCCAGAAAATCCTGATCGTCGGCTGCGACCCCAAGGCCGACTCGACCCGCCTGATCCTGCACGCCAAGGCCCAGGACACCATCCTCTCGCTGGCGGCGGAAGCCGGTTCGGTGGAGGATCTGGAGCTCGAGGACGTGATGAAGGTCGGCTACAAGGACATCCGCTGCGTCGAGTCCGGCGGTCCGGAGCCGGGAGTGGGCTGCGCCGGCCGCGGCGTGATCACCTCGATCAACTTCCTCGAAGAAAACGGCGCCTACGACGGCGTGGACTACGTCTCGTACGACGTGCTGGGCGACGTGGTGTGCGGCGGCTTCGCCATGCCCATCCGCGAGAACAAGGCGCAGGAAATCTACATCGTGATGTCTGGCGAAATGATGGCCATGTACGCGGCCAACAACATTTCCAAAGGCATTTTGAAATACGCCAACTCGGGTGGCGTGCGCCTGGGCGGCCTGGTGTGCAACGAGCGCCAGACCGACAAGGAGCTGGAGCTGGCCGATGCGCTGGCCAAGATGCTGGGCTCGCGCCTGATCCACTTCGTGCCGCGCGACAACATCGTGCAACACGCCGAGCTGCGCCGCATGACGGTGCTGGAGTTCGCGCCTGAATCCAAGCAGGCGCAGGAGTACCGCACCCTGGCGGAGAAGATCCACAACAACGCCGGCAACGGCACCATCCCCACCCCCATCACCATGGATCAGCTCGAGGACCTGCTGATGGAGCACGGGATCATGAAGCAGGTTGACGAGTCCCTGGTTGGCAAGTCGGCTGCGGAACTGGCCGCGGCAGAGCTCGCCGCTGCCTAAGAGGCGATGGCTTGGACCCGGTGCTTCCCGCCGGACGTATCGGGTCCAGTCTGTTGCCAGATGCAAACCACAATTTACTGGAGTTACCCATGACTGCCACCGTTGAAGAGCGCAAGGCCGCGAACAAGGCCCTGATCGATGAAGTGCTGAAGGCCTATCCCGAGAAGATGGCCAAGCGGCGCGCCAAGCACCTGGGCACGTTCGAAGACGGCAAGCCCGACTGCGGCGTCAAGTCCAATATCAAGTCGTTGCCCGGCGTCATGACCATCCGCGGCTGCGCCTACGCCGGCTCCAAGGGCGTGGTGTGGGGCCCGATCAAGGACATGATCCACATCAGCCACGGCCCTGTCGGCTGCGGCCAGTATTCATGGGCCGCGCGCCGCAACTACTACATCGGCACCACCGGCATCGACACCTTCGTGACGATGCAGTTCACCTCCGATTTCCAGGAGAAGGACATCGTCTTCGGCGGCGACAAGAAGCTCGACAAGATCATCGACGAGATCCAGGAACTGTTTCCGCTGAACAAGGGCATCTCGATCCAGTCCGAATGCCCGATCGGCCTGATCGGCGACGACATCGAGGCGGTCTCGAAGAAGAAGACCAAGGAATATGAAGGCCACACCATCGTGCCGGTGCGCTGCGAGGGTTTTCGCGGCGTGAGCCAGTCGCTCGGCCACCACCTGGCCAACGACGCCATCCGCGACTGGGTGTTCGACAAGGTCGATCCCAACAAGCGCCCCGACTTCGTCTCCACGCCCTATGACGTGGCCATCATCGGCGACTACAACATCGGTGGCGATGCCTGGTCCAGCCGCATCCTGCTGGAGGAAATGGGCTTGCGCGTGATCGCGCAGTGGTCCGGCGACGGATCCATCGCGGAGCTGGAGAATACGCCCAAGGCCAAGCTCAACGTGCTGCACTGCTATCGCTCGATGAACTACATCAGCCGGCACATGGAAGAGAAATACGGTATTCCATGGGTGGAGTACAACTTCTTCGGCCCGACCATGATCGAGAAGAGCCTGCGCGAGATCGCCAGCCACTTCGATGAAACCATCAAGGCCAATGCCGAAAAAGTCATCCTCAAGTACCGCCCGCTGATGGAGGCGGTGATCGCCAGGTTCAAGCCGCGCCTGCAGGGCAAGAAGGTGATGCTGTTCGTGGGCGGCCTGCGTCCGCGCCACGTCATCGGCGCCTATGAGGATCTGGGCATGGACGTGGTGGGCACCGGCTACGAGTTCGGCCACAACGACGACTACCAGCGCACCACGCACTATGTGAAGGACGGCACGCTGATTTACGATGACGTGACCGGCTACGAGTTCGAGAAATTCGTCGAACAGGTGCAGCCCGACCTCGTGGGCTCGGGCATCAAGGAAAAGTACGTGTTCCAGAAGATGGGCGTGCCCTTCCGCCAGATGCACAGCTGGGACTATTCCGGCCCCTATCACGGCTACGACGGCTTCGCCATCTTTGCCCGCGACATGGACATGGCGATTTCCAGCCCGATCTGGAGCCTGACCAAGGCGCCCTGGAAGAAAGCCGCCTGAAACCGGGTGGCCGGTGATCGCCGGCCACCTTTTCGATCACCGACCCACCCTCGCCCCACTCAAAACCTCTGGAGCCTGCCATGCCTCAATCAGCCGACAAAATTCTCGACCACGAACTGTTGTTCCGTGAGCCCGAGTACCAGGAACTCTTTCGCAGCAAGAAGGAAGAGTTCGAGTTCAACCATTCCGACGAGACCGTCAAGCAGATCGTCGAATGGACCAAGACCGAGGACTACAAGCAAAAGAACTTCGCCCGCGATTCCTTGACCGTGAACCCCGCCAAGGCCTGCCAGCCGCTGGGTGCTGTTTATGTCGCCAACGGTTTCGCCAAGACGCTGAGTTTCGTGCACGGCAGCCAGGGCTGCGTGGCCTACTACCGCTCGCACTTCTCGCGCCACTTCAAGGAACCCACGTCGTGCGTGTCTTCGTCGATGACGGAAGACGCCGCCGTGTTCGGTGGCCTGAACAACATGGTGGACGGCCTGGCCAACGCCTACAACCTGTACAAGCCCGAGATGATCGCGGTTTCCACCACCTGCATGGCCGAAGTCATCGGGGACGACCTCAACGCCTTCATCAAGACGTCCAAGGAAAAAGGCAGCGTGCCGGCTGAATTCGACGTGCCGTTTGCCCACACGCCGGCCTTCGTGGGCAGCCATGTCACAGGCTACGACAATGCCTTGCTGGGCGTGCTGCGCCACTTCTGGGACGGCAAGGCCCAGACCACCGCGCCGCTGGTGCGCGTGCCCGACGAGAGCATCAACTTCATTGGCGGCTTTGACGGTTATGTCGTCGGCAACATGAAGGAAATCCGCCGCATCTTCGATCTGTTCGGCGTCAAGGTCAACGTGCTGTGCGATCCATCTCAAAACTGGAACACCCCGACGGACGGCGAATTCCGCATGTACGAAGGCGGCACCACCAAGGAAGAGGTGGTGGCTGCGCTCAACGCCAAGGCCACCATCGTGTTCCAGGAGTTCTGCTGCGAAAAAACCTCCAAGTTCATCGCCGAGCACGGCCAGGAAGTCGTGACGCTCAATGCCCCCGTGGGCGTGGCGGGCACCGACAAGTTCCTGATGGAAATTTCACGCCTGACGGGCAAGCCCATTCCGGCCGCCTTGGAGCTCGAACGCGGCCAGCTGGTGGACGCCATGGCCGACAGCCAGGCCCACCTGCACGGCAAGCGTTATGCGCTGTACGGCGATCCGGATCAGATGTTGGGCTACACCCAGTTCCTGCTGGAGCTGGGCGCCGAACCGGCCCACGTGCTGGCCACCAATGGCGACAACACCTGGGCGGCCAAGGTGCAGGCCATGTTCGACGCATCGCCTTACGGCGCCGGCTGCAAGGTGTATCCGAAACGCGACCTGTGGCACCTGCGTTCGCTGCTGTTCACCGAGCCGGTGGACTTCCTGATCGGCAACACCTACGGCAAATACCTGGAGCGCGACACCAAGACGCCGCTGGTGCGCATGGTGTTCCCGATCTTCGACCGCCACCACTACCATCGCTACCCCACCTGGGGCTATGACGGCGCGATGCGCGTTCTGATCACCTTGCTGGATGAATTCTTCGAAGCGCTCGATGCCAACACCATCGTCGCCGCCAAGACCGACTATAGCTACGACATCATTCGCTGAGAGGGCGCGCTTCTCCGCCGCGTGGCCCGATCTTGTGTCTGCAGTCCTCGCCGCACGGCTGCGGGCTTGGGCGCAAGCCCGGGTCGCTCGCAACGGGAATCGCAACCCTCTCCGTCCCCTGACACGCATCGCCGGGAGAGCTCACTATGTCAGAACCCGTTTTGATCAAGGCCACGCAGGATGGCCGCAAGGTCGAGGTGATCGACGGCTGGGTCTGCCTGGCCGGCGCGCGCGAGGCTGACCATCTCGTGCCCCTGCTTGAACACCCGAACCGCCAGGTGATCGCCAAGGCGGTTCCGGGGGCCTCGCACGTGGCCGGCCGCATACCGTTGACCCATGAAGAGACCGCCATTGCGCAGGGGGCGATGTCGGTCGCCCAGCGCGAGTTCGATGCCAGCCCGGCGGGCATCACCCAGCGCTTGCGGCATGCGGTATGGGCCAAGGCGGCGGCCGAAGGCGTGGAATAGTCCATTGAATTGAATTGAAGGAAACAACGATGGTTCGCTGTGATGGAACGCGCAACGGCTACCAGCTGTTGTGCAATGCAAGTCTCTACAAGTGTGTCTGCGGCCAGGTCGGCTGCAAGCAGAGCAAGGATGCGATGTGCAGCATGCAGGGCTTTTCGGTGCTCGGCAAGTGCGTCGCCTGCGGCGCGGTGGGGCAGCACATCTTGCTCGCGCCCGAGGCCGTGGGTTTTCGCCGCACGCTGATGCAGGACCCGCAAACCTCCTGAAACAACCCAAGGAGAAGTCGCCGTGATCTATGTGGTGGAAGTTCCGGAGCAGGGCGATGCGCGCGCCTGGTTCGCCTACGATGACGACGACCTTGCGCGCAAGGTTGCCGCGACCGACCTGCTCAAAGCCTGGGAAATCCACGACGAACTGACGGCGCGCGAGCTGCTGCAAGCCAGCGGCCATGCACTGCCCGATGCCCGGGCCCGTGAATGTGTCCCGGCGATCTGCGCGCTCGGCGACGAACACGGCTGGGACACCCTGCTGTACCGGGCCGACCATCTGCTGGGCCGCGGCGTGCTGCGCGCCGAGCCGGTGAGCGAGCGCCAGGCGCTGGCTGCGGCGCTGGCGGCCCGTGGCGGCGCCACTTGCGTCTACTGGAGTGACCGTGACGCGATTGGCGCCTTCGAGGGCGCCGACCCGCGCCTCGCCGGTGAGTCTCATTGGTGGGCGCGGCGGGCACTCTACGAGCAGCTGGTGGAGTTGGAAGTGCTGGCGGACGACAACTGAGCCGCATCAGAGGGGCATGCCATGAAGCTGCGCATCGAACGCTCGCATGCCCATGCGCTGGCAGCGGAGTTTCCCGAGCTGGCGATGCTCACGGATCAGCTGCGCTTTGGCGTACACGCCGAAATCGGGCTGCAGCAGCTGGCGCCCGGCATGCTCGACCGCCTGGGTCAGCTGTGGGACGAAGGGGGTGCCGCCCAGCAACGCCGCGCCGTGCAGCTGCGCTCCTTGCGCGAGGTGCTGCATGTCGGCGCGGCCGAACGCTTCAAGGCCGATGACCTGGAACAGATCGTGCCGGCTTTCGTGCGCCACCTCGCGGTCGGCGCACGGCGCGGCTGGCTGTTTACCGCGGACACGGACAGCCGGCCGCTGGCCTGGTGTCCCACGCGCATTGACTACATACCGGCTTCCAACGACGAAACCGGCAAGGTTTTCATCGAACTGAAGGCCAATGCCAAGGCCGGCGTCATCACGCAGACACTGCGTTTTTCGGGTGGGGATATCGAGGGCCGCAGCATCGCCGAGATGCTGCTCGGGCGCGGGCTGGTGCGCGAGAGCGCCGCGCTGATGGCGGCCTACGACGCCACGGTGGAGCGCTACTTCGACTGGCGTGCGCAGACCGGGGCGCAGTTCGAGGGCCGCGGCACCGGCTACCGCGCCGAGGATCCGACCGCCACCCACCGCGACAGCGACTGGCTGCGCAAGGACGTGGTGGTTCTTTCGGCGCAGGGCACTGCTGCGCGGCTGGTCAACGACGAAGGCGTGCAGCAGCAGCGCAACCCCAGCCTGGAAGTGACGGGCGAAGTGCTCGCCAACTACCTGTCCAAGGCGGCCAAAAGTAGCCGCTATGACGCCGAGGACGAGGTCCAGGCGCTGCACGCCGAATTGCACGCGGACCAGTGGTCCGGACTCTTCAGGCGCCTGCCCGTGCATCCGCTGATCCTGATGTTTCATCTCGACCTGCACCACCACGTGTGGGTGCATGTGGACGACCTCCAGCCTTATGTCTACCAGCCGCAGCTCAAGTACAAGCTGGTCCTGCCGCCCGAACAGACCGACTTGATCGACATCCTCACCGCCGAGATGGACGTGCTGATGGACGATATCGTCGCCGGCAAGTCCGGCGGCACGACCGTCTTGTGCGCCGGTCCGCCGGGCGTGGGCAAGACGCTCACCGCGGAGGTCTATGCCGAGATCATCCGCCGGCCGCTCTACCGCGTGCACTCCGGCCAGCTTGGCCTCAATGTCACGACCATGGAGACCGCCTTGAAGGACGTGTTGCTGCGCGCGCAGCGCTGGGGCGCGGTGATGCTGATCGACGAGGCGGACGTCTACATCAAGCGGCGCGATGACAACCTGACGATGAACGCGGTGGTGGGCGTCTTCCTGCGCGTGCTCGAATACTTCAATGGCCTGCTGTTCCTGACCACCAACCGCGTGGATGATATCGACGAGGCCATTGTTTCGCGCTGCATCGCGTTGATTCGCTACCATCCGCCGGACGCGGCCAGCCGCCGGCGCATCTGGCAGGTGATGGGCGAGCAGTTCGCATTGGGACTCGACGAAACCATGCTCGACACGCTGGCGGACTTGTTTCCGGCGGCGACAGGGCGCGATATCAAGGGCCTGGCCAAGCTGGTTGCGAAGTATTGCCACCACAAGCGGGTGGTGGCGACGCGCGAGGTGTTTCTGCGCTGCGCGATGTTCCGCGGCCTGGATCCGGCGCTGGCCGCTTGAGGGGAAGGCCATGCTGTCCCGCATGCAATGCAGCATTTTGCACAATAGCGGCCAGGCCGTCCAAACCTTGCTGGCCCCGATGCAAAGCGAAGACGAGCTGTTCGCCAGCGCCAACACGCTGGCGCTGGTCGAGGCGCATCTGCTGGTGATTGCGCAGACGCTGGCCCATCTGGCGCCGGCCTTGCACGAACGGCTCACGCGGGTGGAATGGAATGGCTGGCAAGCCTTGCAGGGCCTGTTGGAGCAGGACGTGCAGCCGCGGCGCGAGGCGGTCTGGTACGGCATCAGCGCCCTGTTGCCGGCGACCCTGCAACTGATTGACGAATTGCGCCGACGTGAACCGGGGTGGTTCGAGATCGGTTACTGAACCCTGACTTTGAGGCTGGAGGAGTCAAGCCATGACATTGCGCTTGGGCACGCTGTGCCTGTTCGAGAATCCGAGCGACGAGGCGGGGCGCGCGCTGATCCGCCAGTTCGTGCTGGTGCGCGAGGCCGACCGCATGGGCTACGACGACATCTGGCTGGCCGAGCACCATGGCGATGCGCGCCGGCCCAGTGCGGCGATAACGGCGCTGCTGGGTCACTTGGCGGGCGTGACCTCCAAGGCCCGCATGGGTGCGGTATTGCAGCCAGCGGGACGCGATCCGGTGCAATTGGCAGAAGACCTGGCGACGGTCGAACTGCTGAGCCGGGGGCGGCTGGCACTCGCCGCGGATGCGCAGCTAGAGCCATTTGAGGCCGCGATCGATGCACTGGACGCATTGCGTGGCAGTCTGGATGGCCGGATGTCAGGCCTGGTGCCGCGGCCAGCGGGCCCCAGTCCGGCCGCTTGGGTGCTGACGGAGCACGCGCAGGCGGTGCGCCGTGCTGCGACGCTCGGGCTGGGGCTGTGGCTGCCGCCCGCGCTGACGCCGGTCGCCGCGTCGGCACGGCTGGACCTGTACCGCGGTGCCGCCCGTGAGGCGGCTGGCCAGGCCGAGCCGAAACCGATGCTCTCCCGCTATGCCTGCCCGGCGGCCACGCGCGAGGAAGCGCTGGCCATGGCCCGGCCTTACCTTGAAGCCTGGATGAAACCCGGCGAGGCGGACGCGGTGCTGGCGCAATCGCTGGTGGGCAGTTATGCGGAAGTGGCGCAGCAGATCAGGCGGCTCAAGGCCGAACTGGGTCTGCATGGCGTGGTGGTGGTGCCGATGAGTGCGCAGTTTGATGTTGCCAAGCACATCCTGGCCGACATGGTGGATGAAGTGCGGCCCTTGCTCGACGATTGAGCATGGTGTGTTGCATCTTCTGCATGAGGATGGCGGCGTGCTGCGGGCCGAGACCGGTCTGGGGACGATAGTGTTGCCATGACCACCGGGCAGGACTTCATCCGGCTGGCGCTGTGGGCGGCGCAAAGCGAGGCGGCCGGCCTGGACGCGGCCGACCAGGCGCTGATGGTGAGCGCGGTGCAAATGGACGTGATGGAACGCCTCACGCCCGAGCAGCGCGGACTGGCCCTGGGACGAGCCCTGATGTCGCCCTATCCGGTCGGCTTTTTCAGGGCGCTGCGCGCCTGTGCCGGGCTCAAGCGCTTGCTGCCCGAGCTGGACGCGCTGTTTGGCGTGCCCATGGTGGCCGATGGCAGCGAGCCGCTCGATGTCGGCGAGCACCAGCTTCGCCTGCTGACCGGGCTGGCGCGCGGCGGTGCGCCGCTGGCCGTGCGCCGGGCGGCGCTGCTGCACAAGATCGGCATGGGGGCCACACCGCGCTTGTTCTGGCCCAGCCATGTCGGGCACGAGACACGTGGCCTGGCCCTGCTGGCCGGGTTGGCCCATCGCATCGCGCTGCCCGCCGATGCGCTTGACCTCGCGGCCGTGGTGATCCGCGAAGCCGACCGCGTGCACCGCGCGAGCGACCTGCGGGCCGGCCCCATGGCCGAGTTGCTGGAGCGCGTGCAAGCCCGGGAGCAGCCGGAGCGCTTCGAGCAGCTGCTGGCGGTTTGTACCTGCGATTACGCCGCCTACCCCGGCCACAACGCGGCCGAATACCCCAAGGCGCTGCGCCTGCGGCGTGTACTGGCGGCCTACCTGGGGGTCGAACGCGGCGGGCGCGATGCGGCGGCATGGTTCGAAGCCCGGGTGCTTGCCGTCGACCGGGCACTGCGCGGCAAGGCGCGCCCAGCCGGGCCGCCATGAATCATCCGGCGGCCGAGCCTGACGCGCCTGGATGCATCTGCGGCCTCGAACCGGACGCTCTGTCGCAAACCGCCTGTCGCAATTCCTTCAAAACCGCCACAGCCCGGTGTCTGCCGCGGCAAAACCCGGCCAAAAGGCCGTTGCGGGGTGGTTTTTGGCCTGGCATCAATTCTGCAAAGCAGAGTGCACCCACGATGTCAGGAGTCTTTCATGTCAGCTTCGCTCAAGGCCAAGATTGCCGAGGTGTTCGATGAGCCTGGATGTGACAAGAACCAGGGCAAGAGCGAGAAGGAGCGCAAAAAAGGCTGCACCAAGCAGCTCTCGCCCGGGGCTGCGGCCGGCGGCTGCGCCTTCGACGGGGCCAAGATCGCGCTGCAGCCGATCGTCGACGTCGCGCATCTGGTGCATGGACCGATCGCCTGCGAGGGCAATTCGTGGGACAACCGCCATGCCGCGTCATCGGGCTCGCAGCTTTACCGCACGGGTTTTACGACCGACATCAATGAGCTGGACGTCATCTATGGCGGCGAGAAGCGCCTGTTCAAGAGCGTGCGCGAGATCATCGAGAAGTACGATCCGCCGGCCGTCTTTGTCTACCAGACCTGCGTGACCGCGTTGATCGGCGACGACATCGAGGCGGTGTGCCAGCGCGCCAGCGAGAAATTCGGCAAGCCGGTGATCCCGGTCAACTCGCCCGGTTTCGCGGGGCCGAAGAACCTGGGCAACAAGCTCGGCGGCGAGGCCATTCTGGATTACGTGATTGGCACGCGCGAGCCCGAATTCACCACGTCCTACGACATCAACATCATTGGCGAATACAACCTGTCGGGCGAACTCTGGCAGACCAAGCCGCTGCTCGACGCCCTGGGCATCCGGGTGCTCTCGTGTATCTCGGGCGACGGGCGCTACAACGAGGTTGCCAGCGCGCACCGGGCCAAGGTGAACATGATGGTCTGCTCCAAGTCGATGATCAACATCGCGACCAAGATGGAGCAACGCTGGGGTATTCCGTATTTCGAAGGTTCGTTCTACGGCATTGGCGACATGAGCGACACGCTGCGCCAGATCGCGCGCCTGCTGGTGCAGCAGGGGGCGCCCGATGAACTGCTGGGCCGCACCGAGCGCCTGATCGAAGTCGAGGAGGCGCGCGCCTGGAAGCGCATCGCCTATTACAAGCAGCGTCTCGCGGGCAAGCGCGTGCTGCTGATCACGGGCGGCGTCAAGTCCTGGTCGGTCGTGGCCGCGCTGCAGGAGGCTGGCCTGGAGATCGTGGGCACCAGTGTCAAGAAATCCACCCGCGAGGACAAGGAGAAGATCAAGGAGATCATGGGCGACGACGCGCACATGATTGACGACATGACGCCGCGTGAGATGTACAACATGCTCAAGGACGCCAAGGCCGACATCATGTTGTCCGGCGGCCGTTCGCAGTTCGTGGCGCTGAAGGCGCGTATGCCCTGGCTGGACATCAACCAGGAGCGCCACCACCCCTATGGCGGTTATGAAGGCATGGTCGAGCTGGTGCATGAAATCGACCGTGCGATCTACAACCCGGTATGGCAGCAGGTGCGCATTCCCGCGCCCTGGGGCGATGACGGCGAGACGCTGTCCGCGGTGCCGGCTGCGCCGCGGCAGGCCACCGCCGGTTTTCTGGCCGATGTTGCCGCCCGGGTCATGGGCCTGGAGCCCGACGAAGTGCCGGCCTGAGCGCACATCCACCGAAAGCGATCCCCCATGGCCAGCGTCGTCGAATCCAAAAAGGCTTGCGCCGTCAATCCGCTCAAGATGAGCCAGCCCTTGGGCGCGAGTTTCGCGTTCATGGGGCTCGATGCCTGCATGCCGGTGATGCATGGCTCGCAGGGCTGCACCTCTTTCGGCCTGGTGCTGCTGGTGCGCCATTTCAAGGAGGCGATCCCGCTGCAGACCACGGCGATGAACGAGGTGACAACCATCCTCGGTGGCTACGACAACATCGAGGCGGCACTGCTCAATATCCGCAAGCGGGCCGCGCCCAGGATCATCGCGATCTGTTCCACCGGCCTGACCGAGACCAAGGGCGACGACGTGGAAGGCTACCTGGTCACCGCGCGCAAGCGCAAGCCCGAGCTGCAAGACACCGAGATCATCTACGTTTCCACGCCTGACTACGTGGGAGGCTTCGAAGACGGCTACAAGCATGCCGTCACGGGCATCGTGCGTGCCCTGGTCAAGCCGCTGCCAGTCAAGCCCGACCAGATCACGCTGCTGCCGGGCAGCCACCTCTCGCCGGGCGACATCGACGAGCTGCGCGAGACCATCGAGGCCTTCGGGCTCTCGGTCATCGTGCTGCCCGACATTTCCGGCTCGCTGGACGGCCACATCGCGCCCGACTGGCGCGGCACCACGCTGGGGGGCACGACACTGGAGCAGGTCCGCGCCGCGGGTGCCTCGGCCTTCACGATCGGCGTGGGCGAGCAAACGCGCGAAGGCGCCGCGGCGCTGCAGGCGATCGCCGGCACGCCGTTCGAGGTGTTCGAGCGCCTGACCGGATTGGAGGTCAACGACCGCCTGCTTGTGCGCCTGGAGCAGCTCTCCGGGCGGGCGGTGCCGGCCAAGTACCGGCGCCAGCGCAGCCAGCTGCTGGATGCCATGCTCGACGGACACTTCTACACCGGCGGCATCAAGGTGGCCATCGGCGCCGAACCTGACCTGTTGCTGGCGGTGGGCAGCCTGTTGCACGAGATGGGCGCCGAGCTGCGCTGTTGCGTCAGCACGACCGCGTCGCCCGCACACGCGCTGCTGCCGGCCGAGCAGGTGGTCCTGGGGGACCTGGAGGACCTGGAACGCGGCGCGGCCGATTGCGACCTGCTGATCACGCATTCGCATGGCCGGCAGGCCGCCGAGCGCCTGCAAAAGCCCTTGTTTCGCATTGGTTTTCCGGTATTCGACCGCATCGGCAATTCGCATCGCTGCTATGTCGGCTACCGCGGCACGATGAATCTGATCTTCGAGGTCGCCAACTTGATGATGGAGCGGATTGCGCACCACCATCCCGACGACTGGCCGTTGACGCCCGAGGCGCGCAGCGCCGCAGCAGCCGGGGCGAGCGAGCTTGCCGGCGCCACGACCCCTCAAACCACCTTGGCTGAGGCCAACGCCTGACAGAAAAAGGAGTGTTCCATGAAAATCGCTTTCGCTACCCAGGACAAGGAGCGCGTCGATGCGCACTTCGGCTGGGCCAAGAGCATCGTCGTTTACGACGTCACGCCCCAGGGGCACCACTTCGTCGAGAGCTTCGACTTTGGGGACAAGCTGGAGGAGGACGGCGACGAGGACAAGCTCGCCCCCAAACTGGAGGCCATCAAGGACTGCGCCATCCTCTACGTGGCCGCCATCGGCGGCTCCGGCGCGGCGCGCGTGGTGGCCTTGAAGATCCATCCGATCAAGGTGCCGCAGCCCGAATCGATCGCCGAGATCCTGGACAAGCTGCAGGACGTGCTCAAGGGCACGCCGCCGCCCTGGCTGCGCAAGGCGCTGGCCAAGGATGGGGAACGTTCCTATGACTTTGAAGATGACGAGGTACACCATGGCTGAAGAAGCAACAATCGAGACCTCCGCGGCCGCTGCCAGCGACGAGGATTTTCTCGCAACCCCTTTTGTGCAGCAGCTCATCAAACAGCTGCGCGCGCAGGATACCCACGGCACCTGGGAGGGCAAAAGCGATCTGCAACTGCTCAAACCCTACATCCATACGCCCGAGGAACGGCGCGCGATTCCGATCATGGGCGACCCGGACCCCGAGACCCTGTGGCACCTGGAGATCTTCTACAACGCGATTGCCGTCGCCATCGAGCGCGAAACGGGCCAGATGGTCTCGCCGATGATGAAGATGAGCCATGAAGGTTTTGGCCGCATGGTCTTGCTGGCCGGCCGGCTGGTGGTGGTCAACAAGCAGTTGCGCGATGTGCACCGTTTCGGTTTTCCGTCCCTGGCCAAGCTGGCCGAGGCTGGCGGCAAGTTTTTGGACGAGGCCGTCGCCATGATCAGAACCTACCCGGCCGTGGCGCAATACGGAGCCTGACCATGAACAGCAACGCCGACGAACTCAAGGTCCGTTTGAAAAAGCTCAATGCCCAGGCCACGCAGGCCAAGATGGACCTGCACGACTTGTCCGAGGAGCTGCCCACCAACTGGGAAAAAATCCTTGAGGTGGCCCAGCGCTGCCATGAGACTCATGCCGCGCTGATGGACGCGCGCAAGGCCGCCGCAGCGGCCGCCGCCTGAACCCGCGAAGGCTGCCATGAGCAATACGTTCAACATCACCATGCCCAGCGGCGCGACCTGGACGCCGACTTTTGTTGCCGAGCTGAACGAGGAGAAGTGCATTGGCTGCGGCCGTTGTTTCAAGGTCTGCCCGCGCGGCGTGCTCGAGCTCGTCGGCGTTGACGAGGAAGGCGAGCATATCCACCTCGAAGGCGACGACGATGAGGACGATGAATACGAAAAGAAGGTCATGACCATCGCGCACAAGGAGCTGTGCATAGGCTGCACTGCCTGTGCGAAGATCTGCCCGAAGAAGTGCTACACGCACGCTGCCGCCATGGTCTGAAGATGTGGCTCCCATGCTCGTCACTTCATGTGCTGCGCTGCCCCCCGAAGGGGTGCCAGCCGGCTTGGGGGCGGCCTGGCGCCGTCTGAATATGCTCCCCGCGCGCGCCACTTCGTGCACTGCGCTGCCCACCGCGGAGGGGCAGCCGGCTTCGGGTGGCCCGGCGCCGCCGCAGCGCGAAATGGCCCTGCGGACGCACGCGGTGCCGGCACCTGACTGGGATGCGCTGGCCGGGCGCATGCAGACCCGGCGCGACGAAATTGTCGACCTGATGAGCTTGCTGCGCGACCATGCCGATCCTGCCGCAGGCTCGGCCGGGACGTCGAATGCCGTCGCCTGGGCCATCGCCTGCGCCAGCCTGGGCGACCAGCATTTGTGGCAGGACCTGCGCCTGCCTTCGCGCCGTGAACTCTCGGCGCTGTTCGATCACTGGTTTCCGCGTCTGGCGGCCAAGAACACGCAAAACATGAAATGGAAGAAGTTCCTCTACAAGCAGTTGTGCCTGCGCGAGGAACTGCTGATCTGCAAGGCCCCGAGCTGCGACGTCTGTTCCGACCATGGCTTGTGTTTTGGCCCGGAGGAGGCGCCGACCCGTGCCCCGTTCTGAGGTGAGTCACCGGCGCAGCGCCCACTCGTGAGCAGCAACGGCGATCAGGGGCCGCAGGCTTTTTTCCGCGACCTGCGCGCGGCGTTCGGCCACACGCTGCAGGGCACGGCCGGCGCATCGGGCGTGGAGTCGGTGCTGCGGCAGGCCTGGGACAGCTTCGACGGCAATGTGGCGATCCAGTGTGAAGGCCAGCCGCCGATTGCCTGCCACAAAGGCTGTCCGAGTTGCTGCACCCTGCGTGTGGCTGCGCTTGCGCCTGAGGTCCTCATGGCCGCCGCCTTCCTGCGTGCCACCGCCCCGGTGCTGCAAGGCCACGGCATCGACCTGATGCAGCGGGTGCGCGAGGCCGATGCCGCCACCCGCGGGCTGGACGAAGTGGCCCGCGTCGCGCTGCGCCGGCGCTGCCCGTTCATCGAGCGGGGCGTCTGCCTCATCCACAGCGTGCGCCTGCTGGCCTGCCGCGGCCACGCGTCGCACGACAAGCGCGCCTGCGTCGAAGCCGCGGCCGGCCGTGCGGACGAGGTTCCGTTTTCCGGACCGCACCGGGTCGTGCGCCTGCTGGTGCAGTCGGCGCTGCAGGCCGCGCTGCGCACGCATGGCCTGGCTTGGGGCGCGTATGAACTGAACCACGCTCTGGTGCTGGCACTGGACGACGAACGCGCCGGCACCCATTGGCTGGCCGGCGGCGACCCGCTGGCCGCTGCCGCCCTGGACGCCGACCAGCGCGACGCCATGGCCGCGTGGTTCGACCAGGTTGCAGTTCCTGCGCCCTGAGCGCTGCCCGCGTTTGCGCACCCCGGCAGGGTGGGCGTAGTCATGGATTGATAGCAAACAATGGTCGCTGCACGCAGGGGAAGGTCCTTGTCCAATCCGTATTTTCCCCTGGAGAAGGTTCTGGGCGCTTCACGCTGGTCCCGCTCCCACCGGTCCCAGCACCACCTTGACATCTGCGGGCGGTGAGAAGTAGGGCGCGGAGGTGACCAGCAGGTCGGCGCCGGCCTGGGCGTAGGCCACCGCGTTGGCGGCGGTGACACCGCCGGCCGCCGCCAGCCAGACCTTCAGGCCGCGCGCGGCAATGGCCGCGCGGCAGGCGGCGACGGCGGACGGGGTGAATTTCTCCAGTTGCAGAACGTCCACGCCAGCGTCGGCCAGGCGCACCGCTTCTTCGGCGTCAGCGACCTCGGCGACCAGTTTCTTTTCCGGGTTGCCGGCTTTGAGTCCGGCCAGGCGTGCCGGCAGTTGCTCCGCAGGGATAAAGCCGCGGTGTTCCGCGAAGACCAGCAGGGTTTCCGACAGCCCCAGCCGGTGCATCAGGGCGCCGCCGGCTTGCACCGACTTGACCGCCACCGCCTTGGTGCCCGGGAAGTTCTTGCGGGTGCAGGCCACAGGCGTGCTGAGCCCGGCGGCGCGCAGGGCGTTGCTGATCGCGCTGGCCGCACTGGCGATGCCGGACGCGTATTCGGTGAGCGTCTGTGCCACTTTCCAGGCACGGTGGAGGTCGCCGGCGCAGCCGTGGGCGCCAAGCAGGTGGGCCTCGGCGGCGACACGGCTGCCTGAGGGGAGGAGAAAGTCCACAGTGGCCCCGGCCAGCTCCAGCATCCGTGCCGCTTCTTCACTGGCCGACAGCGTCATGGCGCTGCGGGCGAAAAAATCAATCCGTGCAGGGAGTTCGGCGATGCCGAGCGCGGTCGTGGTGAGGTCGCCGTAGGGGACATCGTCGGCAAGCAGGTGGTGCAGTTCGGCGTCATTGAGTACGAGGGACATGGGCAGATGAATCCTCATCAATCAGGCAAAACAGAAATAAGCCGACAGTGATTGCCGACCGAACGGCTAAGCAGTGCAAGTGGTGTGCCAGACCGGATAGCGATTGCGCAGGCATCAGGCGTGCGGCGCACGGGTTCTCGTGCCGTTGGGGATGTACAAACTGCACATCACTATGTAGATAACTTCACAATGATGTTCGATCTACTACAGAACCAAGCCGAGATCAGGTCTTTTCCAGTCGTTCGGCATGTCTCATAAGGATGGCATGTCTTTTGCTGCAGTGAAAGTTCATTATGTATTTTAATACATAACACATTGTTCTTCGCAAGCCGACATGTCCATGGATTCTCCACTGCATACCAAGAAGCCGTCACCCATCGCTCGCTGGGCACCTTGTCAGCGGGCCTGCTACCTGACGCTGCAATGGCCTGTTGCCGAGACGTCCGCTGGGCGCGGCGATGAAGCGGCTCAGCGTGCCGGCCCGGTCTTGCCGCCGAGCTGCCTGCCGCAACTGCCACAGCCCGCACACCGGCTGCTGGCCTTGTGCGATGAAGAGGGGCTGCGCCGACTGGTGCACTTGCACATGAAGCGGCTGCGTCACACGCCACTGCTCGCGCATGCTGGCAATTGCTTTGATTGCGTGGCGCAGCGCGTGGCCGATTTCGTGGTCGAGGCCTGCGGTGGGCCGCTGTACTACAGCGAGCGCCATACCCGTCTGCTGGCGGGCGCCGGGTTGCCGCTGCTGCTGGACGCAGAGGGTCGGGAGATCTGGCTGGTGCAGCTCTGGCATGCATTCGATGATGCGGACTTTCCGGCATCACTGCGCGCCGATTACTGGAACTGGGCCGAGCCGCTGTCGGTGCATCTGCTGGCGCCGCAGGCGCGCCATCGGGGGCTCACGCGCTATCCCTACGACACTGTTCACAGCTGGTTTTCCTCCGCGACGCAACGTGGTATCCGAGGCGAATATCAAAGGAGATCGTTCTCATGACGTCATCTGATCTTTTTGCCACAACGCATCACCGCAGCGGGCTGCATTGCTTGGATGCCGGACAGTTTTCCTTCCCAGGCGCAGTGCAAGCGCAGCAGAAGGACGGCCAAGCCCGGCTGGCGAGGCTGGAGGCACACCTTGCCGGCTTGCATCACGAGCAGCAGGCGATGGAGGAAGCTCTGTTGCATGCGCCGACCTGGGCTGCGCAGCTCAAGGGCCAACGTTTGGTCTACGTAGGCGGGCGTCCACGCAGCAATGCCGCGTTGCGCAATCTGGTGCAGCAGGCTGGCGGCGAATTCGTGCTCCATACGGGCTTGATCGACGACGACGGACACGCTGGGGGATTTGCCGCTCTGCTGCCCGGCACTAATAGGGTGTTTTGTCCGCTGGACCTCATTGATCACGAATCCCTGGCCGCGTTACGGCGGCTGTGCGCCCGCCACGGCGTGCCGGGGCGGGCGCTGCGCAGTGCGAGTGTGTCCAGCTTCGTGGCAGGTTTGCTCAAGCTGCCACAAACCTCTGCCATAGCTCAGCCGGGGTCCCGTTTTTGCATACGGCATGGGTAGTTCTACAGCGCGGGCAGGCCGTTGGAGGTGGCCTGTTTATTGCTATCAAAGGGCTATGTAGTATCCTTCGTAACGAATGTCGTAAAAATGTCAGACACCCTACACACTTTCGATGCCTCGCCGCTGATCCTGTCGCTCCAGGTGGCCGGCGTGGCCACCCTGCTGGCACTGGTGGTCGGCGTGGCCCTGGGTTGGCTGTTCGCGCGCCGGCGTTTTCCGGGCAGCACGGTGCTGGAAGCAGTCTGCGTGCTGCCGCTGGTGCTGCCACCCACGGTGATCGGCTACGGCATCTTGGTGCTCGCCGGGCGGCGCAGCGCGCTGGGCAGCTGGCTGCGCGAGAACTTCGACTACACCATCATCTTCAACTGGCACGGGGCGGTCGTGGCGTCGGCCGTGGTGGCGCTGCCACTGGTGCTCAAGTCAGCCAGCGCCGCCTTCGCCGGGGTGGACCGCACGCTGGAAGCCGCTGCGCGCACGCTGCGCCAGTCGCCCTGGAGCGTGTTCATGCGTATCACGCTGCCGCTGGCCTGGCCCGGCATCCTGGCCGGCACGCTGCTGGCGTTTGCGCGCGCCATGGGGGAGTTCGGCGCTTCGCTGATGGTGGCCGGCTCGATTCCGCATCAGACCCAGACCCTTTCGATGGCGATCTACGACGCCGTGCAGGCCGGCCAGGACGACACGGCGCTGCTGCTGGTGCTGATCACTTCCGTCATTTCGATCGTGGTGCTCGTCGCATCCGGCCGTTTCCTGTCCTTTCGCTAATTCTTGAGGAGTATTTGCCATGTGTTTTGCACGTTTCCTTGCCGCCGTTCTGGTCGCGGCGCTGCCTCTGCTGGCTGCCGCCCAGCAGCTCACCGTCTCGGCCGCCGCCAGCCTGACCAATGCCTTCAACGAACTGGCGCCGAAGTTCGAGGCGGGCAAGCCCGGCGCCACGCTGCGTTTCAACTTCGCGGCCTCGGGCGTGCTGATCCAGCAGGTTGCGCAAGGTGCTCCGGTGGACGTGTTCGCCAGTGCCGATCAGGCCACGGTGACGCGCGGTATCGAGCAAAAACTGTTCGATGCCGACACCAAGCGCGACTTCGCGCGCAACACCGTGGTGCTGGTGGTGCCGGCGCAGGGTGGCCCGGACATCCGTACGCTGGCTGATCTGGGTTCCCCCGGTGTCAAGCGCATCGCCATCGGCAAGACCGCTACCGTGCCGGTGGGCCGCTATACCAAGGAGGCGCTGGATGCGGCCAGGCTCTGGTCCGCGCTGGAGCCCAAGCTGGTGTTTGCCGACAGCGTGCGCCAGGTGCTGGATTATGTCGCGCGCGGCGAAGCCGACGCTGGTTTCGTCTACCGCACCGACGCCGCGATCGGCGGCGACAAGGTCAGGATTGTGCTCACGGCCGAGGGCCACACGCCGGTGAGCTATCCGGTGGTGGTGGTGAGCGAAAGCCGGAACAAGGCGCTGGCCAGGGACTTCATTGCCTTCCTGGCCACGCCAGCGGCATTGGAGGTGCTGGCGAAGTACGGTTTCGGCAAGCCCTGAACGATATGGCCCCCACGCTTGCCACCACGTGTGCTGCGCTACCCGGCGGTGACTGGGCGGGTGGACCCATGATCGACATTGACTTGAACGCCTCGGTCGCGGACGGCGCGCGCCGCTTCGAACTGGCCGTGCGCTTTGCCGCCGAGGCACAGGTGGTGGCGCTGTACGGGCCATCGGGTTCCGGCAAATCGCTCACGCTGCAGGCCATCGCCGGGCTGCTGCGGCCCGCGGCCGGGCATGTGCGCATCGGTGGACATACGCTGTTCGACGCAAAGCGTGGCATCGACCTGCCGGTGGCCGAGCGCCGCGTGGGCTACCTGTTTCAGCACTACGCGCTGTTTCCGCACCTGAGCGTGCGCGAGAACGTGGCCTTCGGGCTGACGCACTGGTGGCGCCGACGCCTGTTGCCGCACCAGGCGGCGCGCGTGGATGGCCTGTTGCAGAGTTTTGGGCTGAGCGCGCTGGCACGCAGCCGGCCGGTCGCCCTGTCGGGCGGCCAGCAGCAGCGCGTCGCGCTGGCGCGGGCGCTGGCCTGCGAGCCTTCCGTGCTGTTGCTGGACGAGCCGTTCGCCGCGCTCAACCCGATGCTGCGCCATGACCTGCGCGCTGAACTGGCGCAGGTGTGCGAGCGCTGGCAGGTGCCGGTGGTGATGATCACGCACGACATCGACGACGTGCTGGCACTGGCCGACGTGGTTTTCGTCATTGAACACGGCCGCGCCGTGCGCGAGGTAGATGTGCGGGTGGGCGTTGGCCGTGAGATCGTGCAGCAAGCGTTATTGCCGGGTCAGGCGCTGGTGCCTGCCACCGCCAGCGAGCAGGCCGTGCGCGCGCTGCTTGGAGTGCCCACCCATGGCTGACGCCACGCTGCTCTCCAGCGAGCTGAAGCTGGCCGGCCGGCTCGATGCGCGCTTCTTCGCGTTGCTGGCGGCGATCGACAGCACGGGCTCGATCAACCGCGCCGCCCGCACCGCCGGCTACAGCTACAAGGGCGCCTGGCTGTTGCTGGAGACGGCCGCCAACCTGGCCAGCGAGCCGCTGCTGGAAAGCGCCACCGGCGGCAAGGGCGGGGGCGGCACCCAGTTGACACGCGCCGGCCACGATCTTCTGGCAGTCTGGCATACCCTCCAGGCCGATCATCTGCGCTTCCTGCGTACGCAGGAGGCATGGCTTACCCAACAGCCGGCATTGGCCGGCCTTCTCAGGAGAATCTCCATGAAAACCACCGCGCGCAACCAGTTCGCCGGCCGCATCACGGCCATCGAGTCGGGACCGGTCACCACGCAAGTCACAGTCGTGATCGCCGGCGGGCAGGAAATCGTCGCGACCATGACCACGGCCGCGGCCCACCGGCTCAAGTTGGAGGCGGGCAAGGAAGCCATCGCGCTGATCAAGTCCTCGGCCGTCGTGCTGGTGGCGGACTTCGCGGGTTATGTACTGTCGGCACGCAACCAGTTCGCCGGCACCCTCTCGCGCGTGGAACGAGGCGCGGTGTCGTCGCTGGTGGTTGTCACCTTGCCGGGCGGCGCCAGCCTGACGGCCAGTGTGACCAACGACGCGGTCGATGCGCTGGAGCTGGCCGTCGGACAGCCGGTCACGGCCGTGTTCAAGGCCTATTCGGTGATGCTGGCCGTGGCCGCATGATGCGGCCTGGCGCTCAAGTACGGGTCAGTGGCCGAGTCAGTTCTGGATATCCCCCAAGCAAAGATACTTCATTTCCACATAGTCATCCATGCCGTGGTGCGAGCCCTCGCGGCCCAGGCCCGACTGCTTGACACCGCCAAAAGGCACATGCTCGGTGGCGATGATGCCCACATTGATGCCCACCATGCCGTACTCCAGCGCCTCGCTGACGCGGAAGATGCGTCCCACGTCGCGGCTGTAGAAATAGCTGGCCAGCCCGAAAATCGTGTTGTTGGCCGCATCGATG
>JBEIOV010000047.1:0-8372 GCA_040377375.1 Hylemonella sp.
AGGTGCGTGCAGGACTGCTGTTTGGCCTTCGAGAACGAGGCGCATAGGCTGCAGCGCCTTCCTGCGCGTGGCGCGCCAGCAGGGCGTAGCCGGTCTTGGGACTGATGCCAAAGCGCCGGCACAACTCGCGCCGGTTGGCACCCTCCCGCGTGGCCAGTTCCACAAATTCTCGTTTGATGTCCATCAGGGCTTTCGGTTGCCAAGGCATTTACTTCTCCTGGCGCTACTTGCGCAGAAGAAGTGTTTCCTATGTCCCCGCACACCCGTTTCCCATGTCTCCGGTCTATACACTTCGCCAAAGCAAAGTACCCAAAAGAAAGGCGAGCCGAATTCGTCGGCCCTACGCTGACGCTACGGGCACGCTGCGTTGCTCGGCCCGGGCGGGGTGCGCGTAAACTCGCTGCGCTCAAACATGCGCGCCCCTTGATCCGCCCGGCCCTGCGCTACTCGCCTCCTCATAACAACGGCAATTCAACAACCCAATTGCTATTTCACAGTTTTTGGAACGATCATCCGAAAGCCACAAAAAAACCGAACAAGGCTATAAAGCAAGGACTTCAACAAGTAAAGACATCCGGATCATTAGCCAGCCGCCACAAAACGCTATGGACACCCTCTATCACTATTGCAGCACAGACTCCTTCGTCGCAATGATTCACGGGAAAGCAATCTGGCTCTCGTCACTGAGTCTCTCCAACGACACGATGGAAGGCCGTTTGGTAAACCGTACGCTTATGCGCCTTGCCGAGAGAGATGGCCTCGACACTAATACGCGCGATCGGCTACGAGATAGCGTTGCATTTATGGAGGAGATGTTTGACGGACTCGGCTTCTGCCTATCCGAGGATGGTGATCTTCTCAGCCAGTGGCGAGGGTACGCAGACGATGCTCGAGGTGTTTCTATTGGATTTAGCCGCGCATACTTAGAAAATCTTGCAGATTCAAGCAAAGGCATGGAAACACCTGGTTTCTCATTGCACAAAGTTGAGTATAAAACCAGCACTCACGAGGCGAAGGTAGAACCGACCTATGGCGAGCTTCGCCGCTTGATTGACGAAGGCGCGTTTAAGTTACGAGGCTTAAGGACTCTACTTGATACACGAACTGACGAGGAAATTGCGGAAGAGGATAAACGAATCGAAAGCATCCAAAATGCCTTATTCTTTAACCTGCTCGGGCTGTTTCCACAACTCTTTCAATTGAAAAATACTGCATTCGAGGAAGAGCTTGAATGGCGCCTTGTTTCGATCTTGATCCGTAACTTATCAGACAATTGTTTATATCGCGCAGTACAGAATCGCATCGTTCCATACAGAGTCTTTGAACTTCCACAGAACGATATTCCAGCGATAACAGAAGTTGTACTTGGCCCTAAACACGAAACCCCGAGCCAAGTAGTGGAATCGATGTTGAGGTTAGCGGGTTTTGGAGAAGTGAAAGTTCGTCGCTCAGCTGCGACATACCGATAGCATCTCCCAAGCAAAGACTCAGAAATCCTTGGATCGCGAGTGCGCGCTATGCGCGCACTCGTTCTGCTATCGGTTGTTCTGACTCCCTCGCCGTTATGAGGAGGCGAGTAGCGCAAGCTTCGGCGGATCAAGGGGCGCGCATGTTTGAGGCGCAGCCGAGTTTGCGCGCACCCCGCCGAAGCCGAGCAACGCAGCGTGCCCGCAGGGCCGACGAATCCGGCTCGCCTTTCTTTTGGGTACTTTGCTTTGGCGAAGCAAAGAAAAGTACCTCGCCCGCCGGGGCGAGACCCGGCTCGCCGGCCCGGCTGGGCACATCCCGAAAAACCAGAAACTCAAACCACCACCGGCTCCGGCTCCAGCATGATCCCAAACCGCTCATACACACTGGTCTGAATCGCCTTCGCCAGCGTCATCACCTCCCCGCCCGTAGCCCCAGAATCGCCGCCACCCCGATTCACCAGCACCAGCGCCTGCTTCTCGTAGACGCCGGCCTGGCCGATGGACTTGCCCTTCCAGCCGCAGGCGTCGATCAGCCAGCCGGCGGCCAGCTTCACGGTGCCATCAATCAGGTGGTAGTGCACGATCTTGGGGTCGCGCGCGATAATGTCGGCGCACTGCTCGGGCGTGACGGTGGGGTTCTTGAAGAAGCTGCCGGCGTTGCCGATGACGGCCGGGTCGGGCAGCTTGGCACGGCGGATGGCGCAGATCCAGTCGAAGATCTGCGGCGCCGTGGGCTCGGCAATGCCGCTCTCGGCCATCTTCTTTTCCAGATCGAGGTAGCCCAGCACCGGCTTCC
This sequence comes from Hylemonella sp., assembly GCA_040377375.1. Lineage (GTDB taxonomy): Bacteria > Pseudomonadota > Gammaproteobacteria > Burkholderiales > Burkholderiaceae_C > JBEIOV01. The sequence goes on from JBEIOV010000047.1 coordinate 2,266, forward strand.
AGGGTTTGGGCAAGCGCAGCCGCACGCGGGTGATGAGCGCCCGGCCCGCCAGCCCCAGGCCGGCGGGTCGCCCGGCCGCGGCATCCGCGCCGGCAGCCGCATGCTTGAAGACGGAGTCGCGGTAGCCGAAGGCGCATTGCGCGGCATCGAGGGTGAAAACCTGGCCGGTCTGCAAATCCACCGCATCCAGCGATTCGAACCGGTCCTGCAACTCCACCCCGTAGGCGCCGATGTTCTGCACGGGGGAAGCCCCCACGGTGCCCGGAATCAGGGCCAGGTTCTCCAGGCCCGGGTAACCCTGCTGCAGGGTCCAGGCCACAAAATCATGCCAGTTTTCGCCGCCGCCGGCCTCCACCACCCAGGCCCGCTCGGTTTGCGCCACCAGCCGTCTGCCCATGACCTCGACCTTGAGCACCAGCGGCTTCACATCCCCGGTAAGCACGATATTGCTGCCGCCGCCGAGCACGAATTTCGCGAAAGCGCCCAGTTCCGGGTCGGCCACGACGCGCTGCACGTCCGCATCGCCGCGCACGCGCACCAGGGCGTGGGCCTTGGCCACGATGTGGAAGGTGTTGTAGGGCTGGAGCGGGACGTTGTTCTCGACTAACATCGGGAGATTGTCGCATTGGGAGATGACCTGCTCCCGTTCGGGCTCAGCCTGTCGAAGCCCTCTTGAAGAACCAGCGCGCCGCCCTTCGACAGGCTCAGGGCGAACGGATTTTTCCGAGTACCCAAATGCCCTCTTTTGATACGGTTTGTGAAGCCAACCTGGTAGAAGTCAAGAACGCGGTGGAAAACACCGCCAAGGAAATCGCCACGCGTTTCGATTTCAAGGGCACATCGGCGGCCATCGAGATCAAGGACAAGGAGATCACCCTGACCGGCGACGCCGAGTTCCAGCTCGGCCAGATCGACGACATCCTGCGCAACAAACTGACCAAGCGCACGGTGGACGTGCGTTTTCTGGACAAGGGCGACGTGCAGAAAATCGGCGGCGACAAGGTCAAGCAGGTGATCAAGGTGCGCAACGGCATCGAGACCGAGATGTCCAAGAAAATCCAGCGCCTGATCAAGGACAGCAAGCTCAAGGTCCAGGCCGCGATCCAGGGCGACGCGGTTCGTGTCACCGGCGCCAAGCGCGACGACCTGCAGGCCGCCATGGCGCTGATCCGCAAGGACATCACCGACGTGCCGCTGAGCTTCAACAACTTCCGCGACTGATGCAAACCGCCGCCGCGCTGCTGCTGGCCTGTGGCTTGGCCCTGGCGGGTAGCGGCGTGGCGCGGGCGCAGACGGTCGCCCTGTCCGGCATGCTGGGCGGCAAGGCCCTGGTGATCGTGGACGGCAGCCCGCCCAAGACAGTGGCCGTTGGCGACGCGCACCGGGGGGTGAAGATCATCGCCACGCAGGGCGATCAGGCCGTGGTGGAAATCGCAGGCAAGCGGCACACCTTGCGCGTGGGCGAGGCCCCGGTCAGCGTGGGCAGCCAGATGGGCCACGGGTCTGGCAACGGCAGGATCGTCCTGACCGCGGGCAGCGGCGGTCATTTCATGACCCAGGGACAAATCAACGGACGCTCCGTCCAGCTGCTGGTGGACACCGGGGCGACCCTGGTCGCCATGAGCGTCGCCGATGCCGAGCGCATCGGCCTGAATTACAGGGCAGGCCAGCCCATCCAGACCGCAACGGCCAACGGTTTCGCCACCGGCTGGCGCATCAAGCTGGCCTCGCTGCGCGTGGGCGATGTGGAGGTGTATGACGTTGATGCGGCGGTCACCTCGGGCGCCATGCCGTTCGTGCTGCTGGGCAACAGTTTTCTGACGCGCTTCCAGATGGCGCGCACCAACGACCAGATGGTGCTCGACAAGCGTTACTGACACCCGATCATCAACCCACTGTTTGGAAAGCAGACATTGCCGTGAACGTCCAGAACGAAAACGAATACGAGGATTTGCTGGGTCTGTGGTCCGATCTCGAATCCGGCCTGGGCATCATCCTGGGCAGTCCGGCCAGCATCCAGGAATTCGGGCAGCGCGTGCAGCAGTACGACCGCTGGATGCAGGCCCTGCTGCTGCAGGATGCCGATGTCGGGCTGTATCTGCTGTTCCAGCTCGCCACCAACTCCTCCGTCGGCTACAGCGCCTCGCACGCCCTGGTGTGCGCCGTGCTGTGCCATCTCATCGCCGTCGAACTCAAGCTGGAGCAGTCCGAACGCGACAGTCTGGTGCGGGCGGCCCTGACCATGAACATCGCGATGACCGCCTTGCAGGACCAGCTCGCGGGACAAATGGAAAAGCCGTCCCCGCAGCAGCAGGAAACCATTCAGAACCACGCCGCCGGCAGCCGGCAGACCCTCGCCGGCAAGGGCATCGATGATGATCTGTGGCTGGACATCGTGTCCCTGCACCACGACGACAGCAGCGACCAGGACGAACTGCACACCCTGGAGCCGGTGCACCGGCTGGCCCGCATTCTGCGTGTGGTGGACCGCTACGCCGCGATGATCAGCCCGCGCAAATCACGCTCCGGGCGCAGCGCCATCGATTCCGTGCGCTCCATCATCACCAATTCCCCCAAGCGCAATGACGAGATCGGCCACGCCCTGGTGCGCGCCGTCGGCCTGTGCCCGCCCGGCACCTATGTGCGGCTGGACAGCAAGGAGATTGCGGTGGTGATGCGGCGCAGCGAAAAACCCAATCACCCGCATGTGGCCATCGTGACCAGCGCGGCCGGCGCGCTGGTGCCCCAGCCACGGCTGCACCGCACCGCCCAGACCAGCCCCCGGATCCAGGCCTCGCTGCCCGCGTCCAGCGTGCGCGAACGGCTCAATCACCACCGCATCCTGCAGCTCGGGGCCTACGTCGCGGACCACCCCTGAGCGGCCGCCGCGCGAGGCCGCCTGCCTCAGGACTTGCGCCGGCCCAGCTTGGATTCCGTGCCGTTGGCCAGGCGGCCGATGTTCTCGGCATGACGATAGATCAGCAGCAGTGACATGACGGACACCGACAGCAGAATGCTTTTTTCCAGATCCCACGCCAGGCCGTTGCCGAAGACGCAGTACACGGGGGCAAACACCGCGGCCGCCAGCGACGCGAGCGAGGAGTAACGAAAGAAGAACGCGATGATGAGCCACGTGGCCGCCGTGGCCAGCCCCAGCCAGCCGCTGATGCCCAGCAGCACGCCCAGGGCGGTGGCCACGCCCTTGCCGCCCTGGAAGCGGAAGAACACCGGGTACAGATGGCCCACGAACGCGGCCAGCCCGACCATGGCCAGCGTGCCGTCCTCCAGCCCGTAAGGCGGGCCGAACCACCTGACCAGCATCACCGGCAGCCAGCCCTTGAAGCCGTCGAGCAGCAGCGTGACGACGGCCGCGGCCTTGGACCCGGAGCGCAGCACGTTGGTAGCGCCCGGGTTCTTGCTGCCATAGGTGCGCGGATCGTTCAGGCCCATGACGCGGCTGACGATCACGGCAAACGACAGGGAACCGACCAGGTAGGCCGCGATGGCGGCGAGCACAGGGTAAACGACAGGCATGGAATCCAACACAAGCTCCTCGGGTTTGCGCCACGGGCGCATCAGGGGGCTATTCTGCCAGCGCGCACTGGACCGCCCGGGCGCCGAGCAACTGCACGCACACCCGCGGGTCGATGCCCACCAGGTAACCGCGCCGCCCGCCATTGATCAGGATGCTAGGCAGCGCCAGGATCGTCTCTTCGATGTACACCGGCATCCGCTTGCGCGTGCCAAAGGGCGAGGTGCCGCCCACCAGATAGCCGCTGTGCCGGTTGGCCACCTCGGGCTTGCAGGGTTCCACCGACTTGGCCCCGATCTGGCGCGCCAGGTTCTTGGTGGACACCTTGCGGTTGCCGTGCATCAGCACCACCAGTGGCTTGGCGTCCTGGTCCTGCATGATGAGCGTCTTGACCACGCTGAACGGATCAGCCCCCAGCACCTGGGCGCTGTGCTGCGCGCCACCGTGTTCGAGGTACTCGTACGGATGCTCGGTGAACACCACCTTGTGCGCCTTGAGCAAGGCGGTGGCCGGGGTTTCGCTGACGTGGTCTTTTTTGGCCATCCATCAACCCCCGTTCGGACCGGGCCTGGCCTGCCCCGGGCCGGTCCAGGGGTCCCCGTCCCGCGGCGTTTCGCCCAGCCCACCGCGAGCGGGCAGCCACTTCACTGCGCCGGGTCCCGCAGTTCCCAGCGCACCGCATCGATGGCGGCCAGCAGCTCGGGCGGCAGCGTGGTGCCCCAGGCGTCCAGGTCTTCCTCGAGCTGGGCCACCGAGGTCACGCCGATGATGGTGCTGGCCACCTGCCATTTGGTGTAGCAAAAAGCCAATGCCAGCTGCGTGGGGCTCAGGCCATGCGCGCGCGCCAGCGCGCTGTAGCGGCGCGCCGCCGCCAGCGACTCGGGCCGGCCCCAGCGCTGCTGGCGCACCGACTCGTACTTCGCGATGCGCGCCTGCGCCGGTGCCGCCGGCCCGGCGATGCCGCTTTCGTCGTATTTGCCTGTGAGCAGGCCGAAAGCCAGCGGCGAGTACGCCAGCAGCGAAACACCCAGGCGGTGCATGGTCTCGTCCAGGCCGTTTTCCACCGTGCGGTTGATCAGGCTATAGCCGTTTTGCACTGTGGCCACGCGCGGCAGGCCGTGCTGTTTGGCCAGCCGCACGAACTCGTGCACGCCGTAGGGCGTCTCATTGGACAGGCCGATGGCCCGCACCTTGCCCGCCTTGACCAGCCGCCCCAGCGCCTCGAGCTGCTCGTGGATCGAAGTCAGCGCCGGGTTGTCCTTGGACGGGTCGAAGTACATGAGGCCGAAGAGCGGCACCGGGCGCACCGGCCAGTGAATCTGGTAGAGATCGATCACGTCGGTCCGCAGCCGCCCGAGGCTGCCGTTGCAGGCCGCTTCGATGTCGGCGGCCGTCAGGTTGGCGCTGCCGTTGCGGATCCAGGCCATGCCGCGCGCCGGTCCCGCCACCTTGGTGGCCACCACCAGCTTGCGGCGCGCGCCGGGGTTCCTGGCCAGCCAGTTGCCGATGATGGTCTCGGTCGCGCCAAAGGTTTCGGCACGCGCGGGCACGGAATACATCTCGGCCGTGTCGAGAAAATTGATGCCGCGCGCCAGCGCGCGGTCCAGGATGGCATGCGCCGTGGCCTCGCCGACCTGCTCGCCAAAGGTCATGGTGCCCAGACAGACAGGCGTCACGAGCAGATCGCTCTGGCCGAGCTGGATGGTCTTCATGGAAACTCCCCTGTGGTTCTGGATGCCTGGCCGGGCCGCCAGTTTACCGGCTGGCCTTCGCATCGGCCTCGCGTGCCCGGGCCTCTTCCCGCAGGCGCAGCACGCGCCGCTGCAGCTTGCCGGTGGTGGTCATGGGCAGGGCATCTACAAACTCGATCTCCTTGGGGTACTCGTAGGGCGCGAGCTTGCCCTTGACGTGCTTTTGCAGCTCGGCCATCAGCCGGGTCTCCCATTGCTCGCGCGAGAAGGGCTCGCCGCCGCGCGCCGCCGCGGCCTCGGGAGTCAGCACGACATAGGCCTTGACCACGGCGCCGCGCTCGCGGTCGGGCTTGGGCACCACGGCCGCATTCGCCACGGCCGGGTGCTTGACCAGGCAGTTCTCGATTTCGCCCGGGCCGATGCGGTAGCCCGCCGCCTTGAACACATCGTCGGCGCGGCCCTGGTACCAGAGGTAGCCGTCGGCATCGCGCAGCGCCAGGTCGCCCGTGCGGCACCAGTCATCGCCCCCCTTGCCGCCGCTGAACTTGGCGCGGGTGGCGTCCTCGTTCTTCCAGTAGCCGAGAAAAAAGATCGGATCAGGCTCGCCATGCACATCGAAGCGGTTCAGCGCCACATCGCCGGGCACGCCCACCGGGCATTCGTTGCCGTCGTCGTCGATCACCGCCACGCGGTGGCCGGGGTAGGCCTTGCCCATGCTGCCGGGTCTGGCGGGCCAACCCACGGGCGCGGGGGCAGAATTTTCCGACGGGCCGCCCCTGGGAAAATTAGCCCCCTTGGGGGGCAGCGAGGACACGCCAGTGCCGAGCGTGGGGGCCATATTCATCGCGCAATTGCCCACGATGTAGTTGATCTCGGTCTGGCCG
>JBEIOV010000048.1:0-8277 GCA_040377375.1 Hylemonella sp.
CTGGCGCGGGCCTATGGCTATGCGGGTGTGCGCATCACGCGCACGGCGGAGTTCGAACCCGAACTTGTGGCCGCGCTGGCACGGGAGCAGGGCACCTTGATTGAAGTGACGCTGGACCCTGAAGTGATCACCACGCGCGGCACGCTGGGCGCCATTACCCGCAACGCACTGCAGAAATGAAAAAGGCCGCATTGCTGCGGCCTTTGAAATCAGGCGGGGCCTGATTACTTGACGTGCTTGCCGATCAGGCCAGCCATCTCGAACATCGAGACTTGTGCCTTGCCGAAGATTTCCTTCAGCTTGGCGTCGGCGTTGACCATGCGCGTGTTCATCTTGTCTTGAAGATTGTTCTTCTTGATGTAAGCCCACAGCTTGCTGACCACTTCGGTGCGGGGCAGCGGGTTTGCACCCACCACTGCAGCCAGAGCGGCGCTGGGCGTCAGGGCCTTCATGAACGCGGCGTTCGGCGTGCGCTTTTTGGCGGGAGCCTTCTTGGCTGCGGGCTTCTTGGCCGGAGCAGCTTTCTTCGCCGGAGCGGCCTTCTTGGCAGGGGCCTTCTTTGCCGGTGCAGCCTTCTTGGCCGGCGCCTTTTTGGCCGGAGCGGCCTTCTTCGCCGGAGCGGCTTTCTTGGCAGGGGCGGCCTTCTTTGCGGGCGCCTTCTTTGCCGGAGCTTTCTTTGCAGTTGCCATGATTGAATTTCCTTCTAGAAGTTGATTAATCACCAATGGGAATCTTCACTCTCACTGGCACTGCGGATGCTACTGGAGAAAAAACGCGTTTCCAAGCGAAAAAACGCTTTTTTCCCTCTGGCGTGTTGTTTTTTTCAATCGTGTTTCAGGCCGTTTTCCCTCTGAAGATCAGCAAAACGCCAGTCAGGATCACGCCACAGGCGATCCATTCGCCGCCCGAGACGGCCTCCGAGGCGAACACCACACCCAGAAAAAGCGCGATCAGCGGGTTCACAAACGCGTAGCTGGTGGCCACCGCAGGCGACGCATGCGCCAGCAAATACAGGTACGCGCTGAACGCCACGAGCGAGCCAAACACCACCAGGTAGGCCCATGCACCCAGCGCCAGCGGCGTGGGTGGCCACACAGGCTGCTCACCCAGTACCAGAGCAATCAGCATCAACACCGCGCCACCACACAACATTTCACTGGCAAAGCCTGCCGGCCCAGCGGCCAGCGGCAGCCGTGTGGTCGACAGCACCGAGCCCAGCGACCAGGCCAGCGTGGCGCCGGTGATGCAGGCAATGCCCACCGGCGCCGCTGAGAAACTGGCGCCGCGCACCAGCAGCACCACACCGGCAAGGCCGACGGCCATGCCCAGCAGCTCCAGCCGGCTGGGCCGCTGGCCAAACAGCAGGCCCCAGGCGCAGACCATCATGGGCACCACCGCAATGAAAGTGGCGATCAGGCCGGAGCCGATGTGCACCGTGGCGGCGGCCGTCAGCCCCATGCCGCCGCCGAGCATCAGTGTGCCCACGGCCAGCGCGTTGCGCCATTGAACCTGCGTGGGCCAGGCGCCGCCGCGCCAGCGCACCCAGGCCATCAGCAGCGCGCCCGCGACCAGGAAGCGCGAACCCATCTGGAAAAACGGTGGAAAGCTCACCAGCGCAAACCGGATGGCCAGGTAGGTCGAGCCCCAGACCAGGTAGCAGGCCAGCAGGGCGGGGATGAGCAGGGAAGGGGCCTTTTTGGCCAGCGGCAGGGTCGCGGTGTTCATGCTGCAAATCGTAGATTGCCACTGCCCGCGCGGCCATGCATGATTGAAGGTGTCAGGCCACTTCGGCCTTGGTTTTCAAAATTTCAAACCGTCATGACAGAAGTTTCTGAGTTCGATACCTACGACAGCCGCATTCTGGCCGAGCTGCAGGCGGATGCGCGGATCACGATGGCCGAGCTGGGCCGGCGTGTGCACCTGAGCCAGCCGGCCGTGGCCGAGCGCGTGCGCAAGCTGGAGCTGCAGGGCGTGATCAAGGGCTACCGCGCCGAGGTGGACTACAAGCGCCTGGGCTACGGTATCCGTGCGCTGGTGCGCGTGGGGCGCGCCGAGTACGCGCGCGTGGTCAAGCTGATCGAGCAGACGCCCGAAGTGGTGAACGCCTGGAACGTGACCGGCGAGGACAGCTGGACGCTGGAGATTGCCGTCATTGACGTGGAGCACCTGGACGCGGTGGTGACGAAGTTCTGCATCCTCACGGAAACATCCACCTCCATCGTGCTGAACGCACCGCGCGAGAACGCCACCGTGCTGCCGGCCCGCCGCGAGAACATCAAGCCGGCGATCCGCAAGGTCACCGGGAAGTAGCGCCCGCCCTGGCCGGCAGCGTGGCCAGCAGCACCCCAGCCAGCGCGATGGCAAAGGCCGCCAGCTGGGCAGGCCCCAGGCTTTCGCCCAGCACCAGCACCCCCACGAGCGCGGCAGACACCGGCAACATCACGGTGAACACGCCACCCTGCGCGGCCGGCACTACCTTCAGCCCCGTCATCCACAGCCACACCGTCCATACACTGGCCGCGAGCGAATAGAACACCAGCAGCAGCCAGATGCCCGGCTGGACGCTGCCGAAGTCAAAGCGCCACGCCATGTACAGGCCGAACGGCGTGACCAGGGCAAAGCCCCACAGGTTGATCAGCGCCGTGATGCGCCGCGGGCCGAGCGCGCCGGTCAGCTTCTTGCCGATGACGGCGTACGAGGCCTCGCACAACACCGCCCCGAACACCAGCAGGTTGCCCAGCCAGGCTGCCGCCGGTGTGGCGCCATTGGCCGGGCCGCCGTGGGCCGGCGGCCCGGCCAGCGCCAGCACGCCGATGCCGGCCGCGGCGCAGGCCACGGCCGCCCAGATGCGCAGGCTGATGCGTTCACGCAGGAAGGCCCAGCTCATCAGCGCCACCACCGCCGGGATGGACGCCATGATCACGCCGGCGGACACGGCACTGGTCATGCTCACGCCAAACAGCATGCAGATGGAAAACAGGAAGTTGCCCAGGAACGATTCCAGAAATACCAGCCGCCGGGTTTGCGCCGTCATGGGAGCTTCATCGGCGGGCTTGCGCAGCCAGTGCAGCATGGCCAGCCCGCCGATGCCAAAGCGCAGCCAGGCGAGCAGGAACACAGGGATCGCCGCAGCCAGCGGCTTGGACAGGGCCACGTAGCTGCCCACCAGGGACATGCTCAACGCCAGGCAGGCATACGCCAGCCAGCGGCTGGGGAGAGGGTGATTCACTAGACTCGCCTTCTGTCTTGCCAATTCAACAAGCCGACGATCATGCCCCAAGCACCTGCCACCCCGCGCCACGCCTTTGTCTATGGAACGCTGCGCCGCGGCGATGACAACGACATCACGCGCCTGAGCCCCGCGCCGCGCTGGGTGGGCGAGGCCCGCATCGCCGGCACGATGTACCACTTTGGCCGTTATCCGGGCGTCCTGCTGGGCGGCGCGGGCGAGGTGCTGGGGGAGGTGTACGAGATTTCGCCGCAGCTCGAACGTGTGCTGGACGAGATCGAAGAGCTTTACCCGCAGCAGACCAACGAATACTTCAAACGGACCATCCCCGTGCAGGTGGCCGGGCGCAACGTCGAATGCATCGTCTACGAGATCAACGCGGCCCTGGTGGCGGGCAAGCCGGTTATCACGTCGGGCGACTGGGTCAAGGGGCGATGAAATTTCGCCAAATGAAAATTTGATTTCATATCAAGAAAAATGAGAATGGTGCAGCGCAAGATTTTTTCTCAATACAAGAAATAAATTTCCACATTGAGAAAAATATTGATTAAGTTGTTGATTTTATTGAAGATAAAAATATCTCTTATATAAGACACAAGAGCTTCTCAAAGTCTTGTAGAAGACTTAAAGTTCATCCATCGAATTCAACAACCCTTTGGAGTGAACCCATGAACAACTGGACCCACCTGACCCGCGAACAGCAAATTGCCGCCCTGGAAAAAGACTGGGCTGAAAACCCCCGCTGGAAGGGCATCAAGCGCGGCTACAGTGCCGCCGATGTGGTCAAGCTGCGCGGTTCGCTGCAGGTGGAGCACACGCTGGCCAAGCGCGGCGCTGAAAAACTGTGGAACCTGATCAACACCGAGCCCTTCGTCAACTCGCTGGGCGCACTGACGGGCAACCAGGCCATGCAACAGGTCAAGGCCGGCCTGAAGGCCATTTACCTGTCGGGCTGGCAAGTTGCCGGTGATGCCAACAGCAATGGCGAGATGTACCCGGACCAGTCGCTGTACTCGGTGGACTCGGTGCCGAAGGTCGTCAAGAAGATCAACGCCACCTTCACCCGCGCCGACCAGATCCAGTGGAGCGAAGGCAAGAGCCAGGGTGATGAGGGCTTCATCGACTACTTCGCCCCCATCGTGGCCGACGCCGAGGCGGGCTTTGGCGGTGTGCTGAACGCATTCGAGCTGATGAAGTCCATGATCGAAGCCGGCGCCGCAGGCGTCCACTTCGAAGACCAGCTGGCAGCCGCCAAGAAGTGCGGCCACATGGGCGGCAAGGTGCTTGTGCCCACCCGTGAAGCCGTGTCCAAGCTCGTCGCCGCCCGCCTGGCTGCCGACGTGATGGGCACGCCCACCATTCTGCTGGCCCGCACCGACGCGGAAGCCGCTGACCTGGTGACCACCGATGTGGACGACAACGACAAGCCGTTCTTCACCGGCGAGCGCACGGTGGAAGGCTTCTACCGCAGCCGCAACGGCGTGGAGCAGGCGATCAGCCGCGGCCTGGCCTATGCCGAGTACGCCGACCTGATCTGGTGCGAAACCGGCACGCCGGACCTGGCGTTTGCCAAGCAGTTTGCCGACGCGATCCATGCCAAGTTCCCCGGCAAGCTGCTGGCCTACAACTGCTCGCCGTCGTTCAACTGGAAGAAGAACCTGGACGACGCCACGATTGCCAAGTTCCAGAAGGAACTGGGCGCCATGGGTTACAAGTTCCAGTTCATCACGCTGGCTGGCTTCCACAGCCTGAACTACTCGATGTTCAACCTGGCGTACGGCTATGCCCGCAGCAACATGACCGCCTTTGTCGAACTGCAGCAGGCCGAGTTCGCTGCCGCCGACAAGGGCTTCACGGCGGTCAAGCACCAGCGTGAAGTGGGCACGGGTTACTTTGACTCGGTGACCACCACCATCGAAGCCAATGCCTCCACGGCCGCACTGAAGGGCTCGACCGAAGACGAGCAGTTCTTCGACGACAAGAAGGCCGCATAACACGGCGCCGGCGCGGCGCCACGACAACCCCGTCGTCCTCAGGGAAGACGGGGTTTGTTTTTGGGGCTTTCGGCTGTAGAGTAATGGTTTGCATACACATCAAAGATGGGGCGGCCATGGGTGCATCCAGCGAAAAGACAGGTGTTTTTGAAGCCGGCGACCTGAGCAAGGTGCGCTGCCCCGACTGCAGCGGCACCGGCGAACTTCGCATTGACAGCGAGAACATCAACGAGAACTTTGAAGTCGAGAAGCAGACCGTCATCACGGGCTGCCCGCGCTGCAACGGCACCGGCTTCATTGCCGCAGGTTAAAATGCGCGGCGGCCTGCACTGCGCAGGCATACAAGAGCGAGAAAGGCACCCTGGTTATGACACCGCGAACTACCCCGAAAGGTTGGACGACCCCCTGAGGTCGCGTAGTCGCGTGCACTGAACTCCCTCCGGTTCCCAGATCAAGCGCGGCTGACGACCGCGCTTTGTTTTTTCTGAACCTTTTTTTCACATGATCAAGATCACGCTTCCTGACGGTTCCCAACGCGAATACCCCGGCCCGGTGACGGTGGCAGAGGTAGCCGCCTCCATCGGCTCCGGCCTGGCCAAGGCCGCCCTGGCTGGCAAGGTGGACGGCAAGGTGGTGGACACCAGCTACACCATCCAGGCAGACAGCCCCCTGTCCATCGTGACGGCAAAGGACGCCGACGGCCTGGAAGTCATCCGCCACTCCACTGCACACCTGCTGGCCTATGCGGTCAAGGAGCTGTTCCCGGATGCCCAGGTGACCATCGGGCCCGTGATCGAGAACGGCTTTTTCTACGACTTCTCGTACAAGCGCCCCTTTACGCCCGAAGATCTGGTGGCCATTGAAAAGCGCATGACCGAACTGGCGGCCAGGGATGAGCCGGTGGTGCGCCGCGTGCTGCCGCGCGACGAGGCTGTGGCCTATTTCAAGGGCATGGGCGAGCACTACAAGGCCGAGATCATTGCCAGCATCCCGAGCAATGAAGACGTCAGCCTGTACCGCGAAGGCGCCTTCGAGGACCTGTGCCGCGGCCCGCACGTGCCCAGCACCGGCAAGCTGAAGTTCTTCAAGCTCATGAAGGTGGCCGGTGCCTACTGGCGTGGCGACCACCGCAATGAAATGCTGCAGCGCATCTACGGCACCGCCTGGGCGACGAAGGACGAACTGCAGCAGTACCTGACGATGCTGGAGGAGGCCGAAAAGCGCGACCACCGCAAGCTCGGCCGCGAGCTGGACCTGTTCCACATCGACGACCACGCCCCCGGCGTCGTGTTCTGGCACCCCAAGGGCTGGACGGTCTGGCAGGAAGTGGAGCAGTACATGCGCCGCGTGTACCGCGACAACGGCTACCAGGAGGTCAAGGGCCCGCAACTTCTGGACAAGACCCTGTGGGAAAAGACCGGCCACTGGGACAAGTACCGCGAGAACATGTTCACGACGGAGTCGGAAAAGCGTGACTACGCGCTCAAGCCGATGAACTGCCCGGGCCATATCCTGATCTTCAAGCAGGGTATCAAGAGCTACCGCGACCTGCCGCTGCGCTACGGTGAATTCGGCCAGTGCCACCGCAACGAACCCACGGGCGGCTTGCACGGCATCATGCGCGTGCGCGGCTTCACCCAGGACGACGGCCACATCTTCTGCACCGAGGACATGATCCTGCCCGAATGCACGGCTTACACGACGCTGCTGCAAAAGGTCTACAGGGACTTCGGCTTTGACAGCATCATCTACAAGGTGGCAACGCGCCCTGAAAAGCGCATTGGTTCGGACGAGAGCTGGGACAAGGCCGAGCATGCGCTGATGGAAAGCCTGCGGGCGTCCGGCTGCGAATTCGAGATCGCGCCGGGCGACGGGGCTTTCTACGGCCCCAAAATTGAATACACCCTCAAGGACGCCATTGGCCGGCAATGGCAGTGCGGCACGATGCAGGTGGATTTCTCCATGCCCGAGCGGCTGGATGCCGAATATGTAGGCGAAGACGGCGCCCGCCACCGGCCCGTGATGCTGCACCGCGCCATCGTGGGCAGCCTGGAGCGTTTCATTGGCATCCTGATCGAGCAACACTCTGGCGCGCTGCCAACCTGGCTGGCGCCGGTGCAGGTGGCGGTGCTCAATATCACCGATTCCCAGTCCGAATACGCCCGGGAAGTGGCCAAAACGCTGCAAAATCAAGGGCTTAGGGTCGATCTGGACCTGCGCAACGAGAAAATTACGTATAAAATACGAGAGCATTCGATGCAAAAGCTGCCGTACATCCTTGTCGTAGGTGACAAGGAAATGGCAGCAGGTGCTGTTGCAGTGCGCGCCCGGGGCAACAAAGACCTCGGTGTGATGTCCCTCGATGCGTTCTCCCAAAAGATCGCCGGCGACATCCAAAACAAAAGCTGATTCTCATCAATGAAGCTCTTGCCCGCGCGCACTCAATGGTGTTCGCTACATTTTTTGTAGCAAAAGAATTGAAGGATCGTCACCATCGCTACTGAATTTCGCGACCGCCGCCACCGCGAGGAACGCAAACACCGCCTGAACCGGGAAATCATGGCCCCGGAAGTCCGCCTCTCCGGGCCTGAAAACGAGCCTTTGGGCATCGTCAGCCTGTCCGAAGCATTGCGAATGGCGGGTGAGCTGGATGTGGATCTGGTTGAAATTGCTGCCACGGCGAATCCGCCGGTCTGTCGCTTGATGGACTACGGCAAGTTCAAGTACCAGGAGCAGAAGAAAGCGGCCGAAGCGAAAGCCAAGCAGACGGTGATTGAAATCAAGGAAGTCAAGTTCCGCCCGGGCACCGATGACGGTGACTACAACATCAAGATGCGCAATATCCGGCGCTTCCTGGCGGAAGGTGACAAGTGCAAGATCACGCTGCGCTTTCGGGGCCGCGAGATCACGCATCAGGAAATCGGCATGGCGCTGTTGAACCGCATCCGCGACGAGCTGGCGGACATCATCATCGTCGAGCAGTTTCCCAAGCTCGAAGGCCGGCAGATGATCATGATGATCGCGCCGGGCAAGAAAAAGCCGGGTGGCCCTGCC
>JBEIOV010000029.1:0-26753 GCA_040377375.1 Hylemonella sp.
AGTTTTAATTTAACTTCCCTTAAAAACATATTTTTAAAACACCCGGGGGGGCGGTGGGGTTGGCCCCACCGCGCCCTCCGGTGGCTAATTTTTGATCTTAAGCCTTCTTGCCCTTGGCGAAATAGTGGTTGTAGGCCATCTTGAAATCGACCGTGTAATCGTTCTGCCACTGGCCGGCACGCTCGGCGTAGGCGCGCTGGGAGTCCAGCACCTTCTGAAACAGCATGTTTTCGCTGCCCTTCTTGGCCATGATCTTGTCCCACGAGGCCAGTTGGGCCTGCAGGATGGCGGTGGGCGTCTTGTAGAACTTGATGCCAGCCTTCTTGAGCTCGATGTAATCCCTGGAATTGCGCTCGATGGCCTTCCAGCTCATGTCGGCACTCGCGGCCTGCACGCTGTAGTCGATGATGGCCTTGAGTTCGGTCGGCAGCGCATTGAGCTTGCCCTTGTTGAAGAGAATTTCAAACTGCTCGCCGGACTGGTGAAAGCTCTGCAGCATGCAGTTCTTCACCACGTCGGGGAAGCCCAGCAGGCGATCCGACGACGCATTGTTGAATTCGGCGCCATCGATCAGGCCGCGGTCCAGGGCCGGCACGATCTCGCCACCGGGCAGTGGATTGACCGCCGCGCCCATGTCGGTGTACATGTCAACCGCCAGGCCAACGGTACGGAACTTGATGCCCTTGACGTCCGCCACCTTGGCAATCGGCTTCTTGAACCAGCCAAACGGCTGGGTCGGCATGGGCCCATAAAGGTAGGACACCACGTCCATGTTGATGGACTTGTAGATTTCCTCCAGCAGGGCCTTGCCGCCGCCGTAGTTGTGCCAGGCCAGCAGCATGTTGGGGTCCATGCCGAAGGACGGACCGGAACCCCACAGGGCCAGGGCCGAGTTCTTGCCGTAGTGGTAGGCCACGACGCCATGGCCGCCATCCAGCGTCCCCTTGTTCACGGCCTCCAGCAACTGGAAAGCCGGCACCACGGAACCGGCGGGCAGCACCTCGATCTTGAGCTTGCCGCTGGCCATGTCGTTGACCTTCTTGGCGAAATCGAGGGCATATTCGTGGAAGATGTCCTTGGAGGGCCAGGTGCTCTGGAAGCGCAATGCGATGGCGGTTTGCGCGGTGGCCACCATTGGGGCGGCCATCGCGCCCGCGGCGACGGCAGCGCCCTTGAGCAGGCTGCGGCGACGGGGGGTTTTGCTGTCGGTCATGGTTATCTCCGGTTATGGGTTACGAGTTAGCGTGCTATCTTTTCCCATTTCGACAGGGTTCGACACAGGGTTTTTACCGAGTCGCAGACTGCCGGATGAAAAACAGTTTTAACCTTGCGCCCGCCGCACGCCGGTGACAGCCCCTGCGCATCACCCTACACTCTGGCCACAATGACAAGGAGACAGACCATGGATAGACGCAACTTCTTCCAGAGCTCGGCGCTGGTCACCACGGGCGCCATCGCCGGCTGCGCCCTGCCGGGCGTGGCGCAACAGCAGGTCCCCACACCCTTTGCCGTGCCCGCGACCTACATCCCCATCGCCGGCGCCAGCGAGATGTACCCGGTGCGCCGCATCTACTGCATCGGCCGCAACTACGCGGCGCACGCGCGCGAGATGGGCTCGGACCCGACGCGCGAGCCGCCCTTTTTCTTCCAGAAGCCGACCGATGCGATCCAGTTTGTTGCCGCCGGCACCGTGGCCGACCATCCCTACCCCTCGCTCACCAAGAACTACCATTACGAGGCCGAACTGGTGGCGGCACTGGGCAAGGGCGGGCGCAACATCCCGCTGGACAAGGCGCTCGACCATGTGTACGGCTACACGCTGGGCCTGGACATGACGCGGCGTGATTTGCAGCGCGCCATGGGCGACCAGAAAAAACCGTGGGAGATCGGCAAGAGCTTTGACAAGTCCGCGCCCATCGGCGCCATCCACAAGCTGGCGCAGACCGGCCACTTCACCCAGGGCGCGATCTGGCTCAAGGTCAATGGCCAGACCAAGCAAAGCGCCAACCTGAACCAGATGATCTGGTCGGTGGCCGAACAGGTCTCCAAGCTGTCGGAGGCCTTCGAGCTGTTCCCCGGCGACATCATCTACTCGGGCACGCCCGAGAACGTGGGGCCGGTGGTGCGCGGCGACGTGATCGAGATGCATATCGACGGCCTGCCCAACCTCAGCGTGAAAATCGTTTAGAGCCTGCCGGCCGGGAAGATCTGCCCCGCGGCACCGGTGGGCTGCGGATTCCGCGCAGAATTTCGAGTCATATCGAGCCCGCCCCTTTTACCGACTGCGTCATTAGCTACAAAAACAGTAGCAAATTCATGCCCTGCCCGACCCGCGCAGCCCCCGGCGAATGCCAGGCCGGGCTGGCGCAGGCGCGCGCCATGGCCGCGGGCGCAGCCGGTCAGAATATCCCGGCCCGGCGCTTGTCCATCGCCTGCGTGAAAATCCTCTAAAGTCCTGTATTCGCCCGAGCACCATGCTCCGCCCCACCCTTTGAGCGCCCCATGAAACCGATCCAGCTTTTTGACCCGAGCTCCAGCACCTTCACCTACGTGCTGTTTGACGAAATAACGCGCGACGCGCTCATCATCGACCCGGTGGACGAGCAGCTCGAGCGCGACCTGGCCACGCTGCGCCAGTACGGCCTGAAGCTGGCCTGGACCGTGGAGACCCATGCCCATGCCGACCACATCACCAGCGCGGGCCTGCTGGCCGAGCATGCCGGCGCCCGCACCGCCGCGCCGCAGGGCTGCGGCATCACCACGGCCGCCGTCCAGCTCAAGGACGGCGACGAGCTGAGCTTTGGCACCGAGAAAATCCGCGCCCTGCACACGCCGGGCCACACGGCGGGGAGCATGTGCTTCGTGTGGCGCGACCACGTCTTCACCGGCGACACCCTGCTGATCAACGGCTGCGGCCGCACCGACTTCCAGTCGGGCAGCACGCCCGCCATGTACCACAGCCTAACCCAGGTGCTGTTCAAGCTGCCCGAGCACACCATCGTCTGGCCCGGCCACGACTACCACGGCCGCACGCAGTCCACCATCGGCGCCGAGAAGATGGGCAATGCCCGCGTGGCCGGCAAGACGCTGGCCGAATTCACCGCCATCATGGACGCGCTGCACCTGCCCCGGCCCCGGCGCATGGACGAGGCCGTGCCGGCCAACCTCGCGTCGGGCATGCGCCATGACGCGGACGGCGTGCTGGCCGCCAGCGGCGCGGCGCCCGCCGCACGGCCGGCCCAGGGCTACGCCGGCGATGTGCCGGCCCAACTGGCCTACGCGTGGTGGCGGGCGGGCGACGCCGTGCTGGTCGATGTGCGCACCGACGCCGAACGGGAATGGGTCGGGTTCATCCCCGACGCCGTGCCGCTGGCCTGGAAGCAATGGCCCGGCATGGCCATGAATCCCGCCTTCGACGAGGGCATCCAGGCCGCCGTCCCCGCGGGCAAGAAAGTCGTTTTGCTGTGCCGCAGCGGCGTGCGCTCCATCGCGGCCGCCAAGCGCGCCACCGAGCTGGGCCTGCAGGCCTACAACATCCTGGAGGGCTTCGAGGGCGATCCCGACGACCAGGCCCAGCGCGGCAAAAAAGGCGGCTGGCGCTACCAGGGTCTGCCCTGGCGCCAGGGCTGAGGCATCCCCGCAACCCTTTGCGGCGCGGATGCGCAGCCGCTACGGCCACGGGCATGCAGTGATAATGCGGGAAACGATGGACCCTTCATGACTTTTCTGGCTCTCGATGTCGGCAACACCCGCCTGAAATGGGCGCACTACGAAGCCCCCCGGCCTGGTGCCCCGCTGCTGGCCCATGGCGCGGTATTTCTGGAAAACATCGACAAGCTGGCCGAGGGGCCATGGAGTTCACTCCCTCCCCCCTCCTGCATGCTGGGCTGCGTGGTGGCGGGCGACGCCATCAAACGCCGGGTGGAGGAGCAGATGGAGTTGTGGGACACGGCACCGCAATGGGTGGTGGCCAGCGAAACCGAAGCCGGCCTCGTCAATGGCTACGACCATCCGGCACGCCTGGGCGCGGACCGCTGGGTGGCCATGATCGGCGCGCGTCACCGCATGCTGGCGCAGGGCGCGCCGCGGCCCCTGGTGGTGGTCATGGTCGGCACCGCCGTGACGGTGGAGGCGATTGACATCCATGGCAAGTTTCTGGGCGGCTTCATCCTGCCGGGTCACGGCATCATGTTGCGCGCGCTTGAGTCGGGCACGGCCGGGCTGCATGTCCCGACCGGCGACGTACGCGAATTTCCCACCAACACCAGCGACGCCCTGACCAGTGGCGGCACCTACGCCATCGCCGGCGCGGTGGAACGCATGGTCCAGCATGTGCGCGCCCATTGCCGGGCCGAGCCCGCCTGCATCATGACCGGCGGCGCCGGCTGGAAGATGGCACCCAGCATGTCCGTTGCGTTCGAGCTGGTGGACAGCCTGATTTTCGATGGCCTGCTGGAAATTGCCCGCAGCCGGGGTTTCGAGGCACGGGCCTGAGCCGCGCGCCGCTGGTCCCGGCGATTCAGGGCTCGATGCCGGCGGCGGCAAACAGCGCCCGGCCCGCCGGGCCGCCGAGGTAAGACACGAAAGCCCGCGCCGCCGCGGGCTGCGCGGTGCCCGTGGTGGCGGTGGCGCTGTAGGTGGTGTAGTTTTGCACCGGCGCCGGCAGCGGCCCCACCAGTCTTAGACCCTTTTCGCGGTACAGCAGGATCTCGGTGATGGCGCCAAACCCGATTTCGCGGCCCTTGCCATGCAGCACGTGTTCCAGCACCGAGGCACCGTCCGCATAACGCGTCGTCCTCGATTCGACTTGTTCATAAATACCCATGCGGCGCAGCAGGCCCTCCAGGTACAACCCGGTGGAAGCGCGGTTGAACACCAGCGAGTCCGCCTCCAGCAGCGCGCGCCCAAGGGCCTCGGCGCTGGAGATGTCGGGCAGCGGCGCGTCCGGGCGCACGGCCACGCCCAGCCCCACCCGCCCGACGCTCACGCGCTCGGCACCGGCCTGGCGGGCCCGGGCCAGTTCCTCGATCACCGCGGGCGGTGCGATCACCACGTCCCACAGCTCGCCCTCGGCGATGCGCTTGCGAATCTGCGGCGCCGTGTTGAAGCTCACCCTGAGCTGGTGCCCGCTCTCCTTCTGGAACGCGGCCACGGCCGCCCGCACGCCCGGCTCGATGGCACCGGCACTGAGCACCTTGAGTTCATCCGCCGCCGCGGCCTGCATGAAGCAGGCGCTCCACAGGGCCAACACCGCCACCCAGTTCTTTCTCATGAAAGCTCCTCGCAACCAGGGTTGCTATTAATTTAGTAGCTAATTGCGCCCATATCCAAAAGGCTGGCGACCAATTTCAATCAAAAAAAATGGGGCCCGGAGCCGCCCCCGCGCCAGGCTCAGCCGGCATCCGGCGACAACCAGGCCTCCGCCAGCCGCACCCAGTAGCTTGCGCCCAGCGGGATCAGGTCGTCATTGAAGTCGTAACTCGCGTTGTGCAGCATGCAAGGGCCCGCGCCGTGCCCGAGTTCGCGATGGCCGCCGTCGCCATTGGCGATGAAGCAGTAGGTGCCCGGCTTGGCCTGCAGCATGTAGGCAAAGTCCTCGGCGCCCATGGTGGGCTCCTGCGCCGTCACGTTGTCGGCGCCCACGATGCCGGCCATCACCTGGCGCGCGAATTCGGTCTCCCGCTCCGAGTTGATGGTGGGCGGGTAGTTGCGCTCGAATTCGAATTCGCAGCTCACGTCGAACGCGGCGCAGGTGTGCTCGGCAATCTGCCTCATGCGCTGCTCGATCAGGTCGAGCACCTCGAGAGTGAAGGTGCGCACCGTGCCCTGCAGCTCGCAGCTGTCGGGAATCACATTGGTGGCCTGGCCGGCGTGGATCATGGTGACGGAGATCACGCCGGCGTCGATCGGCTTCTTGTTGCGGCTGATGATGGTCTGGAAGGCCTGCACCATCTGACAGGCCACCGGCACCGGGTCCAGCCCGTTGTGCGGCAGCGCGGCGTGCCCGCCCTTGCCGCGGATGGTGATCTTGAATTCATTGCTCGAGGCCATCACCGGTCCGGGGCTCGCGGCAAAGGTGCCGACGCGCGAGCCGGGCCAGTTGTGCATGCCGAACACGGCATCCATCGGGAATTGCTCGAACAGGCCATCGCGGATCATCTCGCGCGCGCCGCCGCCGCCTTCCTCCGCCGGCTGGAAAATCAGGTACACCGTGCCGTCGAAGTGGCGATGCCGGGCCAGGTGCTGCGCCGCCGCCAGCAGCATGGCCGTGTGGCCGTCATGCCCGCAGGCGTGCATCTTGCCGGGATGCCGGCTGGCGTGACCGAAGGTGTTGGACTCCTGCATGGGCAGGGCATCCATGTCGGCGCGCAGGCCGATGGCGCGCCCCGAAGTGCCGTTCTTGAGGATGCCCACCACGCCGGTGGTGCCCAGTCCCAGATGAATGGGAATGCCCCATTCGGTCAGTTTCCTGGCCACCAGATCGGCGGTGCGCACCTCTTCAAAACACAGCTCCGGGTGGGCATGGATGTCGCGGCGCAGCGCGGCCATGCCGGCGGCCTGGCTGACGATCGAATCAATGACTTTCATGAGACCTCTCCCCATCCCTATTCAGGTCCGCACCCGGCCGTCGCCCGTCAGCATGGAGAGCTCGACGAAATGCGAAGCCACGTGATCGGTCGGCGAGAACTGCACCGCGAAGCCCCCGAACGACTGGACGCCCATCGTCTCCAGCCCGTGGATCAGGCCTTCGCGCGTGGCCCCCTTGGCGCCGGCGCGCCGCAGGCCCTCGGTGAAAACCTTCGCGGCCAGATAGCCTTCCATGCTGGAATAGTTGGCCTGGGCATCGCCTCCGGCTTTTTTCACGGCCTCCTGCAATTCACGGGCGAGCGGCCGCGCGGCGCTGTAGGGCGAGGGCACGACCTGGGTCACCGCCACGCCTGCGCCATCCTTGCCCAGTTCGTCGGCCAGTGCCTGCGTGCCGACGAATGACACATTAAAGAAGGTGCCGCCATAACCGGCCTTGCGCGCCGCGCGGATGAAGGCGGCGCAGGACTTGTAGGCACTGATCTGGACCACGGCATCCGGCGCGGCGGCCACCAGGGTTTTGACCGCGCCCGCCACGTCCTCGGAATTGCGCTCGACCGTGGCCTGGGCGACCGGCTTGAGATTGAGCGCCGACAGCGCCAGGGTCACGCCATCGAGCCCGGCCTTGCCGTAGGCGTCGTTCTGGTAAAACACCGCGATTTTCTTCAACCCCAGCGACGTGAGCTGCTTGACGATCAGCGCGGTCTCGTCGTTGTAGGAGGCGCGCAGATGAAACACATAGCGGCTGAACGGATCGCGCAGGCCCATGGCACCGGTAAACGGCGCGATGAACGGCACCTGGGCCTTGTTGGCCATGGGCAGCGCGGCCAGGCTGGTGGGCGTGCCGATGTAGCCGAAAAGTGCGAAGGCGTCCTCGTCGATGAGCTTGCGCGTGTTGGCGGCGCAGCGATCGGGCTCGTAGCCGTCATCCATCTTGCGAATCTCGATGGCGCGGCCCAGAACTCCGCCCTGGGCATTGGCCTGATCAAACCAGAGCTTGGCGCCTTGATGAAACTGGATGCCCAACTGGGCCGCCGGGCCCGTGAATGCGGCGGACTGGCCCAGAATGATTTTGTTGCCGGCCTGGGCCCGGACCGTGTTGAAACCGGCCAGCATGGCCGCGCCCGATGTGATGGAAAACTGTCGACGTGTGATCATTCCGCATTATCCCCAATCGGCCATTTCCCGCATGAAAGGCCATGCCGCCAAGGCGGCCGGCCCCGCGGCCCGCATGCGGAAAATTAACTGGCACGGATCATGCTTTCCACATGAACATAGTGTTTTCGAGAATAGACAGGCCCCCAATTGGGGCTAGAGTGGCCTTACCACCCGGCCACCAGGCTACCTGCAACACATGAACCCTCATTTATGACCGTCTTTCAACCCATCAGCGTGCCGCGTCTGTATCGCATGATCGCGAACCAGATCAAGACCAAGATTCAAAGCGGCGAATACAGCCCGGGCGAGCGTCTGCCGTCGGAGCGCGAGCTGGCCGACCTGCTGACCGTCAGTCGCCCGTCCGTGCGGGAGGCGCTGATTGCGTTGGAGCTGGAGGGCTACGTCGATGTGCGGGTTGGCACGGGCGTTTTCGTGACCAAGCCCGGTGAAAATGCCCGCTTGGCGGGCATGCCGGCCGCGGAAGCCGCGGCTCTTCCCAGCCAGGTGGATGTGGGCGCCCACGACCTGCTGGAGGCCCGCATGCTGGTGGAGCCCGTCTGCGCCGAGCTGGCGGCCAGGAACGCGACCCCGGCGCAACTGCTTGCCATGGAAGCCGCCGTGATGGCCCTGCCCTCCTCTGGCCAGCCCAGCGAGCACAACGACACGTTTCACCTCACGATTGCGGAAGCCTGCGGCAATATGGCGCTTGCTTCCACCGTGCAGCATCTTTGGAAGCTGAGCGAGAACAGCGCCATCTTCAACAAGCTGAACCAGCTTTTTGTCATTGGCGAGGTCTGGGAGATCGCGCATGTCGAGCACATCGTCCTGCTGCGGGCGATCCAGAAGCGCCAGCCCCTCGCGGCACGCCGCGCCATGCGCGCGCATCTGGAAAACATACGCAGCCGGCTGGGCCTGGATTCCAGCGGCGACGGGGAAATTTGATGCGCAAGCCCGCGCGGCCCCGCCGCATTTCCTTGGCCGCCGAGCACCGGATGTCAGCCCGTCATCGGCCTGGCCATTGCGCTAGCGAGATAGATTTTTTCACCCACCGGAGAACCTGATGAAGCAGAGATTTTCGAGCCACAAATTCTTGCAGGCCGGCGCGGCGCTAGCCGCCGCCGCCTTGTTGTGGGGCGGCGCAGCCGCGCACGCACAAACTCGGGGCGGAACGCTCAACGCCATTGTGCAACCCGAGCCGCCGATTCTGATGCTGGGCTTGAACCAGCAGGCGCCGACCCAGTACGTGGCCGGCAAGATCTACCAGAGCCTGCTGACCTACGACCCCCAGCTCAAGCCCCAGCCATCGCTGGCCAAGTCCTGGAAGACCTCCAGTGACGGCTTGACCTATACCTTTGAGCTGCAAAGCGGCGTCAAGTGGCACGATGGCAAGCCCTTCAGTTCCGCCGACGTGGTGTTCAGCGTTGACAAATTCCTGCGCGAAATGCATCCGCGCGGCCGGCTCATCATCAACAAGTACATCGAATCGATCAAGGCGCCCAATGAACGCACCGTCGAGTTCAAGCTGAAGGAGCCGTTCTCTCCCTTCATGAGCATGTTTGTGGTGGACAACATGCCGATGGTGCCCAAGCACATCTACGAAGGCACCGACTTCAGGAACAACCCCGCGAACCAGACGCCGATCGGCACCGGTCCGTTCAAGTTCAAGGAGTGGAAAAAAGGCTCGCACATCATCCTCACGCGCAACCCCGATTACTGGAAGAAAGGGCAACCCTATCTGGACGAGATCGTGTTCCGCGTGATCCCCGACGCTGCCTCGCGTGCCATTGCATTCGAAAAGGGCGACGTTCAAGTGCTGCGCGGCGGCGACGTGGACAACGTTGACGTCAAGCGCATCAAGGCCTTGCCCAACGTGGAGATGACCACCAAGGGCTGGGAGATGTATTCCCCCCTGGCCTTCATGATGATGAACCAGCGCAAGCCGCCCTTCAATAACCTGAAGGTGCGCCAGGCGGTGATGCACGCGATCAACCGCAAGTTCGTGGTGGACACCATCTTCTTCGGCATGGGCAAGGTGGCCACGGGGCCGATCGCTTCCACCACCCTGTTCTACGACAAGAACGTGCCCCAGTACGACTTCAACCTGAAGAAGGCCCGCGCCTTGATCCAGGAGTCGGGCGTCAACGTGGGCGCCACCCCCATCAAGATCCTGGCCTTCCCCTATGGTTCGGCCTGGGATCGCCTGGGTGAATACACCAAGCAAAGCCTGGAGCAGATCGGCTTCAAGGTCGAGCTCGATCCGGTCGATGCCGGCGGCTGGGCCAAGCGCACCGGCGACTTCGACTTTGACCTGACCTTCAACTTCACTTACCAGTATGGCGATCCGGCCCTGGGCGTGGCGCGCCACTTCCTGTCGACCAATTCCATCAAGGGCTCACCCTTCGTCAACAACCAGGGTTACGCCAACCCCAAGGTGGACGAGCTGTTCGCCACGGCAGCGGCCTCGCGCCTGCCTGAATTGCGCCAGAAACTGTATTCGCAGGCTCAGAACATCCTGGTCGACGAAGTGGCCAACGGCATGTTGTTCGAGATCGAATACGCCACGTTCTACCGCAAGAACATCAAGAACCTGGTCAAGACCGGCATCGGCCTGAACGAGACCTTCGACGACGTCTACATGGAAAAGTAAACCGGTCAACGCACGGCCCCGCGTCATGCGGGGCCGTCTGAGCACCCGACCAGGAGCGCACAGGGGTGCGCGTCCAGGGGTTCCTATTGCCTGTTGATTGAGGCGCTGCATCGTGAAACTTCTCTCTTTTCTCCTGTCCCGGCTGGGCAAGGCGCTCATCGTCGTGCTGGGCGTCGTGATTCTCAACTTTCTGCTGATCCGGCTGGCGCCGGGCGATCCGGCCAGCATCATGGCGGGGGAAGCCGCATCGTCCGACCCCGCCTACGTGGAGCAGTTGCGCCAGCAGTTCGGGTTTGACCAGCCGCTGTACCAGCAGCTCTGGCTCTATTTGCAGGGCATTGCGCAGTTCGACTTTGGCTACTCCTACCGCAACAAGCTGCCGGTACTGGATCTGATCGCCGAACGGCTGCCCGCGACCTTGCTGCTGATGGGCCTGGCTTTCCTGTTTTCCCTGCTGCTGGGCGTCACACTTGGCGTGCTGGCCGCGCGCAGCCGCTACACCAACAAGCACAAATGGCTGGACAGCACCATCATGTCGGCGGCGCTGCTGCTGTACGCCACGCCGCTGTTCTGGCTGTCGCTGCTGATGATCATCCTGTTTTCGGTCACGCTGGGCTGGCTGCCGGCGTTCGGCATGGAGTCGGTCGGCGCCGGCCTGACGGGCTGGGCGCGCCTGCAGGACATTGCCGCCCACCTGGTGCTGCCGGTGGTGTCGCTGGGCTGCTTCTTCATGGCCGTGTACGCGCGCCTGATCCGCGCCTCCATGCTGGACGTCATGGGCATGGACTTCGTCAAGACGGCACGCGCCAAGGGCGTGCCCGCCGGGCAGGTGCTGCGCAAGCATGTGCTGCGCAACGCCACCCTGCCGGTGGTGACGTTTGCCGGCATCCAATTGGGACAAATGGCCGGTGGCGCCGTGCTGACCGAAACGGTGTTCGGCTGGCCGGGCATCGGCCGCCTGATGTTCGATGCCCTGATGCAGCGCGATTATCAGCTGCTGCTGGGCGTGTTCCTGGTGACTTCGGCCATGGTGGTGCTGTTCAACCTGATCACCGACCTGATCTACCGGGTCGTTGATCCGCGCATTGAGTGGGGAAGCTGAAATGAAAAAATTCATGCACCGTTTCTCGGCCAATAAAGGCGCCCTGGCGGGCCTGGTGATCCTGTGCCTGGTGGTGCTGGTGGCGCTGTTCTGTTCCCTGTGGTTCGAGGAGTCTCCCTGGGCCATGGTGGCAGAGCCCCTGTTGCCGCCGCTGCAAAACCGCGATTACCTGCTGGGCACGGACATGCTGGGGCGCGACATCGCCACGGGCCTGGCCCATGGCGCGCGCGTGTCGCTGCTGGTGGGGGTAGTCTCCACGCTGGTCGCGGTGGTGTTCGGCATCCTGGTCGGCGCGCTGGCGGGCTTTTATGGCGGGCGCACCGACGACGTGCTGATGCGCTTCACCGAATTTTTCCAGACCATTCCGCAACTGGCCATGGCCGTGGTGCTGGTGGCGATTTTCAAGCCCTCGATCTATTCCATCGTCGGCGCGATCGCCATCGTTTCCTGGCCACCGGTGGCCCGGCTGGTGCGCAGTGAATTTCTGTCCCTCAAGCAACGCGAGTTTGTACAGGCCGCCATCGTGATCGGGCAGACGCCGGCGCGCATCATCTTCACGCAAATTCTGCCCAACGCCATGTCGCCCATCATCGTCACGGCCTCGCTGATGATTGCCACGGCCATCCTGACCGAGTCGTCGCTGTCCTTTCTCGGGCTGGGCGACCGCAACCTGATGAGCTGGGGTTTCATGATCGGCGCGGCGCGCACCATGTTGCGCGAGGCGCCGCTCATGAGCGTGATGCCCGGCGTGGCCATCCTGCTGACGGTGCTGGCCATCAATCTGATTGGCGAAGGACTGAACGACGCCATGAATCCACAATTGCGCAAGCGGGGTGAATGAGTCATGACCATGAAACATCAAGATCCGGATCAGCTCCTGCTGCGTGTCGAGAACCTGACCGTTGCCCTGCCCCAGGGCGGCGACCGCCCCTACGCGGCCAAGGATGTTTCCTTCGATCTGCGCGCCGGGGAAATCCTGTGCATCGTCGGCGAGTCCGGCTCCGGCAAGTCGATCAGCGCCAACGCCATCATGGGCTTGCTGCCCACTTACCTGAAGCCGCAAGCGGGTCGCATCCTGTTCAAGGGCCGGGACCTGTTGCAGTGCAAGGAAGAAGAGTTGCTGGCTTTGCGTGGCAAGGATATCGGCATGGTGTTCCAGGAGCCGATGTCCGCCCTCAATCCGCTCATGAAGGTTGGACAGCAAATTGCCGAGGTGATGGAAGTGCATGGCGCTTATCCGGGCGCGGCGCGCAACCCGCGCGTGCTGGAGCTTCTCGAATTTGTCGGCCTGCCCGATCCGGCCAGCCTGCAGCATGCCTATCCGTTTCGCCTGTCCGGCGGGCAGCGCCAGCGCGTCATGATCGCCATGGCGCTGGCGCTGGAGCCCTCCATCCTGATTGCCGACGAGCCCACCACGGCCCTGGATGTCACCACCCAGGCGCAGATCCTGGCGCTGATCAAGCGCATCCAGGCCGACATGGGCATGGGCGTCATGTTCATCACGCACGACTTTGGCGTGGTGGCCGACATCGCGCACCGCGTGGCGGTGATGGAAAAGGGAATCCTGGTCGAACAGGGGCCGGCCGATCAGGTGCTGAACCGGCCGCGGCATCCCTATACCCAGCGCCTGATCGCCGCGGTGCCGCACCGGCGCGGCAACGACGCGGTTGTGGCCGCCTCGGCCGAGGCACCGGTCCTGGAGGTCAGGAATTTGCGCAAGACCTATGTCACGGCCCGTGGCCTGCTGGTCAAAAAACGCGTGGTGCACGCGGTCAACGATGTCAGCTTCAGCGTGCGGCGGGGCGAAACCCTGGGCATCGTGGGCGAGTCCGGCTCCGGCAAATCCACCATCAGCAAGTGCCTGCTGCGACTGACCAACATCGACGGCGGCCAGCTCATCTTCAACGGCACGGACATCGCACCCTTGTCGCAGGCGCGGTTCCGGCCGCACCGCAAACATCTGCAGATGATTTTCCAGGACCCGTTTGCGTCCTTGAATCCGCGCCATACCGTTGGACGCAGCATCACGGACGGGCCGGTCGCCAATGGCGTGCCGTACCCTGAAGCCGAACGCAAGGCGCGTGAGCTTTTGCGCCTGGTGGAACTGGATGAATCGGCGTTTGACCGTTATCCGAATGCTTTTTCCGGCGGGCAGCGCCAGCGCATCGGCATTGCCCGCGCCCTGGCACTGGAGCCGCAACTGCTGGTGGCCGACGAATCGGTTTCGGCACTGGACGTCTCGGTGCAGGCCCAGGTCCTGCAACTGCTGCAGGACATCCAGCGGCGCCTGAATGTCGGCATGATCTTCATCACCCACGACCTGCGCGTGGCCGCGCAGGTCTGCCATCAGATCATCGTCATGCATCAGGGCTGCATCGTCGAGCACGGCACCCCCGCCGACGTCTTTGAGCGGCCGCAAAATGCCTACACCCAGAAACTGATCAGCGCCATTCCCGGCCAGTCGTGGATACCCATGCCGTCCGAGGCCCGCATCCCTGGCCACATCGCCTGAAAAGTGCATCAGCGATCGCAACACCCCCATTGAAAGCAAAACATGCAGATTGAACGAGCACAGGCGCAACCGACCGTGCAGATCGACAATGAGCGCGTGGTCGTCACCGAATGGCGATTCGCACCGGGCGCACAAACCGGCTGGCATCGCCATGGCTACGACTATGTGGTCGTGCCCATGAGGGACGGAAAATTGCAGCTTGAAACCCCTGAAGGCCAGCGCATCAGCGAGCTCAAGACCGGCCAGTCCTACAGCCGGTCCGCCGGCGTGGAACACAACGTGATCAACGCCAACGAATACGAATTCGTATTCGTTGAAATTGAACTCAAGCAAACCGCCCCTGGCGTGCAGGGAGCGCAGGCATGAGCACGAACCAGCACCCGGTTCGCAACGGCGGACAAATCCTGGTCCAGCAATTGCGCCAGCACGGCGCCAGGCGCGTTTTCCTGGTGCCGGGCGAAAGCTACCTGCCCTGCATCGATGCCCTTTATGACCATCAGGATGCCCTGCAGGCCATCGTGTGCCGGCAGGAGAGCGGGGCCGCCTACATGGCCGAGGCCTACGGCAAGCTCACCGGCGAGCCGGGCATCTGCTTCGTGACGCGCGGGCCGGGCGCCACCAATGCCAGCATTGGCGTGCACACGGCCTTTCAGGATTCCACGCCGATGATCCTGTTCATCGGCCAGGTCGGCAACGATTTTTATGAGCGCGAAGCCTTTCAGGAAATCGACTACCGGCGCATGTTTGGCCAGATGGCCAAGTGGGTGGCCCAGATCGACCGCACGGAGCGCATTCCGGAGTTCATTGCCCGGGCTTTTGCCGTGGCCACCAGCGGCCGCCCCGGACCGGTCGTGCTGGCGTTGCCGGAAGACACCTTGTGGGGCAGCGCGCAGGTGCCGGACATGGCGCGCTACACCCGCGTCCCCAGCCGGGCGGGGGCACAGGATATCGAGCGCATGCGCGAAACCATTGAGAATGCGCAACGCCCGTTCATGCTGGTGGGCGGCAGCGGCTGGACGCCGCAGGCGCTGGCGCAATTGCACGGTTTTGCCGAGCGCTTTGATCTTCCGGTCGGGGTCGCGTGGCGGCGTCTGGAATGCTTTGACCAGCGACATCCCAACTTTTCCGGCCAGGTCGGCTGGGGCATGACCGAGGACTTGCGCCAGCGCGTGCTGGAGGCCGATGTGCTGCTGGCGGTCGGCACCCGCATGGGGGAAGCCACCACGGAAGGCTATAGCCTGGTGCAAAGCCCGCAACCCCGACAGCAATTGATCCATGTCCATGCCGACCCCGGTGAACTCGGACGGGTGTACCGGCCGGCGCAAGCCATCACCGCCAATCCCGTCGGTTTTGCCGAGGCCGTGGCCAGCCTGCGGCCGCGTCAGGTCCCATCGTGGAGCGCACGCACCCGCGCCGCCCATGCCAGCTACCTCGCCAGCCTGCAGCCACTGGCTTCACCCAGTGCCATGAGCCTGGACCAGGCCGCCTGCCACCTCAATGCCGTGCTGCCGCAGGATGCCTGCATCACGGTCGGCGCGGGCAATTACGCCTTGTATCCGCATCGCTACCGGCAGTTTTGCGGCATCGGCACCTCGCTGGCGCCCACGGTGGGCAGCATGGGCTACGGCTTGCCGGCCGCGATATCGGCCAAGCTCGAGCACCCCGACCGCACGGTCGTTTGCCATGCCGGCGATGGCTGCTTCCAGATGAACATGCAGGAGCTTGGCGTGGCCATGCAATACCGGCTGGGCATCGTGATCCTGGTGTTCAACAACGGCATGTGGGGCACGATACGCGCCCACCAGGAACGTGAATTCCCCGCGCGCACCATTGCCCTGAGCTTTGACAACCCGGAATTCACCCAGCTGGTGCAGGCCTATCGCGGTTATGGCGAAGTCGTGACCAGCAATGATCAATTCATCGAGGCCTTCGAACGGGCGCGCACCTTTGCCGAACGCGAACGGCTGCCGGCCTTGCTGGAAATCCGCTACGACGCCGATGGCATTGCCCCTGGCGAAACCCTGTCGGCGATACGCGCTAGCGCCCTGCAACGCCAGCGCGACGCCTCTGCCGGGGCTTGAGGAGGCTCCACCATGCAAACCAACGCATTGCGCATCAATGGCCGGCGCCTGTGGCAGTCGCTGATGGACCTGGCAAAAATAGGCGCGACCGAGCGCGGCGGCAACTGCCGGCTGGCCTTGACCGCACTGGACGGGCAAGGCCGCGACCTGGTGGTCGGCTGGATGAAGCAGGCGGGTCTTTCCATCACCGTCGACCGGATCGGCAATATCTTTGGCCGCCGCGCCGGACGCAACGCGGCCTTGCCACCGGTGGTGACCGGCAGCCACATCGATACCCAGCCTACCGGCGGCAAGTTCGACGGCTGCTACGGCGTGATGGCGGGACTGGAAGTCATGCGCACCTTGCAGGAGCAAGGGGTGCAAACCGAAGCGCCGCTGGAGCTGGCGATCTGGACCAATGAGGAGGGCACGCGTTTTGTGCCGGTC
Source organism: Hylemonella sp. (assembly GCA_040377375.1). Taxonomy (GTDB): domain Bacteria; phylum Pseudomonadota; class Gammaproteobacteria; order Burkholderiales; family Burkholderiaceae_C; genus JBEIOV01. The sequence goes on from JBEIOV010000029.1 coordinate 16,512, forward strand.
ATGATGGGATCCGGCGTCTTCGCCAACAAGTTCCCGCTGGAAACCGCGCTCAACGCTTGCGACCTCGATGGCAAATCGGTACGCAACGAGCTGCAGGCCATCGGCTACGCCGGTGCGGCGCCAGCGGGCGGCCGTCCGCTGGGTGCCTACTTCGAAGCACACATCGAGCAGGGCCCCATCCTGGAAAAAGAAGACCGGCTGATCGGCGTGGTCACCGGCTCGCTGGGCTTGCGCTGGTACGACGTCACGGTCACGGGCATGGAAATGCATGCCGGCCCGACGCCCATGCCGGTGCGCCAGGATGCCCTGTTTGCCGCCACCCACCTGATGCAGGAAGTCATCCATATCGCCAATGCCCATCAGCCCCACGGGCGGGGCACGGTGGGCGTGGTCCAGGTACACCCGGGATCGCGCAATGTGATTCCCGGACGCGTGTCCTTCACCGCGGACTTGCGCCATCAAGACGAAACCACCCTCGCCGTCATGGATGCGCGCTGGCGCGAAGCCTGCGCCCAGGCCGGCCCCAGGTTCGGGGTCCAGGTGGCGTTGAAGGACGTGCAGTATTTCAGGCCCACCCCCTTTGATCCGGCCCTGGTGCAAGGGGTGCGCGAACAGGCACGCCTGGCCGGCTACTCCCACATGGACATCGTCACCGGTGCCGGGCATGACGCGGTCTACATCGCCGATGTGGCGCCCACCGCCATGATCTTCGTCCCCTGCAAGGATGGCATCAGCCACAACGAGATCGAGGATGCCAAGCCCGAGCACCTGGAAGCCGGCGCCAACGTCCTGCTGGGCGCCATGCTGCAAGCCGCCAACGTCCATGCACGGCACTCACCCCTGTTACCGGAAATCACGCGATGAACCTGCACGATCTGAACACCTGGCGTGAACGCGCCACATCCATTCGCCTGCCGAACCAGGCCTTCATCAACGGCCAGTTCGTCGCCGCGCGGGACGGCCAGACCTTTGCCTCGATCAACCCGGCCAATGGCCAGAAGCTGACCGACGTCGCGGCCTGCCAGGCGCACGACATCGACCTGGCGGTGCGCGCCGCCCGCCGGGCCTTCGAGTCTGGCGTCTGGTCCCGGGCGCATCCGCGTGAGCGCAAGAAAACGCTGCTCCGGCTGGCCGCGCTGATCGAGCAGCACAGCGAGGAACTGGCCTTGCTGGAATCACTGGACATGGGCAAGCCGATCGGCGACGCCCTGCTGTACGACCTGCCGCAGACCGTGACATGTTTTGCCTGGTACGCCGAGGCCATCGACAAGCAGTACGACGAAATCGCGCCCACCGGCCCGGACGTGCTGGCCACCATCACGCGCGAACCCGTGGGCGTGGTGGCCGCGGTCGTGCCCTGGAACTACCCTTTGATGATGGGCGCCTGGAAAGTCGCGCCTGCCCTGGCCGCCGGCAACAGCGTGATCCTCAAGCCGGCGGAACAGTCCCCCTTGAGTGCGCTGCGCCTGGCCGAACTGGCCGCGCAAGCAGGCATTCCGGCCGGCGTGTTCAACGTGGTGCCCGGGCTGGGGCCGGTGGCCGGACAGGCGCTGGGTTTGCACATGGATGTGGACTGCCTGGCCTTTACCGGCTCCACCGCCACCGGCAAGCGTTTCATGGCGTATTCCAGCCAATCCAATCTCAAGCGTGTCTGGCTGGAATGCGGCGGCAAGTCGCCGCACATCGTGTTCGACGACTGTCCCGACCTCGACAAGGCCGCGCAGGCGGCCGCCGTGGGCATTTTCTCCAACCAGGGGGAGGTCTGCATCGCCGGATCGCGCCTGTATGTGCAGGACAGCATTTATGACAGCTTCATGCAGAAAGTGGCCGCCTGCGCCACAACCATGGTGCCGGGCGATCCGCTCGACCCGGGCTCGGCCATGGGCGCCATCGTCGATGCGCAGCAGATGCGCAAGGTGCTGGCCTATATCGAATCCGGTCTGAACGAAGGCGCCCAACTGCGCACGGGAGGGCGGCAAATGCGCACCGAGAGCGGCGGTTATTTCATCGAGCCCACCATCTTCGATTGCCAGCGGCAAGACCTGACCATCGTGCGCGAGGAAATCTTTGGCCCGGTGCTGGCCGCGCAGCGCTTCCAGACCGAGGACGAGGCAGTGGCCTTGGCCAACGACTCCCCGTACGGACTGGGCTCCGGTCTGTGGACCGCCAACCTGGGCCGGGCGCACCGGGTGTCGCGCCGGCTGCGTGCCGGGCTGGTCTGGGTGAACTGCTACTTTGACGGCGATATCACGGTGCCCTTCGGTGGGGTCAAGCAATCCGGTTTCGGACGCGACAAGTCGCTGCATGCGCTGGACAAGTACAGCGACCTCAAGACCACCTGGATCAACCTGAGCTGCTGACGGTCCGCCCCGGAACATCGAATGAACAGGTCCCTTGCCGTCTCCCCCACAGGTTCGCCGCAGGCGCTGTGGCTCCAGGCCTGCGGCATCTTCCTGTGTGCCCTGCTGGCGCTGGCCACCCTGGACATGTTTGCCAAGGATCTGGTGCAGCGCAACCCGGCGCCGCTGGTCAACCTGTTCCGCTACGGCGTGGTGCTGATCATGGCCACCGGGCTGCTGCGCATCCGGCGTTGTCCATGGGGGTTTGAGCGCCAGCACCGCCAGCTGGTGCTGTGGCGCAGCGTCATGCTGGGAACCGTCGGCCTGAGCTTCATGCAGGCCTTGCGCTGGATGCCGCTGGCAGAAGCGACCGCCATTTATTTTCTCTCCCCACTGATCATCGTCGCCCTGTCGCCCTGGCTGCTGGGGGAGCGCGTTCGCATGCGCCAAGGCATGGCCGTGCTGGCTGGATTTGCTGGCATGCTGTTGATCGTGCGTCCGGGCAGCCAGCTGCCGCTTGCCGGCACCGTGCTCATGCTGGTGGCCGCATGCGCCTATGCCATGCTGCAGATCCTGACGCGCAAACTGGCAGGGCATGTGCAGATGGAGCAGCAGTTCTTCTGGGCCGCCGTGGTCTGCACCCTGATGACACTCCTGTCCTTGCCCACGGCCTGGCCCATGCAGTGGCCCACGGCGGCCGACCTGGCCTTGATGGCGCTGGTAGGGGTATTGAGCGGCTTGGGCCAGTATTTGCTGATACGGGCATTCCAGAAGGTGCCGGCATCCTCCTTGGCGCCATTCAATTATTTCCACCTCCTGCTGGCCGTGATCTTCAGTGTGCTGGTGTTCGGGCAATGGCCCGACGGCATCGCCCTGACCGGCATGGCCATCATCGCCTGCGCCGGGCTGGCGCTGACGCTGCCGGTGTTCTGGTTGTATTTCACCGCGTCGGTGGCCCGGCGCCGCGCGTCGCGCGTGCATGAATAAGGCGGCAACATGCCAACACTGATCAATGGATTGATGCAAGCCCTGGGGCCGGCGCATGTCCTGACCGGCGTCGATATTCCCGACAAATGCAAGACCGACTGGTACCAGGCGCACGTGGCCGCGCCGCTGGCCGTGGTGCGACCCGCCACGCCGGCGCAGGTCGGGCAAGTGCTGGCTCTGTGCCATCGGCACCGGCAAAGCGTGACCACCCAGGGCGGCATGACCGGCCTAGTGGGTGGTGGCGTACCGCAAGCGGGCGACCTGGTGCTGTCGCTGGAGCGCTTGAATGGCATCGAGGAAATCGACACCGCAGCGGCAACGATGACCGTGCTGGCCGGCACCCCCCTGCAAACGGTGCAGGAGGCGGCACGCCAGGCGGGTCTGCTGTTTGCCGTTGACCTGGGGGCTCGCGGCTCCTGCCAGATTGGCGGCAACATTGCCACCAACGCCGGCGGCAATCGTGTCATCCGTTACGGCATGATGCGCGAACAGGTGCTGGGCCTGGAGGTCGTGCTGGCCGACGGCACCGTGGTCAACAGCCTGAACAAGATGCTCAAGAACAATGCCGGCTATGACCTCAAGCACCTGTTCATTGGGTCGGAGGGGACGCTGGGGGTTGTGACCCGCGCGGTCTTGCGTTTGCATCCATTGCCCAGCAGCACCTGCACGGCCTGGTGTGCCCTGCCGGACTACGATGCAGTCATCGCCTTCCTGCGGCACGCCCAGGCGCAGCTGGGCGGCAGCTTGTCTGCCTTTGAGGTCATGTGGCCGGATTTCTACGATCTGGTGACCCAGCGCATTCCCAACATGCGCACGCCCCTTCGACCTGGCACCGGCCTGTACATGCTGCTGGAAGCCGAAGGCAGCGAGCAGCAGCAAGACATGGAGAAATTTTCAGCCCTGCTGGAATCGTCACTGGAACGCGGATGGGTCGATGACGCCTCCATCGCGCAGTCCCTGAAGGAGCGCGATGACTTCTGGCGCGTCCGGGACGCCGTGTCGGAATTGCCGCTCATGTGGTCGCCCTATTGCGGCTACGACGTGAGCTTGCCCATTGGCCAGATCGGTGAGTTTGTCGAACGCTTGCAAGCGCAGCTGCGTGCCAGATTCCCGGGATGCGAACATATGCACTTTGGCCATATCGGCGACAGCAATCTTCATGTCGGCGTCCACCTGGCCGCGAACCCGAGGCCGTTCCCCGAATCTGAAATCGATGCCTGTGTTTATGCCGTGTTGCGTGAGTACCGGGGCTCGGTATCGGCCGAGCACGGCATCGGAACGCACAAGAGGGCCTATCTCGGGTATTCACGCACGCCAGAGGAAATCACCCTGATGGCGACGCTCAAGAATGCGCTGGATCCGCTCAGGCTCCTGAATCCGGGCAAGGTGCTGCCATGACTGCCCGATGCGATCAACCCGCCACGGCCAGGCCGGCCACCGTTTACTTCCATAGCGACCTCGACGATCCGCTTGAATGGAAGGCCACGCTGACCGCGGCCTTGCCGGGCCTGCGTTTTGTCACGGGACCCGCTTGCGACTCCCCCGACAGCGTGGACATCGCCCTGGTATGGACGCCGCCGCCCCAGGGACTGAACGCCTTCCCCCATCTGCGTGCCGTGCTGTCACTGGGTGCGGGGGTGGACCAGCTGCAACTCGATGCGCTGGCGCCACAGGTCCCGGTCGCTCGCCTCATCGATCCCACCTTGACCACCCGCATGGTGGCCTATTGCAAGGCAGCGGTTTTTTATTTCCACCGGAATTTTCATGAACACCAGCGCAATCAGGCCAACCGGCTCTGGAAATTCATTCCGCCCGAGAGTGCCAGCACCCGGCATGTTCTTGTGCTCGGACTGGGCGTGCTGGGTTCGGCGGTCGCCATGGCACTGGCCGGCGAGGGGTTTCCCGTGTCGGGCTGGAGCCAATCGCACAAGACCCTGCCGGGAGTGGCCAGCCTGTGCGGCGCAAACAAACTGGCCGCGGCCGTGGCGGCAAGCGACATCGTCATCAATCTGCTGCCGCTGACTTCACGCACGCACGGCATTCTCAATCGGGAATTTTTCTCCTGGCTCAGACCAGGTGCCTGCCTGATCAACGTCGGCCGGGGTGCTCATCTGAACGAGCCGGAACTGCTGCAGGCGCTGGCCGAGGGCCGGGTCGGGGCGGCATTTCTCGACGTGTTTGAACAAGAGCCTTTGCCATCGGGGCATCCGTTCTGGTCGTATCCGCAACTGCACCTGACCCCCCATGTGGCGTCCCTGAGCGACCCCGCGCATTCGGCCGTCACAGTGATCGAGAACATCCGGCGCGCCATGAATGGCCTTCCCTTGGTCAACGCGGTAAGCCGTGGCGCCGGCTATTGATGGCAAGGCTGCCACGGCATCATTTTTGAGGTACCCACGATGAAAACTTTTTTTCACCCCGAACAGCTCTTGCATCATCCGCAGACGTATTTGTCGCGCGGGCAAATGCGCGTGCCACAAGAGGTGCCTGAGCGGGCGACAAGAATTTTGCAGGCCGTCAGGAAACTGGGCTTCCCGGTCTGCGAGCCGACGGACCACGGCATGCAGCCGCTCAAGGATGTGCACGGGGAGGCCTATCTGCATTTTCTTGAAACGGCATTTGCGCGTTGGAAGGAAATGCCGCCGGATTGGGGCGACGAGGTCATCTCCAACATCTTCGTGCGCGAGCCCAACGCCTTGCGCGGCATCCTGGCAGAAGCGGCCCGCTACCTGGCGGATGGCAGTTGTCCGGTTGGGGAATCCACCTGGCGTTCAGCCTACTGGTCCGCGCAAAGCGCGCTCGCGGGCGCGCATGAGTTGCTGGCGGGCAGCCGGCATGCCTACGCGCTGTGCCGTCCTCCTGGCCACCATGCGCGCCGGGAAGCCGCCGGTGGATTCTGTTACCTGAACAACTCGGCGATCGCGGCCCAGGCCTTGCGCAAGAAGATGAAGCGCGTCGTGGTGCTGGACACCGACATGCATCATGGACAGGGCATCCAGGAAATTTTCTACGACCGGCCGGATGTCTTCTACATTTCGATTCACGGCGATCCGACCAATTTTTACCCCGCGGTGGCCGGATTCGATGATGAACAGGGGGTTGGAGCCGGACTGGGGTTCAACCTGAATCTGCCCATGCCCCACGGCTCGGATGAAACCACGTTTTTGGCACGCCTGGATGAGGCGGTTCACGCACTGCAGCAATTCAATCCTGATGCCTTGGTCCTTTCCCTGGGCTTTGATATTTACCAGGAAGATCCGCAGTCGAAGGTGCGCGTTTCCAACGAAGGCTTTCGGCGTCTTGGCAGCCGGATCGGCAAACTTGGTTTACCCACCTTGGTGGTGCAGGAAGGCGGCTACCACCTGGACAGCCTGGAATTGAACGCCAAGAACTTTTTTGAAGGCATGCTGCGGCCTTGAAACCACCGCGAGAGCCGGGCGATGCGTGTTCGCGCTGATCAACGGGATGCCCTCCTGGCATGCTGCGCACGCAGGCATTCCACCAGAACGGCGAACGGGCTTTGCATGTCTTGCTCGGCAAGACATGCAAAGCCCAGCAGCAAGCCGGATTGAGGCGACCGGCCCGCGTAATACCTGGACAAAGGCCGCACGACCACGCCCCGCTCCAGAGCGGCACGCGCCACCTGAACATCACTCATCCAATGCGGCAGGGACAAGACCAGATGCAAGCCCGCATTGCTGTCGTTGGGATGCAGCCAGCCAGTGCCAAGCCATTTTTCGACCAGCGCGATGAGGGCCGCCCGACGCGACGCGTAGATCAGGCGCATCCGCCTGATGTGGGCAGCGTAGTGATCTGCCTTGATGAATTCGGCCAGCGCGGCCTGGGTCAGCAGGTGTCCTTCACGATACAGCTCCGAATGGGCCGTGGAGAACGACGCGGCCAGCCCCTTGGGGAGCACCATGTAGGCGATCCGCATGCCGGGGTAAAGGGTCTTGCTGAATGTTCCGATGTAAATGACCGGAGCGTCGGGAACGAGCCCTTGCAGCGAGGGTATCGGGTGACCGGAGAAGCGGAATTCGCTGTCGTAGTCGTCTTCCACAATCCAGCTTGAATGCTGGCTCGCATATTCCAGCAGCGCCAGCCGGCGGCGCAGACTCATCACGGCGCCCAGTGGATATTGATGAGACGGCGTCACAAAGATCAATTTGGGCGGGTGCTCATGGTGCCGGGCTTGCGGCGCCAGTCCCTCCTCATCCACCGCAACCGCTTCAACACGCATGCCGTTGATGGTGAGCACGCTGCGTATTCCCCAGTAGCCCGGCTCCTCCACCCAAACCTTGTCCCCGGGGTCGCCCAACAGGCGGGCAATCAGATCGACAGCCTGGTGAACCCCTTCGGTGATCACAATCTGATCGGGATCACAGTTGACGGAACGGGCCTGCCGCAGGTGCGTGGCCAGCGCACTTCTGAGCCCGGCATGCCCCCCGCCCGATGAATAGCTCAGCAACTCGGGGGGTGGTTTGCGCCACAACCGTGCCGAGATCTGGGCGAATTTCCGGTACGGAAACTCGGTCACATCCGGCACACCGGGCACAAAGGCCCCCCATTGAACGGCAGAGGCGGACGCGTCCTTTACCAGTTCGCCGCCACGCGCCGACAGCGGGATCACAGGGACCGGGGCATTTCCTGCTCTCTGCCGCGACGCAGCCCTTGTTCTGGGCCACAGCACACTGTCCGGCACCACATCCGCCACAAACGTGCCGCTGCCGGTAAGCGTTCGCAGATACCCCTCCGTCAGCAGTTGCTCATAGGCATGCATCACCGTGTTGCGGGAGAGTTTGAGCTCGCTTGCCAGATCACGCGAGGGCGGAAGTCTGGAGGATGCCGGCAAACTGCCATCCAGAATGGCCTGGCGCAAACAATCGTAAAGCGCACGATTGACTGGCTGGCGAGCGTCTGTTTTTCGCAGATCCACCCAGCGCTGCATCAGGAGGTCGCCTGTGATGGATCTCAAATTGGCACCATCAAATATGTGAGTGTGGTACTGGATTGTAGGTCCACTTCGCCGTGTAATCAGAACTTCCATTGACAACCAGCCCGAGGCTCGCATGACAAACGCCGAAATCAACCAACGCCGAATTGACGCTACACCCCGCGGGGTCGGTGTGATGTGCAACTTTTACGCCGATCGCGCGGAAAACTCGACCCTGTGGGATGTGGAAGGCCGCATGTACACCGACTTTGCCGCCGGCATCGCGGTGCTCAATACGGGGCATCGCCATCCGGCCATCATTGCCGCCATCGCCAAACAGCTCGAGCGCTTCACCCATACGGCGTACCAGGTTGTTCCCTATGAGAGCTCCGTCTCACTCGCAGAGCGCATCAATGAGATGGCGCCCATTGCCGGCCCCAAGAAAACGGCCTTCTTCACCACGGGGGCGGAAGCCGTTGAAAACGCCATCAAGATTGCCCGCTCCTTCACCGGGCGCCCTGGTGTTGTCGCGTTTTCCGGGGCCTTCCACGGACGGACCATGATGGGCATGGCTCTCACGGGCAAGGTCTCGCCCTACAAGATCGGCTTTGGCCCCTTCCCCGGCGATGTCTACCATCTCCCCTTCCCGAGCGAACTGCAGCACATCTCGGTTGAGGACAGCATGACAGCGCTCGAGCGCCTGTTCAAGGCTGATATTGATCCGCAGCGCGTGGCCGCGATCATCATCGAGCCGGTGCAAGGCGAAGGGGGATTCAATGTCGCTCCGAGCGAGTTGCTGGTGCAACTGCGCGACATCTGCGACAAATACGGCATCCTTCTGATCGCCGATGAGGTGCAAACCGGATTTGGCCGCACCGGGAAAATGTTTGCGATGGAACACCACCCGGTGCAGGTCGACATCATCACCATGGCCAAGAGCCTGGCCGGGGGCATGCCGCTGTCTGCTGTCTGTGGCCGAGCCAAGGTGATGGACGCACCCGCACCTGGCGGCCTGGGTGGCACCTATGCCGGCAACCCGCTGGCGGTGGCCGCGGCACATGCGGTGATCGACACGATCCAGAAGGAATCCCTGCTCGACCGCTCGGTCAGCCTGGGCATCAAGCTGCGCAAGTTCCTGGAGGCGGCCCGCGCCAGCAACCCGTCAATCGCGCAGGTGCGTGGCCTCGGCTCCATGAATGCCGTGGAGTTTGTCGATCCGGCAACGGGCAGCCCCAGTGCCGGGATCGCCCAACGCGTCCAGCAACTCGCCCTCGAAAAGGGCCTGCTGCTGCTGACTTGCGGCATGTACGGCAATGTGATCCGATTCCTTCATCCCTTGACGATTCCAGATGCCCAGTTTGACCAGGCCCTCGCCACGCTAGGCCTGGCGCTCCAGGAGGCTATCGGGTCTCCTGCTACCGCCTGAAAGCGTTCGCCATGGACATGAAAACCAAAAGCTTCACCCAGACCTCCCCCCTGGCCCTGCTCAAGGACCCCAGCCTGCTCAAGACCGACGCCCTGATCAACGGCCAGTGGCTCAAGGGGCCTGCGGCCGGGGCCGCCGGCCCCGGGCGCTTCGACGTGCACGACCCGAGCAACGGCATGAAACTGGCCGACGTGGCCAACCTCGGGGCCCAGGACGCGGAGCTCGCCATTGCCGCGGCCAATGCCGCCTGGCCCGCTTGGCGCGCCAAGACCGGCAAGGAGCGCAGCATCATCCTGCGCCGCTGGTTTGACCTGCTCATGGCCAACCAGGAGGATCTGGGGCGCATCATGACCGCCGAGCAGGGCAAGCCCTTCCCCGAGGCCAAGGGTGAAGTGGCCTACGGCGCCAGCTTCGTGGAGTGGTTTGCCGAGGAAGCCAAGCGCGTCAACGGCGAGACCCTGCCCCAGTTCGACAACAACCGCCGCCTGATGGTCATCAAGCAGCCCATTGGCGTGTGCGCGGCCATCACGCCGTGGAACTTCCCGCTGGCCATGATC
>JBEIOV010000045.1:0-11774 GCA_040377375.1 Hylemonella sp.
GGTGGTGACCATGGCGTCCATGATGCCGTCGGGTATCTCCTGCGTGCTGCCGTCGGCGGCCGTATACAGGATGGCCGGGTTGGTCATCAGATGGCCCACGTTGCGCACGAACATCAGCGAGCGGCCGTGCAGCGTGACCTCGCCGCTGCCAAGAGCCGCGTCGCTTTCATCAACACCGGCTTCCTGGACCGCACCGGCGACGAGATGCACACCGCCATGCACGCCGGCCCGATGATCCGCAAGGCCGCCATGAAGGGCACCGACTGGATTGCCGCCTACGAGAAGAGCAACGTGCTGGTCGGCCTGGCCTGCGGCTTGAAGGGCCGCGCCCAGATCGGCAAGGGCATGTGGGCCATGCCCGACCTGATGGCCGCCATGATGCAGCAGAAGATCGCCCACCCCAAGGCCGGCGCCAACACCGCCTGGGTGCCCTCGCCCACCGCCGCCACGCTGCACGCGCTGCACTACCACCAGATCAATGTGGCCGCCATCCAGGACGAACTGGAAAAACAGGCCACGGCCAGGAACTTCAGGGCGCAGGAAGAGAAGCTGCTGACCGGCCTGCTGACCGTGCCCGTGGCGACCAAGCCGAACTGGAGCGCAGAGGAAATCCAGCAGGAGCTGGACAACAACGCGCAAGGCATCCTGGGTTATGTGGTGCGCTGGGTGGACCAGGGCGTGGGCTGCTCCAAGGTGCCCGACATCCACAACATCGGCCTGATGGAAGACCGCGCCACGCTGCGCATTTCCAGCCAGCACATGGCCAACTGGCTGCTGCACGGCATCACCAACGAAGCCCAGGTGAAAGCCACCTTCGAGCGCATGGCCGCCGTGGTGGACCAGCAGAACGCCGGCGACCCGCTGTACAAGCCGATGGCCGGCAACTTCACCACCTCGTTCGCCTACCGCGCCGCGCTCGACCTGGTGCTCAAGGGCTTGGCGCAGCCCAGCGGCTACACCGAGCCGCTGCTGCACGCCTGGCGCCTGAAGGTGAAGGCCGCGGCCTGAAACTGAGGCGCTATGAGTTTGATAGCTGCTTGCGCATGATTGGCAAAGGTTAGATGCCAATTTGGCTCATAAAAACGGCACCCAAGGGTGCCGTTTTTATCTGGGTCTGGTGATGGCTGGCGGGGTTCGACCCGTTGCGGACGGTCGCTAGTCAAGACCTTGCTGGTGACAGTCCACTCGAGCGAAGGGTTAGCAGTCTCTGCCTGGCAACTTACTCAGGCTTGCCAGAGTTTCGATGCACGCTTGTGCTGCCTCGGTTCCCTTCTTGATGAAGTGCTGAGAGAAGAACTGCCGATGCTCCTCGTGTTCATGGAAGTCCCTTGGTGTTAGCACCGCCGAGAAGACCGGAATGTCGGTCTCCAGTTGAACGCGCATCAGACCGTCGATGACAGCGGATGCCACGAACTCGTGGCGATAGATGCCGCCGTTGACGACGAGACCGCAGGCGATGATCGCGTCATAGGCGCCCGACGCCGCGAGCCGCTTTGCATGCAGGGGGATCTCGAATGCTCCGGGTACTTCGAAGTGATCCAGTTCGCCTGGTAGGCTGGACGTGCGTCTCAGCTCGGCGCGAATCGCGGCGGTGCCGTTGGCAACGATGTCGCGATGCCAGCTTGATGAGATTACGGCCACGCGTGAGCATTTTGTGTGGCCTGGAGTGTCGCCGTGCTGGGAGGGGAACTGCTTGGTAGTCTGATTCATGGAAGCCTTGATAAGAGTGGGACCAGAATCAGGGCGCACGCAAACGCGGCGCCGGCACGCGCGGGTGCTGACGCCGAGGCTACGCGATCTCTTTCATCCGGACTGTGACCGTCGGCCCTGGCATCGCACCAGATCTGCTGACCCCAACACCGGCAAAGGCCTGTGTCAGGCGCTCGCGGGCTCCTGCAGTTGCCTGCAGATACCGCCGGTGGGGAATTCCGCCCCGCCCTGAGAACGCTGTCAGCCCGTGGGGGCCAACGCAGGCATTGTAGGCAGGCAACATGCGACCGCTGTCACGCATGCAGCAGCTCGCACCTGGAGGCGGCTAACGTTCGAGGTGAGACGGCGCCAGCGGGGGGACGCCGGGATAATAGACAAAGCCTAGAGGTGGGCCTGATGGCCCGCCGTTGGGCCTCGGCTCGACCGAGGGGTTAGGCCTCATTCGGCAACACGGTTAGGAGCGTTTCGCCCGTCGCCACCAATTTCTCGGCCCCGTTCTCAATAGCAAACAGCTCACATGCAGTAAACACCTGCTGCCTACCCCGCTTGACCACGCGGGCCTTGGCAAGGAAACGCTGCCCTGCCGCTGGGCGCAGGCAATTAACGGCGAAGTGAGCGGCCAACAAGCGAGGGCCAGCCAGCGTCGCGGCCGCGAAACCGCAGGCAGTGTCGATGAGGGCGGCGACCACTCCCGCATGAAGAAAGCCGGAGTATTGGCCGACCTCGTCGCGCCACGGCATTGCGAGTTCCACCGCGCCAGGCTCGCAGGACACCACTTCAAAGCCGCACCAGCGGTTGAACGCAGCCGAAGCGTTGATCTTCTGTACGAGCACGGTAGGGTCTTGGTTCATAGCTCGACTCCACATGAGGGTTCCGCCTGGAGTTTAGGATTCGTCGATGAGCTTGACTGTCCGAAGGGCGACAGCAACTCGGCGAGCACCGCGGGGCCTCTCGTATATGAGGTCCAACGAAAGAAGTAACAATGGCTGGAAATCTAGCCGGCACGACTTAGCTCGCCTATCCCCAGGTGGGGGATCAACGTCTGCTATCAGGACCTTGGAGCGACGGTCCGCTCCTGGCCAAATCCGGTCGTTGCTCAAGAGCCGCGCACGACCAGAGCACACCCATCGAGCGTGACGAGTTTGCCAACTCCCTGGGTCATACTCCCCGCTGTCTCCCCGCGTTGGGGCGCAGCGGCAACAAGGATTGATCCTAGAAGCCGCAGTTGACCGCTTGTTTTCCGCTGGAGATCCGTATGGATGCTGATGTTTTTGGCCACGCCGCTGTTTACCCGTTTGGTGAGAGCGCTACACACCCGATTGAACCGCCCTGCGACGCGCTGGGCGCGTTGCTCGTCCTTGCAGGCATGCGCCTGCCGCGTCCTCGCGCCTTCCCAGCCCACCCCATGACGGCCCACTCGGGCGTGTCCAACTGCGGTTTCTAGGATGATCATGCAATCTGCCAGTGACCAGTGGTTCGACGAGGCGTACTACCAGCGCTACTACTTCGACAAGAAGACCAGCGTGGTCGACCCCGCGCATGTGGAGCGCTTGGGCGCTTTTGTGTGCAGCTACCTCAAGTACCTGCGTGTGCCGGTCAAGCGGGTGCTGGATCTGGGCTGCGGCATCGGCCTGTGGCGCGACGCGCTGGCGCTGCACTTTCCCGGCGTGGCCTACCACGGCGTGGAGTACAGCGACTACCTCTGCGCGCGCTACGGCTGGGAGCGCGGTTCGGTGGTGGACTACCGCAGTACCGAGCCGTTCGACCTGGTGATCTGCCAGGGCGTGTTGCCCTACCTGAGCGCGACCGACCTGAAGCAGGCGCTGCACAACCTGGGCACGCTGAGCCGGGGCGCGCTGTACCTGGAAGCCGTGACGCGCGAGGACTACGAGCGCGACACCCTCGACGAGGCGCTGACCGACCCGCGCCTGTTCCGGCACCGCGCCCAGCTGTACCGGCGTGGCCTGGCGGAAGGCTTCATGGAGCTGGGCGGCGGCGTCTGGCTGAGCCGCCAGGCCGAGGTGCCGCTGTTCGAACTCGAGTGCACGGGCGGGCGCTGACGCGCGCCCCATCGTCATTCGCATCACCATCGACCGGGCTCATTCCCCTGGGCCAAACAGGTCGCGCAAGCGCTGCGCGGCATCGGCCGCGGTGGCGCCCGCGCTCTTGCTCATCGGCGTTCCCTTGGGGTACTCCTCGGCAATACGGTCTTCCCAATACGTGGTGGGGTTGGGCGCACTGTACAGCCGGCGCCACACCTCCTGCGGCACGTGCTTGTAGGCCAGCACCGTCTTGTCGTCCCAATGCAGGTCGAGCTGCCGGGTGCTGGCGTCGTAGTCGGCGCGGCGAATGCGGCCGCTGGTGAAGGTCTTGCTCTGCATGCGTGCTCCATGGCTGGCGTGTGGGGCATGGTAGCGGCGGACGGGCCGCACGCGCAAGCGGACGCCGCGCGCTAGCATGGCGCCATGGCGCAGCCCATCATCCTGTTCGGTGCCTTCGACCGCCACAACTTCGGCGATCTGCTGTTCCCCCACATCGCGGCGGCGCTGTTGCCGGGGCGCGAACTGGTGTTCGCCGGTCTGGCGCAACGCGACCTGCGCGCCCAGGGCGGCCATGCGGTGCAGGCGCTGGCGCCATTGGCGGCGGGCTGGGCTAGAGGCCCGGCCACGCTTATCCATATCGGCGGAGAAATCCTCAGCTGCAGCGCCTGGCAGGCCGCCGTCATGCTGTTGCCGCCCGAGGAAGTGCAGCCCACCCTCGCCTATCTGGCGGCGCGGCCCCAGGAAAAGGCGGCCTGGGTGCAGCGCATGGTGGGCAGCGCGGCGCTGGCGCCCTACACGCTGACGCGTGCGCTCTTTCCCGCGCTGGCACGGGTGACCTATCTCGGTGTGGGCGGCGTCGGTCTGGGCGAATGCGCGCCCGCCCTGCGCGCCGAGGTGCTGGCCAACGCGCGGGCGGCGGACGGGTTCAGCGTGCGCGACACGCAGACGCGGGAACAGCTGGCGACGGCCGGCATCGCGGCGCGCCTGCTGCCCGACCCCGCCGTGATGGTGGCCGAGCTCTTCGATGCGCAGCTACGCCGGCACGCCGCCGAGGGTGAAGTGGCGCAGGTCCTGCGCGCCTTCCCGCAGGGTTACCTCGCCGTGCAGTTCAGCGCCGACTTCGGCGACGACGCCACGCTCACCGCCATCGCCAGCCAGCTCGATCACGTGGCCGCCGCCACGGGCTTGGGCGTGGTGCTGTTTCGCGCCGGCGCGGCGCCATGGCATGACGATCTGGCCGGCCTGCGGCGTGTTGCCGCGCGCATGCGGGCGCCGGCAGTGCGGGTGTTCGAGTCACTGCATCTGTGGGACATCTGCGCCCTGATCGCCCGCAGCCGGGGCTATTGCGGCAGCAGCCTGCACGGCCGCATCGTGGCCATGGCCTGCGCGCTGCCGCGCCTGAACCTGCGCGCTCCCGCGTCCGGCGCGCATCCGGATAAACAGGCCGCGTTTGCCGCCACCTGGGAAGAGGCTGACGTGCCCGGCACGGTGGGGGTGGGAGACATGGCGCGGGGGATTGGCCAGGCTCTGGCACTGGACCCCGGGCAACTGCGGCGCACGGCCCGGCGGCTGGCGGCGCAGTACCGGCAGGGTTTCGAGGCGCTGTGCGACGGCCTGGCATGAGCGCGCTTGATCGCACGGCCCAGCGGCCGCGCACCTGGCGCCTGAAGATGAAGGCGGCGGCCTGACCCCGCAATCGCGGCGAGATGTTGCCGGCACGCCAGTTGCTATGAATTAGATAGCTAGACACGCCTATTTTCAAAGGTCTGACGGCCTGTTTTTCTTGCAAAAAACCAGGGAACCCATCAACTTCGCAGCCCGTGTGTCCGAAAAACGCCCGGTCGCCGTTAGACTGCTGCACAGCACCAGACAACACCCAGACACCATGACCGCGCCCACCCGCCCCGACCCCACCCGCTGCCCGCTGTGCGGCCAGCCGAACCTGTGCGCCATGGAGATGGCGCGGGCGACCGGGACCCAACCCGGGCCCTGCTGGTGCACCGACCTCCGGTTTGATCCGACCGTGCTGGACCGCATCCCGGCCGCCGCGCGCCGGCTGGCCTGCGTCTGCCAGGCTTGCGCCAGCCGCGCGCCCGCGGCAGACTGAGCCCGCTGCCGCGCGCCGCCGATCCATCGCCAACGTGCCCGACTCGCCATGACGCACCCCGCCACGCTTCCCGAATTGCAGGCGCATTACGGCGAGCGCTACCGCTGGCTGCTGCTGCTGGCGGTGATGATAGGCACCATGGCGTCCATCATGTCGTCCACCATCATCAATGTGGCGGTGCCGGACATGAGCCGCCACTTCACGCTGGGCCAGGAGCGCGCCCAGTGGGTGGCCTCCGGCTTCATGGTGGCCATGACGGTTTCCATGCTCACCACGCCCTGGCTGCTGGCGCGTTATGGCTACCGGCGCACCTACGCCGGCACGATGTGGCTGCTGCTGGCCGGCGGCGTGGTCGGCGGCTTCTCCAATCACTACGACCTGGTGCTGGCCGCGCGGGTGGCCGAGGGGCTGGCGGCCGGCGTGGTGCAGCCTATTCCCGCCATCATCATCCTGCGCGCCTTCGCGCCCCACGAACAGGGACGCGCCAGCGGCTTTTTCGGCATGGGCGTGGTGCTGGCGCCGGCGCTGGGCCCCAGCGTCGGCGGCCTGCTGGTGGACTGGTTTGGCTGGCGCTCCATTTTCTTCATGGTGGTGCCGTTTTGCCTGGTCTCCCTCTGGCTGGCCTACCGCCTGGTCCCCACCACCGCGCCTGGCGGCGCGAGCGCCGACCGCGGCGGCGCCGGGCTGGACTGGCCCGGCCTGCTGCTGGCCAGCGTGGGCACCCTGTGCCTGCTCAATGGCCTGGTGCACCTGCATGACGGCATCAGCGCACAGGCCGGGCTGCTGCTGGCGGGCGCCGTGACGGCGCTGATCGTTTTTGTGGCCAGACAGCGCCGGCTGGGCCGCGACATGGCGCAGGGGGCGCAGGGCGGCAGCGGCCCCCTGATGAACCTGGCCCTGTTCGGCCACCGCCCGTTTGCCATGGGCAGCATCGTCGCCTTCATCTATGGCATGGCGCTGTTCGGCTCGACCTACCTGCTGCCCGTGTACATGCAGCTCGGGCTGGGCCTGTCACCCTCCTATGTGGGCACCATCCTGCTGCCCGCCGGCCTGGTGCTGGCCGCCACCATCGCCGTGGTCGGCCGCCTGGCGGACCGGCATCCGACCCATGCCCTGGTGAGCATCGGCCTGGCCCTGCTCGCGGCCTCGTTCGCGCTGATGGTGACGGTGAACCTGGCAACGGCCATCTGGGTGCTGGTGGCCTGGGCCATTCTGGGGCGCATCGGACTGGGCTTCATCCTGCCTTCCCTCAACCTGGGCTCCATGCGGGGACTGCACAAGGAATTGATTCCGCAGGGCGCCAGCGCCATCAATTTCCTGCGCATGCTGGGTGGCGCCGCCGGCGTGAGCCTGTGCGGCATCGTGCTGGAGTGGCGCCTGGCCGCGCATGGCGACTCGCTGGGCAACCCGGTCAGCAGCCCGGCCCGGCTGGCGGCCTTCAACGAATCGTTCCTGATGCTGGCCACCCTGTGCGCGCTGGCGCTGGTTGCCGCCTGGCAGTTGCGCGACACCCGGGAAAACGCATAGAGTCCGCGCATGTGCCAACTGCTCGGAATGAACTGCAATACCCCCACCGACGTGATGTTCAGCTTCACTGGCTTTGCCGAGCGCGGCGGAAACACCGACCACCACGGGGACGGCTGGGGCATCGCTTTTTTCGAGGACAAGGGCCTGCGCCATTTTGTCGATCACCAGCCCGCGTGCGACTCGCCCATTGCCGAGCTCATCCGCCACTACCCGATCAAAAGCCGCAACGTCATCGCCCACATCCGCCGGGCCACGCAGGGCGCCGTCACGCTGGAGAACTGCCATCCCTTCGTGCGCGAGCTCTGGGGCCGCTACTGGGTGTTTGCCCACAACGGCGACCTGAAAAACTTCACCCCGCGCCTGCACGGCAACTTCCATCCGGTCGGCAACACCGACAGCGAGCACGCCTTTTGCTGGCTGATGCAGGAGCTGGCCAAGTCGCATGCCGACGTGCCCAGCGTGCGGGAGCTCACGCTGACCCTGCGCGAGCTGGCGCCGCAGATTGCCAGCCACGGCATCTTCAATTTTTTGCTGAGCAACGGCGAAGCCCTGTGGGCGCACGCCTCCACCAGCCTGTATTACGTGACGCGCCAGCACCCTTTTGCCCACGCCACCCTCAGCGACGAGGACGTGAGCGTCAACTTTGCCGAGCACGCCAGCCCCAGCGACCGGGTGGCCGTGGTGGTCACCGCGCCCTTGACCACCAATGAAGCCTGGACCGCCTTCGCGCCCGGCGAGCTCAAGGTATTTGTGGACGGAGCGCCACTGAGCGCTGTTGATCCGGACCGGCGGTTTGCCCCGGGCGGGTCCAGGGGTTAACCCGGACTCCGTCAAGCGCAGTCCGAGCGGCCTTGAAACGTCAGCGTGCCGGCTCAGGACGCCAGTGCCTGCTCCAGCGCATCCAGGAACATGGCCGCCACATCAAACCCGGTCTGATGGGCAATCTCCTGAAAACAGGTCGGACTCGTCACGTTGATCTCGGTCAGGCTGTCGCCGATGACATCCAGCCCCACCAGCAGCAGGCCGCGGCCGCCCAGAACCGGCCCCAGGGTTTCGGCGATTTCCCGGTCGCGCGCGCTCAGGGGCTGGGCCACGCCCTTGCCACCCGCGGCCAGGTTGCCGCGCACCTCGCTGCCCTGGGGAATGCGCGCCAGGCAATAGGGCACGGGCTTGCCGCCGATCACGAGCACGCGCTTGTCGCCCTGCGTTATGGCCGGCAGGAACTTCTGCACCATCACGGTTTGCGCGCCCTCCCGGTTGAGCGTCTCGGTGATTGCCCCGAGG
Organism: Hylemonella sp.; assembly: GCA_040377375.1. GTDB lineage: Bacteria > Pseudomonadota > Gammaproteobacteria > Burkholderiales > Burkholderiaceae_C > JBEIOV01. Next base: position 8,671 of record JBEIOV010000045.1, read on the forward strand.
TTCAGGCCATCGTCCCTGACCCGGAAAATGCCCATGCCGCCCATGCCATCGAGCGGCTTGAGGATGATGTCCCGGTGCTCGGCGTGAAAGCGCCGGATGTCGTTCGCATCGCGCGTCACCAGCGTGGGCGCGATGAACTGCGCAAACTCCAGGATGGCCAGTTTTTCCGGGTGATCGCGCAGGGCGCGGGGCTTGTTGAAGACCCGCGCCCCCTCGCGCTCGGCCTGTTCCAGCAGATGGGTGGCATAAAAATACTCGCTGTCGAACGGCGGATCCTTGCGCATGATCACCGCATCGAAATCGCGCAGCCGGCACAGGCGCTTCTCGGGCGGCAAGGGTGTTTCGTGGAACCAGTGCTCCTCATGGCCCGTGAGCGAGATGTGCCGCACATGCGCCCGCACCGATGCCCCCTGCTGCCAGTCGATATGCCGCGGCTCGCAGGCAGCCAGCGTGTGTCCGCGCCTTTGCGCCTCGCGCATCATGGCGAAGGTGGTGTCCTTGTAGATCTTGAACGACTCAAGCGGATCAGCTATAAAAAGAATATTCATAAGCGCCATGTTGTTGAGGCCGGCCGCGCGGCCAGGCCCATTGTGGTAAGTCCGTACGCGCACCATGCGGAAAAACCGTTACGGTACTGCCTATTCTTCTGGAGTCTCTCATGAAACGCCGCCACCTTTTGCAAGCCGCCTCTGCCATCGCCCTGCCCGGACTGTCCCTGGCACAGGACAAATACCCCAGCAAACCCATCACCATCATCTGCCCCTACCCGGCCGGCGGCAACACCGATCAGCGTTCGCGCCAGTTCGGGCGCTTCATGTCGACCGCGCTGGGTCAGCCCATGGTTGTGGACAACCGGGGCGGCGCCGGCGGCAACATCGGCACGGAAATGATCGCCCGTGCCAAGCCGGACGGCTACGTGATCGGCATGGGCAACTTCGCGCCGCTGGCGGTGAACCCAACCATGATGAAGAAAATGAATTTCGACCCGCAGAAGGACCTGGCGCCGATCTGCCTGATCGAGCGCGGCCCGCTGGTACTGATGGTGCGCCCGGACTCCCCCTACAAGAGCGTCAAGGACATCGTCACGGCCGCCCGCGCCAAGCCCGGCCACCTGAACTACGCCAATGGCGGGCAGGGCGGCTCGCACCACCTGGCGGCCGAGATGTTCAAGATGATGGCCGGCGTCTTTATCACCAACATCCCCTACAAGGGCGGCGCCCCGGCGGCCATGGACCTGATGGGCGGCCAGGTCGACATGATGTTCGAACAGATGTACGCCGCCTCGGCCAACATGCGTGCCGGCAAGCTGCGCGCGCTGGCCATCACCAGTCTGACCCGCTCGCCACTGTTCCCCGACGTGCCGACCATGGCAGAGCAAGGTTTCCCCGGCTTCGAGATCAGCAACTGGCAGGGTTTCGTGGCGCCGGCCGCCACGCCGCCGGCCATCATCAAGCTGCTCAACGAGGTGACCAACAAGGCGCTGGCCGATCCCGCCATCAAGGCCCAGATGCTTTCGCAAGGCAATGAACTGGGGGGCGGCACGCCGGAGCAGTTTGCCGCGCACATCAAGGCGGAGGCGGCGCGCTGGAGCAAGGTGGTGAAGACGGCGGGGATTTCGGCGGATTAAGTTTTCCCGGGTTGCGCCGGCGGGCGCGGTTGGTGTCGGGTTGTGCGCCCGACAGCGCAGTAACTTTCTTTTGCGTTCGCCAAAAGAAAGTCACCAAAGAAAAGGCGAGCCGGATTCGTCGCCCCTTCGCTGCGCTACGGGTAAGCTGCGTTGCTCGGGCCAAGCGGGAGGCGCAGAAACTCGCTGCGCTCAAACATCTGCGCCTCTTTTTCCGCTCGTCCCTGCGCTACTCACCTCCTCATAACGGCGTGGGAGTCAGGACAACCAACAGCCGAACAAGTACGCGCCATGGCGCGTACTTTATGCATCAGCCTCTGAAGGTAAGGTAGTTCCAAACATAACACATACATTAAAGCCCTCGTAAAAGAGAAGTTGGACAAGACCTAGCCCATCTGATTTCTCGGGCAGATGTGTTCGGAACTGAAATATTTCTGGATTGCTTCCTAGAAGTGGCTTGTCGCGAAATATGTGAGGGATGGCTTCTAGCAGTTGTTTGCTCGTGTCCATGACTGCCGCCGCTGTTTCAGCTTTGCTGGGTAACATGCTCGGACTCCAAACCACACATTTATCAGGCCACTTAAATTGATACTGGTGAAAGGTAACTGCCCGCGCTATAAGTTCCATCGCCCGATTGAAGCGCGGTAGGTCTACCTGAAAGGTCATGGTTTCTTCACCATTTAGGCGAGCTGGGGCTGGGTTCTTGACCGCCATGGTGGCTAAGTGAGGCCGGCGAAGCCAAGCTCGGATAACCTTGCTGGACATTTGCGCGTTCGCGACTTGATTATTTCCAAAGTTCGCAACGAGCACCATCATCAAATACTCGTCATCTTTCGATTTCCTGAGGTTATGTTCGTCGCATGCGGGAACGGTGATCAGGTTCTGTCGATAGTTGCTGCCTCGAGCATCTTTAGCCGTAGGAAAGATGCACTGCGGAGGCGCATGCTCCCTAGACGTTTCCTCTCTTTCACAGGCATAGCAACGCAGTTTCATCGCAAAGTCCTACCGTGATTTAGACCACAAAAGTGCGCAATAACATGGCCGGATGTTCATCTTGCGCGCCTCCCGCAGTCCATCAAAGCACCCGTTTTGATTTGAAAAATTTCCCCACCATACAGAATAACAAACCGTCAAAACCCGCGAAACAACTCCCAGGGCATTGGTATCGGGTACCCGCTTTCACGCCGTTATGAGGAGGCGAGCAGCGCAAGCCCGAGCGGATCAAGGGGCGCGCATGTTTGAGGCGCAGCCGAGTTTGCGCGCACCCCGCTTGGGCTGAGCAGCGCAGCGTGCCCGCAGGGCCGACGAATCCGGCTCGCCTTCTCTTTGGTGACTTTCTCTTGGCGACGTGTATAGACCGGAGACATGGGAAACGGGTGTGCGGGGACATAGGAAACACCTTGGAGTCTCAGGAACCAATTCTCAGCGCGTTCAAGTCCACCCGCATGAAACGATGGTGGCAGAAGAATACATCGTAGCA
>JBEIOV010000032.1:0-22490 GCA_040377375.1 Hylemonella sp.
GCCACGCCGAGCTCGCGTTCGTCCTCGGTCAGCACCGAGAGGCTGGAGGCCAGCGGGTTGAGCATGAGCTGCTCGACCTCCAGGCCGCAGCGGCGCACGCACTTGATGATGTTCTCGGCGGCGCTTTGCGCACCGGTGACGATGTGCACCTTGGCTTCCAGGCGAATGCCGCTCATGCCGATGGGCTCGCGCACGTCCTGGCCGTCGATGATGAACTCCTGCGGCTCCACCAGCAGCAGGCGCTGGTCGGTCGAGATGTTGATGGCCTTGGCGGTCTCCACCACGCGCGCCACATCGGCGGCCGTGACCTCGCGGTCCTTCACCGCCACCATGCCGCTGGAATTGATGCCGCGGATGTGGCTGCCGGTGATGCCGGTATAGACGCGCGTGATTTTGCAATCGGCCATCAGCTCGGCTTCCTTGAGCGCCTGCTGGATGCTTTGCACCGTGGCATCGATATTGACCACCACGCCGCGCTTGAGGCCATTGCTGGGGGCGATGCCCAGCCCGGCGAGCTTGAGCTCGCCGCCGGGCAGCACCTCGGCCACCACCACCATGACCTTGGCGGTTCCGATGTCCAGTCCTACGACCAGGTCTTTGTATTCTTTTGCCATATCTGCACCTGTTCTATCTGTTAGCGCTATCTTTTGGGCGCGTCCGGCACCACCGTGGTGACACCTCGAAGCCGGATCGCGTAGCCTTCCCCATGACGCAGATCCGCCGTTTCCAGCGCAGCGGCGGTTCGGCCGTAGCGTGAAGTCACCTGCGTCATGGTCTTGAGAAATCTCTCGGTGCGGGCCGACACCTCGTCCACCGATCCCCGCCCCAGCTCGATGGCCGCGCCGGAATCCAGCCTTGCCTGCCAGCCGCCGCGCCCCGTCAATTCGAGCTGTTCAATCGCCAGGTCCATCGTTTCGAACCGCGGCTGCAGCGCCTGGTACATGGCCAGCACCTGGGCGGCCTCCCCCTGCGGCCCGTTCAGGCGCGGCAGCTCGTCCTGCTCCACCTCGCCCACATTGGCCTCGAACACTTCGCCAAAGCTGTTGATCAGGCGCGACTCGCCTTCCGCCCCCCAGTAGCCCACGGCCCGATGCTCCTGCAAAATCACCTTGAGGCGGTTGGGGAACTCGCGTCGCACCACGGCGTGGCGCACCCAGGGCACGGACTCGAATGCCTGGCGCGCGGCCTTGAGGTCGATGGTGAGGAAGGTGCCGTGCAGGCGAGGCGCCACATTGACACGCAGGGTGACCGCGTTGTTGTGGTTCACGTCCCCCAGCACGGATACGCCGCGTATCGCAAACACCGGGTGCCTGGAGGCCCAACCGGCAACCGCGCCCAGCGCCAGACCCACGAACGCCAGCAACAGCACGGCGGCCGTCAGGTTCATGAGCTTGACGTCAAGCGGGGTCACGGTCATGGAGCAGCCCCCACGCTTATGGCTGCGCCGCTCATGCTCGGCCTCCTTGCGGGTAATCCAGCGCGGCCAGTTGCAGCAGTTGCACGCACAGGTCTTCGTAGCTGATGCCCGCGGCGCGCGCCGACATCGGCACCAGCGAATGCCCGGTCATGCCGGGCGCGGTGTTGATCTCCAGCAGATAGGGCGCTCGCGTGCGGCTGTCGATCATCACATCGGCGCGTGCCCAGCCGCGGCAGCCCAGCACCGCGTAGGCCTGGAGCACGATGTGCTGGATATGCGCCTCTTCTTCCTGCGACAGGCCGGAAGGCACGAGGTACTGGGTATCGTTCGTGAAGTATTTGTTCTGGTAGTCGTAGTTGCCGCCAGGCGCCACGATGCGGATCACCGGCAATGCGCGCGCCTGGCGACCGCAGCCCAGCACCGGCACCGTCACCTCGTCGCCGCTGATGAACTGCTCGCACAGCACCTGCTCGTCATGCCGCGCCGCCAGGGCATAGGCGGCATCGCACTGCTCGGCTGCCGTCACCTTGGTCAGCCCGATGGTCGAGCCTTCGCGTGCGGGCTTGACGATCATGGGCGTGCCCAGCTCGGCAAAGGCCGCGCGCGTGGCCGCGCCACTGGCGACTTGCTGCCAGGCTGGCGTGGGCAGACCCTCGGCACGCCAGATGCGCTTGGTCATGACCTTGTCGATGGAAATGCTGGAAGCCATCACGCCCGAACCGGTATAGGGAATGCCCAGCAGTTCCAGCGCGCCCTGCACCGTGCCGTCCTCGCCGAAACGGCCATGCAGCGCGATGAAGCAGCGCGCGAAACCCTCGTGCTTGAGCTCGGCGAGCTCGCGTTGCGCCGGATCGAAGGCATGCGCATCCACGCCCCGGGCGCGCAGGGCCTGCAACACGCCCTGGCCCGACATGAGAGAGATCTCACGCTCCGCCGAGGCCCCGCCCATGAGCACGGCCACCTTCCCCAAATTAATGCCTGATTGGCTCATAACCCTTTATCCTTGAGCGCAGAATGCTCTGAATTTTGTAGCATTTCAACAATTTTTCCGGGCACTGCGCCGATCGAACCGGCGCCCATGCACATCACCACGTCACCGCCGCGCGCGTTGTCCACGATGGCCTGCGGCATGCGCGCGATGTCATCCACAAACACCGGCTCGATCTTGCCCGCCACGCGCAGCGCGCGCGCCAGCGCGCGGCCGTCGGCCGCCACGATCGGCGCCTCGCCCGCGGCATAGACCTCGGCCAACAGCACGGCATCGGCCTGGCCGATCACCTTGACGAAATCCTCGAAGCAGTCGCGCGTGCGGGTGTAGCGGTGCGGCTGGAACGCCAGCACCAGGCGCCGCCCGGGAAAGGCGCCGCGGGCGGCAGCCAGCGTGGCGGCCATTTCCACCGGGTGGTGGCCGTAGTCGTCAATCAGCGCGAACATGCCGCCGCCGTTTTCGGGCTTGGCCGGCACATCGCCATAACTCTGGAAGCGCCGGCCCACGCCCTTGAAGCCGGCCAGCGCCTTGATCACGGCCGCATCGGGAATGTCCAGCTCGGCCGCCACGGCAATGGCCGAGAGGGCATTGAGCACGTTGTGGCGACCCGGCAGGTTGAGCACCACCTGCAGGTCGGCCAGCGTCACGCCGTTGCGGCGCTGCACGGTGAAGTGCATCTGGCTGCCCACCGCCCGCACATCGATGGCGCGCACCTGGGCATCCTCTTCAAAGCCATAACTCGTGATCGGGCACGAGACCTGCGGCACGATGTCGCGCACCGCCGGGTCGTCCGTGCACAGGATGGCCGTGCCGTAAAAAGGCATGCGGTGCAGGAAGTCGACGAACGCGCCCTTGAGACGGCCGAAGTCGTGGCCATAGGTCTCCATGTGGTCGGCATCGATATTGGTCACCACGGCCATGACCGGCAGCAGGTTGAGGAAGGAGGCATCCGACTCATCGGCCTCCACCACGATGTAGTCGCCACTGCCAAGGCGGGCGTTGGCACCCGCGCTGTTGAGGCGCCCGCCGATGACAAAGGTCGGGTCCAGCCCGGCTTCGGCCAGCACGCTGGCCACCAGGCTGGTGGTGGTGGTCTTGCCGTGCGTGCCGGCGATCGCAATGCCCTGCTTGAGGCGCATGAGCTCGGCCAGCATGACGGCGCGCGGCACGATCGGGATGCGCTTGTCGCGCGCGGCCAGCACCTCGGGGTTGTCCGCCTGCACCGCGGTCGATGTCACCACCGCATCCGCGCCCGCCACGTTGGCCGGCGCATGGCCGACAAAGGTCTTGATGCCCAAGGCCGCCAGGCGCTTGAGCGTGGCGCTGTCGGCCAGGTCGGAGCCGGAAATCTCGTAGCCCAGGTTGAGCAGCACCTCGGCGATGCCCGACATGCCGGAGCCGCCCACGCCGACGAAATGAATGCGACGGATGGCGTGTTTCATCGGGTCAACTCCTCGCAGGCCGCCACCAGTTGCTCGGTGGCCTCGGTTTTTTCAAGCTTTTTAGCCTGTAGACCCCATGAAACAAGCGTAGTGCGCTCTGTTTTTTGTAGCAATTCAGCAAGTCGTTCAGGGTTCATGTCTTTTTGCGGCAGCAGGCAGCCCGCCCCCTGGTCCACCAGGAAACGGGCGTTGGCGGTCTGGTGGTCGTCCACCGCCGCCGGAAATGGAACAAACACGGCAGCCGCACCCACCGCGGCAATTTCGGTCACGGTGCTGGCTCCGGCGCGGCAGATCAGCAGGTCGGCGTCGGCAAAAGCCTGCGCCGCGTCGTCGATGAAGGGCGTGAGCTCGGCCCGCACGCCGGCGGCCGCGTAGTTGGCGCGCAGCGCCTCGATTTGCTTGGCGCCGCTTTGGTGGATGACCTGCGGCCGGCTCTCGCCCGGAATCAGCGCCAGCGCGCGCGGCACAATGTCGTTGAGGGCCTTGGCGCCGAGACTGCCGCCGACCACCAGCAGGCGCAAGGGGCCGCTGCGTCCGGCAAAGCGCGTGGCCGGACCGGGCTGCCTGAGAAAAGCCTCACGCAAGGGGTTGCCCACCCAGCGCCCCCGCTTGAACACATGGGGGAAAGCCGTGAAGACACGGTCGGCCACGCCGGCCAGCACCTTGTTGGCCAGGCCGGCCACCGAGTTCTGCTCGTGCAGCACCAGCGGTTTGCCCAGCAGCACGCTCATCATGCCCGCGGGAAAGGTGATGTAGCCGCCCAGGCCCACCACCACATCGGGCTTGACGCGGCGCAGCACCTGGATGCTCTGCCAGAAGGCCTTGAGCAGGCGCGGCGGCAGCAGCGCCAGCGTGGCAAAACCCTTCCCGCGCACGCCGGAGAATTCAATCGTCTCGAACGGGAAACCGCGCGGCGGCACCAGCGTGGCCTCCATGCCGCTGGCATTACCCAGCCAGTGCACGCGCCAGCCCTTGGCACGCAGGGCCTCGGCCACCGCCAGGCCGGGGAAGATGTGCCCTCCCGTGCCGCCCGCCATGACCAGGGCAGTCCTGTGAACCCCCGCGCTTGCCACTTCGTGTGCGGCGCTGCCCCCCGAGGGGGCCGTGCCTTGCTTGGGGCGGCCAGGCGCTGCGGCGGCGTTCATGTTCATACCCGGCCTCCGTGCATGAGCCATGACGCGTGCCGCGCCATGTCGCGCTGCGCGCAGTGCCAATTTTGGCGAAACAGGCAACTCATACACGGCCTCCGTGCATGAGCCATGACGCGTGCCGCGCCATGTCGCGCTGCGCGCGGTGCCAATTTTGGTGAAACAGGCAACTCATACACGGCCTCCGTGCATGAGTTGCCTGTTTTCATAATCAACCCTCAGCACCACGGCGATGGCCACCAGATTGATGAGGATGGCCGAGCCGCCATAGCTCATGAGCGGCAGGGTCAGGCCCTTGGTCGGCAGGGCGCCCAGGTTCACGCCCATGTTGATGAAGGCCTGAAAACCCATCCAGATGCCCACCCCCTGTGCCACCAGACCGGCAAACACGCGGTCCAGGGCGATGGCCTGACGCCCGATGTGCATGATGCGGCGCGTCATCCACAGGAACAGGCCGATGACGGTCAGCACGCCGACGAGGCCGAACTCCTCGCCGATGACGGCCAGCAGGAAATCGGTGTGGGCCTCCGGCAGCCAGTGCAATTTTTCCACGCTGCCGCCCAGCCCCACGCCGAAAATCTCGCCCCGGCCGATGGCAATCAGTGAATGCGACAACTGATAGCCCTTGCCCAGCGCGTGCTTTTCGCTCCAGGGGTCCAGATAGGCAAAGATGCGCTCGCGCCGCCACTCGCTGAAGGCGATCATCAGGCTGAACGCCACCACCAGAATGGCCGCGATCAGGAAGAACATGCGGGCGTTCACGCCGCCCAGGAACAGGATGCCCATCGCGATCACGGCAATCACCATGAAGGCGCCCATGTCGGGCTCGGCCAGCAGCAGCAAGCCCACCACGGCCACGGCCACGGCCATCGGCATGACGGCGCGGAAGAATTTTTCCTTCACGTCCATCTTGCGCACCATGTAGTCGGCCGCGTACAGCAGCACCGCGAATTTGGCGAGCTCGGATGGCTGGAAGTTCATGACGCCGAGCGCAATCCAGCGCCGCGCGCCATTGACGCCCTTGCCCACGTGGGGAATCAGGACGGCGATCAGCAACACCAGGGATGCCACGAACAGCCACGGCGCGATCTTCTCCCAGGTCGCCACGGGAATCTGGAATGCAATGAGCGCGGCCACCAGGGCAATCAGCATCGAGATCACATGCCGGGTCAGGAAATGCATGTGGGTGTACCTGGCGAAGCGGGGGTTGTCCGGCATCGCAATCGAGGCCGAATACACCATGACCAGCCCCCATGCCAGCAAAGCCACGGTCACCCAGACCAGAACCTGATCGAAACCGAGCACCCGGCTCGGTGTCATCGCGGCGCCCGAGGTCCGCATGGCACCCAGGCGCACCGGCAATACATCCGCCGACGGCCGCAGCCGGCCGCCAAACCATCCGAAAAAGCGTTGCGCGAGCGTGTTCACGTCGCTCCTCCCGACTGCGCACCGGCGTTTTGCGCCAGTTCATGCACCGCATCGCAAAACACGCGGGCCCGGTGTTCGTAGTTGTCAAACATGTCAAAGCTGGCGCAGGCCGGCGACATCAGCACCGCATCCCCGGCATGGGCCAGGCGGTTGGCCTGCGCGACGGCCTGCTCCATCGATTCCGCAGCGACCAGCGGCACACCGGTCGGCTCCAGCGCGGCACGGATCAGGGGCGCATCGCGGCCGATCAGCACCACGGCCCGCGCATGGCGCGACACCGGGGCGGCGAGAGGGGAAAAATCCTGCCCCTTGCCCTCTCCGCCCAGAATCGCGACCAGCTTGCGGTCCGCGCCCAGGCCATTGAGCGCCGCAACGGCGGCGCCGACATTGGTGCCCTTGCTGTCGTCGAAAAACTCCACGTCGTTGATGACGGCAATGGACTCCACCCGGTGCGGCTCGCCCCGGTACTCCCGCAAGCCGTACAGCACGGGTGCCAGAGGGCAGCCCGCCGCCGCCGCCAGGGCCAGCGCGGCCAATGCATTGACGGCGTTGTGACGCCCCCTGATGCGCAGGGCATCGGCGGGCATGAGGCGCTGGATGTGCAGTTCCTCTTCCGCTTCGCCCTTGCGCTTCCTGCGGGTTTCATCGGCTTCCAGGGCACGCACCAGCCATACCATGCCATTGACTTCCTCGATGCCGAAATCCCCGGGCCGCTGCGGCATGTCCGAGCCGAAAGTCACCCCGCTGCGGTCTTGCCGCCCCTTGAGCGGCAGCGGCAGCATGGCCATGACCAGCGGGTCTTCCCGGTTCAGGATCATCAGGCCGGTTTCGCCGAAGATGCGGGCCTTGGCGGCAGCATAAGCTTGCATCGCGGTCCCCACGCTGGCCACTTCGTGTGCTGCGCTGCCCCCCTGGGGGGCCTTCGCGCCTTGGGACGGCCCGGCGGCGCTCATGCTGCCATGCCAGTCCAGGTGATCCTGCGTCAGGTTGAGCACGGCGGCGGCGGTTGGCTCGAAATCCTTCACGCCATCGAGCTGGAAGCTGGAGAGCTCGATCACCCAGACCTCGGGCAAGGTGCCCGCGTCCAGCCGCTGCGCCAGCGTATCGAGCAGCGTCGGGCCGATGTTGCCCGCCACGGCGACGGTCTTGCCGGCGCGCTCGACCAGTTGGCCGGTGAGCGAGGTGACCGTGGTCTTGCCATTGGTGCCGGTGACGGCCAGCACCTTGGGTTCATAACCGCGCGACTGCTTCAAGTCGGCCAGGCCCTGGGCAAACAGGCTCAGCTCGCCACCGGTCCACAAGCCACGGGCCTGCGCCGCCGACCAGAGCGGCGCCACCGCGGCCGGTGTCAGGCCCGGGCTCTTGAACACGGCGTGGATGTCGCTGCCTTGGGACGGCCAGTCGGCGCTCATATTGGCCCCCACGCTTGCCACTTCGTGTGCTGCGCTGCCCCCCGGGGGGGCCTTCGCGCCTTGGGACGGCCAGTCGGCGCTCACCAGCGCGGCATCAAACGCACCGCTCACAAATTTCACCATCGGCAGCTCGCTGCGCAGGCTCGCCAGTTGCGGCGGCGCCTCGCGCGTGTCGGCCACGGTAACCCGCGCCCCATGGCGCACGCACCAGCGCGCCATCGCCAGCCCGGATACGCCCAGGCCCAGGATGAGTACGTGCTGGTCTTTCAGTAAGTCCACGGGTTTACCTCAGCTTCAAGGTGGACAGGCCGATCAGGCACAGCAGCATGGTGATGATCCAGAAGCGCACCACCACCTGCGTTTCCTTCCAGCCGCTTTTCTCGAAATGGTGGTGCAGCGGTGCCATCTTGAGGATGCGGCGTCCCGCGCCGTATTTCCGCTTCGTGTATTTGAAATACGTCACCTGCAGCATGACGGACAGCGCCTCCACCACGAAGATGCCGCCCATGATGGCCAGAACGATCTCCTGGCGCACGATCACGGCAATCGTGCCCAGGGCGCCGCCCAGCGCCAGTGCCCCCACATCGCCCATGAAGACCTGCGCCGGATGCGTGTTGAACCAGAGAAAGGCCAGCCCCGCGCCGGCCATGGCCGAGCAGAAGATCAGCAGTTCGCCCGAACCCGGAATGTGCGGGAAAAACAAATATTTCGAGTAGACCGCGCTGCCCGTGACGTAGGCAAACACGCCCAGCGAGGAGCCCACCATCACCACCGGCATGATGGCCAGCCCATCCAGCCCGTCGGTCAGGTTGACGGCGTTGCTCGACCCCACGATCACAAGATAGGTCATGATGACAAAACCGAACACGCCCAGCGGGTAGCTGACCTCCTTGAAGAAGGGCAGCAGCAGGCCGGCCTTGGGCGGCAGATTCAGGTCGAAACCGGACTGCACCCATTTGAAGAACAGCTCGAGCACGCGCAGATTGGAACTCTCGGAAATGCTGAACACCAGATACAGGGCGGCCACCAGGCCAATGAGGGACTGCCAGAAATACTTCTCGCGCGAGCGCATGCCCTCCGGGTCCTTGTACACCACCTTGCGCCAGTCATCGACCCAGCCGATCGCGCCAAAACCCAGCGTGACCAGCAGCACGATCCAGACGAAACGGTTGCTCAGATCGAACCACAGCAGCGTGGACACCGCGATCGACAGCAGGATCAGCACGCCGCCCATGGTGGGCGTGCCGCTCTTGCTCAGGTGCGTTTCCATGCCGTAGCCGCGCACCGGCTGGCCGATTTTCAGATGGGCCAGGCGCCGGATCACATACGGGCCCGCGAATAGGCCCATGAGCAGCGCCGTCAGCGCCGCCATGACGGCGCGAAACGTCAGGTACTGGAACACCCGGAAGAATCCGAATTCGGGCGAGATCGACTGGAGCCACTGGGCCAGGCTTAACAGCATTGCGCACTCCCGGACTTAAAGCTAGGCAGCATGTTTTTCCTTGTTGTGTTGTGCGTGCGCTGTCAGCGCCTCGACCACCCGCTCCATCTTCATGAAGCGCGAGCCCTTGGCCAGCACGCTGCCCATGCGGGGCAGCGCCTCCAGCACGGCGGCGTTCAAGGCATTCACATCGCTGAAGTGCCGCCCGGTCCCGAAATGGGCGGCCGCCGCGGCCGACAATTCGCCCAGCGTGAAGACCGCGTCGATCCCGAGCTGACGGGCGTACTCGCCGGCTTCGGCATGAAAGCGCGGCCCTTCATTGCCGACCTCGCCCATGTCGCCGAGCACCAGCAGGCGCGGCCCCGGCAAGCCGGCCAACACATCGATGGCGGCCCGCACCGAGTCCGGATTGGCGTTGTAGGTGTCGTCCACCAGCGTGACGGCACGCCCGCCCAGCTCCAGCCGCAAGGCACGCGAGCGGCCTTTGACGGGCTCGAACGCCTCGAGCCCGCGCACGATGTCGGCCAGCGGCACGCCAGCGGCCAGCGCGCAGGCGGTGGCCGCCAGCGAATTCTTCACGTTGTGCAGGCCCGCCACGCGCAGGGCGTAGTGCAGGGCCCCGGCCGGCGTGCGGGCATCCACGCTCCAGGCCCCAGCGGCCCAGGCTGGCGGCGAACAGCCCACGTCGGCGCCCTCGGTCTGCGGCGCGATCGCAAAAGTCATCTGCGGCCGCGCGCCGGCCAGCCGGTGCCACAGTTCGCTGTAGGCATCATCGGCCGGAAAGACCGCCACACCGCTGGACGCCAGCGCTTCGATGACCGAGCCGTTTTCTCGCGCGACCGCCTCGATCGTGGCCATGAACTCCAGATGCTCGCGCTGCGCGTTGTTGACCAGCGCCACCGTGGGCCTGGCCATGGCCGCCAGGGTGGCAATCTCGCCCGGATGGTTCATGCCGAGCTCGACCACGGCCACCTCATGGCTGGCGCGCAGGCGCAGCAGTGTCAGCGGCACGCCGATGTCGTTGTTCAGGTTGCCTTGCGTGGCCAGCATGGCTTGCGGCTTGAAGGCCCGCAGAATGGAGGCAATCATCTGCGTCACGGTGGTCTTGCCGTTGCTGCCGGTCACGGCCATCAAGGGCAGCCTGAACTGCGCGCGCCATTGTGCGGCCAGTTGCCCGAGCGCCAGCTTGCTGTCGGCCACCACCAGCCCGGGCAGTCCGGCCTGCGTCAGCGCCGCGTGACCCGCGCCCTGGCAGATGGCGGCCACCGCGCCCCGTGCCCTGGCCTCGGCGAGAAAGTCATTGCCGTCGAAACGCTCGCCCTTGAGCGCCACGAACAGATCCCCCGGCGCCAGCGTGCGGGTATCGGTGTGCACGCGCTGCACCGCCACCTGGCTGTCGCCCACGAGTTGGGCATCCGCCACCCAGAGCGCCGCCTGTTCCAGGGTCATCATCGCATTCATGTCGGCGCTCATGCCTGTACTCCTTGCCGAGTTGCCGCGCGGGCCCGCAGGGCCTGCCGCACCTGGGCCTGATCGGAAAACGGCAGCCGCGTGCCGGCGATTTCCTGATACGCCTCATGGCCCTTGCCGGCCACCAGCACCACGTCGCAGGCCGCGGCCTGCAGCAGCGTCTGGGTAATGGCCTGGGCACGGTCGGCCAGCACGCTCACGCCCCCGTGCCCTTCCAGGCCCAGCAGGATCTGGCTGATGATGACCTCGGGCTTCTCGCTGCGCGGGTTGTCGCTGGTCACCACCACGCGGTCCGCATGCTGGCCCGCCACCGCGCCCATGAGGGGGCGCTTGACCGGATCGCGGTCGCCGCCGCAGCCAAACACGCACCAGAGCCGGCCCCCGCGCTGCCCAGCCAGTGGCCGCAAGGCCATCAGCACCTTGACCAGCGCATCCGGCGTATGGGCATAGTCCACGACCACCAGGGGAATGGCCCCTGCGGGGGCCTTCGCGCCTTGGGACGGCCAGTCGGCGTTCACATCCGCCTCCAACCCCACCATTTCCATCCTGCCCGGCACCGGATGGAGTTCGCGGCAGGCTTGCACGGCCGCCGCCAGCGGCACATCGAGCGAGCGCATGGTGCCGATCACGCCCAGCAGATTGGACACGTTGTAAGTGCCAATCAGATGCGTGTCCAGCAGATGGCGCTCATTGCCTTCGCACACCACAAAGCGCAAGCCCCGGGTGTCGAACGTGATGTCGCGCGCCTGCAAGCGAGCCGCTGCGGCGCAGGATACCGTCCACAGATCCAGTGGCCGGCCAGCCAGCGTCTGCGCCAGCTCGGCGCCTTTTTCGTCATCCACATTGACAACGGCCGAGCGCAGTCCGGGCCACTCGAACAGGGCGGCCTTGGCTTGCCAGTAGGCCTGCATCGTGCCGTGGTAGTCGAGATGATCCTGCGTGAAGTTGGTAAAAATCGCCGTGCGAATGCGCGTTCCATCCAACCGCCGCTCCGCCAGGCCGATGGAGGACGCTTCAATGGCGCAGGCCTTCAGGCCCTCACCGACAAACCGGCGCAAGGTCTGCTGCAGCAGCACTGGGTCGGGCGTGGTCAGGCCCGTGCTCACCACCACGGGAGCCGGCATGTCCGCAGTACCGGCCTGCGGCGCCCGGCCAACGCCCAGCGTGCCCACCAGCCCGCAGGGCAGCGGCATGGGTTGCCTGAGGGCAGACAGTGCCTGCGCCAGCCACCAGCTGGTGGAGGTCTTGCCGTTGGTGCCGGTAACCGCCAGCACGTCCAGTTGCGTCGAGGGTTCTTCATAGTAGGCCGCGGCAATCGGGCCACTGGCCGCCTTGAGCTGGCTGTAGGCAGCAATGCGGTCACTATCAAATTGATAGCTTTCCACGCCCGTTTTCTCGACCAGGCAGGCCGTTGCGCCCTGCAAGAGCGCGGCCGGCACATGCTGGCGCGCATCGGTGGCGGCCCCCGGCCAGGCCATGAAGCCGTCGCCGGCGCGCACTTTGCGGCTGTCGGCAAACAGCGTTCCCGTGACGCGGCTGCGCAGCCATTGCGCGGCTTGCAGCGGTGTATGGAGTTCCAGCATCAGAAGCTCTCCTCCACCGCTTGCGCCACGATCTGGGGCTTGACCGCCATGTCCGGCTGGATGCCCAGCATGCGCAGCGTCTGCTGCACCACCTCGCTGAACACGGGCGCGGCCACATCGCCGCCGAAGTACTTGCCGGCACTCGGCTCGTCAATCATCACCGCCACAATGATTCTGGGCTTGTCGATCGGGGCCATGCCCACGAACCAGCCCCGGTATTTGCGGTTCTTGTCGCTGCCATAGCCCTTGCCGACCTGCTTGTACGCCGTGCCCGACTTGCCGCCCACCGAGTAGCCCATGGTCTGCGCCTT
Organism: Hylemonella sp.; assembly: GCA_040377375.1. Classification (GTDB taxonomy): domain Bacteria; phylum Pseudomonadota; class Gammaproteobacteria; order Burkholderiales; family Burkholderiaceae_C; genus JBEIOV01. The sequence goes on from JBEIOV010000032.1 coordinate 12,641, forward strand.
GGGGCCCGTGCCGCCCGGACCTGCCGCCATCTGCAGCATCCGGCGCACGTCGCCGGCGGTGCGCGCGGAGAGTACCTGTATGCCCACGGCGGGTTCGCTGGTCTTGAACAGGGTCGCCGGAATGATCTGGCCGTCGTGCGAAAACACGGTGTAGGAGCGCGCCATCTGGAACAGCGAGGCCGACAGCCCGTAGCCGTAAGACATGGTGGCCTGCTCAATCGGCCGCCATGTCTTGTAGGGCCGCAGGCGACCCGACACCACGCCGGGAAAATCAATTTGCGGCTTCTGGCCAAAGCCGGCCTGCGAGAACAGTTCCCACATCTCGCGGGGCTGCATCTGCATGGCGATCTTGGTGGTCCCCACATTGCTCGAGACCTGGATCACCTGCTCGACCGTCAGCGCCCCATGCGGATGCGAGTCATGGATCGTCGAGCCCGTGATCGTGACGCTGCCTGGCGCGGTCTGGATCACCGTGCCGGGCTTGACGCGGCCGCTCTCCAGTGCCAGGCCGATGGTAAAAGGCTTCATCACCGAGCCGGGCTCGAAGGTATCGGTCAGGGCGCGGTTGCGCAGCTGCTCGCCACTGAGGTTGCGCCGCTTGTCCGGCAGGTAGCTCGGATAGTTGGCCACGGCCAGCACTTCGCCCGTCACCGCGTCGAGCACCACGACACTGCCCGCCTTGGCCTTGTTGGTCAACACGGCATCCTTGAGCTTTTGGTAGGCGAAGAACTGCACCTTGCTGTCAATGCTCAGTTGCAGGTCGCGTCCATCGACCGGCGGCTCCTGCTCGCCGACCGCCTCCACCACGCGGCCCAGCCGATCCTTGATCACGCGCCGCGACCCGACGCGACCCGCCAGCACCTTGTCAAAGCCGAGCTCGATGCCTTCCTGCCCCTTGTCTTCCACGTTGGTGAAGCCAACCACATGCGCCGCCGCCTCGCCTTCCGGGTACTGCCGCTTGTATTCCTTGCGTTGATAGATGCCCTTGATGTTCAGGGCCACGATCTGCTGCGCAACCGACTCTTCCACCTGCCGCTTGAGCCAGACAAATGTCTTGTCCTCGTCTTCCAGTTTTTTGTTGAGCTCGGCCAGCGGCATTTCCAGCAGCTTCGCGAGCTGCTGCATCTGCCCCTTGTCCCGCTCCACATCCTCCGGAATGGCCCAGATGCTGGGAGCCGGGACACTGGAAGCCAGGATCAGGCCGTTGCGGTCCAGGATGCGCCCGCGGTTGGCCGGCAGTTCGAGTGTTCGCGCAAAACGCACCTCGCCCTGCTTCTGGAAAAAGTCGTTGGCCAGCACCTGGATATAGGCGGCACGGGCGGCAAGGCCGACAAACCCCAGGGCAATCGCCGCCACCACGAACTTGCTGCGCCACACCGGTGTGCGGCTGGCCAGCAGGGGGCTGGAGGTGTAGAGAATGCTGCGGCTCATTCGATGCGCCCCGCGGCTTCCTGGCCTGCCCGCCGCGGCGCGGCATCGCCGGCGCCCGCTGGGCGCTCCGGGGCGGACGGGTACTTCACATAGTTCGTGATGGCCGGCGTGGCAGTGCGCATCTGCAACTGCTCCTTGGCCAGTTTTTCCACGCGCAAGGGGGTGGCCTGGGCACGCTTTTCGACTTGCAGGCGTTCATTTTCCAGTTCGAGCTTGCGGGTCTGCGCGTTTTCCCGATCGATGTCGGTAAACAGGCGACGCGACTCGTACTGGACACTGACCAGATAAAGCGCGCTGGCCAGCACGGCCAGCAAAAGAACGAGGTTGAGCCTGGTCATGGCGCCCCCCCCGCATCCATCCTTTGCGCCACGCGCATGATGGCGCTGCGCGCGCGCGGATTGGCGGCCACCTCGGCCGGCCTCGGCTTGATGCGCTCGAGCGCCCGCACTTGCATGACCTTGGGGGCCGCGAATGGCGCGCGGCGGTCATATACCTCGCGTGAATGTTTTGCGATGAATTGTTTGACGATGCGGTCTTCCAGCGAATGAAAACTGATCACCACCAGTCGCCCTCCGGGTTGCAGTACATCAAGGCTGGCCTCTAGCGCTTGTTGCAGCTCTTCAAGCTCGGCGTTGATGAAAATCCGAAGAGCCTGAAATGTGCGCGTTGCAGGGTTCTGGCCCGGCTCGCGGGTTTTGACCGCGTCAGCCACGAGCTCGGCCAGTTCGGTGGTGGTTGAAATTGGGCCCCGTGCCTGTCGGCGAGCAACAATCGCCTTTGCAATTGGGCCAGCAAACCGTTCTTCACCATAGTCACGTATTACCTCCGCGATCTGATTTGCCTCTGCTGTTGCCAGCCATTGCGCCACGCTGATCCCCCGCGTGGTGTCCATGCGCATGTCCAGCGGACCCTCGAATCTGAAACTGAAACCCCGCTCGGGGTTGTCGATCTGGGGCGAGCTCACGCCCAGGTCCATGAGCACGCCCGCCACGCTGGCGGGAGGCAATTCGCCCAACTGGCTGAAGCCCTCGTGCCGGATTGAGAAACGCGGATCGCCGATCTGGGCGGCCTGCTTGACGGCATCGGGGTCCTTGTCGAAGGCGATCAGGCGCCCGTGCGGCGACAGCCGGGACAGGATCTGTTGCGAATGGCCGCCGCGCCCGAAGGTCGCATCGACATAGGCGCCATCGGCCGGCTGGGCATCGCCGGCCTGGGCATCCGGCTTGTTGAATAGTGCTTCGACTGCTTCGTTCAACAAGACGGTGGTGTGTTTCCATGTGGTGTCCACCGTCAACCTTCAGAAGGAAAAGTCCTTGAAGACGTCGGGCATCTCACCCTGCATCGCCCGGGCCTCCTGGGCCTCATACGTCGCCTTGTCCCACAGCTCGAAGTGGTTGCCCATGCCCAGGAGCATGGTGTCCTTGGCAATGCCCGCGGCCGCGCGCAGCTCGGGCGAGACCAGCACGCGGCCGGTGCCATCCATCTCCACATCCATGGCATTGCCCAGGAAGATCCGTTTCCACCACTGTGCCGACATCGGCAAGGCGGCGATGCGCTCACGGAACTTCTCCCACTCCGGGCGCGGAAAAACCATGAGACAGCCGTGCGGGTGCTTGGTGATGGTGAGCTGGCCGGCAGCCGTCGCGCTGAGCACATCGCGATGCCGGGTCGGCACAGACAGCCGCCCCTTGGCATCCAGACTTAGCGACGAAGCCCCTTGAAACACGACGACATACCCCTGTTAGACAGCCAAGCAAAAAAGAATGAAAAGGTAAACGCACTTTTCACCACTTAATTGCACTTTTTTGCACTGTATCAGGAAAAGTACATTCGGCAAGCAGGCTGTTGCAATTTTTTGTAATGAAATCAACAACTTAGCTGCGATTTTGCATGGCCCGCATCAAAGAAAAGCTTTGTAGATAAAGCACTTAGCGCAGACTCTGAAAGTGCTTTCTGAGCAAACTGTGCGCAAAAAAATATTGCGGGCAAGGTCTGACGAGCATGCACGGGCGCGCGAGGAAATGTGCCGGACCAGGCGCCCTTCAACGTGTGCATTCGGGACAGAACGGCGACCGGCTTGCCTTTTGGCCTCCATTCCAGCCGACCAGCCGCTGCACGGGCCTGCCATGAACTTTGCGCCCCACACCATCCCGGATTCTGGCTCGCGGACCGGTGCAAGACCCGGATGGACGATCCGCTTCCAGTCGCTGATACGCCGTGTGATAACTGGCAGTGCGTCAGCTCGTGCGTGGAATGACCCTGGCGTGTTCGCTGATGCCAATCACGTCGAAGAAAGCCGCAACCAAGTGATGCACGTCCCTGAATTGCACGTGGCAGCCTTCGCTCTGGCGGGCCGCGACCCAGTTGAGTATGCTTCCCGCGGCCGAGAAATCAACACGGATCAATCTCGCACACGAAATCACGAGCCGGTCAGCCGTGCCTGAAAATCCGGCTTCAAATTTGCCGAGCGCTTGCGTGGCGTCCCCCTCAATTTCTCCGCTCAATTCCAGCTCGGTGACGGCCAAGGCCTGCGCGCCCTGCGGGGCTGCCGGAGACCGGCCTTGCTTCCCGCCCACATCGCGCAAATTCATCCCATCCACCGCGGCCATGACCGGTGGGTTCGCATTTTCCCGCGCGAACTCGCACAGGGTATCCTGCCAGGATGGCGGCGACACTTCGTAAGTGACGCAGTAATCCAGCGCCACCAGATCGAACTCATCGTGCCGCCGCATGATGCGCAAGGCGTCCATGCGCAGCAGCCACAGAGCCGGACTGACACTGGCATCGCCCGAAGGCGTCGCGGCACCCAGCGCGCGCTCCAGGCTCTCGGTGCCGACAAAGCGCAAGCTGACAGGCCGGTCGCACCAGTCGGAGAACAGCTTGCCCAGCAACTCCACCGCCTCGGCCCCAATCGACAGCAGCGGGCTCCAGTCCAGATGCCAGGGCGAAGCAGCATCCGCCACTGCGGCACGAAGCGCTTGCGCGGCTTGGAGATGGAGCTCGGCCGGACTGGTCCAGATCGGCGCTGCCGTGGACGCCGGCATGGCCGCTTGCGCAGGGGTAATGCCGGTCTTGCGCCCGAGTGAATCCGGGATCGAAAACCACGCCGGTGCCGACCGGCCAAACCGCTCGGCAAAGTCGATGGCCACGCGGTCGAAACGCGTCTGCTGGCCGGTCGCCCGATACAAGTCGAACAGGGCCGCCATCCAGCCCTCGGCGAGATCGCGGCGCACATGGTCGCGCTGCAGCGCATTCAGAAGCATCACCTCGACGCCCGCATCGTCCCCGTTGGCAAAACCAATGGCGGCTTCCTCAAGGTCAGGGTCCACCTTGGCGTCGACAGGCTGCATCGCCAGGGGCTGCGCCGGCGAACGCCCCGCGCCAGCGTCCCCCGCGGCCCCCGCTGTCCTGCCCGCCGCCGCTGGACGGCCTTGCCGCTCGGATTCAGACGCGGGCAATGGACTGGCTGTCGTACCCATTTGGGTCGGAACAAAATCCGCGTGATCTCCCGAACTGACAGGGGACGACAGGGTGGATGCCGCCGTCATCGCAAAACCGCTTCCGCTCGTGGTGGGCGACAGCGTCACGGGCGCCGGGTCCCGGCCGGGCGCCGATGATGTCGAGGCCGCCGAAGTCGAATGGGCCTGGACTGACGCTTCATCCTCCCGGCCCTTCCACCACTGCTTGGACATCTGGGCTTCGATCTCGTCAATCTTCTTCAGCGTCATGGCCCGTTCATCCGGGTTGGACGGAATACTGCTCTGGAAAAAGGAAGGACGCCCAGCCTGCTCGGCATTGCGTTCGGATTCGCTGCGGCGCAGCTTTCTGAGCTGATCGAACTCATGCTTGCGCACAAAATCGTTCTGCCGCTTGCGCTCGATCAGCTCCTTGAGCGCCTGCTTGCTGTACCCGTCGTCGGGCTCCGGTTCCGGGCGATCCAGATCAGACCAGTTCGTCGTCGGATGGCGGACAAATTTGACGACCTTGGACAGCAAACCGGAGTTGTTGTCTTTGGCCATGGGTCTGATGTTTTTAGCGTGCTGTTTTTACGGCAGTGTCCGTGCTCAATCCCCGAACATCTTCTGCTTGAGTTCACGCCGCTGCTGCGCTTCCAGCGACAAGGTCGCCGTCGGACGCGCCAGCAGGCGCCCCACTCCAATGGGCTCACCCGTTTCGTCGCAGTAGCCGTAGTCGCCCGCGTCGATGCGCGTGATGGACTGCTCTATTTTCTTGAGAAGCTTGCGCTCCCGGTCACGGGTGCGCAACTCAAGCGCATGCTCTTCCTCGATAGTGGCACGGTCCGCCGGATCCGGCACGACGACCGTGTCTTCGCGCAGATGCTCCGTGGTTTCACCCGCACTGTTCAGGATGTCCTGCCGGAGAATGGAAAGCCGCAGACGGAAGGCCGCCAACTGCGTCTCGTTCATGTACTCGGAGTCGGGCATGGAGAGCAGGTCTGCATCGGTCAGTTGCTCGAGCGGCTTGGTTTTCCAGTTATTGGCAAGCTTGGGATCTTTTTTGATGGCGGAAGGAAGCGGGGGAACAATGGGTGGGGACGACATGATTTGTGTGTAACTGGCTTTGGCGGCGGTAGAAGCCACCGATTGCGCCATGGAAGGAACGGTTAACTGGGCCAGGCGGGACGAAGGACGCCCCGCTTTGGCCGCAGGTGTGGCCACCGGCTGCGCCACGGCCACGGGTGCCGGCGCCGCCTTGGGTGGCGCGGTTTTGGCCGCACTCTTGGAGGGGGTCTTGCCCTGGGCGGCAGGCTTTTCCTGTCCCCGGGTTTTGGACGTCGCAGGCGCAGCGGAGGACTTCTTGGGCGCAACAGGCGTCTTCGTGGCCTTGGCCACTGATGCCTTGGCAGCCGCCTTCGGCTCTTTCCTGTTCGCCGGCCTGGCTGACTTTGGCGCAGCCGCCTTGGCCGTTTTGGCCCGCGCCGCTGGTGCGGGTTTCGAGCTCTTGGCCTTGACGGCAACTTTGGCGACCGCCTTGGTGGCCGTGGGCTTGCCCGCCTTGGCCGCTGGCTTGGCTACTTTTTTTGTTGCTGCCGGCTTCGCCGCAGATTTTGCAACTGGCTTGGCAACAGTTTTTTTGGCTGGTTTGGCCTTGACAACGGCCTTTTTCACTTTGGAAGACACTTTGACCTTTCCAGGTTGAGCTTTCACTTCTTGCCTCCTCGCAGAATTTGCCTGCGCGTGCATCCCACTGGCTAGCGCGCGCTGATTTGACGCGGCGCGCGCTTCACTTTTGACAGTTATACCCGCATTGCGAGCCCTTGATGGCTTGCCCTGCGAGCCTTCACTGGCGCGCGAGTGTACAGGTTTACGCACCGGAAATCCCATCAGTTGCAAAATCGAGACAAACACGGGGTCTCGCCTGCAACGCTGCAAATCAGATCACGTCAGGCTCTGCTCCAGCCCCTGCAGGAAAATGTCCTTGGGCAGATCGATGCCGATGAACACCATTTTGCTGGTGCGCTTTTCAGCCTCGGCCCACGGCGGACCCAGATCGCTGCCCATGAGCTGGTGCACGCCCTGGAAAATCACCTTGCGCTCCGTGCCCTTCATGTTGAGCACGCCCTTGTAGCGCAGCATGCGCGGGCCATAGATATTGACGATGGCGCCCAGAAAATCCTCCAGCTTGGCCGGATCGAAAGGCCGGTCCGAGCGGAAGACAAAGCTTTTCACATCATCGTCATGGTGATGATGGTGCCCATGCGCATGCTGGTGCGAGGGATGGTCGCACTGCTCGCCATGCGCGTGCTCATGGTGTCCGTGATCGTGCCCCTGCGCGTGATCCTCCTCTTCCTTGAGGAAATCCGGGTCAATCTCCAGCTTGGCGTTAAGGTTGAAGCCACGCAGGTCAAACACCTCGCTCAAGGCCACCTCGCCAAAATGCACGGCTTTTTGCGGCGCGCGCGGGTTCATGTGCTTCAAGCGGTGCATCAGCGCATCGGTTTCCTCGGCCGACACCAGATCGGTCTTGCTGATGAAAATCTGGTCGGCAAAGCCCACCTGGCGGCGCGCCTCCTGCCGGTCGTTGAGCTGCTGGGCCGCGTGCTTGGCATCCACCAGCGTCAGGATGGAATCGAGCAGGTAGCTCTCGGCAATCTCGTCGTCCATGAAGAAGGTCTGCGCCACCGGGCCGGGGTCGGCCAGGCCCGTGGTCTCGATCACCACCCGGTCAAAGTCGAGCAGGCCCTGGCGCTTCTTGGCGGCCAGCAACTGCAGCGCGGAGCGCAGGTCCTCGCGGATGGTGCAGCAGATGCAGCCATTGCTCATCTGGATGATCTGCTCCTGGGTATCGGCCACCAGGATGTCGTTGTCGATGTTTTCCTCGCCGAACTCGTTTTCAATCACGGCAATCTTCTGGCCATGGGCTTCCTGCAGCACGCGCTTGAGCAGCGTGGTTTTGCCGGAGCCGAGAAAACCCGTGAGGATGGTGGCTGGAATGAGACTCATGGGGGGTTCCGCTATTTACAGGAATTGTGGAGGGAGTAACTGCTACCTGGCGTGCTCTGCAAACAGCCCAGTTACATCGAAAAAACCAAATGGGGAGTTTAGCGGTGAAATCAATGGCCGGATTGGTTGGGGTTCGCTCTCTTCGCTCCTGGTATTCAAGCTGGCGCCGCGCTGCCGCCTTGGCCAGCATGGCGGGTGCCGAAGAACGGACATCCCCGGCTGTCTGGCGTGCCCACCCGCCCCAAGTCGCTACAAAATCAATAGCTGCCTACGCTTATCAACAAAGGGGCAAGGCTGGGAAACACTCACAAAACTCAAGCCTTGCGCATCACCACCAGCCCCTTGAGGTACTCGCCCTCGGGGAAATTGATCGTCATCGGGTGGTCGGGTGCGCCGCCCATGCGCTCATGGATGTAGCCATCCACCCCGGCGTCAATCCCGGCCGAAGCCACGATCTTGTGAAACAGGTCGGCGCTGATCCCGCCCGAGCAGGAATAAGTGAACAGCACGCCGCCGGGCTCCAGAATTTTCAAGGCCAGCCGGTTGATGTCCTTGTAGGCCCGTGCCGCGCGTTCGGCATGCGCCACGGTGGGCGCAAACTTCGGCGGATCAAGCACGATGGCGTCAAAAGTCCGCCCCTCCTGCAGGAACTGGCGCAAGGACGCATTCACATCCGCGTCCATAAAGGTAGCGCGCGCCGCGTCAAAGCCGTTGAGCGCCACATTGGCCGCCGCCCGCTCGATGGCCGGAGCGGACGAATCGATCGAGGTGACATGCGCCGTCCCGCCGGCGAATCCAGCGGCTTGCATGCCGGCCAAGGCCGCCACCGTGAAGCCGCCGGTATAACAGTAGCAATTGAGCACGCGCTGGAAATTCAGGCGACGGGCATAGTCAGAAAAGCGCTTGCGGCTGTCGCGCTGGTCCAGGTAAAAACCGGTCTTGTGCCCCTGGGCAATGTCAAGCCCGAGCTGCCAGCCGTGTTCGCGCAGCACCAGCGCGGTCGGCGGGGCGGGCAGGCCCGGCGCTGGCAGGCCGCGCAGCCAGCCGGTCGCTTCCGGCAGCCCCTCCAGCCCGCGGGCGCTGGCGTCCGAGCGCTCATACAGCTTGCTCAAACCGGTCTGGGCCAGCAAGGCATCGGCCAGCACCGTTTTCCAGCGCTCGGCCCCGGCTGACAGGAACTGGGCCACCAGGGTGTCGCCATAGCGATCCACGATGAGGCCCGGCAGGCCATCCGATTCGCCATGCACCAGCCGCAGGCCATCACTTTGTAGGTCAAATCGGGCTCTGGCCATTATGGATCGGGCGATGGCCGCTATGAAAAACGCAGCATCAATGCGTTGCGTTTCATCAAAACTCCAGACCCGGGCCCGGATCTTGGAAACCGGGCTGAACGCCGCCCATGCCAAAAACTCCCCCTGATGCGATTCCACCCGCACCGTCTCGCCCGCGTCGGCCCCACCCCGCGCAATAGCGGACTCAAAAATCCAGGGGTGCCGGCGCAGCAGTGAGCGCTCCTTGCCTTCTCTCAACCGAATCGTTTTCATGACAGGGATTGTGAGGCTTGCCGCAGGCCGCTTGAACGCTGGCGTCACCGCATGGCCCTGATCTTCATTTCAATCTTCCTCACCCCTGAAAAGCGATTTCCCCCAAAAAAACAGAGGCGCCGATAGAAATACTCTGAATTTATTTGACTTAAAAGATAATTATGATATATTTGATTAATTAATTTGATAAATGCGTACAAATCAACTTCGCCATCACGCTGCAGATGCAGCACCCGATACATCGGTCCGTCCACAGAAGGGAACCTGACAAATGACACCGCAAACCGCTACCTCCTCCCTGGGCGCCAGTGGCGCTGGCGCCGTCCGCGACGCAGCCATCACCTCCATCCGCGAGTTCCTGGCCTTCAAGCTGGGCTCCGAGGAGTACGGCATCGACATCCTGCGGGTGCA
>JBEIOV010000021.1:0-54422 GCA_040377375.1 Hylemonella sp.
TCACCGCGCCGATGCCGGTGGTGACGCCGCAGCCGATGTAGCAGACCTTGTCGAACGGCGCGTCGGGGCGGATCTTGGCCAGCGAAATCTCGGGCGCTACCGTGTAGTTGCTGAAGGTGGAGGTGCCCATGTAGTGAAAGATGGGCTGGCCGTCCAGGCTGAAGCGGCTGGTGGCGTCGGGCATCAGGCCCTTGCCCTGCGTGCCGCGGATGAGCTGGCACAGGTTGGTCTTGCGCGAGAGGCAGAACTTGCACTGGCGGCATTCGGGCGTGTACAGCGGAATGACGTGGTCGCCTTTTCGCAGGCTGGTGACGCCCGGGCCCACGTCCACCACGATGCCCGCGCCTTCATGGCCCAGGATGGCCGGGAAGATGCCCTCGGGGTCGGCGCCCGAGAGCGTGTAGTAGTCGGTGTGGCAGATGCCGGTGGCCTTGATTTCCACCAGGACCTCGCCGAACTTGGGACCGTCCAGGTCCACGGTTTCGATGCTCAGGGGCTGGCCTGCTTTCCAGGCGACTGCGGCTTTTGTTTTCATGGGGAAATGGGTGAAGGGTTGATCTGGCCGGGGCCAAGCGGCGTCATGCGGCTTGCCATGCCTGCCATTCTAGGTCTGCGCGCCACGGCCTGCGATGCCCCCCGCGCAGGCCGGCGCGGCGCGCGCCTTGCCTGAAAAATACAAGGAAAATCGGCACCCAGCCCTCGTCAATCCTGCGTGAGGCGCTATTATTTCAATAGCATAAAGGGTTTGTTTGCTCTTGTAAAAGTAGTGTGAACAGGTTCCAGCGCCAAGCCGGCCGGCAGCTCAACGAGCTTTTGCGTCTCAGCGCCCCAGCCAGGCGGCCAGCGCCTCGTTCACCGCCTGCGGCTGCTCCATCGTGCACATGTGGCCGCAGCGCTCGATGACGCTCAGGCTCGCGTTGGCCATGGCGTCGCGCATGGCTTGGTGCTGCGCGGGCGGGCTCCAGGCGTCGTCCGCCCCGCACAGCACGAGCGTGGGGCATTGAATGGTGCCCAGCAGCGGCGCGGCGTCGGGCCGCGTGAGCAGCGCGTTGATCTGCGCGGCAAACTGCTCGGGGCTGCTGCGCTCCAGCATGTCGAGGATGGAGTCGAACAAGGGGGTGTCGAGCTGGCTCGGGTGCACCATGCCGCGCGCCCACTGGCGGGCCATGGCGCGCATGCCCTGCTCTTGCGCCATCTTCAATAGCGCCATGCGCCCCGAGCGCTCCTTCTCGCCGGCCTCGCCCGCGGCCAGCGGGTGGGTGCCGGTGTCCAGCAGGGCCAGGCGCTCCACGCGTCGGGGTGCCAGGCGCATCACCTCCAGCGCCACGCGCCCGCCCATGGAATGGCCGGCCATGCTGAATCGTTCCGTCGGCGCTTCTTCCAGCACCTGCCGCGCCATGGCGCTGAGCGAGTCGCGCAGGCCCCAGGCGGGGATGACGCAGCGGGCTTGCAGGCTTGCGGTTTGCGGCGCCCAGACGGCGGCGTCGCACATCAGGCCGGGCAGCAGCATGAGGGTGGCTTGCATGAAATTTGTCTCCGGTTTGTGCGAGGACTTCGACGGGCTCGGTCGGAGCGGGAGGGCGATCAGAAGACCTCGGTGTCGACTTCGCGGTTGCTTTGTTCGCTGTAGCGGTTGCCGACCACGGTCTGCTGGTTGATCAGGCCTTCGAGCCTGGCCATGACGGCGGGGCCGAGCTTCACCTCGGCCGCGGCCACGTTTTCCGCCAGATGCTCCAGGCTGGTGGTGCCGAACAGCGGGATCACCTTGTCGTCCTTGTGCAGCAGCCAGGCCAGCGCCAGTTGGGCCGGGGTGCAGCCCACCTCTTGCGCCACGGCCAGGTAGGCCGGCAAGAGCTTGAGGTTGGCCGCGTAGTTGGCCGGCTCGAAGCGCGGCATGCCGTGGCGGATGTCCTTGGCATCGAGCGTGGCCACGTCCAACAGCTTGCCGGAGAGGAAAGCGCGCGCCACCGGGCTGAAGGCGACGAAGGCGATGCCCAGTTCGCGGCAGGCCTTGAGCACGGCGATCTCGGGGTTGCGCGTCCACAGCGAGTACTCGGTCTGCACGGCGGCGATGGGGTGCACGGCGTGGGCGCGGCGGATGGTGGCGGCCGACACCTCGGACAGGCCCAGCGCGCGCACCTTGCCTTCTTCCAGCAGGCGCGACATGGCACCCACGCTCTCCTCGATCGGCACCTTCTTGTCCCAGCGGTGCAGGTAGTAGAGGTCGATCACGTCGGTTTGCAGGCGGCGCAGGCTGTCTTCGCAGTTGCGCCGAATGGCCTCGGGCCGGCCGTCGATCACGCGCACCAGTTTGCCGTCGCCGGCCACGTCCACCGCGGCCATGCCGCCCTTGCTGGCGAGCGTGATCTTGCCGCGGTGGGGCTTGAGCACGCGACCCACCAGTTCCTCGTTGACGCCGAAGCCGTAGAGCGCGGCGGTGTCGAACAGGGTGACGCCGGCATCGAGCGCGGCCAGCAGCACGCGCTCGCCATGCGCCGCGGGCGGCGGCACGCCGTAGGCGTAGCTCAGGCTCATGCAGCCCAGGCCGAGGGCGGCGACTTGGAAGGGGCCGATTTTTCGGGTTTGCATTGGTTGACTCCGTGTTGGCTACGCAAATTGGGGTCAGAGCACATCGCCGCTGCGCGGCGAGTGATCCGACCCCAATTTGCTTTTGGTGATCGACCGCATGTTACTGCGGCGCGCCGTCTCAGGCGTTGAGCTGTTGCTCCAGGTCGTGCAGCACCTTGTAGCAGGGCAGCACCTGGGCCACGCTGGCGTTGGGCTCGCGGCCCTCGCGGATGGCGGCGAAGAATTCGCGGTCCTGCAGCTCGATGCCGTTCATGGACACGTCCACCTTGCTGACGTCGATCTTTTCTTCCTTGCCATTGAACAGGTCGTCGTAGCGGGCGATGTAGGTCGCGCTGTCGCCGATGTAGCGAAAGAAGGTGCCCAGCGGGCCGTCGTTGTTGAACGAGAGCGACAGCGTGCAGATGGCGCCGTTGGCGGCCTTGAGCTGGATGCTCATGTCCATGGCGATGCCCAGCGCGGGATGGATCGGGCCCTGCACGGCGTTGGCCTTCACGATGGGGCTGCCGCACTGGTAAGCGAACAGGTCCACGGTGTGGGCGGCGTGGTGCCACAGCAGGTGGTCGGTCCAGCTGCGCGCCTGGCCCAGCGCGTTCATGTTGCTGCGGCGAAAGAAGAAGGTCTGCACATCCATTTGCTGGATGTTGAACTTGCCGGCGGTGATTTGCTTGTGCACGTACTGGTGGCTGGGGTTGAAGCGGCGGGTGTGGCCGCACATCGCCACCAGTCCGGTTTGTTTTTGCAGGCGCACCACTTCGTCGGCGTCTTTCCAGCTGTCGGCCAGCGGGATCTCCACCTGCACATGCTTGCCGGCCTTGAGGCAGGCAATGCTTTGCGCAGCGTGCATTTGCGTCGGCGTGCAGAGGATGACGGCGTCCACTTCCTTCAGGGCCAGGCTGTCGGCCAGGTCGGTGCTGACGTGCTTGATGCCGTACTTGTCGGCCACTTCCCGGGTCTTCTCCAGGTCGCGGCTGATCAGCGAGATGACTTCCACGCCGTCGATGTTCTTGATGCCGTCCAGGTGTTTGATGCCGAAGGCACCGGCGCCGGCAAGCGCTACTTTGATGGTCATAACTTGGGTCCTTTCTTCAATTCGGGGCTGCCGCGGAACCGGCTTTGCCGGGCCGCTGGCTGCGCCCCCTGAGGGGGAAGCGCCGAAGGCGCCTCGGGGGGGATCAACTATTCTCCAGAATCAGGTGGCCGACGGCCGTGTTGCTGGCGGGCACATGGTAGAAGCGGTGCGCGACCTTCGGTGGCTTGCCGCCGGCCGTGTCGCTCATGGCACCGCGGGCGATGAGCCACATCACCAGCTCGATGCCCTCGGAACCGGCTTCACGCACATAGTCGATGTGCGGGATGGCGGCGGCGGCGGCCGGGTCGGCGATCAGCTTGTCGAGGAAGGCGTTGTCGAATTCCTTGTTGATCAGGCCGGCGCGCGGGCCCTGCAGCTGGTGGCTCATGCCGCCGGTACCCCAGATCTGCACCTTGAGGTCCTGGTCGAAGCTCTCCACCGCCTTGCGGATGGCCTGGCCGAGGTTGTAGCAGCGCTGGCCGCTGGGCACGGGGTACTGCACCACGTTGACGGCAAACGGAATCACCGGACAGGGCCAGGCCCCCTTGACCGGATCCTGCTCGCCGCACATCAGCGACAGCGGCACGGTCAGGCCGTGGTCCACGTCCATCTTGTTCACGATGGTGAGGTCGAAGTCCTGCTGGATGACCGACTGCGCAATGTGCGAGGCCAGCTCGGGGTGGCCGATGACCTTGGGCACCGGGCGCGGGCCCCAGCCCTCGTCGGCCGGCGTGAACTCGGGGGCGGTGCCGATGGCGAAGGTGGGGATCATCTCCAGGCTGAAGGCCGTGGCGTGGTCGTTGTAGACCAGAAAGATGACATCGGGCTTGTTGTCCTTCATCCACTGCTTGGAGAACTCGTAGCCCTTGAACAGGGGCTGCCAGTAGGGCTCGTGGGTCTTGCCCAGGTCCATGGCCGCGCCGATGGCGGGCACATGGGAGGTGTAAACGGATGCGGTGATTTTGGCCATGTCGGTTCTTCAGTCTGGGTTACTACAGGGTGCCGGTGCCCGAGCCTTGCGGCTGGCGGTTGGCCTGCGCGTCGCCGTTTTCACCGATGACGCGGTTGCCTTCAACGGAACGGCCGCCCTTGATCATCATGTCGCGGTATTCCTCTTCGGTCATGCCGGTCATGGAGCCTGCCATCTGCTGGAAGCTCTTGCCCAAAGTGGAACCGATCTTGGCGAGAAAATAGATGTTGCCGCCGGCCTTGATGCAGCGGTTGAGGTCGCGCGCCAATACCGCCTGCTTCTGCTCCTCGGTCATGGGCCACTCGTCCAGGTAGGCGCGCTCATTGGCCTTGAAACGCTCGCGGTTTTCGGCCTTCATGAGCGACATGCAGAACTGGTTGAGGTGGTAGCCCAGGCGCGACTGCTCGGCATCAAAGATGGTGGTGCCGGGAACGTCGAGATAATCTTTTTTGAGTGACATAAATTTCCTTCAGTCAGTTGAGGACAGAGCAGAATTGCTGCGCAATTCCTGGTCTGTCCCGCAAATTATTTGGCTTCCTCCGGCCAGTACAGGCGCATGGGATTGTCGACCAGCAGCTTCTGTTGCAGCTCGGCCGTGGGGGCGATGTGGGGGATGAAATCCACCAGCAGGCCGTCGTCGGGCATGTGGTCCTTCAGGTTGGGGTGCGGCCAGTCGGTGCCCCACAGCACGCGGTCGGGGAACTCCTGCACGATGCGCCTGGCAAACGGCACCACGTCCCGGTAGGCATTTTGCTCGCCATTCAAGGCCTTGGGGCCGGTGACTGACAGGCGCTCGGGGCAGCTCACCTTGCTCCACACGTTCTGGTGCTCGCGCATGAACTTCACGAACAGCTCGAACTCGGGGCCGTCGATGGGCTTGCTGACGTCGGGGCGGCCCATGTGGTCCACCACCACGGTGGTGGGCAGCGCGGTGAAGAAGTCCCACAACTCGGGCAGGTCCACCGCCTCGAAGTAGATCACCACATGCCAGCCGAATCTGGCGATGCGGCCGGCGATTTCCATCAGCTCGTCCTTCGGGGTGAAGTCCACCAGGCGCTTGACGAAGTTGAAGCGCACGCCGCGCACGCCGGCGTCGTGCATGGCCTGCAGCTCGGCATCGCTCACGCTGCGGCGCACCGTGGCCACGCCGCGGGCGCGGCCGCCGGACGACACGCAAGCGTCCACCATGGCGCGGTTGTCGGCGCCGTGGCAGGTGGCCTGCACGATGATGTTGCGCGCAAAGCCCAGGTGGTCGCGCAGCGCATAAAGCTGCTGCTTGGAGGCGTCGCACGGCGTGTATTTGCGCTCGGGGGCAAAAGGAAACTCGGCGCCGGGGCCGAACACATGGCAATGCGCATCCACGCTGCCTGCGGGCAGCGTGAAGCGGGGTTTGGACGGGCCGGTGTACCAGTCCATCCAGCCGGCGGTTTTTTCGAACGGGCCTGTCGTCGGTTTGCTCATACGGATCTTGCTCTCTCGTGTTGGAATGATGTCAATCGGGTTTGATATTGGCTTCGCGCACCAGCTTCTCGTAGCGCACGCGCTCGGAGTGGATCAAGGCGCCAAACTGCGCGGCCGTGCCGGGGATCACCTCGCCACCCACGGCCGTCATGCGCTCGCGCACTTCCTTGGTCTGCAAGGCCTTTTGCACTTCGGCGTGCAGCCTGGCCACAATGGGCTTGGGCGTGGCGGCGGGCGCCACCAGGCCGTACCAGACCGAGGCCTCGAAGCCGGGATAACCGGACTCGGCGATGGTCGGCGCGTCGGGGAAGATGGCCGAACGGTTGGGGCTGAGCACGGCCAGGACTTTGAGCTTTCCGCTCTTCACATGCGGCTGCACTTCCAGCGCATTCATGGCCGCCAGCGGCAACTGGCCGCCGATCACATCGGTGATGGCGGGCGCGCCGCCACGGTAGGGAATGTGCAGCAAGGAGATGCCGGCGGCACGCTTGAAGAACTCGATGGCCATGTGCGGTGTCGAGCCGTTGCCAGGGCTGGCAAAGGCAATGCTGCCCGGCTTGGCCTTGGCCGCGGCGATCAGCTGGGCGATGTTGGCGTAGGGCACGTCGGCATTGGCGGCGATCACCACCGGCACACGGCCGATGAGCGACACCGGCACCAGGTCGCGCTCGGCATCGAACGGGGCCGGCTGGTACAGCGCCATGTTGGCGGCCAGCGCGTTGGCCGCCATCATCAGGGTGTAGCCGTCGGGCTCGGCGCCGATCACGTACTTGACGGCGATGTTGGTGCCGGCGCCGGGCTTGTTTTCCACCACGAAGGGCTGGCCCAGGCTGGCCGACAGGGCCTGGCCCACGGCGCGGGCCACGGCGTCCACGGCGCCGCCCGCCGCGTAGCCCACCACCACCTTCACGGGCTTGGTCGGGTACGGCTGAGCCTGGGCCAGCAGCGGCGCTGCGAAAGCCACGGTAGCAGCCAGCCCCAGGGCCAGCCGGCGCGAACGGTGAAAGATTGGGTTGAACATGCTGCGTTTCTCCTCGTTGTAATGAATCGCTGTCATTCGTTGTGGTGCGTTTCAAGGCGCCACGATGGGTGCCGTGCCGCGCAGCCCCGCCTGCTGGATGATGGCCTGCAGCAAGCCACTGGCCCGGGCTTGCGCCGCGAACGCGCGCAGATAAGGCAGGCCGGCCTCCCTGCCTTTGGGAATGGCAATGGCCAGATGTTCCAGGCCCCAGCGGCCGTCGAGCACGCGCGCGCCCGGCAGGCCATCGGACATTTCGAACAGGATGGCCTTGTTGGTGGCGAAGGCGTTGAGCCGGCCTTGCGCCAGCATCTCGGCCCCCACCTTGAGCGAGGGCACGGGCACCACCGTGGCCGCCTTGTAGGCCTTGGTCAACGCACCCTGCGAAGTGCTGCCCTGGCTCACGCCGATCTTCATGCCGGGGCGGTCGGCATCGGCCGGGCCCTGCATGGGGCTGCCGTGCAGCACCAGGTAACCGAGCTCCAGGTCGATCAGCGGATCGGTGAAGTCCACCAGCTTGGCGCGCGCCGCCGAGGCGTTGGTGAAGGTGAAGTCCACCGTGCCGACCTGCATGGCGTCGATCACTTCGGCCACGCGGCGGTACTCCACCGGCTCGAAAGGCACGCCGAGCTGGCGCGCCAGTTCGCGCCCCAGGTCATGGGCCACGCCGACCTTCTGGCCGGTCTTGGCGTCCGTCACCATGGAGGTGGGGCTGCCCGGGTAGACGCCCACGCGCAGCCGGCCGGTGGGCGCCAGCGCCTGGCGGACTTGCGGATCGACCGCCGGCGTGAAGGCAGCGCAGCCGGCCAGCAGCGAAACCGCCGCCAGCAGACCGACCAGCCAGGACCTGCGCGGGAGATTCATGCCATCTCTTTAGTCGATGTACTTGAGACCGAGCTTCTCGAGCGGCTCGCGGAACTTGTACATGTCCAGTCCCAGCACGCCGGCGGCCAGCTTGGCGCGCTTTTCGCCTTCGTTGGCTTCGCGCGCCTCGGCGGCGTCGGCCACCTGCTGCGCCACGGCGGCGGGCACGATGACCACGCCGTCGTCGTCGGCGATCACCACGTCACCGGGGTTCACGTGGGCACCGGCGCAGACCACCGGGATATTGACCGAACCCAGCGTGGCCTTGATGGTGCCCTTGGCGCTGATGGCGCGGCTCCAGACCGGGAAGTCCATGGCCTTGAGTTCCTTCACGTCGCGGCAGCCGCCGTCGATGATCAGGCCCTTGGCGCCGCGCGCCTGGAAGGAGGTGCCCAGCAGGTCGCCGAAGAAGCCGTCGGTGTTGTCGGCGGAGCAGGCGGCGATGACCACGTCGCCGGGCTGGATCTGCTCGGCCACGACGTGCATCATCCAGTTGTCGCCGGGGTGCAGCAGCACGGTGACGGCGGTGCCGCACGTGTAGGCGCCGGGATAGATCGGGCGCATGTAGGGCTTCATCAGGCCGACGCGGCCCTGCGCTTCGTGAATGGTGGCCACGCCAAAACGCGACAGCTTTTCGACGGCGGCCCGGTCGGCGCGCACGATGTTGCGCTTGACGATGCCCAGTTGGTTGATCGGGGTGCTCATGGGGGGTTCCTTTTAAAAATCCGTTCGGGCCGAGCCGGTCGTTGCCCAACGACCAAGTTCGGGGCGAGCGGTGGGATTTACTTGCCTTTGGCCTTGAGGGCAGCGTCCAGGCGCGGGAACACGCGGCGCGCGTTGCCTTCGTACACCTTGTAGCGCTGCTCGTCATTCAGGATGGCGGACGCCTGGATGTAGCGCTTGGTGTCGTCGTAGTAGTTACCGGTCTCGGGGTCGATGCCGCGCACGGCGCCGATCATCTCGGAGGCGAACAGGATGTTGTCGACCGGGATCACCTTCGTCAGCAGATCGATGCCGGGCTGGTGGTAGACGCAGGTGTCGAAGAAGATGTTCTTGAGCAGGTGGTCCTTCAGCAGCGGCTTCTTCATTTCCTGCGCCAGGCCGCGAAAACGCCCCCAGTGGTAGGGCACGGCGCCGCCGCCGTGCGGAATGATGAACTTGAGCGTCGGGAAATCCTTGAACAGGTCGCCCTGGATCAGCTGCATGACGGCGGTGGTGTCGGCGTTCAGGTAGTGCGCGCCGGTGGTGTGGAAGCAGGCATTGCAGCTGGTCGAGACGTGGATCATGGCCGGGATGTCGTACTCCACCATCTTTTCATAGATGGGGTACCACTGCCTGTCGGTCAGCGGCGGGCTGGTCCAGTGGCCGCCCGACGGATCGGGGTTCAGGTTGATGCCGACGTTGCCGTACTGCTTGACGCACTTCTCCAGCTCGGGGATGCAGGTGGCGGGATCGACGCCGGGCGACTGCGGCAGCATGGCGGCCGGGATGAAGTGGTCGGGGAACAGCTGCGCGACGCGGTAGCAGAGCTCGTTGCAGATGGCGGCCCAGGTGGACGAGACATTGAAGTCGCCGATGTGGTGCGCCATGAAGCTGGCGCGCGGGCTGAAGATGGTGAGGTCGGAGCCGCGCTCTTTCATCAGCTTGAGCTGGTTGCTCTCGATCGACTCGCGCAGCTCGTCGTCGCTGATCTTCAGGTCGGCCACTTTGGGCATGAGGGCCGGGTCCTTGATGCCGGCGATCTGCTGGTTGCGCCAGTTCTCCAGCGCTTTCGGTGCCGTGGTGTAGTGACCGTGGCAGTCGATGATCATGGGGGATTTCATAAGGGTCTCCTGGGAATCAAAATTCGGTTCAAGCGGGGTCCATGCCTTGACGGCGCTTGGCGTCTGCGGCCTCGGGCGTATTCATGTCGGCCAGCATGGCGCGCACGGCATCGCCCTGCTGGCTGCCGGCACACACGCCGGCCGAGAAAGTGGTGATGATCTGGATCGCCGGCGGCAAGGGGCCCAGCACGCTGATGCCGTCGAGGTTGATCAGTTCGCTCAGTTGCTGGAAACCCAGTTCGACCTCGCCGCTGGCCACCAGCGAGCCCACCGGGATGCCGGGCGGCGGCGTGACGATGCGGTCCTTGATCTCATCCGCAATGCCCCAGCGCGCGAACAGCTGGGCCAGCGCCACGCCGCTGGGGCCAGTCGAGTAGCTGATGTTGCGCGCGGCCAGCACGGCGGCGCGCACCGCGTCTTCGCTCGAGATGTCGGGCTGCATCGCGCCGGCGCGTACGGCGACGGCCACGCCCGAGCGCACCAGGTCCACCTTGCTGCCGGCAAGCACATGGCCGGAGGCGATCAGCTTGTCGATGGCGTCGGAGGCCAGGATGACAACGTCAAAGGCCTCGCCGGCCTGCACGCGCTTGGCCGCATCCACCCCGCCCACCGACTCGATGGCCACGCGTTGACCCGAGCGCCGTTCAAACGCATCCGCCAGCTCGGCCAGGATCTGGCGGGTGGCCATGGAGGAGATGCCCTTGATGTCGGTCGTCATGGCGGACAGGAAGCAGGGATGAACATGGCAGCGATTGTGGCCTTGGCGCTGACCTGCGCCAAGATGGGGCGGTTTCTAGCTGATATAACATAGCAGCATTGATCAGCACCAGTTATACCCAATCAGGCCGGTGAACCGGCTTGGCCCCCATGGACCTGAAGCAACTTGAATATTTTGTGCGCGTGGCCGAGCTCGGCAGCTTCACCCGCGCCTCCAGCGTGCTGGACATCGCCCAGCCCGCCCTGAGCCGCCAGGTGCGCCTGCTGGAGGTGGAGCTGCGGCAGAACCTGCTGCTGCGCAACGGCCGCGGCGTGACCACGACCGAGGCCGGCAAGCTGCTGCTGGAGCACGGCCGCGGCATCCTGCACCAGGTGGCGCGCGCGCGCGAGGACCTGGGACGGGTGCGCGGCGCGCTGGCCGGCCACGTGGCGCTGGGCCTGCCGCCCAGCATCGCCAAGATGCTGACGGTGCCCCTGACGCGCGAGTTCCGCCAGCGCCTGCCCAGCGCGGCGCTGTCCATCAGCGAAGGGCTGTCCATGTCGATGCAGGAATGGCTGCTGACCGGACGCCTGGACATCGCCCTGCTCTACAACCCGGCGCCCTCCCCCGAGCTGGACACGACGCCCCTGATGGAAGAGGAGCTGTACCTGATCGGCTTGCGCACGGACAAGGGCAAGACCTCGCCCATCAGCCTGAAGGACGTCGCCGAGCTGCCCCTGGTCATTCCCAGCCGCCCCAACACGATCCGCATGGTGGTGGAGACCCAGATGGCGGGCATTGGCTGCAAACCCCTGATCAGCCTGGAGGTGGACGGCATCGGCTCCATCCTCGATCTGGTGGCCGACGGCGCCGGCCACGCCATCCTGCCGGCGTACGGCGTCTCGACCGCCATCAGGCCCGACGCATACCAGATGCGCCCCATCGTCAAGCCCCGGCTGGGCAGCAAGCTGGTGCTGGCCACGGCGGCGGGGCGGACCACGACCCTGACGCAGCAGGCCATGCTGGAGCTGATCCAGCAAGTGGCCGGCACCGTCTTTGGAAGCACATCCCCAAGGGCCTGACCCGGGCCAGGCCTATGGCTGACGCCCGGGAGATGTTGCTTGCTAGGTGTAATCACGCATCGATGCGGCAGGGTTCGCCGTGAGAATACGGGCCGGGCATCCCCACGAACCCTATTGGAGACATCATGAAATTGCGTCCGTGGATCGCCGTCGCGGTCATCGGCGAGTACTACAAGCCCGATCTGGTGCTCATGCCCATTGGCGGACACTTCACGATGGGGCCGGTGGACGCGGCCTACGCCACGAGGGAATGGCTCAAACCCAGGTTCGTGATTCCGATGCACTACGGCGCCAACCCGCTGGGCAAGGGCACGCCGGCCGAGTACAGCCAGGCCCTGGGTGGCACCGCCACCCGGGTGCTGCCCTTGCGTCCCGGCGAGAAGACCGTGTTTTGACAAGATCCCTTCGAAAATGCCATGTCCGTTCTGAAAAAAATTTCATGATGAAAACCAGATGGCAGCAGCCGCTCAGCGGCACGGCACTCGCCCTGTCGTTGGTGCTGGGCAGCATGGGGGCCGTGTCCTCGGCACACGCGCAGACCGGCTCGGCCCAGGCGTATCCGGCCCGGCCGATCCGGCTGGTGGTTCCTTTCACGCCGGGCGGCTCGTCCGACATCCTGGCGCGCGCCATCGGGCAAAAGCTGACCGAAGCCTGGGGCCAGCCGGTGGTGATTGACAACGTGCCCGGCGCGGGCGGTTCGCTGGGGGCCGACAAGGTGGCCAAGGCCGCGCCCGATGGCTACACCCTGCTCATGGGGCATATCGGCACCCTGGCCGTCAATCCCTCGATCTATCCGAACCTGAGCTATGACCCGGTCCGCAGTTTTGCCCCCGTGGCCTGGGTCGCGCGCGTGCCCAATGTGCTGGTGGTGCATCCGTCGGTGGCGGCCAAATCGGTGAAGGAACTGGTGGCGCTGGCGAAGTCAAGGCCGGGCCAACTCAACTACGGCTCGGGTGGCAACGGCAGCGCGGCCCACCTGGCCACCGAGTACCTCAAGCTGCAAAGCCAGACTTTCATGGTGCATGTGCCGTACCGCGGCACGGCGCCGGCCGTCTCCGATCTGGTGGCCGGACAGACCCAGCTCATGTTCACCGGGGCGCCCGCGGTCATCCAGTTTGTCAGGTCCGGCCAATTGCGCGCGCTCGCGGTGTCCAGCAGCCAACGGCTGGACGCCCTGCCCGAGCTGCCCACGGTGGCGCAGAGTGGTTACCCGGGCTTCGAGGCCGATCAATGGTATGGCGTGGTGGCGCCGGCCGCCACGCCTGGGCCCATCGTGGCCAAGCTCAATGCCCAGATCAACCAGGCGCTGAACTCGCCCGAGCTCAAGGCCCGGCTGCAAGCGGAGGGGGCTGTGGCAGCACCGGCAACGCCGGCGGCGTTTGGTGCGTTGATCGCCCGCGAGATTGAACGCTGGCGGCCGGTGGTGAAAGCCGGCAAAGTCCGGCCTGATTGAAAAATCGACGCCCAGCCCTCTCGGGATAAGCGTAGGCAACTATTGTTTTTGTAGCAGACGGTCAGCGAACTGCTGCCAGGTCGCATCCTTGGGCAAGCCGGCAAACACGCCGCCACGCGCCTGCTGGGCCACCCAGTCGTGCTTCTGGGCAATTGCCGCGGCCATGTAGGGCTCGAAGCCGGCTTCGCGCACCGTGTTGGCCGATTCGCGCATTTCCTCGGCGCGGCGCTTGCCGTGCTGGGCCACGCGGCTGAAAAAGTAGGCGCCCTGCCTGTTCCAGTCGATACCGGGAAAGGTTTCGTGCAGCGTGGGGATCATGTGCTCCTCCACGCCATATTTTCGGGCCGTGGTGTAGCTCTCGATCACTAGGGCCTCCAGGCCCTTGATCATGATGCTGCGGCACATCTTGATGGCCGAGGCCACGCCGATCTTCTCGGCCACGGCGGTGGCATCCATGCCCCAGCCGGTCAGCACGCCGGCCAGTTCAGCGGCGCGCGCGCCGCCCAGCAGCATGGGCACCTTGATGCCGTAAGGCGGCACCGAGGTCATGACGCCGGCTTCAACGTAGTGGCCGCCAGCGGCGTCGATCAGCGCCGCGCATTGGGCCTTGGTGCCGGGCGAAGCGGAGTTGAGGTCGAGGAACAGGGCGCCGGGCCGGATGCCGCCCGCCACGTCCTGCGCCACGGCCAGCGTGCTGGAAGCGGTGACTGCGGAGATGATGAGGCTGGCCTTGCCGCACAGGTCGGCCGCCGAGGCGCAGGCCTCGATGCCGTGGCTGGTGGCATGGCCGCGCTCGGCCTCGCGTGTGCCTGGATCGGCGAACTTGAGATCCCAGGCGCCGACCCAGCGGCCGGTTTTTTCTTTCAGCCCGCTGGCGAAGACCTTGCCGACTTCACCATAACCCACGAGTCCGATGTCCAGGTTCATCTTGCGCTGCGCTCAGAAAATAGAGAGAAATCCGTGTTTATTGCTTGGGAATCTTGGCGCGCACGATGACCTCACCCCAGCGCTTGATGTCGTTGTTCAGCAGGGCTGCCGCCTGCTCTGGCGTGCCGGGGTGCGGATCAAGGTTCAGGTCTTCCAGCCGTTTGCGCACGGCCGGGTCGTGCAGCGCAGCGACGATGTCCTTGTTCAAGCGGGCGATCACGTCCTTGGGCGTTTTGGCCGGCACGGCCAGACCGTTCCAGGAGGCTGCCGAGAAACCACTCACACCAGACTCTTTGGCGGTCGGCACATCCGGCAGCATGTGCGAGCGTTTGTCGCCGGTGATGGCCAACGGCCGCAAAGCCTTGGCCTTGATCTGCGCCAGCAGCGGCCCCAGGATGTCAAGCCCGGCATCGATCTGCCCACCGCGCAGGGCGTTGATCACCGCCGGCGTGCCATTGAAGGGCACGATCTGCGCGTCCAGTCCGGCCGCAGATTTGAAGTACTCCGCCGCCAGGTGCTGCGTGGTGCCGATATTGGGCGTGCCAATGTTGAGCTTGCCCGGATTGGCCTTGCCCCAGGCCACCAACTCGGCCAGGGTCTTGAAGCGGCCGCCTTCGGCCCCCACGATCACGAGATCAAAGGTGGCGAGCGGCGCCACCGGGATGAAGTCCTTGACCGTGTCATACGGCAGCGACTGGAAGAGCGAAGCACTGACGGCCGTGCCGCTGGAAATCAGCAGCAGGGTATGGCCATCGGGCGCCGCCTTGGCGACCGCCTCGCCGGCAATGACACCACCGGCACCGGGCTTGTTGTCCACGATCACCGGCTGGCCGAGGGTTTCGCTGATCTTCTGGCCCACGGTGCGGGCGGTCAGATCCGCGCCGCCACCGGGCGCGTTGGGCACGACGATACGAATCGCTTTGGAAGGAAAGGGCTGCGCCCAGCCGGCGGTTGCCGCCAAGGAAACCACCAGCGCAGCAGCGGCGCGTCGACTCAGCTTCAAACTCATGTCTTATCCCCTGTATGAAAAAGGCGCGGACCGCCCGCCTTTGCTAGCAAGCTCAGCGTGCCACGCCCAGTAAACGATCCAGCAGTTCCGGTTGATCCTGCAGCGAACGGGCCGAGCTGGAATGCACCACGGTACCACGATCAAGCACGGCCGCCACGTCCGAGATGGCCAGGATGGCCTGCGGATGCTGCTCCACGATGATGGCGGAGAGGCCCTCCTCGCGCGTGATGCGGCGAATGGCGCGCAGCAGCTCCTGCACGATGATGGGAGCCAGGCCCTCAAGCGGCTCGTCCAGCAGCAGCAGCTTGGGGTTGAGGCTCAGCGCGCGGCCGACCGCCAGCATCTGCTGCTCGCCCCCCGAGAGCTGGGTGCCCAGATTGGTCTTGCGCTCGGCCAGGCGCGGAAACATCTCGTACACGCGCTGGGGCGTCCACGGTCCCGGGCGGGCCACGGCCGTCAGGTTTTCATCGACCGTGAGCGACTTGAAAATATTGCGTTCCTGCGGCACCCAGCCAATGCCGGCCGTGGCACGCAGGTGCAGCGGCAGCTTGTGCAGGGCCACGCCATCGAGCGTGATGCTGCCGCCATGCTGGCGCGTGGCGCCGGCCAGGGTATTGATGAACGTGGTCTTGCCGGTGCCGTTGCGTCCCAGCAGCGCCAGGGTCTGGCCCTGGGGCAGCGAGACCGAGACGTTGTTGAGCACCACGGCCTCGCCATAACCGGCGCTCAAGTTGTCGACTGTCAGCAAATCAGCCATGATGACTTGCCCCCACGCTTGCCATTCCATGTGCCGCGCTTCCCCCCGAGGGGGCCGTCGCACCTTGGGACGGCCCGGCGGCGCTCGTTTCCTCCCCATGGCCGAGATAGACCGCCTTGACCTGCGGATCGTTGGCAATGGTGTCGGGGTCGCCCTCGGTGAGCACCGTGCCATTGACCAGCACCGTCATGCGCTTGGCAAAGCTGAATACGAGATCCATGTCATGTTCAATCAACAGCACCGACACATCGGCCGGCAGGGCCGCCACGGTTTGCAGCAATTCCTCGCGTTCCCCGGCGGGCACGCCGGCCACGGGTTCGTCGAGCAGCAGCACGCGCGGCTCGCAGGCCAGCGCGATGGCGATTTCGAGCAGGCGGCGCTTGCCATAAGCCAGCTCACGGGTGGGCTGGTCCATCACCTCGGTCAGGTGGAACTGCTCCAGCAGCTGCTCGCAGCGCTGCGCCACATCCTTGTTGCCGCCCAGCGAGCGCCACCACTGCAGGCCGTAGCCGTGGTGCTGCGACACCGTGAGCGCGAGCGTCTGCAAAGGCGTCAGCGTATCGAACAGCTGGTTGATCTGGAAAGTGCGGACCATGCCGCGCTTGACCCGCTGATGCGGCGCCAGTGTGGTGATGTCCCGCCCTTCGAGCGTGATGCTGCCCTCGGTCGGATCGAGCACGCCCGTGAGCAGATTGATCAGCGTGGTCTTGCCCGCGCCGTTCGGGCCGATCAGCGCATGGCGCGCACCCCGGTGCAGGTTCAGGGTCACGTTGTTGGTGGCCGTGATGCCGCCAAAGCGCTTGACCAGCCCCTGGGCGGAAAGAACAATTTCCGCGCTGCTCATGATTTCTTTCCCCCGAACCAGGTCCAGGGACGGATCAGCCGCTCGCGCCCCACCATCACCAGCACCACCAGGAACAGGCCAATCCAGAACATCCAGTACTGCTGCGTGATGGCCGAGATGACATCCTGCATCAGCTTGAAAACCACCGCGCCGGCAATGCCGCCATACAGCCAGCCCGCGCCACCGATCACCAGCACCAGCATGACGTCGGCCGAACGGTCAAAGGCGAACACCTCCAGCGAGGCAAAGCCCGTGGTCTGGGCCAGCAGGGCGCCGGCGGCGCCGGCCACGCCGGCGGAGATGGTGTAGATCGTGGCCAGCCGGGTCGTCACCGGAATGCCGATGGCCATGGCGCGCAGCCGGTTGTCGCGAATGGCCATGAGCGTGGCGCCCATGGGTGAGTTCACCAGCCGGCGCATCAGGATGAACAGGAGCAGGGTGACCACGAGCGAATACCAGGCCGCCGTGGTGCCCTGCAGGTCGAATTCGAAGCGGCCCAGCAGCGGCCCCATGACCACGCCCTGCAAGCCGTCGGCGCCGCCGGTGAGCCAGTCCAGCTTGTTGGCCAGCTCCAGCAGGATCAGCGCCATGGCCAGCGTCACCATGAGACGGGTCAGGTCGCTGCCGCGCAGAATCGTCAGGCTGCACACCGCCCCGAGCAGGGTGGAGACCGCCACCGCGACCAGCAGGCCCACCACCGGATCGGGCATGACCAGCTTGGCAAACAAGGCCGCCGTGTAGGCGCCCATGCCCAGAAACGCCGCATGCCCCAGGGACACGATGCCGGTATAGCCCAGGATCAGGTCGAGCGAGAGCGCAAACAGCGCAAAGATGGCGATTTCATTGATGATGAGCGCATGGGTCGAGAGCAGCCAGGGCGAGGCCAGCATCAGCAGCCAGAGCACGGGCTCCCAGAGTTTCCAGCGCGAAGCGCGCAGCAGGGATGATTGGGCGGACAGCATCATTTTCCCCCCTTGCGCACAAACAGGCCTTGCGGACGCCAGATCAGGATGGCGATCATCAGGCAGTAAACAATGAAGGCGCCCATTTTCGGGATGTAGTACTTGCCCGCCACATCGGCAATGCCCAGCAGCAGGGCGGCCAGCAGCGGTCCGGTGATCGACGAGGTGCCGCCCACGGCCACCACGATCAGGAAATAAACCATGAATTTGAGGGGAAAGGTGGGGTCCAGTCCGAGCACTTCGGCGCCCAGGGCGCCGCCCAGGCCCGCCAGGCCCGAGCCCACCGCGAAGGTGGAAAGGAAGACGACATTGACATTGATGCCCAGGCCCGCGGCCACGCGCTGGTCATCGACCGAGGCGCGCAGGCGGCTGCCAAAGCGGGTGCGCGCCAGAATATATTGCAGACCGATCGTCAACGCACCGCACACCGCGATGATGAACAGGCGGTAGTGGCCCATGCCCAGCATCCAGGCGCCCTGCCCCAGCTCGGTACGCCCCTTGAGCCACTCCGGCAGCTGGATGATCTGCTGGCTCGATCCCATGAAGTAGTCCATGCTGGCCACGGCCATGAAGGTCAGCCCGATGGAGAAAAGCACCTGGTCGAGATGGGGCTTGTGGTACATCGGCCGGTACAGCGTGCGCTCCAGCACGGCCCCCAGCAACGCCACCACGACAAAAGCCACCGGCAGGCACCACAGGAAGGGAACATCAAAACGCTGCATCAGCAGCACCGTGATGTAGCCCCCCACCATGGCAAAGGCGCCGTGCGCCAGATTGATGAAATTCATCAATCCCATGGTCACGGCCAGACCGACCGCCAGGACAAAGAGCAGCATGCCATAGGCAATGCCGTCAAACAGGATCGTGAGCATGAACTATTTACGTTACGTGAGGAGTCAAAAAAAACAAGGGTGTGTCATCCGGACCGGGACGACACACCCGCGGACAGCGCCTTACTTGGCCTTGCCCGGATCCTTGACGTCCTTGATCACGTCAAACTCGACGTTGTGGAGCTGGCCGCCCATGCGCTCGACCTTGCGCAGGTAGATGTTGTGAACCACATCGCGCGTTTGCGCATCGATGAACATCGGGCCGCGCGGGCTCTCGAAAATCTGGCCCTTCATGGCAGCCAGCAGGCCATCGCCGCCGCCAGCACCCTTGCTGATCTTGAGCGCTTCGTAGATCACCCGCATGCCGTCATAGCCGCCAACGGCCATGAAGTTGGGACGCATGCCCTTGTTGGCCTTCTGGAAGGCATCAACAAATTTCTTGTTCAGGGCCGAGGGATGCGCCGCCGCATAGTGGTGGGAAGTCACCACGCCCAGCGCGCCATCGCCCATGTCGTTGAGCTGGTCATCGTCGGTGATGTCGCCGGTGCCGATGAGCTTGATGCCGGCCTTGTCCATGCCGCGCTCGATGAACTGCTTCATGACGGCGGCACCAGCGCCGGACGGCACGAACACATACAGCGCGTCCGGCTTGGCATCCCTGACCTTTTGCAGGAAGGGGGCAAAGTCGGGGTTGCGCATCGGTACGCGCAACGAGTCGACGACCTGGCCGCCGTTGAAGATGAAGCGGTCTTTGAAATATCTTTCGGCGTCAATGCCGGGGCCGTAATCGCTGACCAGCGTCACCACCTTCTTGATGCCGTTCTTGGGCGCCCAATCGGCCATGGCCACCGCGGCCTGGGGCAAGGTAAAGCTGGTGCGCACGATGTAGGGCGAGGCCTGCGTGATGATGGAGGTCGCGGCCGCCATCACCACCATCGGGGTCTTGGATTGGGTTGCAATCGGTGCCGTGGCCAGCGCCGACGGCGTGATGCCAAAGCCCGCCAGCACATTGACCTTGTCGTTGACCACCAATTCCTGCGCAAGGCGCTTGGTGACATCGGGCACGCTCGTGTCGTCCTTGACGATCAGTTCGATCTTCTTGCCCGCCACCGTGTCGCCGTTTTGCGCCATGTAAAGACGCGCCGCCGCCTCGATCTGGCGTCCGGTCGATGCCTGCTGCCCCGTCATGGGCAGGACCAGCCCGATCTTGAACTTGTCCTGTGCAAAAACGCTGGCAGCCGAAAGCGCCAGGACGGCAAGCGTCGAGGTGCTCAGAAAAACTCGCTTTTTCATGGGGGGGTCTCCTACGTAGGTTGTAGATTTATCCAAACCAGATTTGACCGGACCGTCAAAACTGACGAACACAAAGAGTGCAATACT
Organism: Hylemonella sp.; assembly: GCA_040377375.1. Lineage (GTDB taxonomy): Bacteria > Pseudomonadota > Gammaproteobacteria > Burkholderiales > Burkholderiaceae_C > JBEIOV01. The sequence continues at coordinate 19,736 of JBEIOV010000021.1, forward strand.
TTCGCCGCAAACTAGCTCATGCGCAAGCCCAATTTCAGACTGATTGTTATAGCAGTTTGCGATAGCTCAATCGCTGCCTGACTTTAACTGATATCCGGAATTTGACGGCCTGCCGCCTGTCGGCGGCCTGGCGGCAACGCAGGCGGCCGTCGCGTCCAATCTCACCGGCTGCGTCCATCCAGCGGCGCCGTGAACCGGATTGGCGCGGGTGACCGGTCTCGATGAATTAACATCGCACGATTCAGAATCACAAATCATTGGAGATAAAAATGAGCCAACGCAGCACCCCCCCCTTTCGCGCCGACCATGTCGGCAGTTTTCTGCGCCCGAAATACCTGCTCGAAGCCCGTGAACAGGCCGCCAGCGGCAGCATCACGCCAGCGCAATTGCGCGCGGTCGAGGACAAGGCCATTACCGAAATCGTGAAGATGCAGGAGGATGTGGGCCTGCAAAGCATCACGGACGGCGAGTTCCGCCGCACCTATTTCCACATCGACTTTCTGGAGCAGCTCGGCGGCGTCAAGACCGACATTCCGGTCACCGTCGTCAAGCCCGACGGCACGCAGGAGCTGGCCCCGCCCGTGATGCGCGTGGTCGACAAAGTGCGCCATGTCAAGGACATCCAGCGCGCCGACTTTGAATACCTCAAGAGCCAGATCACCCCGGGCGGCGGCCGTGTCGCCAAGGTCACCATCCCCTCGCCCACCATGCTGCATTTCCGCGGCGGACGCGCCGGCATCAGCAAGGCGCACTATCCCGAGCTGGACCCGGTGTTCTACCAGGACGTGGCCGACGCCTACGGCGACGAGCTGCGCAGCCTGGCCGCGGCCGGCTGCACCTATGTGCAGATGGACGACACCAATCTGGCCTACCTGTGCGACGAAAAGATGCGCGAAGCGGCGCGCCAGCGCGGCGATGACCCCAATGAGCTGCCGCACCGCTACGCCAGCTTCATCAACCGCGTGGTGGCGCAAAAGCCGGCTGGCATGACGCTGGCCATGCACCTGTGCCGCGGCAACTTCAAGAGCACGCACGCGGCCTCCGGCAACTACGAACCGGTGGCCGAGGCCCTGCTGTCCGAAATGAACCTGGACGCCTACTTCCTGGAGTACGACGACGAGCGCAGCGGCGACTTCAAACCCCTGCGCCATCTGCCCAAGGGCAAGATCGTGGTGCTGGGCCTGGTGACTACCAAATTCGGCGAGATGGAATCCAAGGATGACCTCAAGCGCCGCATCGACGAAGCCGCCAGGTACGCGCCGCTGGAGCAGCTGTGCCTGTCACCGCAGTGCGGATTTTCCAGCACGGTGCATGGCAACGACATCGCCGTGGAAGCCCAGCGCGCCAAGCTGCGGCTGGTGGTGGAGACGGCGCGGGAAGTCTGGGGCAACGCCTGACGGCCCGCCGCCTGTCCGTTCATTCCGCAGAGGCGGGCAGGCCCCTGGTCCCTGGTACTGGGAAGACTCGGTACCCGGCCTAGGCGCCGCCTTTCGTGGCGCGTTCGTTCACGTAGGAAAAAGCGAACGCCATGACGACTTCGAGCGACTGTGCCATGGCATGGCGTTCCTGCTCTGTCAGGTAAAACATCAGGTCCACGTCATGTCGGACATAACGTGGAGGCAGGCGATTGAGCGCCACGCAAGCCACATCGGTCAGCATGTCCGGCGTGAAATGTCCGTACTGGGCCGAGCGCCGGACGACTTCCTCGAAAACAAGCCGTTCGTAGTAGTTGTGAATCTGCTCAAAGTTCATGAATCCCTCCTATGGGGCCCCAGGCGCGACAGGCCGGACCACGTGCATCAAATACACCGCTCGAATGCGGATCTGCCGGGGACCTTAGCAGCTCTCACCGTTCCTGACAAGGGCGGCCCTGCTTATTCGGGCAGCAGACCGATTTCCTTGCTCATCTGCGCCCAGCGCTCGTGCTCCGCGCGCAGGAATGCGCCCAGCTGTTCCGGCGTGCCAGCCCCTTCGGTGACCGGGCCGGCGGAATGGATGCGCTCGGCCACGCTCTTGTCGGCCAGGGCCGCGTCCATCTCCCGGTTCAGGCGCTGGACAATGGCCGCCGGCGTGCCGGCGGGAGCCACCACGGCCAGCCAGCCCGTCATGTCAAAGCCCGGCAAGGTCTCGGCCAGCGCCGGCACCTGTTCCCAGCCGGCCACGCGCTTGCCGGTGGTCACGGCCAGCATGCGCAGGCGGCCCTGCTTCACCAGCTGCGCGGTCGATGCGATGTCGGCCACCACCGCGCTGGTCTGTCCGCCCAGCGTGTCCTGCACCGCCACCCCGATCGAGGAGTACGGCACCAGATTGGTATTGATCTTCGCACGCGCATTGAACACCCGGGCGATCATGCCGCTGAAGGTCTTGGGGCCTTCGTTGGCCAGCGAGAGCTGGCCGGGCTCGGCCCTGGCTTTGACCAGCAGGTCTTCGATGGTGCGCAGCGGCGACTTGGCTTCCACCAGAATCGCAAAGGGACTGCGTCCCACGAAGCCCACCGGGACGAAGTCCTTCTGCGGGTCATAGGGCAGGGTCTTGAACAGGTAGCTGTTGGTCACCAGCGCGGCCGTGGTCGCGAAGTAGACGGTATAGCCATCGGCGGGCGCGCGCGCGGCGGCCTGCGCGCCGATGGTGTTCTGGCCACCGGGCTTGTTGTCGATCACCACGGCCTGCCCCAGGCCGCGCGCGACGCGCTCGCCCAGGATGCGGGCCACGTTGTCCGGCCCCGAGCCCGCCGGCTGGGAAAGAATCATCTTGACGGGCTTGTCAGGCCAGCCCTGTGCTGCCGCCGGTCCGGCCAGAGCGGCCACGCCGGCAAGGCCCGCGGCCGTGAGCAGGCCGGACAGGCTGATGTTGAATGCGCGTCGTTTCATGAATTGTCTCCTCGAGTTGTTGGTACGAAATGCTGCCGGTTTTTCAGTTTGGGGAACTTGCTCAAAACCCCATCAAGCCAGGCGCGCCACCAGCGTGCGCAGTTGCTGCTGCAAATCCGCGGGTGAGGCTGCCACGCCATAGACGTAGTGGTCGGGCCGCACGATGGCCGCCATGCAAGCATGGCGTTTGAACCAGGCATCGAGCACGCCATCGGCCTCAACCCAGGCGTCGGGACGGTCCCCACCCACGCGCAGCGTGCGCAGCGGCAGGTGGGACGCTCCTGCCGCCGCCGTCTCCATGGCCGCCGCTGCCCGGGGCCCGAGCACCAGGCGCCAGCCCGTGCCGGCGATCTGGTCCATGCGCAGTTTTTTGCCGCCTTGCATGATCCATGGCTGGGGAAACAGCGTGCCATTGGCCGCATGGGGCTGGCCTGACAGCAGCCCGCCCGTCAGCGGCGGCAGAATGTCCTGCCGGGCCTGGGTGCGCACCGTGCCGCCCGCCTCGGCCAGCAGCCGGGCATCGCGCGCGCGCGCTTTGGCCACGTCGCGCTCGCCGATCACGGCCCCGATGCCCTTGATACGGGTGGTGAGCTCGCGCACATGCTCGCGGCGCTCGACGCCATAGCTGTCGAGCAGCGCATCAGCGGCGCGGCCCTCGATCACGGCAGCCAGCTTCCAGCACAGATTGGCGACGTCGCGCACGCCCTGGCACATGCCCTGGCCCAGAAACGGCGGCTGCTGGTGCGCGGCGTCGCCGGCGATGAAGACGCGCCCCCGGCGCCAGTCACGCGCCACCAGCGCGTGAAAGCGGTAGCTGGCCTGACGCCACAGCACGGCGTCATCGGGGGTGAGCCAGCGCGACAGCAGCGCCCAGGTCTTCGCTTCGCTTGCCATTTCCTTCGGGTCTTCACCGGGCAGCAGCGAAATTTCCCAGCGCCGGTGGTTTTGGGGACCGATCACATAGGTGCAGGGGCGCTTCGGTTCGCAGTACTGGACGCTGACTTGGGGCAGCTTGGCCAGCCCCATGTCATTGACCAGCACATCCACCACCAGCCAGGGCTCGTCGAACGACAGGTCTTCGAGCTCGATGCCGACCAGGCCGCGCACCGTGCTGGAAGCGCCGTCGCACGCAATGACATAACGCGCCTGGACCGTGCGCGCCGCGCCGTCGTCGCCGCGCAGCTGCAGGCTCACGCGGTCGGGATGCTGCGTCAGGGACAGCAGTTCCTGCCCCAGCGCCAGCTCCACGCCGGGCAGCGAACGCACATGCGCGCGCAGCACGGCCTCCACTGGCGGCTGCGAGAACACGAGGGAAGGCACATAACCCAGCGGATACGGCGGCTCCACCGTGGCCAGGCGCTTGATCAGCTGGCCGTCCACACCGTGGTACTCCGACGGCGTGAACGGTTCCGTGAACGGCTCCACCTGCGCCACCACCCCGAGCTGCTGGAACACCCGCATGATTTCGTGGTCCAGCGCGATCGCGCGCGGCTTGTCGTACACCTCATGCAAGCGGTCGCAGACAAAGGTGCGGATGCCCTGCCCGCCCAACAGGCCGGCCGCCACGGCTCCGCTGGGGCCGAAGCCCACGATGGCCACATCAAACAGGTCGCTCATCGTCAGGCCACCTCGTTGCGGATGGGGTTGGACAGCAGGCCCACGCGCTCGATCTCGATCTCGATGGTGTCGCCCTGCTTCATCCACACCGGCGGCGTGCGCGCCTGGCCGACACCGGCCGGGGTCCCCATCACGATCACGTCGCCCGGATGCAGCGTCATGCAGTCGCTCAGCAGGTCAATCGTCTCGGCCACGCTGAAGATCATGTCGGTGGTGTTGGCATCCTGCATCACGGCGCCGTTGAGCCGGCTCTGGACGCGCAGGCCCACGGCACCGGCCGGCAGTTCATCGGCCGTCACCAGTTGCGGGCCGAACGGACCGGTGCCGTCAAAGTTCTTGCCAATGGTCCACTGCGGCGTGCGCTTCTGGTAGTCGCGCACCGAGATGTCGTTGAAGCAGGCATAACCAAACACATGCGCCAGTGCTTTGGCCTGCGTCACATGGCGCGGCACCCGGGTGCCGATCACCACCGCCAGCTCGGCCTCGTAGTCGAGCTTGCCCGACACCTTCGGAACGATGCCGGCCTCGCCATGGCCGATCAGGGAGGACGCGCCGCGGTAGAAGAACCAGGGGTAATCCGGCTTGTCGCGCCCGCCTTCCTTGGCGTGGTCAAAGTAGTTCAGGCCGAGGCAGATGATCTTGCCCGGCTGCGGCACCACGGGCGCCAGCTTCAGGCCTGACAAGGGCGTGCGCGCGGCGTTCGAGGCGATCGCGGCCTTGGCCACGGCCGCCAGATCAATCCCCGCCAGCAGCGCCAGGCGCATGTCGGCCGGCACATCGGGCCGAACCTGGTTCAGGTCGATGACCGCGTTGCCGTCGAGGACGCCCAGGCGCGTGTGCTGGCCGTTGTAAAAAGTGACAAATTTCAAGGTAGGGCTCCACAGAGGTTGAGAGGTGAATTGGAAGGGCGCTCACGCCGCGGGCGTGGCGGCGAAGAAAACGGATTTCTGGGCCTGCTTGAGGCGGGGCGTGGGGGGCTGCGAAATGCCCCACTGGTCGACCCGGCCCGGTGGCCAGGTCCAGTCGGCGGGAGAACCGGCACGGTAGCTGTCGTCGATCTGTTGCACCTCGGCCGTGTACTCGATCACCACATCGAACGGCCCGACGAAATAGTTGAAGGCGTTGTTGCCGGGACCGTGGCGCCCGGGCCCCCATTCAATGGGGTAGCCCGCATCCTTCATGCGGCCGCCGCCGCGCATCGCCGCGTCAAGGTCGGGCATCAGGAAGGCAATGTGGTTGAGGCTGTCCTCGCCGGCATCCCCGAGCGCGATGCTGTGGTGATCGGCATTGCAGTTCATGAAGGCCATGATGCGGGTGCGGTCCGTCAGCCGAAAACCCATGACCTGCTCGAAAAAGCGCTGGGTCGCCGCCACGTCATGGCTGTTGAACACCACATGCGCCAGGCGCACCGGGCGATCGGGATCGGCGGCACCGTCTGCGTGCGCGGCATCTCCGTGCACGAATCGCAGGATGCGGCCATCGGGGTCGCGAATCGTCAGACCCACGCCGCCGCCGGGTTCGCTCAGCGGTGCCGGCGGCGCCAGCACGCGGCCACCCGCTGCCGCCGCGGCCGCGGCCATCGCATCCAGCGCCGCCAGCGAACGGGCCTGGAAGGTGACGTTGCGAATCGCGACGGTGCCACCGCGGTGCAGCGAGAGCAGGTGATGCGCCGCGCCGCTGCCGCGCAGATAGATCGCGTCCGGGGTGCGTGCGGTCACCGCCAGCTTCCAGACCCGGGTGTAGAAGTCCTCGGCCTGGGCGAGATCCGGCACATCGAGCGCCACGCTGCGCAGCGCGGCAACGACAGGAGAAGTCATGAGCTTGCCTTTGATTGCTTTGATTGCTTTGATTGAATCGTCAGACCGAGAAAGCGCGCGGCATTGCGATGGAGCAGCAGGTCGCGCACTTCGGGCGTGAACGCGGCGTCGTCGATCGCGGCCACGGGTGCCTGCTCGTGGAAGTTGAAGGGGTAGTCGGTGCCGATCATCAGCTGCGTGGCACCCAGCTTGACCACCAGATGCCGCAAGCTCGGCGTGTCGTACACCAGGGTGTCGTAAAAAAGCTTGCGCGCCTGCGCGGTGGGCGAGGCCGTGATGCTGCTTTGCAAGGCCGGGAAAACCTGGCAGGCCCGCTCCAGCCGGGGCAAGAGCATGGCCAGCGTGCCGCCGCCATGGCTGAAGGCGATGCGCAGGCCGGGACGCCGCTCGATCAGGTTGGTGGTCAGCACCGATGCGGCCGCCAGCCCCACGTCGCTGGGGTAGGCCAGCACCTGCTGCAGTGGCGCCGGGCCGACCAGGCGGTCCATGCCCGTGGGTTTGAGGGCATGCACGAACACGGCCGCGCCCAGCGACTCGCAGGCCTCGAAAAAAGGATCGAAGCGCGGATCGCCAATCGGCACGCCATTGACGTTGCTGCCGATCTCGACCCCGGCAAAGCCCAGCTTGTCCATCACGTGGCGCAGCTCCGTGATGGCCAGCTCGAGGTCTTGCAACGGCACGGCGCCCAGCCCGGTCAGCTGGTCCGGCGCCTGCGCCACCATGGCGGCGATCTGCTCGTTGATATAACGCAGCAGCTGTGCCGCGTCGTCCGGCTCCAGCCAGTACGACAGCAGCTCCGGCATGGGCGACAGCACCTGGCGCGCCAGTGACATCCGCGCCAGATCGGCCACGCGCTTGCCGACGTCCCAGCACTTGTCGGACACCGTGCGGTAAATCTTGCCGGCGATCATCACGTGGCGGTGGCATTCGTGGGCCGGCGCCATGGAGGGCCACTGCACCGGCACCTTGCCGCGCAGGCAGGCGGGGAAATTCTCCGGCACCACATGGGCATGCACATCAATGCCGCAGCGGCACGCCATGGGACTGGGGTCGAGCAAACTCAAGATTGCCCCGCCTTATCCGGGCTGGAGCCCGGCGGCTTTGACACCGGCCATGCAGATGGCCTCGTCCTCGTCGCCCGTGCCGCCACTGGCGCCCGCGGCTCCCAGAATCGCGCCGGCCGCATCCTTGATGAGCACGGCACCGGTTTGCGGCAGGAATTTGCCCTGTGCCGTCGCGGCCAGGGTGGTGAAAAAATGGAGGTTGTCCTTGGCCCGCTCTGCCAGCACGCGGCTTGCTGCCCCCATGCCGACGGCAGCCCAGGCCTTGCCAGTGGCAATGTCCACCCGGAACATGCTCGCCCCGTCTTCGCGCTGGACGGCCTTGATGTGCCCGGCCTCATCCAGCACGACGACCGCCATGGGCTTGTAGCCCGACTCACGCGCACGGGCCAAGGCCGCCGCCATGATCTGATTGGCTTGCGCCAACGTTAGTGCAGACATTCGATCTTCCCCTCTTTTTGTGTATATTAAATCACTTAATTGGATTTTGTATATATATTTTTTGATTTTCAGAGCTAACGTATACACCTTTAGAATCAGGGCATCCTGTCATCCCATCCGAGCATTCAAGGCTTCACCGTGTCCAAATCCGTCCCCGTCACGCCGACTGACGCCCCCGCGGGCCACCCGAACGCCACGCTGGCCACCAGTCTGTATGACCGCATTCGTGCCGACCTGCTCGCCGGCGGGCTGGAGCCGGGACGCAAGCTGCCGATTGAATTTTTGTCGGAACGCTATGGCGCGGGACAGACCCCGCTGCGCGAGGCCCTGAACCGGCTGACGGCCGATGGCCTGGTGGAGCGGCGCGAACAGCGCGGTTTTGCCGCGGCCAGCGTCAGCGCGATCGATCTGGCCGAAATCACCAAAACCCGCTGCTGGGTGGAGGAAATTGCACTGCGTGAATCGATGGCCGCGCGCTCGGCCGCCTGGGAGGAGGAACTGATTCTCGCGCTGCACCGGCTCAACAAGACGCCGCGCTCGCTGTCGGACACGCAGTACGAGGAAAACCCGGAATGGGAACGCCTGCACCGCGCCTTCCATCACACCCTGATTTCAGGCTGCGGCTCGCGCTGGCTGGTCGCGTTTTGCGAGCAGCTGGCGGACCAGCTCTACCGCTACCGGCAACTGTCGGTGCACCGCATCTACCCGAACCGCCACGAGCGCGACGAACATCGCGCCATGCTGGACGCCATCCTGGCCGGCGATGCAAACGCCGCCGTGTCCATGCTGCAGGCGCATTACCGCAAGACCGCCGAGATCATTCTGGACGACCCGATGATGTTTCGCTGAGTCCGCGCGCGACCGTGGGGCCCAGCGTGGCGGTGGCCCGTTTCTCCTGAAAAAATAAGGGTCAAATCGGCCACCAGCCCTTTAGAAATGGGCGTTAAAAGCTATCAAATAGATAGCAAATCGCGTCAAATCTCGTGCGCCGCCATCAGCTCCAGCGCCCGCACCAGGGCCGAGTGGTCCAGGTCCTGCATGCCGTTGGCGCTGCACACCTGCATGAGCTGGGCCGCGCCGGCGGTCTGGGGCAGCGCGACACCCAACGCCCGGGCCCCGCTGAGCGCCAGACTCAGGTCCTTCTGGTGCAATCCGATGCGAAAGCCCGGTGCAAAAGTGCGTTTGATCATGCGTTCGCCATGGACCTCCAGAATGCGCGAGGAGGCAAAACCGCCCATCAGCGCCTGGCGGACCTTTGCCGGGTCGGCCCCGGCCTTGCTGGCAAACAGCAGGGCCTCGCCCACCGCCGCGATGTTCAGGGCCACGATGATCTGGTTGGCCACCTTGCAGGTCTGGCCGTCGCCATTGCCGCCCACCAGGGTGATGTTCTTGCCCATCAGCTCGAACAGCGGCTTGACGCGCTCAAAGGCGGCGTCCGGCCCGCCCACCATGATGGTCAGGCTGGCCGCTTTGGCCCCGACTTCGCCGCCGGACACCGGCGCGTCGAGGTAGTCGCAGCCCAAGGCGTTGATCTTCTTCGCGAATTCCTTGGTGTCCATGGGCGAGATCGAGCTCATGTCGACCACCGTCTTGCCTTTTCCTTTGTCCTTCAGGCCGGCGGCCACGCCCTTGTCGCCGAACAGCACCTTCTGCACATCAGGCGTGTCGGGCAGCATCATGAAAATGATGTCGGCCTTCTCGGCGACTTCCTGCGCCGAGGCGCAGGCCACGGCCTGGCCGGTCAGCAGGTCGGCCGGCACCTTGCTGCGCGTGCTCAGGAAAACCTCATGCCCGGCCTTGATCAGGTGGCCCGCCATCGGCGCGCCCATGATGCCCAGCCCGATAAAACCCAGCTTGCTCATTCAAAGTCTCCTGTTCAAAGTTCAATTCAGGCGCGATAGCGGTCACACAAGGCCTGCGTGGCCGAGCGAAACGCCCCCAGGTCGCTGCCCACGGCGACGAAGGTCGCGCCCATTTCCATGTAGCGGCGCGCATCGGCTTCCACCGGCGCCAGCGTACCCGCCGGTTTGCCGCAGGCCCGGGCATCGGCAAACACCGCGGCAATGGCCTGCTGCACGTCGGGATGGGCCGCGTTGCCCAGGTGGCCCAGGCCGGCGGCCAGATCCGAGGGCCCGACAAAGATGCAATCCACGCCGTCCAGCGCGGCAATCTCCCGCGCCGCGGCCACGCCCGCGCGGCTTTCGATTTGCACCGCCACGCTGATCTGCTCGTTGATGCCCTTGAAGTAATCCGCCACCGTGCCATAGCGGTTGCTGCGCTGGGACACCGACACGCCGCGCATGCCCTGGGGCGGGTAGCGGGTGGCCGCCACGGCGCGCCGGGCATCGTCCACGTTCTCGACAAAGGGAATCAGGAAGTTGTAGAAACCGGCATCGAGCAGGCGCTTGATCTCGACCGCGTTGTTGGACGAGGGACGCACCACCGGTGCGCTGCGGCTGTCCTTGAGCGCCATGAGCTGCGGAATGAAACTGCTCACATCGTTGGGCGAATGCTCGCCATCGAGCAGTATCCAGTCGAAGCCGGCGACCCCGAGCACTTCGGTCGAGATCGGGTTGGCCAAGGAGCACCAGCAGCCGATGAGGCGCTGGCCCGCAAGCAAATCACGCTTGAAACTGTTGGGAAATGCTTGGTAAGGGATAACTTGTGTCATTTGGTTTTTCCTGTTCAGGTCATGGCGTATCACGTGATGGGGGCCGGGTTGAACAACACCAGCGCGTTGCGCAGCTTCCAGTGTTCGGCCCAGGTTTTCTTGCGTCCGCTGGCGACTTCGAGCATGAGGTGAAACAGCTCCCAGCCCATGTCCTCGATGGAGGCCTCGCCATCGGCGATGCGCCCCGCGTTCACGTCCATCAGGTCGTGCCAGCGCCGCGCCAGATCAGAGCGGGTGGCGACCTTGATCACGGGGCATTCGGCCAGGCCATAAGGCGTGCCGCGGCCGGTGGTGAAGACATGCAGATTCATGCCGGCCGCGAGCTGCAGCGTGCCGCAGATAAAGTCGCTGGCCGGGGTGGCGGCAAAAACAAGGCCTTTTCGCCTGACCTTTTCACCGGGCGCCAGCACGCCGCTGATGGGCGCGCTGCCCGACTTCACGATCGAACCCATGGCTTTTTCGACGATGTTGGACAGGCCGCCCTTTTTGTTTCCGGGCGTGGTGTTGGCGCTGCGGTCCACCTGGCCTTTTTGCAGGTAGGCGTCGTACCAGGCCATCTCGCGGATCATCGCTTCGGCGACTTCGGGCGTGCTGGCGCGCGAGGTCAGCTGGTCTATGCCGTCGCGTACCTCGGTCGTCTCGGAGAACATCACCGTGGCACCGGCGCGCACCAGCAGATCCGTGCAAAAGCCCACCGCCGGATTGGCCGTCACACCCGAAAAAGCGTCGCTGCCGCCGCACTGCACGCCCACCACCAGTTCGCTGGCCGGCACGGTTTCGCGCCGGCGGGCATTGAGCCGCTCCAGGTGCTGCAACGCACTGTCCATGATCGAATCGATCATGGACATGAAGCCGACATGGTTCTCGGCCTGCAGGCAGACCACGTCCAGCGCGGCGTCGGCATGGATGTCCACGTCGACCCCATTGCGTTCGTCGACGATCTGAATGGTGCCCGCGGGCAACAGGCGTTCGGGCTGCAGTTTCTCGCAGCCCAGGCTCACCACCATCACCTCGCCGCCGAAGTTGGGGTTGAGCGTGATGTTGCGCAGGGTGCGGATCGGGATGATCGCGTCGGGGGCGTCGATGGCCACGCCGCAGCCGTAGCTGTGCTCCAGCCCCACCACATCGTCCACATTCGGAAAACGCGGCAGCAGTTCATCCTTGATGCGCTTGACCGCAAACTCGACCACGCCGGCCACGCATTGCACCGTGGTGGTGATGGCCAGGATGTTGCGCGTGCCGACCGAGCCGTCGGCGTTGCGGTAGCCCTCGAAGGTATAGCCCTCCAGCGGCACAAGTGGAGCGGGCTTGACGGTGGCCAGGGGCAAATTTGCCAGCTCGCGCGCGGCCGGCATGTCCAGCAGTCGCTCGTGCACCCAGCTGCCGGCCGCGATGTCCTTGAGCGCATAACCGATGGGCATGTTGTAGCGCAGCACGGCACTGCCTTTGGGCAGGTCAAGCAGCGCCACCTTGTGTCCCTGTGGCACCTGTTCAATCAGGCGCAGCCCGTCACGGAACGTGGCACCGGCCGGCAGGCCGCCGTCGTTCGCGACGATGGCCACGTTGTCCAGCGCGTGCATGCGGATATAGAGGGGCGCGGTGGGCATGGCTTCAGAACCTGGGCTTGACCGCCGTCCAGTCAGGCCGGTAGCGACGCATCTGGGCCACGTCGTTGCGAGTGCGAACACGGCAGCGCAGGAAAGCCTGATGCAGCGCCGCCAGTTTGTCCCGGTCCAGCGTCACGCCAAGGCCCGGCGCGTCAGTCAAATGGACGCAGCCGCCAACAACAGGCACTTTGCCGCCCACCAGAATCTCGTCGCTTTGCCACGGATAGTGCGTGTCGCAGGCATAACTCAGGTGCTGCACCGAGGCCGCCAGATGCGTCATGGCCATCAGGCTGATGCCCAAATGCGAGTTGGAGTGCATGGACAAGCCGAGCCCGAAGGTCTGGCAGGTGCGCGCCAGGGCCTGCGTGGCGCGCAGGCCGCCCCAGTAGTGGTGGTCGGACAGCAGAATCTGCACGGCATTGAGCTCAATGCTGCGCTTGAGCTCGGCCCAGTTGGTAACCACCATATTGGTCGCCAGCGGCAAGCCGGTGGCGCGGTGCAGCTCGGCCATGCCTTGCAGCGTGGGCGTCGGGTCTTCGTAGTACTCCAGGCAGCCGGCGAGTTTCTTCGCCACGCGCAGGCTGGTGGCCATTGACCAGTTGCTGTTGGGATCAATGCGCAGCTGGTGCCTGGGGAAAGCCGCCTTGAGCGCCAGGATCGCATCAGCCTCGGCCTCGGGATCGAACACACCGGCCTTGAGCTTGATGCTCTCGAAACCGTACTGTTCGATCATCTTCCTGGCCTGCTGCACGATCTGCTGCGGGTTGACGGCCTCGCCGTACGGATCGGGCCCGTACTCCGGGTCGACCGAGGCATCCCACTTGTAGAACAGGTAGGCCGAGTAGGCCACCCTGTCGCGCACCGCGCCGCCCAGCAATTCCACCAGTGGAATGCCCAGCGTACGAGCCTGCAAGTCGAGAAACGCCACCTCGAACGCCGAGAAGGCGCTGTTGGCCAGATTGCTGCCGAGCGAACCGGGTGCCAGCTCCATCTCCACATGACCGGTGCTGGTTTGCGGCGCAGCGCTCAGCACGCGCGCCCACAGGCCATTAAGGTCAAAGGCAGACAGGCCGACCAGGCTGCCGCGGGTACGTGTCAGCAGGTCCAGCACCGGCGCGTCCCCATAGGTCTCGCCCAGGCCAACCAGGCCGTTGGCGCCCTCCACTTCAATGATGGCGCGCAGGCCAAAGGGCTCATGGACCCCCAGCGCATTGAGCAAGGGCGGATCCTTGATCGCGATCGGAGTCACGCGAACGGCGGCAATTTTCATGGGGGTTTTCCGCTTATTTCAATAGTGCGCCTGGCAGCCACAGGGACAGCGCCGGGATGTAGGTCACCGCCATCAGCACCAGCAGCAGCGCGCCAAAGAAAGGGTACAGCGCCCTGACCACCCGCTCGATGGGCAGCTTGGCCACGGCGGCGCCCACAAACAACACGCCGCCCACCGGTGGCGTGATCAGGCCCATGCCCAGGTTGACCATCATGATCATGCCGAAGTGGACCGGGTCGACCCCGATCGACTTGACAATGGGCAGCAGGATGGGTGTCATGATCAGGATCAGCGGCGCCATGTCCATCAAGGTGCCCAGGATCAGCAGCAGGATGTTGATCATCATCAGCACCACGTACTTGTTGTCCGAGATGCTGGTGAACATGCCCGTGATCTGCTGCGGGATCTGCATCAGCGTCATGATGTAGCCGAAGCTGGCCGCGAAGCCGATCAGGATCATCACGATGGCCAGCGTCTTGACCGTGCGGTGCACCAGCTTGGGCAGGTCGCGCCACTTGTAGTCGCGGTAAATGCACATGGTCACGAAGAACGCCCAGATCACAGCGACCGCCGCCGATTCCGTGGCCGTGAAGATGCCCGACAGGATACCGCCCAAAATGATCACCATGGTCATCAGGCCCCACAGCGCATCAACGCAAATCAGAAGCGCCTGCTTCATCGGAATGCGCTCGCCCTTGGGGAAATCGCGCTTTTTCGCGATGAACAGGCACATGATGGCCAGCGTCAGGCCCAGCAGCAGCCCGGGCAGCACCCCCGCCAGGAACAGCGCCGCGATGGACACCGAGCCGCCGGCCGCGAGTGAGTAGATCACCGCGTTGTGGCTGGGCGGAATCAGAATCGCCTGCACCGAGCCGCTGACGGTGACCGCGGTGGCAAAGTCGCGCGGGTAACCCTTCTTCTCCATTTCCGGAATCAGCACCGAGCCAATCGACGCCGTATCGGCCATCGACGAGCCGGAGATCGCACCGAAGAAGGTGGACGCCAGGATGTTGACCAGCGACAGGCCGCCGCGCACGAACCCCACCAGCACGCTGGCGAACGCCACCAGGCGGCGCGACATGCCGCCTTCGGCCATGATGGCGCCGGCCAGCACAAAAAAGGGAATGGCAAGCAGCGAGAACTTGTTCACCCCGCTGGCGATGGAAATCATGATCGCGTCGAACGGGATATCGATCCACCAGGCGCCGATCAGCGCCGACAGGCCCAGCGCGTAAGCCACGGGCATGCCGATGACCATCAACCCGAGAAAGGACCCCAGCAATATGAAGGCATCCATCAGAGGGCCTCGCCTTCGATTTTTTCATGGTCGAACGTCACCACTTCGCGCCCGCCCTGGTGGCCGAACACCATGCGCTCGAGCACGAAGATCAGCGTGATGGCGCCGCCCAGCGGCACCGGCAGGTAGGTCGCGCCCACCGGCATCCAGGGAATCTCGCCGATGTTCTGGCCCCAGGTTTCCATGCACAGCTTGGTGCCGTAGCCCGCCATGAACAGGGCCACCACCAGCATCAACAGGTCGATCAGCACCAGCAGCAGGCCTTGCACGCCGCCGGGCAGCCGGTCGGTCACCATGGCCACGGCGATGTGGGCGTTGGCCCGATAAGCGGCCGCCGCGCCGAAGAAGGTGAACACCACCATCAGCAGGATGGAGATGGGCTCGGGCCACTGCGAGCCGGTGCCCAGCACATAGCGCGTGAAGATGCCCCAGGGGATGATGAGGGACATCATGAAGATCGAAATGCCCGAGATCCAGATGCACGCGAGGTACAGCCGGTCGTTGAAGTGCAGGGTGTGGTGTTTCATGGGAGTTCCGCAACAGGCGAAGGCCGGGAGCAGCGCCGGCCGGCGCTGCTCCCGCATGGAGCACGGGCGCTTACTTGGTCGCGTCGATGCGCTTCATCAGGTCGGCGAACTTGACGCCGTACTTGGCGCGCACCGGAGCGGTGGCGTCATAGAACAGCTTCTGATCCACCTGCACGAATTCCACGCCAGCGGCCTTGAGCTTGGCGGAGTACTCCTCCACGCTCTTGTCCCACAGCCCGCGCTGGTCCAGTTGCGCCTCGCGACCGAGCTTCTTGACCAGGGCCTGGTCGGCGGGGCTGAGTTTGTCCCAGGTGACCTTGGACATCACCAGGATTTCCGGGATGATCAGGTGGTTGGTCTGGGCGTAGTACTTGGTGCCGGTGGTGTAGTGGTTGGAGGTGAACATACTCGGCGGGTTGTTTTCCGCGCCGTCGATCACGCCGGTCTGCAGCGCGCTGAACACTTCGCCGTAGGCCATGGAGATGCCGTTGCCGCCCATCGCGTTCATGGTGTCCACGAACAGCGGGTTGCCCATCATGCGGACCTTCACGCCCTTGAGGTCGGCGGGGGTCTTGACCAGCTTCTTGGTGTACAGGCTGCGCGCGCCGCCGTCCATCCAGCCCAGCGCGATCAGGCGGGCCGGGCTGGCGCTGACCTTGGCCAGCAGTTCGTCGCCAATCGGGCCGTCGATCACCTTGCGCATGTGCGCGATGTCGCGGAACACAAAGGGCATGTTGAACACGTCCACGTCGGGCGCGACCGGGCCGACCACCCCCAGCGAGATGCGGGCGATCTGAATGGCGCCGATCTGGGTCTGCTCGACCACTTCCTTTTCCTGGCCCAGGACAGCCCCGGGGAACATCTGCATCTTGATGCGGCCGTTGGTGGCGGCCTCCAGTTTCTTGCCCATGTTCTCGACCGCAACCACGGTGGGATAACCCGCCGGGTGCGTATCGGTCGCCTTGAGCACGATGTTCTGCGCGACGGCGGTGAACGATGCGGAGAATGCCACGGCTGCGGCAGCGGCGGCAATAAAGTTTCTGCGAAAGGTCATGGTTGTCTCCTTATGGACCAGGTTAAAAACGACTGACAGGAAAAGTTGCAAACGCCGGCTCGCTCAGCCCGCGCACGCCGGGGCGCAGCGCAAACAGGCCACCGGCCAGCGGCTGGTCGGACAGATCGACGCCGTCGGGGCGAATCGATGTCACGAACAGGGTGTCCAGCCCGGCGCCGCCAAAGGCGCACATGGCGGGTTTCTTGACGGGCAAGGCAAGCGAGCGGTCGAGCTGGCCGGCCGGCGTGAAGCGGTGAACGAGCCCCGCGTCATTGGCGCAAATCCAGTAGCAGCCGTCTTCATCGACCGCGGCGCCGTCGGGCCGGCCCGGCAGCGGCTTCATGTCGACAAACACCCGGCGCCTCGAGGGCGTTCCGGTGGCGGTGTCGTAGTCAAACGCCCAGATCGTCTGCACCGAAGGGTGCGAGTCCGACAGGTACATGGTGCGGCCATCGGGGCTGAAACCCAGCCCGTTGGGCGTGATGAGGCCATCCAGCATTTTCTTCAAGCCGTCAGCCTGCTCATAGCGGTACAAGATGCCGGCGCTTGCCGCCAGGCCCATGTCGCACACCATGGTGCCGGCCCAGAAACGCCCCTGCCGGTCACAACGGCCATCGTTGAAGCGCATGCCGGCCTGGGCATGCACCGCCTCCCCCAGCAGCCGGCTGTGCAGCCGGCCATCGGCCTGGGTCTGCAATTCAAAGACACCGGTTTCCATGCCGGCGATCCAATGGCCCGCGCGCCCGCCCGGCGCAATGCATGCCAGCATTTCCGACGCCAGCCAGGTCGTGACCCGGGCCGTGGCGGCCTGCCAGCGGCAGAGTTGGCGCGCCGGGATATCGACCCAGTAAAGGGCCTGCTCGCCGGCGTGCCAGACCGGGCTCTCGCCGACCGCGTTGCGGCCGTCCACCAGCAGTTCAGCATCGCAACGCATTGCATCAATCGGCCAACGGGCCCATCTTGACAAAAGCACCACCCTGAAACTGCACGGCCGGATCATTCAGGTCGGGCTCGGGGGTGCGGGCGTAAACCGCGTCCCGGTACACATCCGAGCTGTCCTGCGGCACATACCCTACGTGCCGCGCCTGCGCGTTGTCCCACCAAGTGACCGCATTGCTAGACATGCCAAAGATGATGGTGTGGCCCAGCACCGGCGTCGTCAGGCATGCCGTGATCAGGCGGTGCAGATCGTCATAACTCAGCCAGCTCGCCAGCATGCGGCGATCCCGTGGCTCGGGAAACGAGGAGCCGATGCGAACACAGGCCGTCTCGACGCCGTAGCGGTCAAAGTAAAAACGCGACAAATCCTCGCCAAACGCCTTGCTCAGGCCATACAGGCTGTCCGGCCGCGGCGGATGGCCGGCATGGATGGTCTCGCCCTGGCGGTAAAAGCCCGTGACATGGTTGGAACTGGCAAACACCACGCGCTTGACGCCATGCTTGCGGGCCGCCTCGTAAAGGTTGTAGGCACCCACGATATTGGCCTGCAAAATCGGCTGGAACGGCGCCTCCACCGAAATGCCGCCCAGATGGACGATGGCGTTAACGCCCTGCACCATGGCACTGACGGCGTCGGCATCCGCCAGATCCGCCAGCATCACCTCTTCGCGCGCACCGGCCGCTCCGAAACCGACCTTGTCCGACAGGCGCAGCACGTCGCAATTGGCCTTGAGGCGTTCGCGCAGCGCGGTTCCCAGGCCGCCGGCAGCACCCGTCAGCAGCAATTTTTGATGCACCTTGATTGTCATTTTGTTCCACTCACCTCAAATCGGGCATGAACGCTGGACTTTTCCAGTCGGCCGCCTTACAGTCGATTGACGCGACAACATATCAGTCATATGTTGTCTGACAAGTAAAAATTATGGATACTCCACCCTTTCGAGTCAAGAGTTTTCAAATGGAATCAAGGAAAACCCCTAGTCCCTCCGCCGTTCGCATGCACCGCCCACGCGGGCTGGTCCACAACATCGTGGAAAGCCTGGCGGGTGACATCCGCGACGCGCGGATCAAGCCAGGCGACAAGCTGCCCACCGAGTCTGAAATCATGGCGCGCTTTGATGTGAGCCGCACCGTCGTGCGCGAGGCGCTCTCCAAGCTGCAGGCCTCCAGGCTGGTCGAGACCCGGCATGGGATTGGCACCTTCGCCCTGGCGCCCCAGGACACCGGCAACTTTAAAATCTCCGAGGAAGATTTCTCCACCGTGGCCGATGTGATCTCGGTGCTGGAACTGCGCATCAGCCTGGAAACGGAAGCCGCCGGCCTGGCGGCCCAGCGGCGAACGCCGGCCAATCTGCAAGCCATGCAAGCGGCCCTGCAGGCGTTTCAGGATTCCATCAACCAGGACTCGGATGCCGTGCCGCCCGACTTTCATTTCCACATGGAAGTGGCCCGCGCCACCGGCAATCAGCACTTCGCCGACCTGATGACCTACCTGGGCGCCATGATCATCCCCCGAACCCGGGTCAACACGCCCAGCAGCGCGCCGGAAGGGCGCTTGAGCTACCTTCAGCGGGTCAATGGCGAGCATGAAAGCATCTACGCCGCCATCCGAGACCAGGATGCGGAAGCGGCCCGCGCCGCCATGCGCACCCATCTGGCCAACAGCCGCGAGCGCCTGCGCAAGAGCCAGCTCGCCCCGACCTGACCCCCCCCGGCCGTCAAAGGACACACCGGGTTAACCCTGGTGACAATGATACGCGCCGACTTGTACGATGTCTGCTAACTAACGTGACGCATTCATTCCATGTCCGTGCCTTCCAGTACCCCCGCCATCACCGGCATGCAGGTCATCCCTGTGGCCGGACACGATGGCATGCTGCTCAACCTGAGCGGCGCTCACGGCCCCTTCTTCACGCGCAACCTGCTGGTCCTGACCGACAGCAGCGGCAACACCGGCGTGGGCGAGGTTCCGGGTGGCGAAAAAATCCGGCAGACGCTTGAAAATGCAAAAGATCTGATCGTGGGGCGGTCCCTGGGCGACTGGAACAAGGCGCTTAATGCGCTGCGCACCCGGTTTGCGGACCACGACAGCGGCGGGCGCGGCAACCAGACCTTCGACCTGCGCGTGGCCATTCACGCCGTCACCGCCGTGGAAAGCGCCTGGCTGGACCTGCTCGGTCAATTCATGAACGTCCCGGTGGCGGCCTTGTTGGGGGAGGGTCAGCAACGCGACACCGTGGCCGTGCTGGGGTATCTGTTTTATATCGGCGACCGTGCGCAAACCGGCCTGCCCTACCGCGCGGAGCCCGACACGGCCGATGACTGGCTGCGCTTGCGGCACGACAAGGCCATGGATGCCGCCGCCGTGGTGCGGCTGGCGCAAGCCGCTTATGCGCGTTATGGCTTCAAGGACTTCAAGCTCAAGGGCGGGGTGTTGCGCGGCGAGGAAGAGATGGAAGCCGTCGTCGCCCTGCATGAGTGCTTTCCGCAGGCGCGCATCACGCTCGACCCCAACGGCGGCTGGCTGCTGGACGATGCCGTGCGCCTGTGCCGGGATCGCCACCGGGAACTGGCCTATGCCGAGGATCCGTGCGGCGCCGAAGGCGTGTTCTCGGGACGCGAGGTGATGGCGGAGTTTCGCCGCGCCACCGGTCTGCCGACCGCCACCAACATGGTGGCCACCGACTGGCGCGAGATGGCGCATTCCATCCAGCTGCAGTCGGTCGACATCCCGCTGGCCGACCCGCACTTCTGGACCATGCAGGGCTCGGTCCGGGTCGCCCAGCTGTGCCAGATGCACGGCCTGACCTGGGGTTCGCACTCCAACAACCACTTCGATGTGTCCTTGGCCATGTTCACCCATGTGGCCGCTGCCGCGCCCGGCAAGGTCACGGCCATCGACACCCACTGGATCTGGCAGGACGGCCAGCGCCTGACGCGCGAGCCGCTGCGCATCGTGAACGGCGCCATCACCGTGCCGGCCAAGCCCGGGCTGGGCATTGAGCTCGATATGGCCGAGGTGGAAAAAGCCCACCAGCTCTACCGGCAACACGGCCTGGGCGCGCGCGACGACGCCGTGGCCATGCAGTACCTCATCCCCGGCTGGAAGTTCAATCCCAAGAGCCCTTGCCTGGTGCGCTGACCCAGGGCCTGTTCACAACCAAGCCAAGCACAAGACCACAAGAAGGAGACACCCCATGAAACGCCGTACCCTGCTGCAAACCGCACTGGCCTGTTGCGCCCTGGGCGCCAGCGCCGCCCGGGCCCAGGCCTGGCCCGCCAAGCCCATCCGCTACGTCGTGCCGTTTCCGGCCGGCGGCACCACCGACATCCTGGCGCGCATCATCGGCCCCAAAGTGGGGGCCGCACTGGGCACGACGATCGTGGTGGACAACCGGCCGGGCGCCGGCGGCGTGCTGGGCTCCGACCTGGTGGCCAAGTCGGCGCCGGACGGCTACACCCTCCTGGGCAGCACCATCAGCACCCACGCCATCAATCCGGCGCTCAACCCCAGGATGCCTTACAACGCGGCAAGGGACTTTGTCGGTGTCACGCTCATCGGCAGCGTGGCCAATGCCGTCATCGTGCCCGCCAACAGTCCGTTCCTGACGCTGAAAGACTTGATCGACTACGGCCGCGCCAACCCCGGCAAGCTCAGCTTCTCGTCGGCCGGCAATGGCACCTCGCAGCACATGAGCGGCGAGATGTTCAAGCTCATGGCCAAGCTGTTTGCCGTGCACATTCCCTACCGCGGCAGCGCCCCGGCGATTCAGGACGTGATCGGAGGGCAGATTTCGATGGGCTTTGACACCATCGTGGTGGCGGCACCCCACATCAAGTCCGGCACGGTGCGCGCGCTGGCCGTGACCTCGGCCAGGCGGGTCAAGGGCTTCGAGAGCATACCCACCATCGCCGAGTCCGGCGTGCCGGGTTTTGATGTGGCGTCCTGGCAGGCCGTGCATGCGCCGGCCGGCACGCCGCCCGAGATCGTGGCGCGCCTGGCCAGCGAGATCGCCAAGGCCATGGAACAGCCCGACGTGCGCGCCCGGCTCGATGCGCTGGGCCTGGAGCCCTCCGGCATGCCGCCTGCGCAATTCGCCGCCTTCAACCGCAACGAGCTGTCCAAGTGGGCCAATGTGGTGAAGTCCGCCGGGCTGAAGATGGAATAGGGAGACACCATTTTTCTCGTGAATTTTTCATAAGAAAAATGGCATAAGCCCTTGCCGGATGGGCGTAAAGTGCTATGTTTATTATAGCAACTACGGTTTGGGCCGGTCCAGTCCCAGCAGCCGCACCGCGTTGTCCTTGAGGATGCCGGGCATCACCTCGGGCTTGAAACCGGCGTCTTCGAAATCCTTCATCCAGCGCTCGGGCGTGATCAGCGGATAGTCCGAGCCGAACAGGATGCGGTCCTTCAGCAGCGTGTTGGCATACTGCACGAGCTGCTTGGGAAAGTACTTGGGGCTCCAGCCGCTCAAATCGATCCAGACGTTGGGCTTGTGCGTGGCCACGCTCAGTGCCTCGTCCTGCCATGGAAAGCTCGGGTGCGCCATGACGATCTGCATGTCGGGAAAATCAATCGCCACGTCGTCCAGGTGCATGGGATTGCTGTACTCCAGCCGCAGGCCGCCGCCGCAGCGCATGCCGCTGCCGATGCCGGAGTGGCCGGTGTGGAAGATGGCCGGCATCTTGTATTCGGCCACCACCTCGTAGATCGGCCAGGCCATCTTGTCGTAGGGGTGGTAGCCCTGCACCGTGGGATGGAACTTGAAGCCCTTGATGCCGTGCTCCTCGATCAGGCGGCGCGCCTCGCGCGCGCCCATCCTGCCCTTGTGCGGGTCGATGCTGGCGAAGGCCATCATCATGTCGCTGTTGGCCTTGGCCGCCTCGGCGATTTCCTCGTTGGGAATGCGCCGGCGCCCCATTTGTGATTCCGCGTCCACCGTGAACATGACCAGGCCGATCTTGCGCTCGCGGTAGTAGGCCACCGTTTCCGCGATGGTCGGGCGCCGGCTGTTGCGGAAGTACTTGTCGGCCGCGCGGTCGTACTCCTCGCCGTAGTTGTCAAACGGGTTCCAGCAGCTCACTTCGGCGTGGGTGTGGATGTCAATGGCGATCAGATTGGTGTAGTCCATCAAAACCTCGGGTAAATACTGAGGAAAAGCTTCGAAAGTTGACGTAGATTCGTTATTGAATATAACTTTATTTCAGACGAATCACAAGATGCAACCTTCCCCCCTCCAACCCAGCCTCGATCAAGTATCGGTCGAGCACCGGGGTGCCATTTCCATTGTGCGCCTGTGCCGCCCCAAAAAACGCAACGCCATCAGCGATGGCGTCATCATGGCCATTGGCCAGCGCTTCGAGGAGCTGCCGCCCGAAACCAAGGCCGTGGTGATCGACGGTGAAGGCGACCATTTTTGCGCCGGGCTGGACCTGGGCGAGCTCAAGGACCGCGACGCGGTCGAGGGTCTGCTCCACTCGCGCTCCTGGCACAAGGTGCTGTCCGCCATCGAGTTCGGCCAGGTGCCCATCGTGGCGGCGCTGCACGGCGCGGTGGTCGGGGGCGGCCTGGAGCTGGCTGGCGCCTGCCACATCCGGGTGGCCGACGACACGACGTTCTTCGCCTTGCCCGAAGGCTCGCGCGGCATCTTTGTCGGCGGCGGCGGTTCGGTGCGGATCCCCAAGCTCATCGGTGTCCACCGCATGCTGGACATGATGCTCACGGGCCGCGTGTACAAGGCCGCCGAGGGCGTTGCCGCGGGTTTTGCGCAGTACCACGTTGCCGCGGGCCAGGCCTTGGACAAGGCCATTGAACTTGCCGAGCGCATCGCGCAGAACACGCCCATGACCAACTACGCGCTGATGCACGGCCTGCCGCGCATCGCCGAGCAACCCGCCGACCACGGCTACCTGACCGAAGCCATGCTCGCCGCCATCAGCCAGTCCGCGCCCGAAGCCAAGCGCCGCGTGCAAGCCTTTCTGGATGGCACCGGCCCCAAGGTCAAAGCCGACTAAAGCGGCCCTCAAGCCAAGAGCAGCCTGCCATGTCCACCAACAGTTCCGCGGCCCCATTCCGCCCTTTCCATTTTGGCGTGACCCGTGCCAGCCGGCGTGATGCCGGCGCAAGCACCTATCTGCAGGCCGATCAGGCCCTGCAGCCCTATGCCCATCGCATGACCGACCGGCTCGTGCATTGGGCCCAGACCACCCCCGAGCGCACCTTGTATGCCCGGCGCGACCCGGCGCTGGGCGGCGAATGGCGCCACCTGACTTTCGCCCAGGCCCTCGATGTGGCGCGGCGCGTTGGCCAGGCCTTGCTCGACCGCGGCCTCAACGCGGACCGGCCCTTGGTCATCCTGAGCGAGAACAGCCTGGAACATGCCATGCTGGCACTGGGGGCCATGTACGCCGGGGTACCGTTTTGCGCAGCCTCACCCGCCTATTCTCTGATCAGCCAGGACTTTGACAAGCTGCGTCATGTGCTGGAGACGCTCACGCCAGGCATGGTCTTTGCCAGCGATGCCGCGCGTTATGGCCGGGCGATTGCCGCCACCGTCGCCAGCGATGCCGAAGTGGTGGTTGATTCAGGCGCTTGCGACGCTCTTTCAGGCAGACCCCTCACCCGATGGGCGGACTTGCTGCAGACAGCGGCAACACCCGCCGTGGATGCCGCCATGCAGGCCACCGGGCCGGACACCATTGTCAAGTTCCTGTTCACCTCGGGCTCCACCAAGCTGCCCAAGGCCGTCATCAACACCCAGCGCATGATCTGCGCCAACCAGCAGCAGATGCGCCAGTCCATGCCGGTCATCACGGAAGAGTCTCTCGTTCTGGTGGATTGGATGCCCTGGAACCACACCGCCGGCGGCAACCACAATTTTTTCATGGTGGTCTACAACGGCGGCACGCTCTACATTGACGATGGCAAGCCCACCCACGCGCTGTTGGGCGAGACCCTGCGCAACCTGCGTGAGATCGCTCCCACCTGGTATTTCAATGTGCCCGTGGGCTTTGAGGCCATTGCCAACGCGATGAAGACCGACGCCCAGTTGCGGCGCAATTTCCTGAGCCGCGTGCGTCAGCTTTTCTATGCCGGGGCCGCCCTCGCGCAGCCGATCTGGGACAGCCTGTATGCCGCGGCCGAGCAGGAATACGGCGAACGCGTGGTCATGACGGCCGGTCTGGGCATGACGGAATCCAGCCCCTTTGGCCTGTTTGTCACCACCCCCCACTCCAAGGCGGGCGATCTGGGCCTGCCCGCGCCAGGCCTGGAGCTGCGCCTGGTTCCCATGGGCGACAAAACCGAGATTCGCTACCGTGGCCCCAACATCACGCCCGGCTACTGGCGCAGTCCGCAAGCCACGCGCGAAGCGTTCGACGAGGAAGGATTTTTCTGCACCGGTGACGCGGTTCAATGGATTGACGAGAACGACATCCACCAGGGCGTGCGGTTCGACGGCCGCATCGCCGAGGACTTCAAGCTCGCCACCGGCACCTTCGTCAGCGTCGGCCCCCTGCGCGGCAAGATCATCGCCGCCGGGGCGCCTTATGTGCAGGACGCCGTGCTGACCGGCATCAACCTCAAGGAGGTGGGCGCCATGATCGTGCCCACGCCCGCGCTGCGCACCCTGAGCGGACTGGCTGCCGGTGCCTCGATGAACGACGTGGTCGCATCCGCCCCGGTTCGGGCCTGGCTGCAAAACCTGCTCAACACACTCGCCCAAAGCGCCACCGGCAGCGCCAACCGGATTGCCCGCGCCATCATCCTCACCGAGACGCCGTCGATTGACAAGGGCGAGGTGACGGACAAGGGCTCCATCAACCAGCGCGCCGTGCTCAAGCACCGCGACGCGCTCGTCGCAGCCCTGCACGACGGCAGCGCCCCCCATATCGCCCAGCCGGAGAAATAAATGAACATCCAAGGACAAGCAGCCCTGGTCACCGGGGGCGCCTCGGGTCTGGGCGAAGCCACCGCGCGCGAACTCGCGGGCCTGGGCGCCAAAGTGGCGGTGCTCGATGTCAATGCGGCACTGGCCGAGAAGGTCGCCGCCGAGATCGGCGGTGTTGCGTGTGTGTGCGACATCACCAGCACCGACAGCGTGAACGCCGCGCTGGCCAAGGCCGCCGCCGCCCACGGCCCGGCACGCATCCTCATGAACATTGCCGGCATCGGCAGCGCCAGGCGCATCGTGGGCAAGGACGGCAAGGCCGCGCCACTGGAAGATTTTTCCCGTGTCATCCACGTCAACCTGATCGGCAGCTACAACATCAGCCGGCTCTTTGCCGCCGAGTGCGTCAAGCTCTCCCCGCTGGAAGACGGCGAACGCGGCGTGATGATGTTCACCGCCTCGGTCGCCGCGTTCGACGGCCAGGTCGGCCAGCAGGCCTACAGCGCGTCCAAGGGCGGGCTGGTCGGCATGACGCTGCCCATGGCGCGCGATCTGGCCCAGCACGGCATCCGCGTGTGCACCATCGCGCCGGGTCTGTTTGCCACGCCGCTCATGCAAGAGCTGCCCGAGGCCGTGCAAGCTTCACTGGCGGCGTCGATTCCGTTTCCGCCACGCCTGGGAAAACCCCGAGAGTTTGCCCAGCTGGCTTGCCATATCGTTACCAACGGCCACCTCAACGGCGAAGTGATTCGCCTGGATGGCGCCTTGCGTATGGCCCCACGATGAACCGTTTTCCCCGCTACCTTCAATTCACAACAGGAGACACACCATGATCAATCGCCGTCACTTTGTCCAAGCCGCCGCGGGTACCGCCGCCGCAGCCTTGACCCCCTTCGCTGCCCTGGCGCAGCTGGTGGAGCAGGTCAAGATCGTCAACGGCTTTCCCGCAGGCGGCACCGCCGACGCCACCAGCCGCCGCGTGGCCGACAAGTTCGCTGGCACGGCGTACTCCCGCAACGCCGGCGTGGTCGAGAACAAAACCGGCGCAGCGGGCCGCATCGCCGTGGAAACCGTCAAGAATGCTGCGCCCGATGGCGCCACGCTGCTGCTCACGCCCTACTCGATGATGTCGATCTACCCGCACATCTACAGCAAGCTCAGCTATGACCCGTTCAAGGATTTCGCGCCGGTGTCAATCGGAACCTCCATGGCGCACGGCCTGGCCGTCGGGCCGATGGTTCCGGCCAGCGTCAAGACCGTCAAGGAGTATCTCGCCTGGGCCAAGGCCAACCCCAAGGACGCCAGCTACGGCTCTCCCGCCGCCGGCTCCACGCCCCACTTCCTGGGCGCCCTGCTGGGAATCAACAACAATGTCGAACTCAAGCACATTCCCTACCGTGGCTCCATTCCGGGCGTGGCCGACATGATTGGCGGCCAGCTCGCCTCGATGTTCACGCCCCATGGCGACTTCCTTGCCAACCACAGGGCCGGCAAGATCCGGATCATTGCGACCTCGGGCGCCAAACGCTCTCCCTTTGTCCCCGAGGTTCCCACCTTCGCCGAGCAAGGCTTCCCCGATCTGGTGGTGGAGGAATGGTTCGGCTTCTACGCACCGGCCAAAACACCGGCCAACGTCGTGGCGGCGGCCAATGCCGCCATCGTGGCGGCGCTCAAGGACAAGACCGTGATCGACAGCCTGGCCATCCAGGGCCTGGTGCCGGTGGGTTCGACGCCGCAGGAAATGGCCCGCAGCCAGAAAGCCGAATACGAGCACTGGGGTCCGCTGGTCAAGAAGATCGGCTTTACCGCCGAATCCTGATTCATGCGGGAGCCGATGCGCCCCCCCATGCCCCGCGCCTGGCTGCTTCTGGGCGGAGCAGGCGCGGCCCTGCTCGCGGCCTGCGCCACGCAGACCGGCGGGCCGGCACAACATGCCGGCCTCCCTGCCGTGGATTGTCCGCAGCTAGCTACAAAATTTGTAGCAGCCGGGGTGCGCATCACTGCCGCGGAGTCGGTGCCCGCCGGCCTCACGGTCAGCGGCATGGCCGCACCGGTCGTCATGCCCGCCCACTGCAAGGTCCTGGGCCGGATGAACGAGCGCACCGGCGTGGACGGCAAACCCTATGCCATCGGTTTCGAGATGCGGCTGCCCGTGCCCTGGAACGGCCGCTTCCTGTTTCAGGCCAATGGCGGCAACGACGGCGTCGTGCAGCCCGCGTTTGGCAACGTCAACAACAGCGGCGCGATGACCAACGGCCTGCTGCAGGGTTTTGCCGTTCTCTCCAGCGACGCGGGACACGCCATGGAGCCCCCCGCCGTCGCCGGCCTGGTGGGCGGCAACCTGTTTGGCATGGACCCGCAGGCGCGGCTGGACTACGGTTACCAGGCCAATGCGGCCCTCACGCCCATGGCCAAGCGGTTGATCGCCAGCTACTATGGCCGAGCGCCCAGGACGTCCTACATGATGGGCTGCTCCAACGGCGGGCGGCACGCCATGGTGGCGGCATCGCGCCAAGCCGAGCAGTTCGACGGCATCATCGCGGGCAACCCCGGCTTCAACCTGCCCAAGGCGGCGATCCAGCATGCCTGGGACATTCAGGCGTTCAGCGCGGTCAACCCCGACATCAAGTCCGCGTTTCCCGTGCCGGACATGCAGCTGGTCGCCCATCAGGTGCTGGAAAAATGCGATGCGCTCGACGGCCTGCGCGACGGCGTGGTGGACAACCTGCCCGCCTGCCAGAAGGCCTTTGACCTCAAGGCCCTGCAGTGCGCCGGGACCAAGACACCGCAGTGCCTGAGCGCGCCGCAAGTCACGGCACTGCAAAAAGTGTTTGCCGGTCCCGTCAACAGCAAGGGGGACAAGCTCTACAGCGACTGGCCATGGGACGCGGGCGTGGGCGCCTCGCAGATCGGGTTTGGCAGCTGGCGCGCCTGGAAGCTGCAAGGGCCGATCGCCGGTCTGCCGATCATCGGCGCCTTGGGTGCGGGCTCGGTGGCCTATATCTTTTCCACACCGCCCCAGCCGGTGGCCGGCAGCCCGTCCGCGCTGATCCGATCGCTGCTGGACTACAACTTCGACACCGACGCGCCGAAAATTTTTGCCAGCGACAGCAGGTTCACCGAGTCGTCGGTGCAATTCATGACACCGCCCAACGCCACCGACCTGTCGGCCTTCGAGGCGCGCGGCGGCAAGATGATTGTCTACCACGGCAACAGCGACCCGGTGTTTTCCGTCAACGACACCATCCGCTGGTACGAAGGCCTCGGCAAAAACCACGGCGGCCGCGCCGACCGCTTTGTCCGCCTGTTCACGGTGCCCGGCCTCAACCACTGCCAGGGTGGACCAGCCACCGAACAGTTCGACATGCTCACGCTCCTCGTCAACTGGGTGGAAAAGGGGCAGGCACCCGACAGCGTCATTGCCACCGCCCGCCCCGGGATCAACCCCGATGTGCCCGCGAACTGGCAGACCCAGGGCCAACCGCGCTCACGGCCGCTGTGTCCATGGCCCCAGCAGTCGCGCTACAACGGAAGCGGCGACATCAACGAGGCCGCCAACTTCAGCTGCCGATGGCTCTGGCCCTGACCCGAGATGAGCTTCACCCCCCCGCTCGATGACATCGGGCACATTCTCTGGCGTGTCTTGCAGGCGCCCGCGGCGCTGCAGGCCCTGCCTGTCTTTGCCGACGTGGATGCCGACCTGCTGCAACAGGTGCTGCAGGAGGCCGGAAAATTCGTCGCCCAGGAAATCGCCCCCCTGCAACGTGTTGGAGACGAGACGGGATGCGCCTTTGACGCGGGCCAGGTCAGCACCCCGCCGGGCTTTCGGCAGGCCTATCAGACCTTCTGGCAAGCGGGCTGGCCCGCCATGGCGTGCGCGCCCGACGATGGCGGACAAGGCCTGCCCACCGTGCTGCAAGCCGTGCTGTATGAGATGCTCAGCGCCGCCAACCATGGCTGGACCATGGCCCCGGGCCTGCTGCACGGTGCCTATGAATGCATCAAGCACCATGGCAGCGATGCGCTCAAAGCGCGTTATCTGGGAAAAATCGCCAGCGGCGAATGGCTGGCCACCATGTGCCTGACCGAAGCGCACGCGGGCAGCGACCTGGGCCTGGCACGCACGCGCGCCGTGGCCCAGGCCGATGGCAGCTTCCATCTCAGCGGCACCAAGATTTTCATCTCGGGCGGCGAACATGACCTGAGCGACAACATCGTTCACCTGGTGCTCGCGCGCTTGCCCGAGGCGCCATCCGGCCCCAGAGGCCTGTCGCTGTTTCTGTCACCCAAGCGCCTGCCCGATGGCAGCCGCAACGCCATCCATTGCGAGCGCATCGAGGAGAAGATGGGCCTGCACGGCAGCCCCACCTGTGTCATGCGCTTTGATGAAGCCACCAGCTGGCTGGTGGGCGAGCCCAACCGCGGCCTGGGCGCCATGTTCGTGATGATGAACGCGGCCCGGCTGCACGTGGGCCTGCAGGGCATCGGCCTGCTCGAAGCCGCCTGGCAAAAAGCCCATGCCTATGCCCGGGAGCGACGCCAGATGCGCGCGCCCGGCGCACGCACCCGCAATGAGCCGGCCGACCTGATTGCCGAGCACCCCGCCATCCAGCGCATTCTGGACACGCAGCGCGCTTGGATCGACGGTGGCCGCGTGCTGGCCTACCGCACGGCGATCGAACTCGACATTGCCCAGCACGATACCGATGCCGTGCGGCGCGAGCTGGCCCAGCGCTGGTGCAGCCTGGTGACCCCCGTGCTCAAGGCCGCCTTCACCCACCAGGCCTTCCACGGCGCCAGTGAATGCCTGCAGGTGTTCGGCGGCCACGGCTACATGCGCGAATGGGGCATCGAGCAAATCGTGCGCGACTCGCGCGTGACCATGATTTACGAGGGCACCAACGAGATTCAGGCGATCGACCTGCTGGTGCGCAAGGTGCTGCCCGATGGCGGCGCGGGTCTGTCGGCCCTGCTGCAGGAATTGAGCGACGGACTCGATGCCAGCCAGGCCACGCACGCCGACCTGTTGCGCCGCTTCGCCGAGTTGCGCTCACTCGGCCCACCCCTGGCGCAGGCCAGCGCCTCCCGTCCTGAACTCCCCTACTGGGTGGCGGACGACTACCTGCGCGCCGTCACGCTGGCCCTGCTGGCCTGGGCCTGGAGCCAGATCGAATCAACCATGCCCCCTGCGGCCGGCGATGAAGAGGCCAGACGCTGGAGCGCGCCCGCCAGTGCCCTGCGCCACTGGGTGCTGCCCGAATTCGACATGCGCCTGCGCATCATCGCGCAGCGGCTGGCCGCGATCTGACCCGGCCCAAGCGCCTGCTATCCTGAAGCCCATGTCCGAAAAACCGCCCGACCTCGCCATCGAGAAAGTCGATACCACGTACCTCGAAAGCCTGGTCGGCTACAACGCGCGCCGCGCCGCGCTGGTCATCATTGACGCCTTCCTGGAGCACATGGCGGTCTATGCGCTGCGGCCGGTGGATTTTTCGGTTCTCTCCCTCATTCACCACAACCCCGGCATCACATCGCGCCAGCTTTGCGCAACGCTCAACATCCAGCCGCCCAATCTGGTGGGCATGGTCAAGGCGCTGGAAAACCGTTCACTGCTGACCCGCCGCCCGCACCCCAATGACGGACGGGCCGTGGGCCTGCACCTGAGCAGCACCGGGAAAAAATTGGTGCAGGCCGCCGAGCGGACCGCCGCCCAGCTGGAAACAGCCGCCACCGCACGCCTGAGCCCGGCCGAGCACAAAACGCTGATGAGGCTGCTGCAGAAGATCTACCATTAGCCCCGTCCTGGCCCCTGCTTTCCCATTTTTCATATGCATTGCTGGCGCCAGCAGCTATGAAACTTGTAGCAGTCATCAAACTGCGCTATAGTTTCCCGTCGCGTCGGCAAACCACCGGTATCCAAGGCTGGTGTACCGGACAGAAGGAAAAACACCCCCGGCGCACCATCCCTGCTTTGAGGAGAGCTGTTTAATGAGTTCAAAAGAAAATGCCGCCATCGGTCAGCTGCTTGGCCTGCTCGAATCCCGCTACGCCATCCGCGTGCTGTGGGCATTGAAGGATGGCCATGCCCAGACCTTCCGGCTGCTGCAGGACAGCGTTGGCGGTATCACGCCCAACACGCTGAACACCCGCATCAAGGAACTGCGTGAAGCCGGCCTGGTCAATCACGGCAACGATGGCTACGCCGTCACGAGCTCAGGCGCCGACCTGCTCAAACGCCTTGGTGATCTGCAGGCATTTGCCGGAAAATGGGCGGCGAGCCAGGCCAAAAAAGCCAAGTAATTTCCATGTTCCGGGATGCGCCGGGCCGATCCGCCATGCAAGACCCGCACAGGAATCAACCCCACACCCAAGGACAGGCCGGCCTGTCCTTTTTTACGTCCATGCAAAAGCACCTGCCAACTGCATCCGTCTTGCCCCGCGACCATGCGCAGGCACTGCTGATCGGCCGCGTCTGGGTTGAGGGCTGCGGCCCGGTGCTGGCGCGGGTCACTGGCGATGGCCTGTACGATATCTCCCGCCTCGCCGCCACGGCCAGCCAGCTGCTGGAGCTGGCCGAGCCGGCCCGCTCGGTGCGCGAACATGCGTGCCGGCGCATCGCCGGCACGGCCGACGTTCTGGCCAATTCCGCCCAGGACGCGCGCGACCCGGCCGTGCCGTGGTTTCTGGCGCCCTGCGATTTGCAGGCGATCAAGGCCGCCGGCGTGACCTTTGTCGCCTCCATGCTGGAGCGCGTCATCGAGGAACAGGCCCGCGGCGATGCCAGCAAGGCCGAGGCCGTGCGCCAGGCCGTGGTTGGCGTCATTGGCGACAACCTGAGCAACATCCAGCCCGGCTCCGACCAGGCCATGCAGCTCAAGAACGTGCTCATCGCGCAAGGCGCCTGGTCGCAGTACCTGGAAGTGGGCATTGGACCGGATGCCGAGATCTTCACCAAATCCCAGCCCATGAGCGCCGTGGGCGTGGGGGCCGAGGTCGGAATTCACCCGGCCAGTGCCTGGAACAACCCCGAGCCTGAAATCGTGCTGGCCGTCAACAGCCGGGGCGAGGTCAAGGGCGCCACGCTAGGCAATGACGTGAACCTGCGCGACTTCGAAGGACGCAGCGCCCTGTTGCTCGGCAAGGCCAAGGACAACAACGCATCCTGTGCCATCGGCCCGTTCATCCGCCTGTTCGACGACCATTTCACCCTGGATGACGTGCGGCGCTGCGAGCTGCTCATGCAGGTCAGCGGCGATGACGGCTTTGTGATGCAGGGGGTCAGTCCCCTGAGCATGATCAGTCGCGACCCGCTGGATCTGGTGTCCCAGGCGATCGGTCCCAACCATCAATACCCGGACGGCTTCATGCTGTTTCTGGGCACCATGTTTGCCCCCACGCAAGACCGTCCGGCGCCGGGAAAAAACCCGGGACAGGGCTTCACCCATCGGGTGGGCGATGTGGTGACGGTCACGACGCCCTTGCTGGGCAGCTTGGTCAACCGCGTCAACACCAGCGACCAGATCGAGCCGTGGTCCTACGGCGCCGGCGCCCTCATGCGCGACCTGGCACGGCGCGGCCTGCTGGCATAATTTCATACTTTTCTGGGTGCGGCCGCTTGACATGCGGCCGCACCCAGCTATGCATTTGATAGCACACAAGGAGCACAGCATGAACACCACCCCGTCCGGCCTGCAGTATGAAGACACCATCGTCGGCGAAGGCGCCGAAGCCACCAAAGGCCAAAGCGTCACGGTTCACTACACCGGCTGGCTCTATAACGACGGCACCCAGGGCGCCAAATTCGACTCCAGCAAGGACCGCAACGATCCGTTTGTGTTCGCACTGGGCGCCGGCATGGTGATTCGTGGCTGGGACGAGGGTGTGACCGGCATGAAGATCGGCGGCGCACGCACCCTGATCATTCCGGCCGCACTGGGTTATGGTGCCCGCGGTGCCGGCGGCGTCATCCCCCCCAACGCCACCCTGAAATTTGACGTTGAACTCCTGGGCCTGTCGGGCTAATCCACCTGCCGAAACGGGGCGCGTGACTGGAAAAAAACCGGCACCGGGCCGCCGGTTGCCCTTGAAAGCCCGGTCTGCACCCCCATTTCACGCGCATGGCACCAGAAATCTTGGTTTATTCGTATGTCTGACAACAATCAACCCCAAAACAATCCTTCTTCCGCCAGCTACCAGAGCACCGAGGACATGGTGGCGGCCCAGGCCCCCCATGAGGCCGATGCCTTGAGCCGGACGCAAGCCGAGCTGGCTGCGCTGCAGGCCAAAAGTGCCGAGCTGGCAGACCAGTTCCTGCGCGCCAAGGCCGAGGCGGAAAACGCCCGCCGCCGCGCCGAGGAAGAGATTTCGAAGGCCCGCAAATTCGCCGTGGAAAGCTTTGCCGAAAGCCTGCTGCCCGTGGCAGACAGCCTGGAGGCGGGACTGGTCATCAAGGATGCCAGCATCGAGCAAATCCGCGAAGGCGCCCAAGCCACGCTGCGCCAGCTCACCGCCGCGCTGGAACGCAACAAGGTGGTCGCCATCAGTCCGGCCGCGGGAACGAAGTTCGACCCGCATCAGCACCAGGCCATCAGCGTGGTGCCTTCCACGCACGAGGCCAACACCGTGGTCACGGTTCTGCAAAAAGGCTATTCGATCGCCGACCGCGTGCTGCGTCCCGCGCTGGTGACGGTGGCCGCTCCCAAGTAAAAAATGGGCGCCCCCGCCGACCACACCAGCACCACATGACATTTTGAAAGCCTGACCGAGTTCCGAACACTTGAAATCGCTCAGCTTATCCACAAGTTATGAATATCTGAATTTTTCAAAATAGCAGGAGTAAAAAATGGGAAGAATCATCGGCATTGACCTCGGCACCACCAACAGTTGCGTCTCCGTCATGGAAGGCAACACGCCCCGCGTCATTGAGAATTCGGAAGGCGCGCGCACCACGCCCTCCATCGTCGCCTATCAGGAAGACGGCGAGGTACTGGTGGGCGCCTCGGCCAAGCGCCAGGCCGTGACCAACCCCAAGAACACGCTGTACGCCATCAAGCGGCTGATCGGCCGCAAGTTCACCGAGAAGGAGGTGCAGAAGGACATCAACCTGATGCCCTACTCCATCGTGGCGGCCGACAACGGCGACGCCTGGGTCGAAGTGCGCGGCAAGCAGATCTCGGCCCAGCAGGTCAGCGCCGACATCCTGCGCAAGATGAAGAAAACCGCCGAGGACTACCTCGGCGAGCCCGTGACCGAAGCCGTGATCACGGTGCCGGCCTACTTCAACGACGCCCAGCGCCAGGCCACCAAGGACGCCGGCCGCATTGCCGGCCTGGAAGTCAAGCGCATCATCAACGAGCCGACCGCGGCCGCCTTGGCCTTCGGCCTGGACAAGCAGGAAAAAGGCGACCGCAAGATTGCGGTCTATGACCTGGGTGGCGGCACCTTCGACATCTCCATCATCGAAATCGCCGATGTCGATGGCGAAAAGCAGTTCGAGGTGCTGTCAACCAACGGCGACACCTTCCTGGGTGGCGAAGACTTCGACCAGCGCATCATCGACTTCATCATCGCCGAGTTCAAGAAAGAACAGGGCGTGGATCTGGGCAAGGACGTGCTGGCCCTGCA
>JBEIOV010000037.1:0-17174 GCA_040377375.1 Hylemonella sp.
CGGCCGGTCTACAGCTACCGGCTGTCCATCGTCCACTTCTGGGCGCTGATCTTCACCTACATGTGGGCGGGTCCTCACCATCTGCACTACACCGCGCTGCCGGACTGGACCCAGTCGGTGGGCATGGTGTTCTCCCTGATCCTGCTGGCACCGAGCTGGGGCGGCATGATCAACGGCATCATGACGCTGTCGGGTGCCTGGCACAAGCTGCGTGACGACCCCATCCTGCGCTTCCTGATCGTGTCGCTGTCGTTCTACGGGATGAGCACGTTCGAAGGCCCGATGATGTCCATCAAGACCGTCAATGCCCTGAGCCATTACACCGACTGGACCGTGGGCCATGTGCATTCCGGTGCATTGGGCTGGGTGGGCCTCGTGACCATGGGCAGCATGTATTACCTGATTCCGCGCCTGTTCGGCCAGAAGCAGATGTACAGCGTCAAGGCGATCGAGGTTCATTTCTGGACCGCGACCATCGGCATCGTGATCTATATCGCCGCCATGTGGATTGCCGGCGTGATGCAAGGCCTGATGTGGCGTGCCATCAATACGGACGGAACGCTCACCTACACCTTTGTTGAGTCCGTGAAAGCCACCTTCCCGTTCTATGTGCTGCGGCTGGTGGGCGGTCTGCTCTACCTTGGCGGCATGCTGATCATGCTGTGGAACGTGCTCAAGACCGCCACGGCGGGCCGTTCGGTCAGCGTCAGCATCCCGGCCCCGGCCCATGTCTGAGAAGGAAAAAATCATGGCAAACAACACAACAAATACCGGTCTGTCGCACGAGAAGATTGAGACCAACAATTTCCTGATGATTGTTCTGATCCTGCTGGTGCTGCTGGTTGGGGGGCTGGTCGAGATCGTTCCGCTGTTCTTCCAGAAGTCCACCACGGAGCCGATCAAGGGCATCCAGCCCTATACGGCCTTGCAGCTGGCCGGGCGCGATATCTACACCCGCGAAGGCTGCTACAACTGCCACTCGCAGATGATCCGTCCGTTTAGGGCCGAGACGCTGCGGTACGGCCACTATTCGGTGGCGGGCGAGTCGGTTTACGACCACCCGTTCCAGTGGGGCAGCAAGCGCACCGGTCCGGACCTGGCCCGGGTGGGAGCTAAATACAGCGATGAGTGGCACCGTGTTCACATGAATAACCCGCGCGATGTCGTGCCGGAGTCCAACATGCCGGCCTACCCCTGGCTGGAGAAGAATGCGGTCGACGCGGCAGCCATGCCGGCCCACATGAAGGCGCTGCGCACGGTGGGCGTGCCATACACCGACGACCAGATCGCCAAGGCGGCTGACGAGGTCAAGGGCAAGACCGAACTGGATGCGGTGATTGCCTACCTGCAAGTCTTGGGCCTTGCCCTCAAATAGCGCAGGGAGAACAAATCATGGATATCAACACCCTGCGCTCCGTGGCCACCGTGGCCTGTTTTATCGCCTTCATCGGCATCGTTGTGTGGGCCTGGTCCCGGCGCAACGCGGCGGATTTTGAGCAGGCGGCCAATTTGCCATTTGAGCAAGACTGACGAACCGCGCAAAGGAACAAGAAAATGAGCGACTTTACAAGCAACTTCTGGTCGGTCTACGTTGCCGCGATCTCGATCGTGAGCATTGTGGCGTGTCTGCTGCTCTTGTGGTTCAGCGGCAAAGCCAAGGCCATGACCGCCAATGACAACACGACAGGCCACGTGTGGGATGGTGACTTGCGTGAGATGAACAATCCCTTGCCGCGCTGGTGGGTGTGGCTGTTCATCATCACCATCGTTTTTGCCCTGGTCTATCTGGCGCTGTACCCGGGATTGGGCAACTACGCCGGCAAGCTGGGCTGGTCGTCCACCGGGCAGCACCGTGCCGAAATGGAGAAGGGCGACAAGGAGGTCGCGCCCCTGTACGCCAAATTCGGCGGCATGAAGCCGGAAGATGTGGTCAAGGATGCCCAGGCCATGGCGATTGGCGAGCGCCTGTTCATGAACAACTGCTCCCAGTGCCACGGCTCGGATGCCCGCGGCAGCAAGGGGTTTCCGAACCTGACCGACGGAGACTGGCTGCATGGCGGCACGCCTGAAATCATCAAGGAAACGATGACCAAGGGGCGCATCGGCAACATGCCGCCCATGGCCGCCGCGGTGGGTACGCCCGATGATGTCAAAAACGTGGCGCACTATGTCCTGAGCCTCTCGAACAGTCCGCACGACTCCCTCAAGGCAGCGCTTGGCAAATCCAAGTTTGTCGCCTGCGCCGCCTGTCACGGCATGGATGGCAAGGGTAATCCGGCGCTGGGAGCACCGAATCTCACGGACGATATATGGCTGCATGGCTGGGGCGAAAATGCCATCGTCGCCATGATCAACAACGGCAAGGTCAACCAGATGCCGGCCCAGGCCGACAAGCTGAGCGAGAGCCAGATTCATGTGCTGGCGTCTTATGTGTGGGGCTTGTCGAACAAGGCAGGCGCCGCTGCCAAATAAGCCACTGAGTGGCGGATGGAATACTTTTGGACAACACTGAAAAAACAGACCCTGCAGCCAGCGCCGTCAAGCGGGTGATACCGATTGCGGCGCAGGCGGGGACGGGCGAGCCGGACGAGGAGATGTTCTCCTTGTACGAGGCGCACAACAAGATCTATCCGCGCAGTGTTTCGGGTTTGTTTTCGAGGTGGCGCTGGGGGCTGGTGTTCCTGACGCAGATCGTGTTTTACGGTCTGCCGTGGCTGGAGTGGGGGCAGCGGCAGGCGGTGCTGTTCGACCTCGGCGCGCGCCGCTTCTACATCTTCGGGCTGGTGCTTTATCCGCAGGATTTCATTTACCTGACGGCCCTTCTGGTCATATCAGCCATGTCGCTGTTCCTGTTCACGGCAGTGGCGGGGCGGCAATGGTGCGGGTACGCCTGTCCGCAGACGGTCTACACCGAGATTTTTCTGTGGATAGAGCACAGGATAGAAGGCGACCGCAGCGCCCGCATGCGCCTGGATGCCGCGCCGATGTCCCTGAACAAACTTTCCAGAAAGAGCGCCAAGCAACTGGTCTGGATTGCCGTGGGTTTGTGGACCGGCTTTACCTTCGTTGGCTATTTCACGCCCATTCGTGAACTGGGAGGCTCTTTCATGCAATTCAGCATGGGGCCATGGGAAACCTTCTGGGTGTTTTTCTACGGCTTTGCCACTTATGGCAACGCCGGCTTCATGCGCGAGCAGGTCTGCAAGTACATGTGCCCTTATGCGCGCTTTCAGAGTGCCATGTTCGACAAGGACACGCTGATCGTGTCTTACGATGTGACGCGCGGCGAGCCCAGGGGCGCGCGCTCCCGCAAGGCGGACCCCAAGGCACTGGGGTTGGGCGACTGCGTTGATTGCACGCTGTGCGTGCAGGTCTGTCCCACGGGCATCGACATCCGAAAGGGCCTGCAGTATGAATGCATCAGTTGTGCCGCCTGCATCGATGTGTGCGACACTGTGATGGACAAGATCGGCTACCCGCGGGGGCTGATTCGCTATTCCACGCAGAACGCCATGTCCCTGGGCTGGACGCAATCGCAGACCCTGCGCCACATGCTGCGCCCCCGCGTGCTGGTCTATACCGCCATTCTGGCAACGGTGATTGTGGCCATGTTGACGAGCCTTGCGCTGCGTGTTCCCTTCAAGGTGGATGTGGTGCGCGACCGCGGCGCGCTGGCGCGCATCGTGGCGGGCGGCAACATCGAGAACGTGTACCGTTTACAGGTCATGAATGCGACCGAGTCGCCCCAGCGTTACAAGATCACCGTCACCGGTTTGCCGGGCTTGGTGGTGGCCTCTGAAAACATGGTGACGGTGGATGCGACTCAGTCGCGCTGGGTGGCATTGAGGGCGCAGGCCCCCTATGATGCGGCAGCGCCAGGCTCGCATGCGATCCACTTTGAAATCGAATCTCAGGATTCACCCGGACATCTGTCGGAAAAATCGGTGTTTTTGGTGCCGCGATAAGGAGACGTTATGCAAAACAGTACCCCAGGTTCAGTTCCTCCGTGGTGGACGTTCGGCCATGTCTGGCTGATCATTTCCGGACCGGCAATTGTGGTCGTGGCTGGGTTTGTCACGCTCTTTCTGGCCATCAGAATGCCGGACCCCGTGATCACCGAGGACTACTATCGCAAAGGGATCGAGATCAACAAGACGCTGGATGCCAGCAGTTCAAGCCTGGCACCTGCGGTGCAGGCGCGCAACCATGCGGCGACCGGTGTCGTGCCGGTTCCCGCCGCGCCGACCAAGCCCTGAGCCGGCTATTCGCAAACACATACGGAGGCAAGCATGAGGCTGCAGAAGTTGATGTGGATCGCCTGGCCGGCATTTTTGATCGCGGGCATTCTGGAAATGCTGGTGTTCGCGATGGTTGATCCGCAGGATCTGCACTGGTTCGGGCACCCCCTGGCCTTGTCGCGGCAAGGGGTCTATACCCTGGCGTTTTTTGTGTTCTGGCTGATGACCATGGCGTCCAGTGCCTTGACCACGCTGCTGGCGATGTCGCCGTTTGAAGTCAATCAATGCCCCCTGCCGGCCGGTGAGCGGCGGCAGGGCTGCGCCAAATAGGCAAATAGCCGCTATTGGCCGATGTAGGGAAAAGGGGCCGTCAGTGATGGCATTCCTGCGGATTCACGATCAGCCGCAGCGCTTCGGTGTCGAGAATGCGCACATGCCGCTGCTTGACCTCCACAATCCCGTCCTCCACGAATTTTGAGAAAGTGCGGCTGACGGTCTCCAGCTTGAGGCCCAGGTAGCTGCCTATTTCCTCGCGCGTCATGCGCAGCACCAGCTCCGACTGGGAAAAGCCCCGGGCGTGCAGGCGCTGGACCAGATTGAGCAGGAAGGCGGCAAGCCGTTCTTCGGCCCGCATGCTGCCCAGCAGCAGCATGACACCGTGCTCGCGCACGATCTCCCGGCTCATGATCTTGTGCACGTGGTGCTGCAGGGCATTGATTTCCCGCGACAGCTCCTCAACCCGGTCGAACGGCATGACGCAGACCTCGGCATCTTCCAGTGCAATCGCATCGCAGGTATGGTGGTCGTGGACGATGCCGTCCAGACCGACGATTTCCCCCGCCATCTGGAAACCCGTGACTTGATCACGCCCGTCTTCCGTGGCGATGCAGGTCTTGAAGAACCCGGTGCGGATGGCGTAGAGCGAGGTGAACGCTTCGCCATTGCGAAACAGGGTGGCGCCGCGCTTGACTTTGCGCCGGGTGGATACCACGTCATCAATGCGGTCCAGTTCCGAGGGGCTCAGGCCCAGGGGCATGCACAATTCACGCAGGTTGCAGTTGGAGCAGGCGACTTTGATGGTTTGTGGATTCATGCGCCGTATTTTGGCATCAATCGTGTTGCTGTCCGTGACAGCCCCGTCAGCTGCATCACTTGATGCGGGGAAGATCTTTAGCATGGTTCGCTCCTGACATGAGTCAAATTGTCCCGGCCCCCACCTTATCAGCATTTGATGCATATCAAGATGAATTTTTATCCTTTACGGCACAGTGAGCAAGATTGCCAAGGAATATCCATGAAAGCAGCGATGGCTGAGCCCGTCTCCACTGATTTGTTGCGCCGGTTTGACGTTCCGGGGCCGCGCTACACCTCGTATCCGACGGCGGACCGTTTTGTCGAGGCGTTCACGGCCGATGACTATGCGCGGGCCCTGACGCAGCGCCGTTCGGGCGCGGCCGCGATGGCGCTGCCCTTGTCCCTGTACGTCCATATCCCCTTTTGCGAGTCGCTGTGCTACTACTGCGCCTGCAACAAGATCATCACCAAGCATCATGATCGCGCGACGCCTTATTTGCGCTACCTGAGCCGCGAGGTGGACCTGCACACGGCCCTGCTCGGGACCGGGCAGACCGTGACCCAGTTGCATCTGGGCGGCGGCAGCCCCACTTTTCTCAGTGATGCCGAGTTGCGCGAGTTGATGGGCATGCTGCGGCGCAATTTCACGCTGGCGCCGGGTGGCGAGTACTCCATCGAGGTCGATCCGCGAACGGTGAATGCCGGGCGGCTGGATACGCTGGCGGAGCTGGGTTTCAACCGCCTGAGTTTCGGCGTGCAGGATTTCGATCCCGCCGTGCAAAAGGCGGTGCACCGCGTGCAGCCCACCGAGCAGGTGTTTTCCCTGGTCGAGGCCGCGCGGCAGCGTGGTTTTGATTCCATCAATGTGGACCTGATCTACGGCTTGCCGCAGCAGACGCCGGAATCGTTTGACCGCACGCTGGCTCAGGTGGTCACCTTGCGGCCGGACCGCATTGCCCTGTATGCCTATGCCCATTTGCCCGAGCGCTTCAAGCCCCAGCGCAGGATTGCAAGCGCCGAGTTGCCCAGCGCATCGGCCAAGGTGACCATGTTGTCGCGTTCCCTGGCGACTTTCCTGAGCGCGGATTATGTCTATGTGGGCATGGACCACTTTGCCCTGCCCGACGATCCGTTGGCGGTGGCCAAGCGACAAGGGCGGCTGCACCGTAATTTCCAGGGCTACAGCACCCAGCCGGACTGCGATCTGATCGGACTGGGCGTTTCGTCCATCGGCCGCGTAGGGGCGACCTACAGCCAGAACGCCAAGACGCTGGAAGAGTATTACGATTATCTTGACCAGGGGCGCTTTCCGGTGGTCAGGGGGCTGGCCCTGTCGCGCGATGATCTCGTGCGGCGCGGGGTCATCATGGCCCTGATGTGCCAGGGCCATGTGTCATTCGAGTCGATCAATCTGGCGTATCTCGTGGACTTTCGCAGTTACTTTGCCAGTGAGCTCGTGGCCTTGCAGGAACTGGCCGAGCAGGGACTGGTGTCCCTGGATGAGAGCGGCATCCAGGTCACCGCCAACGGCTGGTTTTTTGTCCGTGCGGTGGCGATGATTTTTGACCGCTATCTGCAGACGGATCGCAACCGCGCCCGGTTTTCGAAAATCATCTGAGAATCGCGCATGCAGACCTCCCTGGCCATGACGGCGCTGTTGATGGGGCTGGTGGGCGGCCCCCACTGCATTGCCATGTGCGGCGCGGCGTGCGCCGGCATCGGGCAGGCGGCGGGTGCGCGCAAGACCAGCGCCATGTGGACTTTCCAGGCCGGGCGGGTGCTCGGGTATTCGGCGCTGGGGGCGGTGGCCGCGGCGTCCATGCAGGGCGTGGGCTGGCTCAGCAGCCAAGCCGTTGCCCTGCGCCCGGTATGGACGCTGTTTCATGTGGCTGCCTTCGCGCTCGGGCTGATGCTGCTGTGGCGTGCGCAGCAGCCGGTCTGGCTGGAGGGGGTCGGCAAAAAGGTGTGGTTCCGTGCCCGTTCGCTGGCCAGCGGATGGGGCCGGGGCGCGCCTCTGGTGCTGGGCGCCCTGTGGACGTTCCTGCCGTGCGGCCTGCTTTACTCGGCTTTGCTGGTGGCCGCCTTGACCGGACAGGTGCTGGAGGGCGCCGCGGTGATGGCGCTGTTCGCGCTGGGCACCAGCGTGTCCATGATGGCCGGGCCGTGGCTCTGGCTTCGCCTGCGGGGGCAGGGTTCGGGGCAATGGGGCGTTCGTCTGGCCGGGCTGGCGCTTGCCGCGAGTTCCTTCTGGGCCTTGTGGATGGGGTTTGCCCACGACACCGCGCCCTGGTGCGTGACGCCTTGATGAGCTTGTCAGACGCCTGAAGCTGTCGTGACGGTGCGGCTTCAGCGCGGCTTGACCCTGGCGCCATCCTTGAGCGAGGCTGGGGGATAGACAATGATTTGCATGCCCGGCGTCAGGCCGGCCTTGACCCAGGCCTGGGTGCCGTTGCGCGCGGCCACCTCGACCTCATGCTGGCGTGCGCGTCCTGCCTCCATCACAAACAGGGCCGAGCGCGCGCCCACCGGAAACAGGGCGCTGACGGGTGCTTGCACCGCGTTCTCGACCACCTGAACCAGAATCCGCACATCGACCTTGAAACCATCGCCCAGCGCACGCCATTTTTCCGGCGGCGAGCTGATGTCGATCACCGCGTTGACACGCTGCTCTTCCACCCCCAGCGCGGAGACCTTGGTGAAGGCGGCCGGCTCGATCAGCCGCACGAGCCCCTCCAGCACATCGGGCCCGCCCCAGTGCGACAGCCTGACCGGCGTGCCGGGCCGGATCTGCGCGGCGTCCTCGGTCAGGATATCGACCGCCACCTCCAGCCGGGCCGGGTCTCCCAGCTCGATGAGGGGCGTGCCCGCCATCACCATGCCCTCGCTTTGCTGGATGAGCTTGAGCACCTTGCCGGACACCGGGGCCTTGATGACCCAGGGGCGCTGTTGCCGGTCTTCCGTGCCTGGCAGGTACTGCCGCAGCGCCACGCGTGACTGCTGCAACTCGTGGCGGGCCGCGTCTTCTTCCTGTTGCGCCACTTCGAGTTCCTTTTCGCGCAGACGCACCGTCAGCCGGCCGGTTTCGTTCTGGTTGGGTGACACAAAACCTTGTTGCGCGAGCGTTTCGCTGCGCTTGAGTTCGGCGCGGGCCTGCTCCATCGCGGCCCTGGCGCGTTCCACCGAGGCCCTGGCGCGGGCCACGGCGGCCTCCATCGCGCCGATGCGCGCGCGCTGCTCTTCCCTGGCGCGTTCGTCCAGCAGGGCCGGGGCGACCGGCCAGAGCGTGGCCACGGCGGCATCGCGTTCCACGCTGTCGCCCTGTTTGAGGTCAATCCGGGCCACACGGCCGGTCAGCGGTGTCGAGACGACGTAGCGGTCGCGCAAGCGCGTCTTGCCGTCTTCCTGCACGGTGCGCTCGAAGCGCCCCTGGGTCACGGTGGCGAGCTCGACCTCCGCGGGCTTGGGGCTGAAGGCCCAGACCAGCAGGGCCAGCACCAGCAGGCCGCCAAAACCCAGCCACAGTTTCGTTTTCATGTTGCTTCCAGCTTTCTATTTTCCATTTTCATTTTCTATTCTCGCGTTTTCAGAACGCCCACCAGATCCAGCATATCCACCCGGCGGCGCACGATCAGGGCGCTGACCACGCCCGCCGCCACCACGCACAGCGCCGCATAGGCGTAGGTGGCGGGCGCGATCACCATCGGGAAGTAGAACTCGTCGGTCTTGATCAGGCTGACGATGGTGGATGCCAGAACGTAGCCGAGCACCATGCCCAGGGGAAGCGCCAGCGCAATCTCGATGGCCAGCTCTCCCAGCAGGAAAGCCGATACCTCCGTGCGGGTAAAACCCAGCACGCGCAGGCTGGCCAGCTCCCAGGCCCGCTCGGCCAGGGCAATGCGGGCGTTGTTGTAGACCACGCCGACTGCAATGATGGTGGCGAACAC
Organism: Hylemonella sp.; assembly: GCA_040377375.1. Taxonomy (GTDB): domain Bacteria; phylum Pseudomonadota; class Gammaproteobacteria; order Burkholderiales; family Burkholderiaceae_C; genus JBEIOV01. Next base: position 9,257 of record JBEIOV010000037.1, read on the forward strand.
CGACAGGATGGCGCTGAACACCAGCACGTTGCGTGCGGTGATCTCCTCGATATTGCGCTGCATGATGGATTTGCTGACAGCCGCCGCCACCCGCGGCAGCTCCTTGAGCCGGGTCAGCAGCTCGGGCTCATGGCCGCGGTCCACGGCCACGGTGACCTGATTGACAATGTCGCCCTCGCGCAGCAGGCGATTGAGGGCGTGTCGCTCCATATAGGCATTCATGCCCATCATCTCCGTCACGGTGCCGCTCACCTGCAGGATCAGCACCTCGCGCCGGCCCTCCAGCAACTCCACGCGCACGGTCTGGCCGGGCTGGATGGCCAGCCGCTCGGCCAGCCGGTCGGTCAGCAGCAGGCCGTCCTGCGGGGGAGCGAATACGCGCTGATCGAGATCAACGATGCGGTGCAGTTCGGGTTGGGCCGGCTTGCCCTGGATGGCGCCGCGCCAGGAATGATTGGCATGCACCAGCCGCACCGGGACGCTGCGCGCGCCCTCGACCGCCGTCACATGCGGCAGTTTGGCGAATTCATGCTGGATGCGCGCCGGCGTGACCTCGATCAGGCCGATCGACACGTCGCCACGCAGCACCTGGTTGAATTGCGTGCCCATGAGCACCGCAATCGCGTCGCGCCAGAACGCCCCGGTGATCACGATGGCCATGGCCACGGCGATGCCGAAAATCGTCAGCCCGGTGCGCAGCAGCCGGCGCTCCATGGTGCGCAGAATCATGCGCATGGCGGGGGAGAACCAGTGCCGCAGGCCCAGTCTTTCGATCAGCATCGGCTTGTAGATGCCCGGGGCGGGCGGCCGCATGGCCTCGGCCGGCGCCAGCCGCACCGTGGCACGGATGGCATTGAGCGTCGCGGTCACCGCCGCGACCGTTGCCACGCCGATGGCCGCCAGGATCAGCTCGGGCTTGACGCGGTAGCGCAATTCCGGAAAGCGGAAAACATCGGCATAAATGCCGACGAACCAGTGGCCTAGCGCGGCCCCGACAGCCAGGCCCAGGACCAGGCCGACCACCACGATCACTAGCACGAATTTCAGGTAGTGCGCGCCGATGGCGCGGTTGTCGTAGCCCAGGGCCTTGAGCGCGGCAATCTGCTCGCGCTGGGTGGCGATCTGGCGGCTCAGCACGACATTGAGCAAAAAGCCCGCCACGGCCAGGAAAATGCTCGGCAACACCGTTCCGAGCACGCGCTGCTCCTTGATCTCGGAGTTGAGGATCATGTGCGACATCTGCTCGTCGCGTCCATGCGCCCGCACGCCGCCGTAGGGCGCGAGCAGCCGGTCCAGGCTGTCGATGACCGGCCCCTCGCTGGCCTGCGGCGCCAGCCGTATGGCCACCTGGTTGAAGGCGCCTTCCATGTTGTAGGCGGCGCCCAGCGCCTGCCGGTCCACCCAGAAGACGCCGAAGCCGCGCTGGTCGGGCGAGCCGCCCAGGCCCGCGAAGATGTACTCGGGCGACAGCGCAATGCCGACGATCAGCAGTTCCTCGCGCTTGCCGTTGATCAGGGCGCGGATGCGGTCGCCGGGCTTGAGCTTGCGGGCCGCCGCGAATCCTTCCGAGACCAGCGTTTCCATGGCGCCGCTGCTTTGCGCCGCGATCATGCGGCCGCTGCGCAGGTGAATCTTGTTCAGGCGCTGCGGCGCGCGCGCATCCAGCCCGATCAGGCGACCGATGATGGGGTCGGCCACGTCGGGCAGGTCGATCGGAACGACCTGCGTGAGCGAGGTTTCCACATGGGCCGCGCCCGCAATCGTCTCAAGCTGGCGCTCGAGCGCCAGCGGCGCGCGCTTGAGCGAGGCGAACACGTCGGCAAAACGCGAGTCGGCGTAATACAGATCGCGCGACCAGGACAGGGCGTCGTAGGCGCTGAAACTGGTGATGAAACCGGCCACGCCACTGGCCACCACCAGCGCGATGGTGAGCGCCTGGCTCCACATCAGGCGCAGGTCGCGCAGCAGTTTTCGGTCGAGTGCTTTCACCAGCGGGCCTTCACCATGACAGCTCGGACGGTTGGAGCTTGTGGCTGTTCTGTTCGACGCGCTGGATGCGTCCGCCACCCAGGTACAGCACGCGATCGGCCATGCCGGCAATGGCGGCGTTGTGGGTGATCACGATGGCCGTCGTGCCCAGCTCGCGGTTGATTTTTTCAATCACTTCGAGCACCAGCTTGCCCGTTACATAGTCCAGCGCGCCGGTCGGTTCGTCGCACAGCAGCACCTCGGGGCGTTTGACGATGGCCCGTGCAATGGCCACGCGCTGCTGCTCGCCACCCGAGAGCTGCGACGGGAAATGATCCAGCCGCCCGGCCAGGCCGACCAGGCCCAGGGCCTCGCTGGCGGGCATGGGGTGGTCGACGATGTCGGTGACCAGTTCTACGTTCTCGCGCACGGTCAGGCTGGGAATCAGGTTGTAGAACTGGAACACGAAACCGACGTGCTCGCGCCGGTATTGCGTGAGCTGCGCATCGGTGGCCGCCGTGAGGTCATGTTCGGCGAAGCGGGCGATGCCGCTGCTGGGGCGGTCCAGGCCGCCCAGAATGTTGAGCAGGGTCGACTTGCCGCTGCCCGAGGGGCCGAGCAGCACGATGAATTCGCCCCGGTAAATCTCCAGGTCGACATTGAGCAAGGCGTTGACCTTGACCTCGCCCATCTGGTAGGTCTTGCTCAAGCCCTTGGCCACAAAGACGGACGGGCGGCCGTTCTCGCCGGGCGGGGGTTCGCCGGCCGGGTTTGCCACGGGAGTGTTGATGGATTCGCTTTGAGCCATGCGGGCACTATGTCATGGCAGGCAGACTGGACAATTGATGCGTGTCAAGCTTTTTCCCGTTTCAAGCCGTGCCGGCGGGGATAATCCAGCCCATGCCAAGTTTGATGCCTGCCGCTCCCGGCCGATGGCGCATGTCGGTTGCCCCCATGATGGACTGGACCGACCGCCATTGCCGCTACTTTCATCGCCTGCTCACGCGCCACGCCCTGCTGTACACCGAGATGGTGACCAGCGGCGCCCTGCTGCACGGCGATGTGCCGCGCCATTTGCGCTTCAACGCCGAGGAGCACCCGCTGGCCCTGCAACTGGGGGGCAGCGAGCCGGCCGACCTGGCCCGCTGCGCGGTCCTGGGCGAGCAGTGGGGCTATGACGAGATCAACCTGAACTGCGGCTGCCCCAGCGAGCGCGTGCAGCGCGGTGCCTTCGGCGCCTGCCTGATGGCCGAGCCGCGGCTCGTGGCCGATTGCGTCAAGGCCATGGTCGATGCGGTGAGCGTGCCGGTGACGGTCAAGCATCGCATCGGCATCGACAAGGTGGAGAGCTACGAGTTCGTGCGCGACTTCGTGGGCGCCGTGAGCGAGGCGGGCTGCCATGTGTTCATCGTGCATGCGCGCAACGCCTGGCTCAGGGGCCTGTCGCCGAAGGAAAACCGCGAGGTGCCGCCGTTGCGCCATGAGCTGGTGCACCGGCTCAAGAAAGAGTTTCCGCAGCTCACCATCGCGATCAATGGCGGCATCACCACCAGCGAGCAGGTGGCGCGGCAATTGCAGCAGCTGGACGGGGTCATGATCGGGCGCGAGGCCTATCACAACCCCTGGTGGCTGGCCTCCTGGGACGAGGAGTTCTACGGTGCCGCCGCATCCAGCCTGGACCGCGAGGCGGTGGAAGCCCGGATGATCGACTACATGGTGCGGGAAGCGGCCGAGCAGGGGACCCCCTGGTACGCGATTGCACGCCACATGCTGGGCCTGCGCCATGGCCTGCCCGGCGCGCGGCGCTGGCGCCAGGTCTGGAGCGACCACAAGCTCAAGGCGCTGCACCCGCGCGACGTGATGGCGCTGGCGCATGGCGCCGTGCCCAAGGCAGCCTGAAATTTTCGGATAAAAATGACCGCTGGCCCTTGTGGGAAGGGCGCGAGTAGCTATAAAAACAATAGCAACTTCGGAAGGCTGCTGGGTGCCCGCTGCGCAGGTGTCAGGCCACGCGCTGGTGCGAGCGTGCCGCGGCCGCAAGGCAGCGGCCGCAGTCAGTGGGGTAGCGGTTTTTGATACATCGCGTCGATCTGCGCGGCGAAGTGCAGCATGAGGTTGTTGCGCTTGAGCTTGAGCGTGGGGGTCATGAAGGTGTTTTCGATCGTCCACGGCGCCAGCGTCAGGCAGACCGCGCGGGGCACGGCGTAGCGGGCAAAGCTTGCCGTCACGCGCTCGATGCGCGCCAGGGCGGCTTTGGTGGCGCGCGGCTGGCTCAGGCTGGCGCCGTCTTGCGGGTCCAGCCCGAGTTCCTGGGCCAGACGCTGCCATTCTTCGCGATGCAGCACGACCACGCTGGCGATGAAGGGGCGCTGTTCCCCGACCACGAAGGCCTGCTCGAACAGCGGGTCGGCGGTGATGGCCAGCTCCAGATCGCCGGGCGGCACTTTCTCGCCGGTGGAAGTGACGATGATTTCCTTGATGCGCCCGAGGATGCGGATGCGGCCATCGCGGATCTCCGCCTGGTCGCCCGAGGCCAGCCAGCCGTCGGCCGACAGGATGCGCGCGGTGTCTTCCGGCCGTTTCCAGTAGCCCTTCATGACCGAGGGGCCGCGCACCTGCAGTTCGCGGTTGTCGCCAATGCGCACTTCAACACCGGGCAAAGCCCGGCCCACGGTGGCGGGGTCGTTGTGGTCCAGCGCGTTGGCCGCGACCACGGGCGAGGTTTCGGTCATGCCGTAGCCCTGCAGCAGCGGCAGGCCCAGGCCGAGAAAGCAGCGCGCGATGGTGGGCGACAAGGGCGCGCCGCCGCTGACGGCCACCTTCAAGCGCCCGCCGAACTGCGCCAGCAGCGGCTTGGCCACCAGATACCGCAGCAGCGGCCAGGGCAGGGCCGTCCAGGCCCCGGCGGCGTGCTCTTCCTCGCGCGGTGGCGGGGTCAGGCCCTGGGCCGCGCGAAAACGCCGCCAGCCCACGGCCTGCGCCGCCTCGAGCAAGCGCATCTTCCAGCGCGAGGGCGCCAGCTTCTCCAGCAGCCTGGCATGCACCCGTTCGTAGATGCGCGGCACCGAAATCAGCACCGTGGGCCGCACCGTTTTCAGGTCCTCGGCCAGCAGGGCCACCGAGCGCGCGTAGGCCACGCAGCTGCCGGTGGCGATGGGCAGGTAGTAGCCGGCGGTGCGCTCGAAGGTGTGCGACATGGGCAGGAAAGACAGGAAAACGTCGTCGGGGCTTGGCGCCACGCGCGCCAGCACGGCCTGGACGTTGGCGACCACGTTGCGGTGGGTCAGCATCACGCCCTTGGGTTTGCCGGTGGTGCCCGAGGTGTAGACCACGGCCGCCAGGTCGTCGGGTTGTGGCGGGGCGGGCAGCTCGGTGTCGGCCCGGCCGCTGGCCAGCCAGTCGGCCAGGGCGATGAGCGGCACGCTGTCGTTGCGCGCGGTGCTGCTGGCGTCCACCACCAGCACCGCGCGCAACGCCGGGAATGCCGTGCCCACGGCGCTGATCTGTTCCCATTGGGCGGCATGCTCCACGATGACCAGCGAAGCCTCGCAGTCGGCCAGGATGTAGGCGATGCTGCCCGGGTTGTCGATGGCATGCAAGGGCACGGGAACGGCGCCGATGGCCAGAGTGGCCTGGTCCATGCACATGGCATTCAGCCCGTTGGGCAGCAGGATGGCCACGCGCGCTCCGACAGGCAGGCCGCTAGCGGCCAGCGCGTGGCTCCAGCGTGCCACCCGCTCCTGGGTGGCGGCCCAGCTCAGGCTGACCCAGCGGCCACTGGCGGTGTCGAACTCGCGATAGGCCTCAAGCCGCGGGCTGAGCGCCACGCGAAAAGCAAGCAATTGGGGCAAGGTGCGCACGTTGCCGAGGTCGGGAAGGGGGGAGTTCATGGGTTCAACAATTCAGGCAAAAATGCGCCGCAGGGACGCTGGCACAGGGGCGAAGGCACCTAGGGTAAACCCGTGCAATCATAGCCACTGTTGGAGGGTGGGCCTGTCGCCATGGCGCAGATCGGGAGGCGGGACCCTCTGGTGAAGGCGGGTGCGGCGTCTGCCTGGACGGCCGTGCCGGCGTGCCAGGATCAGGCGGCGGCTTCCAGTCCGTGCGCGAAATGCGCCTGCATGGCCCGCACCGTCGTGTCGGCGTCGCGCGCCAGCAAGGCGGCCATGATGGCACGGTGTTCCTGCAGGGATTCCCCGATGCGCCCGGACTTGAGCAGCGAGTTGTGGCGGTTGAGTTTCATGACCTTGCGCAGGTCGGCCACCATCTGGTTGCGCCAGCGGTTGTCGGCGATCTCCAGCAAGCGCATGTGAAAGCGTTCGTTGATCTCGAAAAAGCGTTCGCGGTCCTGCCGGCCTTCCCGGCCAGCCGCTTCGAGCTCCTCATGCAGGGCCTGCAGCTCGCGCAACTGCTCATCCGTGGCCTGCGTGACCACCACGCCGGCGGCGTCGCTTTCCAGCAGGCAGAGCAGGTGGTAGACATCGGTCAGGTCTTTTTCGTTGACTTCGGTGACGTAGGCGCCGCGGCGCACCTTCATCGTGACCAGGCCCTCGGCGGCCAGCACCTTGAGCGCCTCGCGCAGCGGCGTGCGGCTGATACCGTAGTCCTCGGCGATTTTCAGCTCGTCAATCCAGCTACCGGGCTCCAGCTCGCGCTTGAAAATGCGCTGGCGCAGCAACTCGGCCACTTCCTCGTACAGGGCGCGCGGTGAAAGGGATAAGGCGGACATGGACTGGATTGTAAGCTTTCTAAAATATTTTGCATCAATAATTATAAATAATGTAAACTTGAGAAAACAAATTAGTCCGCTCAAGCTGAGCCGCTGTCCCGAGCACTGACAAAGGGGTTGAAGCCCCGGGTGCACATCTGGAGACGCTTGGTGCGAACGGCATATTGCCATGAGCCCGAAAAATCCCGAATTCCAGGCCGCCAGCCTTGAAGCCTGGCGCCAAGCCGCCGCCAAATCGGCTCCCGGTGGCGACGTCCAGGCGCTGAACTGGCTCACGCCCGATGGCATCGCGGTCAAGCCGCTGTACACCGCCGAGGACACCAAGGACCTGCCGCACGCCAACACGCTGCCGGGTTTTGAGCCCTATCTGCGCGGGCCGCAGGCCACCATGTATGCGGTGCGGCCCTGGACCATCCGCCAGTACGCGGGTTTTTCCACGGCCGAGGAATCCAACGCCTTCTACCGCAAGGCCCTGGCCGCCGGCGGCCAGGGCGTGAGCGTGGCCTTTGACCTGGCCACCCACCGCGGCTACGACTCCGATCACCCGCGCGTGACGGGCGACGTGGGCAAGGCCGGCGTGGCGATCGACAGCGTGGAGGACATGAAGGTCCTGTTTGACCAGATCCCGCTGGACAAGGTGAGTGTTTCCATGACCATGAACGGCGCCGTGCTGCCGGTGCTGGCCGGTTATGTGGTGGCGGCCGAGGAGCAGGGCGTGAGCCAGGAAAGCTTAAGCGGCACCATCCAGAACGACATCCTCAAGGAGTTCATGGTCCGCAACACCTACATTTACCCGCCCGCGCCCAGCATGCGCATCATCGGCGACATCATCGGGTACACGGCGCAGAACATGCCCAAGTTCAACTCGATCAGCATCTCGGGTTACCACATGCAGGAAGCCGGCGCCAACCAGGCGCTCGAACTGGCGTTCACGCTGGCCGATGGCAAGGAGTATGTGAAGACGGCCATGGCCTCGGGGCTGGACGTGGACGACTTTGCCGGACGGCTCTCGTTCTTCTGGGCCGTGGGCATGAACTTCTACCTGGAAATCGCCAAGATGCGTGCCGCGCGCCTGCTGTGGTGCCGCATCATGAAAGGCTTCGATGCCAGGACACCGAAAAGCCTGATGCTGCGCACCCACAGCCAGACCAGCGGCTGGAGCCTGACCGAGCAGGACCCCTACAACAACGTGGTGCGCACCACCATCGAGGCCATGGCCGC
>JBEIOV010000008.1:0-127122 GCA_040377375.1 Hylemonella sp.
GGGGGGCCCCCCCCCGGGGGCCCACACCCCGCCCCTTTCAATGTGACCCACGATGGTGCCGGGGGCCGCCCCCCGGGTGCCGCCGGGGGGGGCCGCCCCCCGACACTCCCGCCTGCGCATAGATGGATGGCAAGAAACCGATCACGGCCATCCACTGGCCCGAGTACATGGCAAAGCTCGCCGCCACCAGCCACGGGCCGCGCGAGGAAAGCGTCTGGCGCAGGCGATGAAGCCAGGCCGCCTGCATGCCGCCCGCCCCGCCTGCCGCGGGCTCGGCCGCCCCTGCGCGCCGGCCATCCGGCGGCACCACCTGCCACAGCCAAAGCGCCATCAGCAGCGACAGCCCCGCCAGTCCCCACCACCAGGCGGGCCAGCCGGCCAGGCCAATGGCCCATGGTCCGCAGAGCAGGGCAGCGGCCGTGCCAAAGGGCATGTAGGCACCCCAGACGCCCAGCATGGCGCTCATGCGGCGCAAAGGCACGAGTTGGCGGATCAGGCTGGGTGCCGGCAGGCAGACCAGCAAAAACCCAAAGCCCTCGAGCGCGCGCAAGACCAGCAGCGTGGTGGCGTCCTGTGCCCAGCCACCCAGGGCGCTGGCCCCGAACAGGACCAGCAAGCCAGCCACCATGCTGCGCTTGAGTCCCAGGCCATCCGCGGCCAGCCCGACGGCCAGTCCCAGTGTCATGCCGGCAAACTGCACCAGCGACAGCAGAAAACCGGCCTGCACCAGCGTGACGCCCAGAGCCTCGCGCAGCACGGGCAGGGCCGGTGGCATCTTGCCCACGTGCAGGGCAGCGCTGACCCCCGCCAGAATCACGATCCAGGCGGGGTCCATGCCTTTGAAAACCTTGGAAACCGACATGCTCACGCCAGCAGTTTGTGCCCGGTCAGCCGCTCATGCTCACGCGCCGCGAAACGGTCGGTCATGCCGGCGATGTAATCGGCCACCACGCGGGCCGTCGCAGTGGCTTCATCGTGCGCCCCACGCGCCGCGTCCGAGCGCGCCGAGAAACCCGCCTGCATTTCCTGCGGCGCAGCCAGGTAAGCCGCAAACAACTCCCGCACCACCTGCCTGGCCTGTCCCGTCGTCTGCATGACCTGTGGATGGCGGTACAGATTGTCCAGCAGGAACTTCTTGAGCGCCGTGGACTTCTGTCGCATGTCATCCCCGAAACGCAGCAAGGGCTGCGAGCGGCGCGCCTCATCGGCGCTGCGCGGGCAAGCGGCCTCGATAGCGGCCTGGGTGGCGGCAATCACGTCGTAGACCTGGGCACTGAGCATGCGGCGAATGGTTTCGTAGAGAAGGCGGCGGCCCTGCGCGGTGTCCATCAGACCCGGATACCCGGCCAGCGTCTGCCTGCGAAAGTCATCAAACAAGGCCACTTCCTGCAACTGCTCCAGCGTGATCAGGCCGGAGCGCACCCCGTCATCGATGTCGTGCGCGTTGTAGGCGATCTCGTCGGCCAGATTGCACAGCTGCGCCTCCAGACTGGGCTGGGTGCGCGCCAGGAAACGCTGGCCGACCCCGCCCGGCTCGGCCGCTTCCAGCTGTTCGGCATTGGCGCGCGAACAGTGCTTGAGAATGCCTTCGCGCGTCTCGAAGGTGAGGTTCAGGCCGTCGAATTGCGGATAGCGTTCTTCGAGCTGATCCACCACGCGCAGGCTTTGCAGGTTGTGCTCGAAGCCGCCATGGCCAGCCATGCAGTCATTGAGCGCATCCTGGCCGGCATGGCCAAACGGCGTGTGTCCCAGATCGTGCGCCAGTGCAATGGCCTCCACCAAGTCTTCATTGAGCCCGAGCGAACGGGCAATGGAGCGGCCCAGTTGCGCCACCTCCAGCGAATGCGTCAAGCGGGTGCGAAACAGATCGCCTTCGTGATTGAGAAAGACCTGGGTTTTGTACACCAGGCGGCGAAAGGCCGTGCAGTGGACAATGCGGTCACGGTCGCGCTGGAACTCGGTACGCGTCGGCGCGGCTTCTTCCGCATAACGTCTGCCACGCGACAGCGCCGGATCACAGGCAAAGGCGGCTAGCGTCATTTTTTAGACTAAATTGGCCCACAGCCCTTGTACAACGGGCGTAGGTAGCTATATATTTGATAGCAAATCACGCGCAACAGGCATCGATGACCTCGCGCACCAGCGCGTCGGGCACGGCACGCACAGCGGCCCGCCCGGGTCCGTCGATCACGACAAACCGGATTTCCCCCGCCTCGGCCTTCTTGTCCACGCGCATCAGTTCGAGATAACGCGCGGCATTGTCCTGCGGGGACAGCCGGGGCCCCACCACGGGCAAACCTGCCATTTGAATCAGGCGGGTCAGGCGCTGCACCAAGGCCGCGTCCACCAGTCCCAGACGCTGGGACAGGGTGGCCGCCATGACCATGCCGCACCCCACGGCCTCGCCATGCAGCCACTGCCCATAGCCCAGCCCCGCCTCGATGGCGTGGCCGAAGGTGTGGCCGAAGTTCAGAATGGCGCGCAGGCCGGACTCGCGTTCGTCCTGTCCCACCACCCAGGCCTTGATCTCACAGCTGCGCTTGACCGCATGCGCCAGCGCGGCGGGGTCGCGCGCCATCAAGGCCCCGATATGGGACTCAATCCAGTCCAGAAATGCCATGTCGGCAATCGGACCGTATTTGATGACCTCGGCCAGACCGGCGCTGAGTTCGCGCAACGGCAGGGTTTTGAGGGCATCGAGATCACACACCACCCGCAGCGGCTGGTAGAACGCGCCAACCATGTTCTTGCCCAGCGGGTGATTGATGGCGGTCTTGCCGCCCACCGACGAATCGACCTGCGCCAGCAGCGTGGTGGGCACCTGCACGAACGGCACCCCGCGCATGTAGCTCGCCGCGGCAAAGCCTGTCATGTCGCCCACCACCCCGCCGCCAAGCGCGAACAGCACGGTCTTGCGGTCGCACGCATGCTCCAGCAAGGCGTCAAAAATCAGGTTGAGGGTCTGCCAAGTCTTGTACTCCTCGCCGTCGGGCAGGGTGACCGTGTGGACGAGCGGGAAATGCGCCCGCAGCGCCGCTGCCAGACGCTGGGCATAAAGCGGCGCCACGCAGGTGTTGCTGACGATCAGCGCCTGGGAAGCCTGCGGCAAACCGGCAAAAGTGGACGCCGCATCCAGCAGCGAAGCGCCAATGACAATCGGGTAACTGCGTTCATCCAGATCGATCTGGACCTGCTGCGCCGCAACGGGCGATATATCGGTAGTGGCTTGCATAGCCCCGAGTTTAGGCCAGCGGCGCGCCGCCTTCACCTCAAGGGGGTCAAGAAAGCGGCAGAACGCCCGCCAGTTCCAACTGCATCACGATCATGTTCACCAGTGTCGCCACCGACGGCCGCCCGGTTTCCAGAACGAAATGCGCGGTTTCCTGATAGAGCGGATCGCGGGCTGCGTACAGGTCGCGCAAACGGCTCAAGGGGTCGCCCACCTGCAGCAAAGGCCGGTTCACATCGTGGCGCAGCCGGCGAAACAGCTCATCGGGCGACGACTTGAGGTAGACGACCTTGCCGCGTTCATGCAGATGCTGGCGATTGGCCGCACGCAGGACCGCGCCCCCGCCAGTGGACAAAACGCCATGGTGCTTTTGCGTGAGTTCGTCAATCACAGCCTCTTCGACATCACGAAAGGACTCCTCGCCCTCGCGTTCGAAATACTCGCGAATGGAGCAGCCCAAACGCGTCTCAATGGCGTGATCGGAATCAACAAAGGGGAGCTGCAGGCGCCGGGCGAGCTGGCGCCCGACAGTGGATTTGCCCGAGCCGGGCAGGCCGATCAGACTAACTATCAATTTGACGGAACATCACGCGAAAGCGTGCACGATACCATGTCGCTCACCGCGCGGCCGCCCTGTCTGCAATCATCTTGGGGGTAATGAACACCAGCATTTCCTGCTTGTTCGCCAGCCTTGACCGGGTCTTGAACAGATTGCCCACCCCGGGCAAATCGCCCAGCAGCGGCACCTTGGTTTCGTTTTCGGATTCAGTCAACTCGAAAATGCCCCCGATCACGACCGTGCCGCCATTCTCGACCAGCACCTGGGTCTGGATGTGCTTGGTATTGATGGCAAAACCGGCGGCAGTGGACTGACCCACGGTATCCTTGCTGACATCCAGATCCAGGATGATATTGCCCTCGGGCGTGATCTGCGGCGTGACTTCCAGCTTGAGGTTGGCCTTGCGGAATGCGATGGCCGTGGCGCCGCTGGACGTCGCGGTTTGATAGGGCAACTCCGTGCCCTGTTCGATCAGGGCCTTGGTCTGATCGGCCGTCACCACCCGCGGACTAGAAACCACCTTGCCCTTGCCATCTGCTTCCAGCGCCGATATCTCCAGGTTCAGGAAACGGTTGGCGGCCGAATTGAAGATCGAAACCGCAAAACTGGCCGCGTTATAGCCGCCTTGGCCCACCGCCGGCAAATTGACAAAAGTCCCCGATGTCGTCGCAGCCGAGCCATCGGTGTAACTGGAACCCAGCGTTGCGTTCAAGGCACTGCCATCCACACTCAACACCTGCACGCCGCTGCCGCCGATGCCGCCCCCGAGCTTGACGCCCAGCGACTTGCCGAAGGTGTCGGACGCCTCCACAATGCGCGCCTCGATCAGGACCTGGCGCACGGCAACATCCAGCTTGGCTATCAGTTGCTGGACCTGCTCGAGCCTGCTGGCCACATCGGTCACAAACAACTGGTTGGTGCGCGGTTCGGCAATCACGCTGCCGCGCGGACTCAGGATGCGGGCGCTGTTGGCCGCCGCCGCGCTGGAGGCGGCCCCCCCCCTGAGTTGCACGGCGATGTCTGCCGCCTTCGCATAATTCATCTGGAAAGACTGGGTACGCAGTGGCTCCAGATTCTGGATCGCGGCGGATGACTCCAGCTCCAGCTTCTCCTTGGCCGCAATTTCATCCTTGGGCGCCACCCAAAGCACATTGCCACTCTTGCGCATGCCCAGACCCTTGGCCTGCAAAATAATGTCCAGTGCCTGATCCCACGGCACATCCTGCAGACGCAGCGTCACCGCCCCCGTCACGGAATCAGAAGTCACGATATTGAAATTGGTGAAGTCGGCAATGACCTGCAGCAGGGAGCGAACTTCAATATTCTGGAAATTAAGCGACAGCTTCTGTCCGCTGTAGCCCGGTCCCTGAGTCAGCTTGGACGGATCAACTTTCAGAGGCTTGACCTCGACCACAAACTGTTCGTCGCTCTGATAGGCGCTGTGCACCCACTGGCCCCGGGGTTCAATCACCATGCGCACCCGGTCTCCAGTCTGGAAGATCGTCACGGTCTGGACCGGTGTCCCGAAGTCAGACACGTCCAGCCGCCGCCGCAAGCCCTCCGGCAAGGTTGATTTCATGAACTCAACCACCAGCGTCTGGCCTTGCTGGCGTATGTCCACGCCCACTTGATTGTTGGGCAGCGCCACCACGATCCGGCCAGCCCCGTCTGCGCCACGGCGGAAATCAAGATCCTTGATCGCAAGCGTGTCCCTGTTGCGGGCCTCCGAAAAAGTCGGCACGGCCGCCGCCGCGGAAGCCGCCACGACCACCGGCTCGAGTACGACCAGCAGGGACTTCCCCTGCAGCTGCGCCTTGTAGGCGGTGGCTTGTTTCAGGTTGAGCACGACACGGGTCCGGTCACCGGCCTGCAATACGCTCACGGACTTCAGATTGCCCTGATTGATGTCAATCGTGGAGCGCCCCATGGCATTCGAGACGCCGGGGAAATCAAGCACGATCCTGGCTGGCGACTGAACCGAGAACCCGGTCGGAATCGCGGCAAGTGACTGGGACAGGTCGATCCGGACGACCTCCGCGCCACTCTGGAGCGCCCCGGTGACGGTCTCGATGGCATTTTGGGCCTGCGCTGAAAACGCCACCGCCACGAACGACACCGCCAAGAGAATCCGTTGCCACATGCGTCTTGCCACCCAACAATTCTGATTGTTCATTTCGACCTCTCTTGCAGCTGCAATGTAGCTGTGCGTTCAATCCATTCACCTGCGGCGTCCTGCACAATTTCACGCAGGGTGACTTCCGTCTCGTTGATTCTGGTCACGCGCCCGTAGTTTTGCCCAAGGTAGTTGCCGGGTCGTACCTGATAAAGCAGATTGTCAACCTTGACCAGCGCCACGGGCTGCCCCGCCTTGGTCAGACTTCCCACCAGCACCATGGCATCGAGCGGAAAGGACTCCAGCGCTTCCTTGCGCCGTACCAGTTCAGGTGCCACCAACGCGCCGCTGGCCGCGACCTGCGAGGACTCGCGCTTCAGGGCCTGGGTCAGTTTTTCCTTGCTGAACGGCTCCACCGCGCGCTCCTGGGTATAGGCCTCCGGCTTGAACTGCTTGGGCTCGGGAATCGGTGCCACCCGGGGACGGGTCTGGTTTTTCTGCTCTGTCATCCAGGCACGTAACTCATCCTCGGTGGATGCACCGCATCCGGCCAGCAGCAGGACCACCCCGAAGAATGCCAACAGACGCACGGACCTCATTTTTTTGCTCCCTTGGGGGCAACCGCCTTGCGCTGAGCCGTCACTTCGTCGGCATCGAGATAGCGGAAAGTCTTGGCAGTGGCGTCCATCGTCAGGGTTCCGTCACGCGCGGGAACGATCACAAGGTTGTTGAGGGTGACGATTCGGGACAGGTGGGCCACATCTGACGCAAACGAGCCTATATCGTGATAGCGCCCCGTGACGCGGATCGAGATCGGCAGCTCGGCATAATAATCCCTCACCGCCACCTGCCCGGGGCGAAACAGATCGAACTGAAGACTGCGGCCCAGACCAGCCTGGTTGATGTCCGAGAGCAAGGCATCCATTTCGGCCTTGCTGGGCAGCTGCTTTTCCAGCTGCGTGACATATTGCTGCACCTGCTCGCGCTGCTTCTTGAGCACTTCCAGGTTCACTGCCTTGGCAAGCTTTACCTTGTAATCATCACGGAGCTGGGCTTCCTTGCCGCGCTCCGTTTCAAGTTCGGCTTCCGAGCTGCTCAGTCCCAAAAACCATAAAGCCACGACCACCAGCAACGTCACTGATGCGAAAAGAACGTAGCGCGGAACCAGCGGCCAGACGGAGGGGTCCTTGGGATCGAGACCACGAAACTGGCTCAGCAGTTTTTCCTGCAATGCGGGAAAGTCCAAGCGAAGTGAGGATTGGGTTGCCATGGCGCTTTTTCCGCTATTTTTTGACCGGCGCGGAGACAGCCAAGGCCGCGCCGGACGCCGCAGTGGCCGCCTGAACCGCTTTTTGGGCTTCGCTGGAGCGCATCAGGTGCACACGGATCGTGAAGTTCGAGACCCGCCGCTGATCGCGCGCGCCCAAGGTCACGTTGCCAGCCACAATCTCGACCAGTTCCGGCTTGGAAAACCAGGGCGTATTGTTCGCCAATTGACGCAACAACTCAGACACCCGCTCATTGGACTGCGCGATCCCCTGTAGCGCCACATTCTGGTTGTCCTGGCGCATGCTGGTGATATACACCCCTTCCGGAAGCTGCCTGACAAGTTCGGACAACAAATGCACCGGAAGATTGCGGTCAGCCTGCAAATCCTCAACCGCCTGCTGGCGGGCGCGCAAGGCAAGAATCTCCGCCTCCAGACCGGCGATTTCCTTGATCTGGCCTTCCAGCCGTTTGATTTCCATTTGCAGAATCTGGTTCTGCTGCTGCTGCCCCGAGATCTGGGCCTGATACCAGAGATAGATGCCGCCGGCGATCAGACCACCAGCCAGGGCCGCAGCGCCCAACATGACATTAAAGACATCGCGCCGCTGCTTGCGCGCGGCCTCGCGGTGCGGGAGCAGGTTAATCAGAATCACTGCAAGAACCTCCGCAACGCCAATCCGCAGGAGGTCAGGTACGAAGGCGCTTCCCGCGTCATTCTTTTGAGGCGGACAGCGTCGCCAATTTCCATCCCATCAAACGGGTTCACCAGGCTGCACGAAAATGTGGTGTGCTGCGTGACCGCATCGGTCAAGCCGGGCAGGGCAGCCGACCCCCCCGCCAGCATCACATAATCAACCTTGTTGTGCGGTGTGCTGGTAAAGAAGAATTGCAGCGCGCGGCCGATTTCCTGAGCCATGCTTTCGACGAACGGCCGCAACACACTGGACTCATAATCATCCGGCAATTCACCGCTGCGCTTCTTGCTTTCCGCTTCTTCCTGTGAAAACCCGTACTGGCGCACGATCAGCTGCGTCAACTTCGCCCCGCCAAAAGCCTGGTCGCGGTCATACAGGACCTCATCGTCCCGGATCACCTGCATGCTGGTGGTCAAGGCACCCACCTCAAACAAGGCCACGATGATGCCGGCCCCCTTGTTCGGCAGATTTTCAATCAAACGCCCCATCGCCAGACGCGATGCATAGGACTCGACATCCACAATCACCGGCTTCAAGCCAGCGGCCTCGGCCAGGCCCTGGATGTCCTGCACTTTCTCGCGCCGCGATGCCGCGATCAGGACGTCGATATCCCCGGCCGAGGTCGCACTCGGACCGATCACGCAAAAATCCAGACTGACCTCATCTAACGGAAACGGGATGTACTGGTTGGCCTCGGCCTCGACCTGGAGATCGAGTTCCTGGTCGCTCAAGTCCCCGGGCAGGACAATCTTCTTGGTGATGACCGCCGATGGCGGCAATGCCATGGCAACATTTTTGGTCCGGGTGCCACTCTTTTTAATCAGCCGGCGGACCGCCTCGGCCACCTCATCAAACTTCTCGATATTGCCGTCAGCAATCCATCCACTCTCCAGGAGCTCAATGGCACAGCGTTCGAGCACCAACTGCCCCGCCTTGTTTCGACCCAGCTCGACCAGCTTGACGCTGGACGAACTGATGTCCAAACCCAGCATGGGCGCAGGCTGACGACTAAACAAGGACCCCAAAGAGATCAAGACTATCCCCTGAAACAAACCGGACAAAGACCGGCGGAACTTAAGAATTCACTTGAATGCTATCAGCAAGATCCTTGTCTTTCAAAGGTTTTTCCCCATTTGGGGGATACCAGGCGTTGCCAAAAGAAGACGTTTTGCATGCAACTGTAACAAGCCCGCCAGCTGAATCAGACAGCAAACAGGAAACCGGCAACAATGCCGGGCCACCCAGCTCCAATTCGCTCGATCTTCCGTTTTTATAATGGTGACGCGACTTTACGAAGACTTTTATGCCCGCCAAACCGCGTTCCAACGAAACCGATAACGCCCGCGCACCCGCAAACACCCGTTCCGCTGCCATGTCAGGGCTGTTACGCATTGCGATGTGGGGAGCAGGGCTGGCACTGGCCGGCGTGTTGTCGATTCTGATGGTGGTCGCCATTGCATTGGCCATGGCCTTCCCGAACCTGCCTGATATTTCGGACCTGTCGGACTACCGGCCCAAGCTGCCCTTGCGGGTGTTTTCAGTGGAAGGGCTGCTCCTGGGTGAGTTTGGCGAAGAGCGGCGCAACCTGACCCCCATCAAGGAGATCCCCAAAGTCATGACCGACGCGGTTCTGGCGATCGAGGATGCCCGGTTCTACCAGCACGGGGGAGTGGACTACATCGGTGTGATCCGGGCCGGGCTGGCCAATGTCGGCCGTGTCAAAAGCCAGGGCGCCTCCACCATCACCATGCAGGTGGCCCGCAATGTCTATCTGTCTTCCGAAAAAACCTTTACCCGAAAAATCTACGAGATTCTTCTCACGTTCAAACTCGAGCACCTGCTGACCAAGGACCAAATCCTCGAGATTTACATGAATCAGATCTTCCTTGGCAATCGGGCCTACGGCTTTGCCGCGGCGTCGGAGACCTACTTCGGCAAGCCGCTCAAGGACATCACGATTGCCGAAGCCGCCATGCTGGCCGGCCTGCCCAAGGCGCCGTCGGCTTACAACCCGATCAGCAACCCCAAGCGGGCCCGCTCGCGCCAGCTCCATATCATCGACCGCATGCAGGAAAACGGTTTCATCACCGCGGCAGAGGCCGAGTCCGCCAAGAAGCAGGAGCTCAAGGTGCGGTCGGGCCATGACAACGCACGGGTGCATGCCGAGTACGTGGCCGAGACCGTGCGCCAGCTGATGTATGCCCAATACGGGGACGAAACCTACACCCGGGGACTGAATGTCTACAC
Organism: Hylemonella sp.; assembly: GCA_040377375.1. Lineage (GTDB taxonomy): Bacteria > Pseudomonadota > Gammaproteobacteria > Burkholderiales > Burkholderiaceae_C > JBEIOV01. The sequence goes on from JBEIOV010000008.1 coordinate 10,113, forward strand.
CACCCTCAATGCAGCGGCCCAGGAAGCCGCTTACAAGGCCTTGCGGCGTGGCATCATGGATTTCGAACGGCGCCAGATTTACCGGGGGCCGGAAAAATTTGTCGACCTCCCCTCCAAACCGCAGGAGTTGGAGGACGCCATTGACGAGGCCCTGGATGAGCACCCTGATAACGGGGACGTGATGTCGGCCATGGTGCTGCAAGCGGATGCAAAAAAAATCCAGGCGGTCCGGCAGAATGGGGAGGCCGTCGAGATCACCGGCGAAGGCCTGCGGCCGGCCCAGTCCGGCCTGTCAACCAAGGCGCCGCCCAATATCAAGATCCGGCGCGGCGCCATTATCCGGGTGTCCAAGACAGCGAAAAACACCTGGGAAATCACGCAACTGCCTGAAGTGGAAGGCGCCTTCGTGGCACTGGACCCGCGCGATGGGTCGATCAAGGCCTTGGTCGGTGGTTTTGATTTCGCAAAAAACAAGTTCAACCATGTGACGCAGGCCTGGCGCCAGCCTGGCTCCAGTTTCAAACCCTTCATCTACTCCGCCGCGCTGGAAAAAGGCTTTACCCCGGCCACGGTGGTCAACGATGCGCCCCTGTTCTTTGATGCCGGTGTCACCGGCGGCCAGCCGTGGGAGCCGAAAAACTATGACGGCACGTTTGAAGGCCCGATGACGTTGCGCCGTGGCCTGGCCAAATCGAAAAACATGATTTCGATCCGCATTCTGCAGGCGGTCGGCGCGCAAAACACCCAGGACTGGATCACGCGCTTTGGCTTCGAGGCGGAAAAACACCCCGCCTACCTGACCATGGCGCTCGGCGCGGGGTCCGTCACGCCGATGCAGATGGCCACCGCCTATTCGGTTTTCGCCAACGGTGGCTACCGCATCAACCCCTGGCTGATTGCCAAGGTGACCGAGCAAAAAGGCAAGGTGCTGGTGGAAACCAAACCACCCGTGCTGGATGAATCGGTCCGTGCCATCGATGCGCGCAATGCCTTCATCATGAGCAGCCTGCTGCAGGAAGTCACCCGCTCAGGCACTGCTGCACGCGCACAGGCCACTCTCAAACGCACCGATGTTTACGGAAAAACAGGCACCACCAACGACTCCATGGACGCCTGGTTCGCCGGCTTCCAACCCACCATCGCCGCCGTGACATGGATCGGCTACGACACGCCGCGCAAACTGGGCGACCGCGAAACGGGCGGCGGCCTGAGCCTGCCGGTATGGATCAGCTTCATGGAGCACGCACTCAAGGGTGTTCCCGTGAACGAGCCCGGCGCTCCCGAAGGCGTGGTCCATGTCGGCGGCGAATGGTTCTACAACGAATATGCCAGCGGCGCCGGGGTCAGCAGCCTGGGACTAGAGGACAAGCCGGAGGCCACGCCTGGCGCGGGCACGCAGACCTTGCCGCCCGCAGATGAGAAGAAACGGATACTTGATTTATTCAGGAACTAGTACTTGCGGGGCATCGCACCCGTGCTGTCCACACGGATTCTGGCGCTGCGGATGGCCCCCTGTCAGGCAGCGAAGACCAGCGGGTACCCCGCCTGCTCGCTGGCGTAGCGCGACAGGCTGGCAAAGAACTCGCCCTGTCCTTTTGTATCCACCCACTGCGTGCCATCGAATTTATAATGATAGCCGCCCGATCTGGCCGCCAGCCAGATTTCATGCAGGGGCTTTTGCAGGTTGATGACAATCTGGCTCTTGTTGGAAAAGACCAGCGTGATCATGCCGCCGACGCGCTGGTTGTCGACATCGGCATCGGGAGCGTCATTGATACGATCGCAGCAGGACTCCACCGCTTTGAGCAAAACTTCAGCGCGATCCATGAATTCAGGGTCAGTCATTACAGATTCCGAATGTTGCTGGCAGTGGTTTTAATCTTTTCCCAAAGACTTTTGAATTCTGGGTTCATCTCGCCTTCGATCTCGGCCAACGTCATCACTGGCGGGAGGTTGGCCTTCTCCGCTAGGTAAATGATTTCTGTGGCGGTCGGTTTGTTCTCACCTGCGCTTAACTTGCTCAGTTTGGACTGGTTTTTGTAGCCCAGCTCTGCCGCTAGCTCTCCCCTGCTTTTTCCGCTTCTTACGGTTGCCAATGCAATCAATTCTGCGATATTCATAGCAAGCTCCTATTTGCCGATTTGGCAAAATTTATCTAAAGTGGACAGCACAGCTAATTTTTGCTGTGTTTCATCTTACATCAGGAGCCACCCATGATCAAAGTCACTGTTCCCACCGCTGAAACCCGCAACATGCAGGGCATCAGCAAGACCTCCGGCAAGCCTTACAACCTGTTCTTCCAGACGGTGTATTTCCACCTGACGGACAAGACAGGCAACCCCGCACCGTTCCCCGAGAAAAGCGAAGTCATCCTGGACAAGGATGAAGTGGGCAATCCCAAGTCCTACGCGCCGGGTAACTACATCCTGCACCCCTCCAGCATCTATATCGACAGGCTCGGGAATCTGTCGGTGGCTCCGCGTCTCGTACCTGCCGCCAAGGCTTGAGGGGTGCACCATGCAAACGGCACTCCATGCCGCACGTCTCGCACAGCTTGAGGGCGCATTGCTCGGGCTGCTGCGGGGCGATGTAGACGATCCCAACGATGCGCCGGACGGCTTGACCGTCCGCATCTTTGGTGACTCTGGCATTCAAGTCATTGAACTTGAGTACACACGCGGCGGCATTCCTGTTGCTGGGGAATCGCTGTGAACGCGCCCGACCAGCTCGCGCTGTTCGAGCCGGAAGGTGTCGAAGTCGTCGCGCTTCTTCAGCGCTATATCAAGCAAGCGGAGCTACACGCCCGTAAGGCTGACAGGTTCGAACTACTCGGCCTTGATGCTGCTGCGGCCATCGAAAACTCGTTGATGGAGGATGCGACAGCTAACGCCTTCGTGTTCGCTCTGCTTCTCGACATCGAGTCGGAGGCCGGTCTATGAGCGGCGCAGCCGCTGGGCTTGTCTCAGTATCAACAACGTTTACGGGTTCCTTCATTGTTCCCGTAAATGTTCAATGGTCTGAATCGTGTATCGAGATTGACCACGATCAGGCCAGAGTGACCCGCCTTCGTAAAGGTGTCGGCGTCGGTGCCAAGGCACTGCACAACATGGGTAGTCCTCGGGATAACAAATGCTTGGTCACGCTCACCTATGCCGGAGATAACGCCAGCTGGAAGCCAGAGCAAATCCGTACCTATATCAACACGGTCCGTGCTTGGTATTCCCGCCTTACTGGCGACAAGCTCCGGTATGTGTGGGTCGCAGAGCTACAGAAACGTGGCGTCATCCACTACCACGCGGTCTTCTGGCTTCGCAAAGGGGTCAGCATGCCCAAGGCCGATAAACGCGGCTGGTGGCCGCATGGCATGTCCAACACCATCAAGGCAACGGCTCCCGTTGCCTACCTTATGAAGTACGTCAGCAAGACGGACTCCAAAAACATCGGGAGGTTTCCTCATGGCGCTCGCATCTTCGGTCTTGGTGGCCTCGATAAATCTGGTCGTGATTGCAAGCGCTGGGTACTGTGGCCTTCGTATGTGCAAGGCAATGCTGCGTCCGGTGACTCATGGAAGCCTTGCAAGGGCGGCGGTTACGTCAATCACGAAGACGGACGCATTTTGCTCTCTGAGTTCGCGCCAACAGGCGGCGGTTTTAAGTCTTTCATACGGGTACGAACAACCCCGCGTGAGATTGACGCATCAGGCCCTTTTTCATGGGCACCCCAATTCAAAAATTCAGCCGTCGCCGGGTCGGCTGGATACCTCCATTAACACCCGGCAAAAGGAAATCTCATGAAAAAAACTGTTCTCAAAATCGGTACCGGTGCTGGTGCTTTGGTCGTTGCTGGCGCCTCCCACGCTGCCATTGATACGACTGCGGCCCTCGCGGGCGTTACCGACGCGCAGACCGCGTTGCTGGCTCTCCTTGCTGGCTTCATTGGCCTGTCTGCTGCCATCTTTGGCGTGGTCAAGGTTTACGGCTTTCTCAAGCGTAAGGCAGGCGCTTAAATGTCTTCGGTCGCAGTTGCACTTTCTGCGATCAGTGATGCCTCAGCCGCCCTGTTTGGGCTGCTGGGTGCATTTATTGCACTCTATGCCGCTGTTTATGGTGCCGTTAAATTGGATCGTTTTTTTCGTGCTGAGTTTCAACGTGCAAAGCGTGGCGAGTGATTTATGTCTTACCAAGTCGGCTCTCTCTGCTACATCTCCAAGGCGGACGCGGCTGTGCCGGCCTGTTCGGCTTTTCAGCCTGTTAGTTCTCTGAACGGGAACATTCTGACAACGGTCAGTTGTTCGGGGGTCAACGCGGATGGATCACTCGCAATGGTTCGTTCGGTCGTTGATGCCTCGACGTCCACCGCGCCGGTGGTTACTTCTTTCTCTCAAGTTCTCGATTACGGCCCATGCACTCAGGGCGATTACGTCGAAGCTTTCAATTCATTGCTTGGTCCGGTTCTGGCGCTCGCTGTTGCTTGCTGGGGCCTGTGGCGAATGGCTTCGTATCTAGGCTGGGGTAGGGCCGACTCATCATGAAAAACCTTTTTACGCTGGTTTTGTTGGCTTTGCTGAGTCTCTCTTCTGCGGCTCAAAACACCATCGCACAAAATGCCGGTATATGGGCTGCGGTCTCCGGCAACAGCACTACCATGGGTATGGGCGCTAATGGTGCCGTAACTCTCGCTACTGGCATTGCGCAAGGTTCTGCTTTGTCTGGTCAAGCGCCTGTCAACCTCTCAGGCTGGACCACTGCCGGAAATTACGGCGTTGCTCCTGGTGCAACGGGTGTTACGGTCGGCTCAACGGCCAATATGGGTCTGCCTGCGGGTCGCTCTTTGCCGGTGACAGTTTCCAGCCTCATCAAGCCATCATCCCTCGGCGCTGGGCTCAAGTTTCTCGCCAAGAATGCGCCGTTCCTTGGTACTGGAATTGCGGTCTATGACTTGATCAAGGAAATTGGCTTTGATGCGTCAAAAAACAGTGACGGGACGCTGACTGTTACTAAGTTGGATGCGACTGCTTGCACTGTTGCGCCGTGTTTCAACTATCGGGCGTACAGTGGTTATCCTTGGGCCGCAACTAAGGAAATTGCTTGCACGTACGCGGCTGCGCAGTTTAATGCTGGGGTTTGGGGTTCCGGTTATAACGTTTCCGGCGCTCCTAATACGGCTGGTACTTTGTGTGTTTATACCGGCACAAAGAACGGCGCAGCCTGGAGCGGCTCAGACCCTATTTCGACCACGCCTGTTTCACCTGTAGCGAATCCCTGGCTTCCTTCCTCTGAGCAAGCTTTGCAGGACTACATCGCCGCCAAATCTGGCTGGCCTACTTCCGCTTCAACCAAAGTTGATGAGGCTGTGCGTGATGCAATTCAAAGTGGTCAAACCTTCGAGGTGAATACGCCAACGGTTACGGGTCCGGCTTCAGTTGCTGGCCCCACGAATACGACCACCACCCCAGCTCAAAACGGTCAGCTCGCCAAGTCAACCGCGACCGCTGACACGTACAACATCACCTATAACAATAACGTGGTCAACGTCATCACGACAACCACGACCACAGTGAACGATGGCACTACTACCACGACCAGCACTAGCACCGCTGAGCCTGCGCCAGAGTCCGATTTGTGCAAGCTTCATCCTGAGTCCGCAGGCTGCACGCCGTTGGGCGCTGCTCCAGTCGCTGAGACGATCCCGTCTCTAAATGTGCCCGTGACTATCACCCCGATATCGTTCGCAGCGCCTACAGGCTGTCCTGTGCCCTACAGCGGCACGATCACGGTGCTGGCCTTCGTCAAACCTTGGTCTTTCACTTTCACACCGATGTGTGATCTCATGACCACGCTACGGCCCTTGTTCCTGGCGCTGGGTGCTTTCGCTGCCGCTTGGTTGTTCATGGAAGGGCTCAAGGCATGAACATCGCCGCATGGCTGCTTTCGATGGTCGCTCCTTTGGTGGTGCGTGGCCTTATCGCTCTGAGCTTCACCGCTGTGACCTTTACGGGCGTAACCGAGCTAACCGCTTCGCTCGTTTCCTCGGCTCAATCTTCATGGTCGGCCATGCCGGTGGCTGTTCTTCAGCTCGTTGCCCTGTCCGGCATTCCCGAAGTGCTCGGGATGCTGTTCGGTGCGCTTACGGCGCGTGTTGCCATGTGGGCCGCTGTCGGTGCCAGCCGCTACGTGTTCAAAAAATGATTGAACTACGTACCGGCATACCTGGCTCCGGCAAAACGCTCTCGATGGTAGAGGCGTTATCCAAGATGCCACAGCGCTGGGAGAAACACCCCGAGGAAGCACGGCCTATCTTCGTCCACAACGTTAAGGACTTGGCCTTGCCGCATGCCGTCATGCCCTTGAAAAAAATTCAGGCTGGCCAGCGTGAGCAACTGGTGCCGGATTGGGACGCCATGCCCGATGGTTCGCTGGTGGTCATTGACGAATGTCAGGACGTTTTTCCGCCTCGTTCTTCGCAGACTGTCGCACCTGGGCATATTGCATGGCTCAATACCCACCGTCATAAAGGCTTCGATATTTGGGTAACCACGCAGCATCCAAAGCTTATTGATTTTTCGCTTCGTGCTCTTGTCGGGAAGCATGTTCACTTTAGGCGCTTGTTCGGTGGCGCTCGTGCTGCTACCTATGAATGGGACGGCTGTTCTGATTCGCTCGGCGGCATGAAGGACTCGGTTATGTCCTTCTACAGCTTTCCGAAAAAAGCGTATCAGTTCTACAAGTCCGCAGAGGTTCATACCAAGCAGAAATTCAAGCTGCCGCGCTGGCTCATCATCCCTGTCCTAGGTGTCGCTCTCGGTTTGTTTGCTCTGCCAAGGGCCTATAACACGCTCTCCGGGGCCATGGCTGGTAAGGGTATAGCGGCAAAGGCTGCAACGACTCCTGCCCCGCAAGCTGGGGTCAATGGCGCTATTGCGCCAATTGGCACCAGCGCATCAGCGCCTCGGCCACCCTCTTCACCTGGCGAAAGCAAACCAGTCGCAACGCTGCAACCTGTCCTGGGCTGCATCAAGATGGCCGACCGCTGCGAGTGTTTTGATCAAAACATGATGCGGGTACAAGTCGCGCCCGCAGTATGCGATGAATCCAGCCATCGCGTGGGCACGCTAGCCATGCCGGTGATACAGGCAACCTCGACCGGCCCCCTTCCTGATAAACAACAGGCAGATCCCAGCACATCAAGTCTCTGATGGCCTTTAGGCCATGTGGCGAAGCCTAGGAACAGTTGAACACAGGCTTTTTCTTCGCTTTGTATTGGCCCGAAGTGACTTAGCCTTTACTTTCAAAAAAAGAATTGATAGGGGGAAAAATTGAGAAAAGTAGGATATGCACGTGTGTCTACTGTTGATCAGGACACTGCGCTTCAATTGGACGCATTGAAAAAAGCTGGCGTTCGCAATGTTTTCCGTGAGGCTGGGTCTGGCGTTGGCCCACGTCCTGAGCTGCATCGTGCCTTGGCTACGTTGTGCGCTGGTGACGTTTTGGTCGTTTGGAAGATTGACCGTGTGGCGCGAAGTCTCGGGGATTTGCTTTCCATCTTGGCCAAGCTGAAGACGGCTGGCGCGGCCATCAGATCGCTTACTGAGCCGATTGATACGTCTACCCCTATAGGGGAGTTCACATTTCAGATTCTTGGCGCTGTCGCTCAGCTGGAGCGGTCGATGATTCGAGAGCGTGTGATGGCGGGTCAGGCCGCTGCAAGATCACGCGGAAAGATGTGGGGTGCGCCGCGACAGATTGACCCTGATTCTGAGCGGGAGCTGGTCGCTATGTACTTAGCAGGTGGCTACACAATTGACGAGTTGGCTGACATTTGGGGCGTGGGTTATGGTGTTGCACGTGGTGCGGTCTGTCGGGTGTGCAATCCACGTTCGCAGTATTTGAATTACAAGCGACGGCGCAATCCGGCTAGTCGGTAAGTACAATTTCGTGATGTTGCGTATTTACCAAATTCTAGTCTGCACGATTACCCTTGCCACCAGTGCGGTGGGACTGAGCGCCTGCGGCCAGACCGGCGATCTGTATTTACCCACTGAACCGGCGGCCGCCAGACGCGCCACTTTGCCCGAAACATTGCGTCCCAGCGTTTTCGCGACCCCGCCCGTACCCGCTGCGTCCGCCCCGGCCTCAAAATGACTTCACACCTCCTTCCCGGCCAGTCCCATATCGCCTACAGGGGCGATGAACTTTTTGTCGAAGAGGTCCGCCTGAGCGATCTGGCGCGGCAGCACGGCACGCCGCTGTTCGTTTACTCCAAGGCCGCCATGCTCTGGGCGCTGGCGGCCTACCAGCGCGGCTTCGCGGGCCGCAACGCGCAAATTTTCTACGCCATGAAAGCCAACTCCTCGCTGGCTGTCCTGCAGGTATTCGCGCAGGCCGGCTGCGGTTTTGACATCGTGTCGGGCGGCGAGCTCGAACGGGCTCTGGCCGCCGGCGGCGCTGCGGGGAAAATCATTTTTTCAGGTGTCGGAAAAACCCGCGCGGAAATGCGCCGGGCGCTGGAGCTGGGCATCGGCTGCTTCAATGTCGAGAGCGAGGCCGAGCTGGACGTGCTCAACGAAGTGGCCCTTTCCGTGGGCCAGCGTGCTCCCGTGAGCATTCGCGTCAACCCCAACGTGGACCCCAAGACCCACCCCTACATCTCCACCGGCCTCAAAGGCAACAAGTTCGGCATCGCGCACGAACGCACTCTCGCCACCTACCAGCGCGCCGCATCCCTGCCCGGGCTGCGGGTGGTGGGCATTGACTGCCACATCGGTTCCCAGATCACGCGGGAGGACCCCTACCTGGACGCCATGGATCGGGTGCTGGACCTGGTGCAGGCGATTGAAGCCGCGGGCATTGCGATTCACCATATCGATTTTGGCGGGGGCCTGGGCATCAACTACAACGACGATACGCCGCCGCCGGCCGATGCGCTGTGGGCCAAGCTGCTGGCCAAGCTCGATGCGCGCGGCTTTGGCGCGCGCCAGCTCATGATCGAACCGGGCCGCTCGCTCGTGGGCAATGCCGGCGTGTGCCTGACGGAAGTGCTCTACCTCAAACCGGGGGAGCAGAAGAACTTCTGCATCGTCGACGCGGCCATGAACGATTTACCGCGCCCGGCCATGTACCAGGCCTTCCATCAGATCGTGCCCCTGTCACCCCGCCCCGGCGCGCCGGCGACGTGGGATGTGGTCGGGCCGGTGTGCGAAAGCGGCGACTGGATCGGCCGCGATCGCGCGCTCAACGTCCAGCCTGGCGACCTGATGGCCGTGCTCTCGGCCGGCGCCTACTGCATGAGCATGGCCAGCAATTACAACGCCCGCGGGCGTGCCGCGGAAATACTGGTGAGCGGCAGCCGTGCCCAGCTGATCCGGCAGCGCGAAAGCATTGCCGACCAGATGCGCGGCGAAAGCCTGGGCACCTGACCGCACCCACCGAGTTGCTATGTTTTCAATAGCCACTCACGCTCATTTCATAAGGGCTAGTGCCGTTTTTTGTTTATAAACTGGCTGAATCGCCAACCCAGCAGCATGCCCAGAATCGCCGCATAAACCCACACCTCGGCAAAATTGTTCTTGGCCGAGCGCATCCAGAAAAAATGCAGCAGCCCCAGGCCGGCCACCACGTACACCAGCTTGTGCAGCACCAGCCAGCGGCGCGCGCCAAGCGCCCGGATGGCGCGGTTGAATGAGGTGGCCGCCAGCGGCGTCAGCAGCACGAACGCTGAAAATCCCACCAGGATGAACGGCCGCTTGGCAATGTCCTTGGCAATATCGGCGACATCAAAACCCATGTCAAACCAGCCATAGCTCAGCAGGTGCAGCGCCGCATAGAAATAGACGAACAGCCCCAGCATCCGGCGAAACCGCATCAGGGCCGGGGCATGGATGATCGCGCGCAAGGGCGTGACCGCGAGCACAAGACAGAGAAAACGCAATGTCCAGTCGCCCAAGGCGCGCTCCAGCGCCTCTGCCGGATTGGCCCCAAGCTGGTTTGTGATGGCCGCGTACATGAGCCAGCCAAACGGCAGCAGGGCCGCAACAAATACCAGCGGCTTGGCAAGCGGGCTCAGCAGAAATTTGTTCATGCCGGCCCTGGCGCCGCGAGAAGTCGCCAGACCCAGCGCGGGTGGCTGAAAAACACAACGTACCTCCAGGCACGCGAGGGTTCTCCGGCGCCGAAAGGGGATGGCGCCCCTTCTTCTGCAACCGCGCAACGACGCAGCACGCCTTCGCAGTCGTCGCCCATCAGTAGAACTTCCTGAGGTCCATGCCGGCGTAGAGCTGGCCGACCTGAGCTTCATAGCCGTTGAACATCAGCGTCTTGCGCTTCTTCGCAAACAAGCCGTCCTCGCCGATGCGGCGCTCCGCGGCCTGGCTCCAGCGCGGATGATCCACGTTCGGATTCACATTGGAATAAAAGCCGTACTCGTTGGGCGCCGCCTTGTTCCAGGCGGTGGCCGGCTGCTTGTCGGTGAAACGTATTTTCACGATGCTCTTGCCGCTCTTGAAACCATACTTCCAGGGCACCACCAGCCGCACCGGCGCGCCGTTCTGCTTCGGTAAAACCTCGCCGTACATGCCGAAGCTCAGCAGGGTGAGCGGGTGCATGGCCTCGTCCAGCCGCAACCCTTCCACATAGGGCCAGTCGAGCACGCGCGAACCGACGTACGGCATGGTCTTGGGATCGGCCAGCGTGACGAACTCGACATACTTCGCGCTGCCCAGCGGCTCCACGCGCTTGATGAGTTCAGCCAGCGAATAACCCACCCACGGAATCACCATGGACCAGCCCTCGACACAGCGCAGGCGGTAGATCCGTTCTTCCTGGGCGCTGAGTCTGAGCAAATCCTCCAAGGTGTATTTCGCCGGCTTCTTGACCAGGCCCTCGACCTCCACCGACCAGGGCGCCGTCTTCAGAGTATGGGCATGGCGGGCGGGGTCTTCCTTGTCGGTACCGAACTCGTAAAAATTGTTGTAGCTGCTGGCATCCTTGTAGTCAGTCAGCTTGTCCATGGTCACCGCGCCGGCCACGGTGGATTTCATGCCCGGCAAAGCGGCCAGCTTGCCGGGGCGTTGCATTGCAGCCTGGGCGTGGGCATCGCGCGCGCCCCAGGCCGCCAGCGCCGCACCGGTCGCGCCCGCGGCCATCAGCTTGATCAGATCACGCCGCCCCTCGTAGATGCGCCGCGGGGTGATCTCGCCAGGGACCGGGTGCTTAAAACCATCGTCACGGGATTTGATCAACATGGTGCCATCCTTCCTTTAACGTTCAGCATGAGACGGCATCCACTCCTGCAAAGTTCCCTACAAGGTGCCGTAACTGTGCAAGCCGCTAAGAAACATGTTCACGCCAATGAAGGCAAACGTCGTCACCCCCAGCCCCCCCAGCGCCCACCAGGAAGCCACCGTGCCGCGCAGGCCCTTCATCAATCGCATGTGCAGCCAGGCCGCGTAATTGAGCCAGACGATCAGGGCCCAGGTTTCCTTGGGGTCCCAGCTCCAGTAACCACCCCAGGCCTCGGCCGCCCACAGCGCGCCCAGCACCGTGGCGATGGTAAAGAAGGCAAAACCCACGGCGATGGACTTGTACATCACGTCATCCAGCACTTCCAGCGCGGGCAGCCGCTCGGCAATCCGCTTGCGGCCCAGCAGGATGCCGCCCACGATCAGGGCGGCGATCACGAAATAGACCAGCCAGTAGCTGCCCCCCGCTTCCGCGGTGCTTTTGCGAAAGGCCAGCGGCACGAAACACAGCACGATGCCCAGCAGCCACAGCGGCGTGAGCCTGTACCAGCGCGTCTCGGCCGCCTGGCTCTTGATGAGATAGGCAAACGCCACCATGGCCGAGAGCGAAAACGTGCCATAGCCGATGAAGTTGGCCGGCACATGCAGTTTCATCCACCAGCTCTTGAGCGCCGGCACCAGGGGCTGGATTTCATGCGCCTCGCGCACCACCGTGTACCAGAGGAGAAAGCCCACGGCGGCGCTGACCACCAGCATCACAAAGGCGCCCAGCGAGCGGATTTGGTATTGGTCTTCGAAATACAAATAGAACCCGGCCGTCAGCCAGCAGAACAGCACGAACACTTCATACAGATTGCTCACCGGAATGTGGCCGATGTCAGCCCCCAGCAGATAACTCTCGTACCAGCGCACCATGGTGCCGATCAGCGCCATGCCCACGGCGGCCCAGGCCAGACGCGATCCGATCAGCGCCATCGTGTCCCCCTGTCCCCGGGCAAACATGCCCAGCCAGTAAAACACGGTGCTCATGAAAAACAGCATGCTCATCCAGAGAATGGCCGACTGGCTGGAGAGAAAATACTTGAGCCAGAACACGGTTTCGGCACTGGCCAGATTTCCCTGGTACGACACAATGCCCAGCAGCGAGAACACCGCCACCGCCAGCATCAAGGCGCGCACGGGGCGCCAGAACCAGCCCAGCGCGATGGCACAGGGCATGGCCGCCAGCAATATGCCCTTCTCGTACACGTCCATGGCCTGGCTGTAGCGCGCAAAGGCAAACAGGCCGCCCGCCAGCACGAGTGCCGCGAACAGCCAGTCAAACCCGTTGCGTCGCGAAAAGTAGCCTTCGTTCAGCGTCAGCGTGGTGGTGGTGGTAGTGGTGGTGGTAGCGGCAGTATTCATGTGATTAATCCTTGACCCCAATCAGTTTTTCCTTGAGCTGCGCAAATTCACGGTCGCCATCCATCGTCTTGCGGTTGGTCGACAGCGCCATGGTGGCCTGCGCCTGTCCCTCATGCGGCGCGATCCAGACCCACAGGCGCCGCTCACGCACATAGAGCATCGCAAAAACACCCAGGATCAGCAAGGCGCAGCCAAGGTACACAATATTCTTTCCCGGCGCGCGGGCCACCTGGAAGACACTGGCCTGCACTTGGGTAAAGTCGGTGAGCTGCAGCGCCATGGGTGCCGGATAGGCATGGGCATCGCTCAAGGCCAGCACGGCCTGCGTCATAAAACCCTGCGTCTTCTCGCCGGGCTCCAGCGGCTTGAGGCCCGCGCGCTCGCGCGAGATCTGGGCCAGCTCGAACAATGCGCCATTGAGGATGCGGATCAGGACCTCGCCGGCCTTGGAGCGCTCACCCTCGGGCACGTTGGCTTCCATGAAATCGGCCACCGCCTGCAGACCCCCGGTGCTCTTGCCGTCCTTGCCTGCCTCCATGCCGGCAAACAGGGCCAATGCCCGCGAGGCGGACGCCGCCAGTTGCTGCGCCAGTTCGGGACGGGTGGCATCCACCGCCTTGGCCGCGTAGCGCCGCACTGCCTGATCGCGCAAGCCCGCGTCCGCCAGCGCGGCCTTGAGCCGGAAGAACTCATCCATCTTCCCCTGCTCGTCGGCCGGCACGCGCAGGTAACGGAACGGGTCCGCGGGCGTGTCGCGCACGCCCAAAAGGAAAACGGAAGCGCCGTCCCCCATGTCCACCGGCAGCATGTAATTGTGAAACTCGCGCGCCTGTCCCGCCGCATCGCGCAGCTTGTAGCTGATGCTCGGGCCCACGTTGCGCAACTCCTTCTTGGCCGCCGTCTTGTTGGCGGCCCCCATGCGGCTGTTGATGGACTCGCGCAAATCGACTTTGCGCACATCCACTCCGGACGCGCCACTGCCGGCAAAGTTCTCGACGTTGATCACACGCAAGCCGGTGTATTCCAGCGTCAGTTTCTCGCCACCCTCAGCGCTGCCTCTGGTGAGCTGGGAGGAGCCGCCGATCACCCCTTCGATCTCGAACGGCTGGGTCGCGGCCGTCATCGGCAGTGCCTTCAGACGCACCGTCGAGCCGCCATCGTCAAAGCTGGACTGGTAGATCTCGACACCCTTGTAACTGGCCGGATGGTTGACCTCGACGCGCGCTTGCGTCTTCTCGCCCGTGGCCTTGTCATGGATGACGATCTCGCTGGCAAACAGCTTGGGCATGCCGGTGGAGTAATACTCCACGATGAATTTCTTGAGCTCGATCGCGAACGGCAGCTCCTGCAGCAAAATGCCGTCGGACTGGCTCAAGATGGCCGTGCTGGATTGCGTGCCCTCACTCACCAGCAGATTGCCCCGGAAGGTCGGGTTGCGCTCGCTCAGGCGGTGCTCGGGTTTGACATCGGCAATCAGGCCGCCTCCGGTATAGACCGACTTGCCGTTGAACAGCATCTGCGCGCGCACGATCAGGTCGCCATCGAGCAGCCCGCCCAGACACACCAGCACGATCGCGCTGTGCGCGGCCAGATACCCGATCTTGTTGGCCGCACCGGCCTTGGCCGCCACCATCCAGCCACTGCCCGCCGGGGTATCACGCTGCTGCAGCTTGACCTTCCAGCCGCCGCCCACCAGCATCTGCCCGATGCGCCTGGCGGCCGCCTCGGGCACTTCCCCCAGCACGCCTTCGGCCCGGTGGCCAAAGGCTTTGAGGCTTTGCTCGCGCAGGTTTTCCTTGTAGGCCTTGAGATCGACCAGGATCTTGGGCGTGTTGCGCGCAATGCACAGGGACGTGCTGGTCACCAGAAAGGCCAGGATCAGCAAAAACCACCAGGCGCTGTACACCGAGTACAGGCTGACGGCGGCAAACACCTCGGCCCAGAACGGCCCGAACTGGTTGATGTAATTGTTGATCGGCTCATGCTGCTTGAGCACCGTGCCAATGACCGAGGCGATGCAGATCACGGTCAGCAGAGAAATCGAGAACCGCATCGAGGACAGCAATTCCACGGCCGCCCGGACGGGACGCGGCGCGGACTGGAGCTCAAGACCCTGCGTGGAAACTGTCATGGCTGGATTCTGATGAATTGCAAGAAAAAAGGCGGGTCTTCAGAAAAGACCCGCCTTGGTATGGAGTGTTTTATCGGGTGGAGGTTCAATCAAGCGCAATGAACTTGGCCATTGTCCCCCAAAACATCAACCCCGGCTTATTCAAGCGGCATGCGCCACCCGGTCACCGACTGGTGTGGTCAACGCAGGCCGGCAATGTAGTCGGCCACCGCCTTGATCTCGCGATCATTCATCTTGGCGGCCACCTGGGCCATCTGCAGGCTGTTCTTGCGCACGCCGTCCCGGAAACCCGTCAACTGCGCCACGGTGTACTCGGCGTGCTGGCCGCTGAGCCGGGGATATTGGGCGGGAATACCGGCCCCATTGGGGCTGTGGCAGCCGGCACAGGCGGGAACCTGCCGGTCGGCAATACCGCCACGGTAGATGCGCTCACCCAGGACCACCAGCTCCTTGTCCTTGGCAAAACCGGTCTTGGCCTTTTTGGCCGTGACCCAGTAAGCGATGTTCTTCATGTCCTCATCGCTCAGGGCCGAGGCGAATTCCTTCATGACCGCATTGTTGCGCGTGCCGGACTTGAATTCCTGCAGCTGCTTGATCAGGTACTGGGGATGCTGCTGGGCCAGCTTGGGATTCACGGGTATCCCGGAGTTGCCATCCGCCGCGTGGCAGGCAGCGCAGACCGCCGTGAAGCTGGCCTCGCCCTTGACCAGATCGGGTTTGGCGGCCTTCGCCGGCGCGGCCTTGGCTGCAGGGGCATCCGGCTTGGCCTCTTCGGCAAGGACGGAAGCGGCGCTTGCTGCCAGCGAGGCAGCCATCAACAAGGAGGCAATCAACTTCATAGGAAATGTCGTTTCATGTGAGCAAAACTACATGATTCTACAATGACGCTCCGGGTTTCCCTTTCAAATTAATGACCACCAACTCAAACCCATCGGCTCCCCCCCCCCATTCCGGCACGCCAGACACGGATGCCAAGGCGGCGGCCAGCATCGCTTTGGGTTGGCTTCACACGGCCAAATTCCTCACCACGGCCCCCCAGTTGCACTTCCTGCCCGCCCTGGAGGTGCCCGAAATCGCATTTGTCGGCCGCTCCAACGCCGGCAAATCCACCTGCATCAACACCCTGACGCAGCAAAAACAGCTGGCCTTCGCCTCCAAGAAGCCGGGGCGCACGCAGCACATCAACCTGTTCACCCTGGGCAAGCAGGGCATCACCGACGCGGTGCTGACCGACCTGCCGGGTTATGGCTACGCGGCGGTGCCCAAGCAGGACAAGATCCGCTGGCAACAGGTCATGGCCAACTACCTGGTGTCGCGCGAAAACCTCAAGGGCATCGTGCTGCTGTGCGATCCGCGCCATGGGCTGACCGAGCTGGACGAGATCCTGCTGGAAGTCATCCGGCCCCGGGTGGAAGCCGGCCTGAAATTCCTGGTCATTCTCACCAAGGCCGACAAACTGACCCGCAGCGAAGCCGCCAAGGCTCTGTCCATCATGAAGCTGCAGGCCGGCGGCGGCGAAGTCCGGCTGTTTTCGGCCACCAAGCGCCAGGGTATCGACGAGGTGGCGCAACTGCTGTGGCAATGGGTCCACCCGGCCAGCAACCCGCCGGCGGCATGATCGAAACCTGGCTCCAGCACCTGCCCCACGGCATCACCCTGAGCTGCCGTGCCACGGGCGAGCACGAGCGCCCGGTGCTGATGTTTCTGCACGGTTTCCCGGAGGCCGCTTTTGTCTGGGATCCGCTGCTGGAATACTTCGCGCAACCCGCAAACGGTGGCTACCGCTGCATCGCGCCCAATCTGCGCGGTTATGAACGATCCAGCGCCCCGCAGGATGTGAGCGCCTACCGCGCCAAACACCTGGTGCAGGACATCGCGGCCCTGATCGCCATCGAAGCCAAAGACCAGGCAGGCCAGCTGGCCGCCCTGGTGGCCCACGACTGGGGTGGCGCCCTTGCCTGGAACCTGGCCAACCAGTTGCCGCACCTGGCGAGGCAGCTGGCCATCATCAACTCGCCCCATCCCGGCATTTTTTTGCGCGAACTCAAAAGCAAGCCGAAACAGCAGGCCGCCAGCGCCTACATGAACTTCCTGGTCCGGCCCGATGCGGAGCAACTGCTGGCGCAGGACGATTACCGGCGCCTGTGGGAATTCTTCACCCACATGGGGGCCGGTGCCGACGGCTACGGCTGGCTGACCGATGCGGTCAAGGCACATTACCGCGAGGTCTGGGGCATGGGCCTGCGCGGGGGCTGCAACTATTACCGAGCCTCGCCGCTGCGCCCGCCCAGCCCCGGGGAGCCGGCCGCCGCCGCCATCGAGCTGCCGCGCGACATGCTCACCATTGCCCTGCCCACGCTGGTGGTCTGGGGCCTGGGCGACACGGCGCTGCCGCCGGAACTGATCGAGGGACTGGATGACTACATCCCGCGCTTGACCGTCAAGACCGTGCCCGACGCCACGCACTGGATCGTGCATGAAAAGCCGCAGCTCGTGATGCAACTGTTGCAGGACTTTCTGCTATTAAATAAATAGCTGCCTGCGCCCATCCAGAAAGGGCCGGAGCCCGATTTCATGCATCGCCTCATCCGTACACCGAGGGCTCGCCAGGCGGCCGGTCCTTGAAGCGCTTGTGCACCCAGAAATACTGCTCTGGCATGGTGTCGATGAAAGTCTGCAGCCGCAGGTTCATGAGCGCCGTGTCCGCCGCCACGTCATCGCCCGGAATGTCCCGCCAGGCCGGCATGACCTGAACTTCGTAGCCGTCCTTTGTCATGCGCGTCACCACCGGCACGACCTTGGCCCGTCCCAGTTTCGCAAAACGGGACAAGGACGGCACGGTCGCCGCCTGGACACCGTAAAAAGGCACGAACACCGACTCCTCCGGACCAAAGTTCATGTCCGGCAACAGATAAAGCAGCTCGCCAGCCCGCAAGGCCGCCACAATCGTTTTGACGCCCTCGATCCGTCCAAAAAGCCGGACCTGCCCAAAACGGCGCCGGCCCGCCAGAATCCAGGCATCGATGACCTTGTTGGCCTGATCGGTATAGATGGTGTTGAACCTGCGCGGCAGTTGCTGGGTCAAGGCCGTCCAGCCCGCGTCCAGCCCCATGAAGTGGGGCGCGAAGATCACGACCGGCTCCTGACCCTGCAGCTCGCTGACGGCGCCGGTGATTTTCAGCCGCTGCCGCACCACCTCGGGCGAGCCATGCCAGAGCCAGCCCCGGTCCAGCCAGGCCTGGGCGAAATGGATGAAGGTACGGATCGCCAGCATCCGCAGCTGGCCCTCGGTCCGGTCCGCAAAGCACAAGGCCAGATTGACCCATACCACCCGGCGGCGCGGCAGCACCAGCGCATACAGCAGCAAACCCAGCAGCCAGCCCAGCGCGCGCACCCATGCCAGCGGCAAAACGCCCAGCAGCCGCATCAACACAATTCCACCTTGACTCAAGCTACTGTCTCCCCAATCGTCAGTCGCCGGCACGCGGCTGCTTGTAGCGCGCATAAGCCCAGAGATACTGCTGCGGACACTGGCGCACCAGCGTCTCCATGGCCTGGTTGATGCGGGCGGCGGCCCCGGCACCCTCCCGCGGCAGCACATCGTCCAGCGGCTGGACGTGCACGCGGTAGCCACGCCCCCACGACAGACGCTCGCCCCAGGCCAGCAAAATCACCGCGCCGGTTTGCTGCGCCAGCCGTGCCGACAACGTCATGGTGTAGGCGTCGCGCCCAAAGAAGGGCGCCCACAGCCCCTGGCCCAGGGGCGGCACTTGGTCCGGCAGCAGGCCCGCCGATTGCCCCTGCTTCAAGGCCTTGATGATTTGCTTGACGCCCGCCAGCGTGGTCGGCGCCGTGATCAGGCCCGGGCGCAGGCGGGCCTGCGCCACCAGCTCGCGCAGCCAGGGCTGGCGTGCCGGCCGGAACAACACGGTCATGGGCTGGCGCGACTGGCCGTAGCGCCGGGCATAAGCCTGGGCGGTGATTTCGAAACAGCCCAGATGAGGCGTCAAAAACACCACGCCGCGCCCTTGCGCCAACGCCGCATCAATGTGCTGCGCGCCCTCCCACTGCAGCGGCACCGGCTGGCCAAACCACAGGCGCGGCAACTCCGTCACCAGCATGCCGGCCTGGCCCACCGCGCCAGCCCATTGCCGCCAGCCATACCCCGCCTGCCTGGCATTAAAAAGAAAGCGCCGGCGATAGACGCCCGAGCCGGAAAATACCAGCCAGCCCAAAACCCAGCCCATGCCCTGCAGCAGCCACAAAGGCAGCACGGACAAAATTTTGAACAGGGTGATCATGACTCGGATAAAATGGACGCGTCGCTGAGTTACGGAACTACTTGCAGAGCGACACCCACAGGCGTCACCACGAAAGTGCGGCAATTGTGCCCTGTCAATGCATATTGACAAATCTGCTAAAGCGTTCGCCAAAGCTCCCAAGCCCAAGCAACGCGCCTTACCTTGTTACTTGTTATTGGAGTTTATTAAATGGCGAACGATTTTCTCTTCACATCCGAGTCTGTTTCCGAAGGCCACCCCGACAAGGTGGCTGACCAAATCTCCGATGCGATCCTTGATGCGATTTTCAAGCAGGATCCCAAGTCCCGCGTAGCAGCCGAGACGCTGTGCAACACCGGCCTGGTGGTGCTGGCCGGGGAGATCACCACCAACGCGCATGTGGACTACATCCAGGTCGCGCGCGACACCATCAAGCGCATCGGCTACGACAACACCGAATACGGCATCGACTACAAGGGCTGTGCCGTGCTGGTGGCCTATGACAAGCAAAGCAACGACATCGCCCAGGGCGTGGACCATGCCAGCGACGATCACCTCAAGACCGGCGCCGGCGACCAGGGCCTGATGTTCGGTTATGCCTGCAATGAAACGCCCGAGCTGATGCCCGCGCCCATTTACTACGCCCACCGGCTGGTTGAGCGCCAGGCGCAGCTGCGCAAGGACGGCCGCCTGCCTTTTTTGCGCCCGGACGCCAAGAGCCAGGTCACGATGCGCTACGTGGATGGCAAGCCCCACAGCATCGACACCGTGGTGCTGTCCAGCCAGCATTCGCCCGAGATGAGCGACGGCGCCAAGATGAAACCCGCGTTCATCGAGGCCGTGATTGAAGACATCATCAAGCCGGTGCTGCCCAAGGAGTGGCTCAAGGACACCAAATACCTGGTCAACCCGACCGGCCGTTTCGTCATCGGCGGCCCGCAAGGCGACTGCGGCCTGACCGGACGCAAGATCATTGTGGACACCTATGGCGGCGCCTGCCCGCATGGCGGCGGCGCTTTCAGCGGCAAGGACCCGACGAAAGTGGACCGCTCGGCCGCCTACGCCGCCCGCTATGTGGCCAAGAACATCGTGGCCGCCGGCCTGGCCAAGCAGTGCCAGATCCAGGTGGCCTACGCCATCGGCGTGGCACGTCCGATGAACGTCACGGTGTACACCGAAGGCACCGGCGTGATTTCCGACGAAAAGATCGCCGCCCTGGTGAACGAACATTTCGACCTGCGTCCCAAGGGCATCATCCAGATGCTGGACCTGCTGCGCCCGATCTACGAAAAGACCGCGGCCTACGGCCACTTCGGCCGCGAAGAGCCCGAGTTCAGCTGGGAGCGCACCGACAAGGCCCAGACCCTGCGGGCTGCGGCGGGGCTGTAAAGCGCCTTGCTTGACGGATGAAGCTACAGACACAACGCTGGATCGATCGCTGGCTGGGACAGCTTTTGTGCGGCCTTGTGTCTGTCTGGGCGCGGCTGACCGGGCGCTCGAAGGCTCCGGCCCCGCCGGGCCGCGAGCCGCGCCACATCCTGGTCATTCTGCTGTCCGAGATGGGCAGCATCGTGCTGGCAGGCCCGATGTTCGCGGCTTTGCGGCAACGTTACCCGGGTGTCACGCTGCATGTGCTGCAGCTCAAGAAAAACCAGGAGGTTTCCCTGCTGCTGGGACTGGCCAGGCAGGAACACCTGCATGCGCTCGACGACAGTTCCGGCCTGAAACTGCTGCGCGACATCTGGCGTGTCAGCAGGGCCATGCGCCGCCTGCCGCTGGACGCCGTGATTGACTGCGAACTGTTTTCCCGCATCAGCAGCCTGATGTCCTATCTTTGCGGCGCCGGGCTGCGCGCCGGCTTCACGGCCCACACCCAGGAAGGCCTGTACCGCGGCAGCTTCATCAACCGCGCCATCCCCTACAACCCCTATCAGCACATCAGCCAGCAGTTCCTGTCGCTGGTCGATGCCCTGGACTCCAGCAGCGTGCCGCGCAACAAGAGCGCCCCGATTCGCCCACTGCCCACAGAAACCGGCCTGGCTGTAGCGTTTGAGGCGGCCGAGCTCGCGCGTTACCACCAGAAGATGCTGGTGGATCACCCGGTGCTGACTGGTCGCAAAATCGTGCTGATGTACGCCGGCGGCGGCATCCTGCCTGAGCGGGCCTGGCCGGCTGAGCACTATGCCCAGGTGGCCCGCGGCTTGTGCCAGGCCGGTCATGCCGTGGGCCTGATCGGCTTGCGCGACGATGCCCTGCTGGCGCGCGAGCTCAAGAGCCAGACGCAAAGTGAGCTGTGTGTTGACCTGACCGGCTACACGCGCAGCATCCGCGAGCTGCTCATGCTGTTTCACAATGCCCAACTGCTGCTGACCAACGATGGCGGACCTGGCCACTTTGCCAGCCTCACACCCATTCGCACCCTGGTTTTCTTCGGTCCCGAAACCGGGCGGCTGTACGGGCCCCTCCCCGGTCCATTCGGGCCGCGTGCCACCGTGCTCGAATCGGGCCTGGCCTGCTCACCCTGTCTGAGCGCCTACAACCACCGCCAGACCTTTTGCGACGGCGACAACCAGTGCCTCAAGCGGATTGCCCCCGATCCGGTCCTCGTCGATGCGCTGCAGACCCTGCAAGAACCAGCCCCTGCTCCGTGAACAGCACGCCCCCCCCTTCCCTGCGTGAGCATCTGTGGCGCTTTATCGACTGGCTCCACGGTTTTCGCTACGTGCGCTTCGGCCTGGTAGGCGCCAGCGGCACCGTGATCAATCTGGCCGTGCTTTACACGGCCCACGAATACCTTTTCAGCGCCATCGAGCCGCCGGGCAGCAAACCCTATGTCTCGCTGGTGCTTGCCATTGCTGTGGCCACCGTCAACAACTTCACCTGGAACCGCCTGTGGACTTGGTCGGACCGCCTGCACGCCACCTCGGCCCAGCATGAAGAGGGCGTCTCGCTGCCTAACCTGCTAGCGCAGGTGGGGCAGTACGCCACGGCCTCCTGGCTGGGCATCGCGCTGCAGTACGCCCTCACGTTGTGGCTGGCGCATTTCATGCACTACATGCTGGCCAATGTGATCGCCATTGTGATTGCCAGCGTGAGCAATTTTCTGGCCAATGACCGCTGGACCTTTCGCCAGCGTCCGCGGCCCTAGACAAACCATTCGCCTGGGCGCGCACAGCACCATGAACACCAAGCTTGCGAACTTCAATGGCCCGGACATTCCCACACTGGGCTGGCTGCTTTTGCTGGCATTCGCCGTGGGCATGTATGCCCTCGGTCTGGGTGGGCAGTACATCCCGAGCAACGGCGATGAAATGGTCTATGCGCACATCGCGCGCCTGACGGCCGCGTCCGGCCACTGGCTGCCCTTGGTGTCGGAGCTGGACCATATGCGCAACACCAAGCCGCCCCTGCTGTTCTGGCAGGCCATGGTCGCGGGCGGCTGGGGGCAGCACTGGCAGCTCTGGGCGCTGCGCACGCCCAGCCTGATCTATACCCTGCTGGTCACCGGCGCCGTGGCTTGGACGGTGCACCAGATCACCCACAACCTGCGCCAAGCCTGTCTGGCGGCCTGCGTGTACCTGGCTTTTTTCTCCACCTTCCGCTACGGCCGCCCCTTCCTGACCAGCGCGCCCGAAACCTTCTGGTTCAGCGTGCCCCTGTTCGGCCTGCTGTGGCTCCGGCTGCGCCAGGCTGGCGCCACCACGCCAGCGCAGCCCGGCGCGGCATCCGGCAGACTGAGCCTGGCCGCCCATGCCGGCTACGGCCTGGTTCTGGGTCTGGGGCTGGCCTATAAATCCTTTGCCCTCATCGCACCCGCCGCTGCCGCATGGTGGTGCGCCCTGCTGCTGAGCGCGCCCCGCTTGAGCTGGCGCGCGGCCATTCAGGCCACGCTGGGCGTGGGCTTGAGTGTGACCCTCGCACTTGGCGTGTTTGCCCTGTGGTTTGCGCTGGACCCGGACCCGGCGGCCGTCTGGCGGGAGTTTGTGATCGGCGAGAACGCCGGCAAGTTGTCCGACCGCGAGGGCTACTGGCACAAGGCACTGTACGGCGGGGGCGCCAGCATCTGGGCCCAGTTGCTGGCCTATGTGCAAAACGCGGGACTGCTGGCCTTTGTTGTGCTGGGGCTGGCCTGGACCGGCTGGCAAACCCTGCGCCGGGCAGGACGGCCATTGCGCTTGGCCCCTCATCTTTGGATCTTGCTGGCCTGGCTGGCCGTGTGGCTGATCGTGTTCACCCTGCCCAGCCAGCGCTCGGCCCGCTATCTCATCCCGGCCATGCCGGCGCTGGCGATCTTGCTCGCCCTGTACTGGCAGCGCATTGCACGGGGCTGGTTTTTGCTGTCCCTGCTGCTGGCCGGCATCCCGCTGCTGGTACTGGGGCGCATTGCCTGGGTGGCCCATGACCTGGACATCGGGACCGGCCCTGAACTGGGCGCCGCGCTGGCTGCCGCCCTGGTTGGCGCGGCTGCCGTGGCGGGCGGCATTCTCAAGCCGGCCTGGACGCGCGCCTGCACGGTGCTGGCCTGCATCGCCGTCTATGCCTGCTTCAACCTGACCGTGGCCCCGCTGGAAGGTCCTGCCGGACACTATGGCGCGGACGTGAGGGCGAAGCTGCACCAGGCCCGCATTGCCATTCCCAATGGCTTCAATGGACAGTTCGAGCGCTTTGAGTTCTTGCTGCCGGGCAACCGCTTTGTGCCGTATGACGCCGAGGCGCGAGCCGCCGGCTCCAGCGTGGCTCCCAGCGATCAGCTCCAGCAATTGCTGGCCCGGCATGATGCCGTGGCCTGGGGGCAGGCCGACCCCACCGAGTCGGCTCCCCCATGCATGCCGGGCTGCGCCGTGCTGGGCGCGCGCTGGCATCTGTTGGGACGGCATCGGAGCGGGGAGATCAATTTCTCCAACCTCTGGCAGCCGCAAGCCTGGCTGTTCAGGCGCGAGTGGCTCGTGACCCGCGCCATCTCGCCATGAGACGGCGCCAGACACTGCCAAGCCAGGCCAGCTGAAGCACCAGCCAGAGCAAGGGGTCGATCAGGGCATCCCAGAAGTTACCGTCCGGCAAGCGGGTCAGCGCATACAGGGTCAACACCAGCAAGACCAAAAAAGACAGGAGGCGCGCCGCTGGCGCCGTACCCCGCAACACCCAGGGCAAGCTGCCCAGCAAGGCCAGCCCCGCCAGCGCGGCGCTGCTGAAGCCCCAGGCATAAAAAGTAAACGGCAACAATGCAAGCGTATCGAGCAGCAACAGCCAGCCCAGCACCACGCCTGCCAGCCCCAGCCCCTTGAGCACCTGGATTTGCGCCGGCTCCAGCGTCCATGCCCTGGCACGGTCGTGCGCCGGCATGAACAGATCAAGCATCCAGTACAGACAGATCAGTACCATGGCGAAACTGGGCACTTGAAATGCCAGCCCCAGCCAGTAAGCGGGCGATACCGGACCAGGCAGCAGGGTCCAGACCAGCAACCCGCCGACCAGCCCCAGCCGATAGGGACGCGCCCAGCTGCGGCTCAGCCACGCGCCCACGCCACCCAGCACCATGGCCCAGAACACATTAAACGCCAGCCGCAGCAAGATGGCACTGGGCAAGGCCGGCGTGGCGGTGGAGAAAAAATCTTGATACAAAGTCGTCCAGCTCATCGGGCTTGAAGGTGATTCGGGAAGGGGGAACTGGTTCAGCGTGCCGGGCCTGGACCCGGACTTGCCACAGGACTTGCCCTATCGGGCGGCGGCTTGGTGGCAGCGCCGGCGGCCAACGGGCTGGCCGGCCCGTAGGTCAGGCGCTGCCAGGCAA
Organism: Hylemonella sp.; assembly: GCA_040377375.1. Classification (GTDB taxonomy): domain Bacteria; phylum Pseudomonadota; class Gammaproteobacteria; order Burkholderiales; family Burkholderiaceae_C; genus JBEIOV01. The sequence continues at coordinate 34,955 of JBEIOV010000008.1, forward strand.
TGCGGCGGCGATGGTCGGTGTAGCTCACCCACACGCTGCCATCGCCCCAGGTCAGTGAAGGGTATGAATACTCGCTGACCCCCGCACCGCCCGCCAAGGTCCGCTCCAGCTGCCAGGCACCGCCATCCCGGGAACGGCTCAGGTCAAGCACGCTGCGCGAGTTCGGCGAGGAATTGTGCGCCAGCAGCATGCGCCCCGGCCCCAAGGCCAGTCCCACAACCGAGGTATCGTGGTTGATGATGCCCAGATCCGGCATATCGGCCCAGTCGAGTCCACCATTGGTCGTCTGCGCGGCCGCCACGTTGCCATCGCCCCGGTTGTCCCGCATCAAGGCCAGCCAGTGCGACTCCGATTGCATCAGCAAGGTGGGCTGCAACACGTGCCGGCGCCCGGAGATGCGCACCATGCCCCGGAATTCCCCCCTGGCGTCAAAGCGCAAAGCCACCGCGTACTTGATGCCCAACTCAAAGTAGGCTGGCAACACCATGCCGCCATCGGCCAGCGGCAGGGGTGTGGCACGCACCAGAAAACTGGTGTTCCACAGCCACGACAGCGGTGTCACGCGCGCCGGCTCGAACGACAGGCGCTCAAAATCCTGCCCGCCATCGTTTTGGCGCAAGTGCAGGATGCGCCCCGCCGACCAGCCGCCCCAGCCCGTGGCCACCACGAACAGATGCACCTTGCCCTGCCCATCCAGCCACGCCACCGGGTTGCCCAGGCGCCTGATGCCATGGCCCAGCTTCTCGCCCATGGCATGACGGTTCACGACAAAACGGGCCTCACGCCATCGCTGCGTGGCGCGATCAAACTGGGACGCGGCAATTTGCACATCGGCCGCGCCCTCGCGCGAACCGGCAAACCAGAATGCCATGAGGGCCGCGGGGTGGGACGGTGGCATGGCCAGCAAGGAGCTGGCATGGGCGGCCGCGGTATTGGCGGGCATGGGAATGTGGCCTTGCGCCATGAGCACCAGCCGGCGCTCCGGCGCAGCCTGTGCCCCCGTGGGCCAGGCCGCGCGGGCCGGCGGCGGCGGCGCCTCGCGCGGCCACCGGTCCAGCGCCACCAGTGCGCCGCAGGCCACCAAGCCGCAAATCAAACGCCCCACCCAGGAATGCAAAAACATGTAAAAAAACGAACTAGTCACGGCTCACGGATCATTAGGAATTCAAATCATCCAGCCTTCCCCGAACCGCATTCGGCAACTGCGCATGAAATGTAAAGTGCTGCATCTTAAGCGGCGTTTCGCCGCGCTGGCAAAAACCCGCACTTTTGTTTGCGCCGCGCTGCGCCGTCTTGAAAAGCGCCAAAAAAGCCTTATGATTAGCACTCGTTGAAGTTGAGTGCTAACACCACAAACTTCACTGATTGACTGGCATCAGCTGATGCGGGCTGGTGTTTTTGTTTTTTCAAACCATTGTTTCAACATTGAAGGAGATCCCCAATGAAACTTCGTCCCCTGCACGATCGCGTGATCGTCAAGCGTGTGGAAAACGAAACCAAGACCGCCTCCGGCATCGTCATTCCTGACAGCGCCGCCGAGAAACCGGATCAGGGTGAAGTTCTGGCTGTGGGCCCGGGCAAGAAAAACGACAAGGGTGATTTGAGCCCCATGGCCGTCAAGGTCGGCGACCGCGTGCTGTTCGGCAAATACAGTGGCCAGACCGTCAAGGTCGACGGCGACGAGCTGCTGGTGATGAAAGAAGAAGACCTCTTCGCCGTTGTTGAAAAGTAAATTGCCGTTTCAGCGATTTACTTTCGTCCAAGGCTGACTTGGCCATGCCAGGTTATGGGCCGCTGGCACGGCCGAAGACAAAAGTGGTTGCTCGCTACGCTTTCTTTTCCAACAAGCCCCTTATTTAAACGAATTAACTCTCTCGGAGATTAAAAATGGCAGCAAAAGACGTAATTTTTGGCGGCGAAGCCCGCGCACGCATGGTCGAAGGCGTGAACATCCTGGCCAACGCAGTCAAGGTCACCCTGGGGCCCAAGGGCCGCAATGTGGTGCTGGAGCGCTCGTTCGGCGCCCCCACCGTGACCAAGGACGGTGTGTCCGTGGCCAAGGAAATCGAACTCAAGGACAAGCTGCAGAACATGGGCGCCCAGATGGTCAAGGAAGTGGCTTCCAAGACCTCTGACATCGCTGGCGACGGTACCACCACCGCCACCGTGCTGGCCCAGGCCATCGTGCGCGAAGGCATGAAGTACGTGGCCGCCGGCATGAACCCGATGGACCTCAAGCGCGGCATCGACAAGGCGGTCCACGCCCTGGTTGAGCAGCTCAAGAAGGCCTCCAAGGCGACCACCACCTCCAAGGAAATCGCCCAGGTCGGCTCCATCTCCGCCAACAGCGACGAGACCATCGGCAAGATCATCGCCGACGCCATGGACAAAGTCGGCAAGGAAGGCGTGATCACCGTGGAAGACGGCAAGTCGCTCGAGAGCGAGCTCGACGTGGTCGAAGGCATGCAGTTTGACCGTGGCTACCTGTCACCCTACTTCATCAACAACCCCGAGAAGCAAGCCGCGCTGTTGGACAACCCGTTTGTGCTGCTGTACGACAAGAAAATCAGCAACATCCGTGACCTGCTGCCCACGCTGGAGCAAGTGGCCAAGTCCGGCCGTCCGCTGCTGATCATCTCGGAAGATGTCGAAGGCGAAGCCCTGGCCACCCTGGTGGTCAACACCATCCGCGGCATCCTGAAAGTCGTGGCCGTCAAGGCCCCGGGCTTCGGCGACCGCCGCAAGGCCATGCTGGAAGACATCGCCATCCTGACCGGCGGCAAGGTCATCGCTGAAGAAGTCGGCATGTCGCTGGAAAAAGTGACGCTGGCCGACCTCGGCTCCGCCAAGCGCATCGAAGTGGGCAAGGAAAACACCATCATCATCGACGGTGCCGGCGCTGCCGCTGACATCGAAGCCCGCGTCAAGCAAGTGCGCGTGCAGATCGAGGAAGCCACGTCCGACTACGACCGCGAAAAACTGCAGGAGCGCGTTGCAAAACTCGCCGGCGGCGTGGCCGTGATCAAGGTGGGTGCTGCCACCGAAGTCGAAATGAAAGAGAAAAAAGCCCGCGTGGAAGATGCACTGCACGCCACCCGTGCTGCCGTGGAAGAAGGTATCGTGGCCGGTGGCGGCGTGGCCCTGCTGCGTGCCAAGCAGGCTGCTGGCGCCATCAAGGGTGACAACGCTGACCAGGACGCCGGCATCAAGCTGGTGCTCAAGGCCATCGAAGCGCCCCTGCGCGAGATCGTTTACAACGCCGGTGGCGAAGCCTCCGTGGTGGTGAACGCGGTGCTGGCCGGCAAGGGCAACTACGGCTTCAACGCCGCCAACGACACCTATGGCGACATGATCGAGATGGGCATTCTGGACCCGACCAAGGTGACCCGCACCGCGCTGCAAAACGCAGCCTCCGTGGCTTCGCTGATGTTGACCACCGAATGCATGGTGGCCGAGGCGCCGAAGGAAGAGTCCAGCGCCGGCGGCATGGGTGGCGGCATGGGCGGCGACATGGGTGGCATGGGCGGCATGGGTGGCATGGGCATGTAAGTGCTCCTTGCCTGAGGCTGCATACCGTCGTTGCAAGGGTTTGCCGTAGCGCTGCTACTGTCTTCACCCTTGCGTCTAGGCCTGCACCCTCAAGCTGCGTCGATCGGCGTTATGGCTCTCGACAGAAAACAAAACCCCCGCAGCGCTTGCGCCCTGCGGGGGTTTTTTCTTGTGCCCTGAGGGGCGCTTTTGCTATTGATTTGATAGCATGCTGCGCTTATTCGACAAGGGCTAGAAGTCTATTTGGCTCTTAATTTTTGCAGCAGTCCGGCCGTTGAGGCATCCAGGCCCTCGGCATCGCCGGAGACCAGGCGCGGCTCCATGTCCCGGGCCAGCACCTTGCCCAGCTCCACGCCCCACTGGTCAAAGCTGTTGATGCCCCAGATCGAACCGCTGACGAAAACGCGATGCTCCTGCAGGGCAATGAAGGCGCCCAGGCTGGCCGGGGTGAGTTCGTCGAGCACGAAGAAGGTGCTCGGGCGGTTGCCCGGCAAATGGCGGTGGCCTCCCGCATCGGCCTGCCCCACCATCAGCGCCTGTGCCTGCGCCAGTCCATTGGCCAACAGCTTGAGGTGATGCTCGGGCAGGGCGTGCGCGGCTTTCCTGACCGCGATGAACTCGATCGGAATCACGTCGCTGCCCTGGTGCAGCATCTGAAAATAGGCATGCTGCCCGTTGGCACCCGGTTCGCCCCAGATCACCGGCGACGTGGCATAGGGCAGTGTGTTTCCCTGGACATCCACCCGCTTGCCGTTGCTCTCCATCTCCAGCTGCTGCAGGTAGGCTTCCATGCGGCGCAGGCCGCTGTGGTAAGGCGCCACGCTGCGATTGGCAAAACCATGAAAGTTGCGGTACCACACGTCCAGCAGGGCCAGGCGCACCGGCAGATTGCCTTGCAGCGGCGCCTGGCGGAAATGCTCGTCCATCGCGTGGGCGCCCGCGAGCAGCTCGCGAAAGCCCTGCGCCCCGATGGCCATCGCGATCGGCAAGCCGATGGCCGACCACATGGAGTAGCGCCCGCCGACCCAGTCCCAGAAACCAAAGGTGGTGCTGATGCCAAACGCCCTGGCCGCCGCCACGTTGGTGGTCAGGGCACAGAAGTGGCGCGCAATGTCCTTGCCGCCCTGCGCTTCAAACCAGGCCCGGGCCGAGCGCGCATTGGTCATGGTCTCGGTGGTCGCGAACGACTTGGAAGCGACCAGGAACAGCGTGCTCTCGGGCCGGACCGTTCGCAGCACCGCACTGAGCTCATGGCCATCGACGCTGGAGACGAAATGAAAGCGCTTGGCGCGCGTCACGAACTCATCGAGCGCCAGCACGGCCATTTGCGGCCCGAGATCGGAGCCGCCGATGCCGATGTTCACCACGTCGGTGATGGCCTCGTCCGAGCGCACCTGCTCGGCGTACGCCAGCACCGCATCCAGCGTGGCGTGCACCTCCAGCAACTCGTCTGCTATGTTTTTGATAGCTGGTTGCGCCCGTTCCGCAAGGGCTGGCTTCGGATACCGCAGAAGAAAATGCATGACCGCGCGCTGTTCCGTGCTGTTGATCCTGTCGCCCGCGAACATCGCATCGCGGTGCTCTGGCACGCCGCACTGGCGCGCCAGATCGAACAGCAGCGCCTGCGTTGCGTCATCGATCAGGTTTTTCGACAGATCAGCAAACACATAGGGCGCGTCCTGGCTGAAACGGCCAAAGCGCTGCGCATCGGCAGCAAAGGCGGCGCGCAAGTCAAAGCCGCGGCCAGTGGCGCTGAAAACGGTCTCCAGCGCGCTCCAGGCAGCGGTGTGATCACAACGGGTACGGGTCATGGACTTCGATTTCAGATGGCCAGCATCAGCTGTTCCAGTTTCACGGCATCGGCCACGAAGGCGCGTATGCCCTCGGCCAGCTTCTCGGTGGCCATCGCATCCTCGTTGAGCGCATAACGAAAGCTGATTTCGTCATGCTGCACGGCGGGCAAATCCATCGAACGGGCGGCCTGCGCATCCAGCGCGCGCGCCAGCGGCGCCTCGCTGGCGGCCAGGGCGGCGAGCAGCTCGGGGCTGATGGTGAGCAGATCGCAGCCCGCCAGCGCGGTGATCTGCCCCACGTTGCGAAAGCTCGCGCCCATCACTTCGGTGGCAATCCCGAAATGCTTGTAATGGTTGTAGATCTGCCGTACCGATTTGACGCCGGGGTCGTTCGCGCCGGCATGGGCCTGTTCGTCCCAGGCCGCCGCGGCCGACTTCTTGTACCAGTCGTAAATGCGTCCCACAAAGGGAGAGATCAGCCGCACCTTGGCCTGGCCGCAGGCCACCGCCTGACTGAATGAGAACAGCAAGGTGAGGTTGGTGTGGATGCCGCGCTGCTCCAGCCGCGCCGCGGCCTGGATCCCCTCCCAGGTGGCGGCGATCTTGATCAGCACGCGGTCGACATGAACGCCCTGCGCCTGGTACAGCTCGATGATGCGCTCGGCCCGCGCCACGGTCGCGCCGCTGTCAAAGCTCAGGCGCGCATCCACCTCGGTGGACACCCGCCCGGGAATGATGGACAGGATTTCGCACCCGAAGCGCACCAGCAGCCGGTCCATGATTTCGTCCAGCGGCCGGCCCCGGAATTGCGCCACCACCTCCTTGAGCAGGGGCTGGTAGTCCGCCTTCTGCACCGCCTTGAGAATCAGCGAGGGATTGGTGGTGGCATCTTGCGGCTTGAAGGCAGTGATCTGCCTGAAATCTCCGGTGTCGGCCACCACGGTGGTGAACTGTTTTAGCGCTTCAAGTTGGTTCATGTGAATTCAATGGAAAGAGCCCCTGCCGGCAACGGCACGCTGCCAGCCAGGGCGGCTCATTGTTGAATTATGAGTGAAACAAAGTTACATTACGCTCTTACTTTCATGTAACTTTCTCATATGTCCTTCGATCTGGTCCTGTTCGGCGGCACGGGCGACCTGACCTGGCGCAAACTGATGCCGGCCCTGTTTCAGGCCTTTCGCCATGGCACGCTGCCCGAGGGGGGGCGCATCATTGGCGTGGGGCGCGACGCGCTGAGCCATGAACAATACCGCACCCTGATCCAGTCGCGCTTCGATGATGTCGAACTGGTCAAGCGCCCCAGTGCCGAAGAGTTCACCCGGTTTGCCCAGTTGCTGAACTATGTGCGCATGGACCTGTCCCGGCCCGGCGACTACGCGCCCCTGGCCGCCACGCTCAAGGCACGCCAGGCCGACACGGTGGTGATGTACCTCGCCACCGCCCCCGCCCTCTTCACCACGGTGTGCGAGCAACTCGCCGCCGCCGGCCTGAACGGCCCGAACACGCGGGTGGTGCTGGAAAAACCGCTGGGCCACGATCTGGCCTCCAACCGCGCCATCAACGACAGCGTGCGCCGGGTGCTGAGCGAGAAGCAGATCTTCCGCATCGACCACTACCTGGGCAAGCCCTCGGTGCAAAACCTGTTTGCCCTGCGCTTTGGCAACTCGCTGTTCGAGCCCTTGTGGCGGCGCGAAACCATAGCCAACATCCAGATTACCATCGCCGAGGACCTGGGCGTGGAAAAACGCGGCGCGTTCTACGAGAGCACCGGCGCGCTGCGCGACATGGTGCAGAACCATGCCCTGCAACTGCTGTGTGCCATCGGCATGGAGCCGCCCATCAATGCCCATGCCGATGCCATCCGCGACGAGAAACTCAAGGTGCTGCGTTCCCTGGCGCCCTGGACCGCGCAAACCCTGTCGCACAACATCGTTCGCGGCCAGTACACCGCCGGCTCGATCGCCGGCGCGCCGCTGCCCGGCTACCGCGACGAGCCGGGCGTCAACCCGCACAGCGGCACCGAAACCTTTGTGGCCCTGCGCACCGAAATCGCCAACTGGCGCTGGGCCGGCGTGCCCTTCTACATCCGCACCGGCAAGCGGCTGGCCGAGCGCGACGCACGCATCGTGGTGAACTTCCGGCCCATGCCGCACGCGATTTTTGCCTCGCCGCCGGGCGCGGCCAACCGCCTGGTGATCAAGCTCCAGCCCCAGGATGGACTGGAGCTGCATCTGCTGGCCCACGGCACTGGCAAGCGGCGTGCCCATGCCGACTGGAGCCAGCAGCACCTGAGTCCGGTGCAACTCGATCTGGACTTTGACACCCGTTTTGGCTTTGAGCGCGTGGGTGCGTACGAGCGCTTGCTGCTGGACGTGATTGACGGGCGCCTGAACCTGTTTGTGCGCCGCGACGAGCAGGAGGCGGCCTGGCAATGGGTCGAACCCATTCTGGAGGCCTGGAAAACCAGCCCGGATGGCCCGCGTCCCTATGCCGCGGGCACCTGGGGCCCGGGCGCGGCCAGCGCCATGATCGCGCGCGACGGGTTTTGCTGGAGTGAGGAATCATGAGCCCCCACACTTGCCACTTCGTGTGCGACGCTGCCCCCCGAGGGGGCCGTGCCTTGCTTGGGGCGGCCCGGCGCGGCGGCCGCATGAGCCCCCACGCTTGCCACTTCGTGTGCGGCGCTGCCCCCCGAGGGGGCCGTGCCTTGCTCGGGGCGGCCCGGCGCTGCGGCGGCGCTTTCGGGTAGGAATTCATATGCTGGAACGAATCAGGGCCTCCCTGCCCTCCCTGGCCCCGGCCGAGCAGCGGGTTGGCAAGCTCGTGCTGGCCGACCCGCGCGCCTTTGCCCAACTGCCCGTGAGCCAGTTGGCCGAGCGCGCCCACGTCAGCAAGCCCACCGTCGTGCGCTTTTGCCGCAGCATGGGCTATGACGGCCTGAGCGACTTCAAGCTCAAGCTCGCCGGCACGGTGAGCGAAGGCGTGCCCTTCATCCACCGCAGCGTGGACGTGGACGACAAGACCGGCGACGTGCTCGTCAAGGTCATCGACAACACGGTGGCGGCCTTCCTGAAATACCGCAACGATGCCAGCACCCTCGCCATCGAGAAGGCCGCCGAGGCGCTGGCGGCCACCTACAAAACCGGCAAGCGCATCGAATTCTTTGGCGCGGGCAACTCCGGCATCGTGGCGCTGGACGCGCAGCACAAGTTCTTCCGTCTGGGGGTCCATACCATCGCCTACAGCGACGGACACATGCAGGTCATGAGCGCCTCGCTGCTGGGCCCGGGCGACTGCGTGGTCATCATTTCCAACTCGGGCCGCACGCGCGACCTGATGGACGCCTGCGACATCGCCCGCAAGAACGGCGCCACCACCATCGTCATCACCGCCAGCGGCTCGCCCCTGGCCGCGGCCGGGCACATCCATCTGGCAGCCGACCACCCGGAAGGCTACGACCGCTACAGCCCCATGGTGTCGCGCCTGCTGCACCTGATGATCGTGGACATCCTGGCCACCTGCGTGGCGCTGCGCATCGGCGGCAACCGGCTGCAACCGATGCTCAAGGAAATGAAAAACAATTTGCGCAGCAAGCGCTACGCTTGAACTGGCTGATCGCCCATCACGACACCGTTCATCCCGAGCCCGAGGCGTCACGGGTTGTTCATTTCCTTGCCAAGACGGGAGGTATCAGCCGTACCGAGCCATACCAGGCATGCGCGGTGGAGCGGGTGTTGTCGGTATCGGTCATGATGCCGATGCCCACCAGTGCGCCGGGGGGTTCGCCAAATACTTTTTCAAAATCGACGCGGATGTTTCGCTCATAGTCCAGCCACTGGTTCAGGTGCTTGCTGCCCGACTCCACCACCAGCTTGCGGATGCGATCGGTGCGCGGATTGATGATCACGCTGCCCGGCGCGCGCGCATTGCACCACACATACATCAGCGTGGCATAAGGCAGGGGCTCGCCGGTGATGGCATGCATCAATTCCGACAGCATGGTGTTCTTGGCTGAAAACTTCGACCGGTCGCCCTCGAATGCCAGCAGCACGCGCACCGGCGAATCGTCTGCCTCGCGCTGGCCCATGTCGGCCCGGGCAATCAACTCGGGTACCTTCCACGAAAACCTGACGCTGCCCAGCTCATCGGGCGCCATGCGCAAGGTCTGGCGCAACATGCTGGCCGACGCCACGGCCTGCACCGCCATGGCATCGCGCCCGTCCAGACGCTCATACGCATACGCGGTGGCCTGCTTGCCCGGGAAGCGGTGGTGCTGCCATGAGGGAGAGGCCGAGCGCGCCGCGGCAAGCGCGGCCATGCCCGGCGGCGGTGTTGACGCCAGTGTCCAGGCATTGCGCCCCACGCCCGCATCGGCCGCGTCAGGCGCGGGCGGTGTCAGTACGGAGGAGCAAGCCGCGAGTTGCAGCAACAGACCCAGACCGAAAAACTTCAGCAGCATGCGCATTCAGGCCCATCATCAGTTCATGCGAATGGGGAAACCGGGGTCCGGCTCCCCTCGTGTTTCTTTTATTCATGCAAAGAAAAAGCCACCGCGAACGGTGGCTTTTTCATGCAACGGTGCAAAACTGCACCGGATCCAAACCTGCACTGGTACAAGACCAGCGCAAGATTAGAACGTGTGCTTCAGACCGAAAGCCCAGATGTTTTGATCCGTGTTGACCACGTCGTTGTCAATGCGCTCGTAACGGACATAAGCCGTCGTGCGCTTGCTGAACTTGTAGTCCACGCCCAGGCCCAGCAGCTTGGCGTCGTTATTGGCAGCCAGAGCGCTGTCACGGGCCAGGTAGTTGGCCATCAGGTCGATGGTGGGCGACACGGCAAACTTGCCGGCCAGATTCCAGGACTTGGAATCTTCCAGGGTGGCGTCGCTAGCCTTGCTCGTGCTCAAGCCACCGTACACCGTGAAAGCGCCAAAGGCGTAGTTGGCCGACAGCTGGTTGTACACGATGTCCTGATTGGCAGCCAGAGCACCAGCAGCAGCAGCCGTACCAATGGCAGTCGTGCTACCAGCGGCAGCAACGGCACCGGCCTTCACCTTGGTGTAGACATAGATGGCGTTCAGAGGACCATTGTTGTACGCAGCACTCAGGGCGCTGTACTGGTTGGTGTTGGAAGAAGCAGTGGTGCTAGCGTCGTTGCCGTTGGCGTATTCCAGCGATGCGGTGAAGCCGCTGAAGTTAGGCGTCGTGTACTTCATCGTCTTTTCGTGACGGATGATGCGACCGGCGCTGACCGGGCCACCAACGTACTGGTTGATGCCCAGAACAGCCGAGGTACCCAGACGGCCAAAACCGCCGGAGAAGCCGCCGCCCAGAGCGGTGCCGAAAGGTTGAGCGGTGGTGCCAGCGACCAGACCGGCCGCGTTGGGCGTACCGAGCTTGAGGTCACCAAAACCGCCCGACAGGCCAACGTACTGCTCGCCGTTGAAAGGCGTGCCGGTGAAGGCGGTGCTCGTAGCGGTGCCGTTCAGCGTGGAGCTTTGGACCGGGTTCGGGTCAAGTTCGAACAGGAAGGAAGCCTTCATGCCGCCGCCCAGGTCTTCGACGCCCTTGAAGATGACGGCGCTGGTGCCGGTGTTGTTGGAGGCAAGTTCGGATTTGTCCGAAGCATTGACGTCGGAATCGGTGACTTTGTAGCCGACGTCGATCAGGCCGGAAATGGTCACGGAAGACTGGGCTTGCGCTGCGCCGGCAATGGCGGTCAACGCTGCGAGCGCGATGAGCGATTTTTTCATTTGTTAAATCTCCAAAGGTTAAACATAGGGCGCCGGTACTTCAGGTTTGCCGGTGTGCTGCCACATCGACACGCCTGCCGGATCCCCGGGCCAACCTCCTGTTTCAGGAAGTTGGATGTATTGCACCAGACGGCATCTTCTTTGGCAAAAGAAATATCCCAAAACCCGCGTAATAAAACTTTTCCGTTGCAGCCCTGCAACAATTTGAAACGTGGCCGAGAGACAGCGGAACAGCAGGGCAAAAGGGAGAAAAATGAACCCGATTCCGCATGTACTACAATTTGACCTACTTTTTTTCAAAAGGCACGGTGTCATGCTGACGATCACGATGCGCGAGGCCAATCAGAACTTTTCACGTTATGCCCTGCAGGTTGAACGCGGGGAGGAAATCATGGTCACGAAACGGGGCCTGCCCGTGCTCAGGCTGATGCCCGTGCCCACGGCGCAACCTAGTGCCTCAGAGCGGGAAGTTTTGATTCAAAAAGCCTTGTCGTTTCGCATGGCCCGGCCTTGCGGCAAGCTGGAACGCGGCGATGCCCACCAAGGCTGAGCCCCCCTGGACGCTGGACACCGGCGTGCTCGTGTACGCCACCGCCATGGATGCCCCGGCGCACAAACAGGCACGCGCCTTGTCGCTGCTGGAGCAGCTGCTTCGCGGCGCCCAGGCCTGCATCTGCGGACAGGTGTTGAGCGAATATGTCCATCTGGTTCTGCGCCGGCAAGCCATGTCTGCGAAAATGGCTTCCGATGCCACGACGCAGTGGTCGGGCCTGATGCGCGTGCTGGGGACCTCGGCCCCTGCCTACAAGACAGCATGGGAGCTGAGTGCGCGGCACCAGTACCCGATGTGGGACGCCCTCACCATTGCGGTTTGCGCGGAACACGGCGTGGCACGGCTCTATTCGGAACAGACCGGCGCGCTCAAGCGTCCACTGGGGGTTGAAATCGTCAACCCGTTTCATGCAGGAGAATTGCCACCATGAGTGAACGCCTGATTACCGCCGTTGACGCCGCCTTGCGCACCCTGTTTGCCAGGCCGCGCGCGGCCCTGCCCTGCCCGGCGCCGGCCGAGCCCGGGGGTGAACTGTCGGCCGCAGAAAAAACCCAGGCCGCGGCCCTGATGCGGGTCAACCATGTGGGCGAGGTCTGCGCCCAGGCGCTCTACACGGCCCAGGCATTGGCCACCAGGAACGAGGCGCTGCGCGTCCATTTCACCCGGGCCTGCACCGAGGAAACCGATCATCTGGCATGGACCCAGCAGCGCCTGGACGAGCTGGGCGCGCGCCCCTCCCTGCTCAACCCGCTGTGGTACGCCGGTGCCTTCGGGCTGGGCCTGCTGGCCGGCCGGCTGGGCGACCGCGTGAGCCTGGGTTTTGTGGTGGAAACCGAGCGCCAGGTGGAAGCCCATCTGCAAAGCCACCTGGACCGCATGCCGGAGCAGGACCACGCCTCGCGCGCCATCGTGGAGCAGATGAAGATCGACGAGGTCCGCCATGCACTGGACGCGCAAAAAGCCGGCGCGATGGAGTTGCCGCGGCCCGTCAAGGACCTGATGCGGGCAGCCGCCAAGGTGATGACGACCACGGCGCACTACGTGTGAGCGCCGCGCCGTTTGCCATTCGCTATTGAAATAATAGCTATCCACGCCCGTGCATCAAGGGCTGCGGGCCAATTCTCTTGCCAATCAAAGTTCGACCAGCTCAAAGCTGGTGCTGATCTGGGCCGTCTTGCCCAGCATGATGGTGGCCGAGCAGTATTTGTCGTGACTCATGGCGATGGCGCGTTCCACCGCCGCGGCGGGAATGCCCTTGCCCGTGACGGTGAAGTGCATGTTGATCTGGGTGAACACCTTGGGGTCTTGCGCGGCGCGCTCGGCCTGCAGGCGCACTGAGCAGCCGCGCACCTCGTGGCGGCCGCGCTTGAGGATGAGCACCACGTCGTAGGCGGTGCAGCCGCCGGCGCCGGCCAGCAGGGTTTCCATCGGACGCGGAGCCAGGTTCTGCCCGCCGTTTTCGGGCTTGGCCGCGTCCGGCGCGCCATCCATCACCAGCGTGTGGCCGCTGCCGGTTTCCGCCACAAAGCCCATGCCCGAGCGCGTGCCTGAGGCGCCTGTCCAGCTCACTGTGCAATCCATGATGCCCCCAAATCCCTTGTCAGCATGGCGAGGTAGCCACGCGCAAATTATGACTACACTGCCATCAACCATGAAAACAAGACACCTCAAGCCTGCCGACTACCTGAAAAAAATCCTGACTGCCCGCGTGTACGACGTGGCGGTGGAGTCGGCCTTCGAACCCGCCAAAATCCTGAGCCGCCGGCTGCACAACAAGGTGCTGCTCAAGCGCGAGGACCAGCAGCCGGTGTTCAGCTTCAAGCTGCGCGGCGCCTACAACAAGATGGCGCACCTCACACCGCAGCAGCTCAAGAAGGGCGTGATCTGCGCCTCGGCCGGCAACCACGCGCAGGGCGTCGCCCTGAGCGCGCACAAACTGGGCTGCCGTGCCGTGATCGTGATGCCCACCACCACGCCGCAGGTCAAGATGGACGCGGTGCGGGCACTGGGCGGCGAGGTCGTGCTGCATGGCGACAGCTACTCGGACGCCCACACCCATGCCACGGCACTCGAGAAAAAACAGGGTCTGACCTTTGTCCACCCGTTTGACGACCCCGACGTGATCGCCGGCCAGGGCACGATTGCCATGGAAATGCTGCGCCAGCACCAGGGGCCGCTGGACGCCGTGTTCGTGGCGATCGGCGGCGGCGGCCTGGTCTCGGGCGTGGCCAGCTACATCAAGGCGGTGCGACCCGAGATCAAGATCATCGGCGTGCAGATGAACGACTCCAACGCCATGATGCAGTCGGTGGCGGCGGGCAAGCGCGTCACGCTCGACGATGTGGGCCTGTTCTCCGATGGCACGGCCGTGAAGCTGGTGGGCCAGGAAACCTTTCGCATCGCCCGTGCGCTGGTGGACGAATTCATCGCCGTGGACACCGATGCGGTGTGCGCCGCCATCAAGGACATTTTCGTGGACACGCGCAGCATCGTGGAGCCCGCCGGCGCGCTGGCGGTGGCGGCCATCAAGCAGTATGTGGCCCAGCGCAAGACCAGGGGCGAAACCTATGCCGCCATCCTGTGCGGCGCCAACATGAACTTCGACCGCCTGCGCTTCGTGGCCGAGCGCGCCGAGGTGGGCGAGGAGCGCGAGGCGTTGTTTGCCGTGACGATTCCCGAGGAGCGCGGCAGCTTCAGGCGCTTTTGCGAACTGATCGGCACACTGCCGGGCGGAGCGCGCAATGTGACCGAATTCGACTACCGCATCAGCGACGCGACGCATGCCCATGTGTTCGTCGGCATCACCACGCACGGCAAGGGCGAGTCGCCCCGGATCGCCGCCAGCTTCAAGCGGCACGGTTTTGATGCACTGGACCTCACGCACGACGACCTGGCGCGCGAGCACATCCGCCACATGGTGGGCGGTCATTCGGTGCTGGCGAAAAACGAGCGTCTGCTGAGTTTTGTGTTCCCCGAGCGACCCGGCGCGCTGATGAAGTTCCTCAGCCTGATGCGCCCGGGCTGGAATATCAGCCTGTTTCACTACCGCAACCAGGGCGCGGACTATGGCCGCATCCTCGTGGGCCTGCAGGTGCCGCAGGCCGATGACAAGGCCTTTGGCAAGTTTCTGTCCACGCTGGGCTACCCTTGCGTGGAAGAAACGAACAACCCGGTGTACCGCATGTTTTTGCAATCATGAACAGCAGGCTGTCATGATTTACAAAGACATCCCTCATTTTTAGAGGCAGATCATGGGCGTTTCACTCGACGGCAAGCTCGTCGTCGCCATCTCCTCGCGGGCACTGTTCGATTTCGAGCAGGAGAACCGGGTGTTCGAACAGGGCGATGACCGCGCCTACATGAAGCTGCAGCTGGAGCGGCTGGAGCAGCCCGCCACGCCCGGCGTGGCCTTCTCGCTGGTGAAAAAACTGCTGGCCTTCAATGACGGACAGGCGCAACGCGTCGAAGTGGTCATCCTCTCGCGCAACGACCCGGTCTCGGGCATGCGGGTGTTCCGCTCGGCCCAGCACTACGGCCTGCCCATCCAGCGCGGCAGCTTCACCCGCGGCCAGCCGCCCTGGCGCTATCTCAGGCCGCTGCACGCCAACCTGTTCCTGTCGGCCCATCTGAGCGATGTGCGGGCCGCGCTGGACGCGGGCGTGCCCGCCGCGCAGGTCTACCCGCAGTCGGCCCTGGCCAGCGATGCCCACCCGCATGAAGTCCGGATTGCGTTTGACGGCGACGCCGTGCTGTTCAGCGACGAGGCCGAGCAGGTGTACCAGGCGCAGGGTCTGTCGGCCTTCCAGCAGCACGAGAAGGACAAGGCCGCCCTGCCGCTGTCGGCTGGTCCCTTCAAGCCGCTGCTTGCCGCGCTGCACCGCCTGCAGCAGGAGGGCAAGCCCCAAATGCGCATCCGCACCGCGCTGGTGACGGCCCGCAGCGCCCCGGCCCACGAACGCGCCATCCGCACCCTGATGAACTGGAACATCGAGGTGGACGAGGCGATGTTTCTGGGCGGCCTGTCCAAGGGTGAATTCCTGCGCGAGTTCGAGCCCGACTTCTTCTTTGACGACCAGACCGGCCATATCGAGTCGGCGTCGCAGCACGTACCCTCGGGCCATGTGGTCAGCGGCGTGTCGAATCCCTCGCGCTGACTCATCCGTTTTCCTTCCCTTTCTCACGCCGCAAGAGCGCGGGGCCAACGCGCGCCCTCGGCAGAGCCGCTACGATGCGCCATTCATTCAGGATTCCCACCATGTCCTTGACCCAAAAATTCCGCTCCCTCAAAACGTTCTGCGCCAAGGTCTGGGCCTTGTCACTGCCCTACTTCAAGTCGGACGAAAAATGGAAAGCCCGCGGCCTGCTGGCGGCCATCGTGCTGCTCAACCTGGGCGCGGTGTACATGCTGGTGCTGATCAACGACTGGAACCGGCTGTTCTACGACGCATTGCAGAACAAGCAGGCCGACGTGTTCTGGACCCAGCTCGGGCGCTTCACTTACATCGCCTTTGCCTACATCCTCATTGCGGTCTACAAGTTCTACCTGACGCAGCTGCTGGAGATGCGCTGGCGCGCCTGGATGACGGGCTACTACCTGCAGCGCTGGCTCTCCAACCATGCGTTCTACCAGCTGGAGCTGGCGCGCTTCTCGCACAAAACGATTGACGACGCCGCGGCGACGCCCGACAACCCGGACCAGCGCATCCAGGAAGACCTGAATCTTTTCACCAGCTACTCGGTCTCGTTGAGCATGGGCCTGCTCAATGCCGTGGTCACGCTGGCCAGCTTTGTCGGCATTCTGTGGAGCCTGTCCGGCGGTTTTGCGTTCAGCCTGAACGGCGCCAGCTACAACATCCCGGGCTTCATGGTGTGGATGGCCATCCTGTACTGCGTGGCCGGCAGCGTCATCACGCACTACATCGGTCGCCCGCTCATCCGTCTGAACTACCAGCAGCAGCGCTATGAGGCGGACTTTCGCCATCACATGGTGCGGGTGCGGGAGTACAGCGAAGCCATTGCGCTGGACAAGGGCGAGGCCGTGGAGCGCCGGCAGCTCGACATGCGCTTTTCCAGCGTGCTGGCCAACTACCTGGGGCTGCTCAAGGCCCAGAAAAACCTGACTTGGTTCACCGTGGGTTTCGGCCAGGCCGCGGTGGTGTTTCCCTTCATTGTGGCCGCGCCCCGTTTTTTCAGCGGCGCCATCCAGCTCGGCGAGCTGATGCAGATCGCCTCGGCCTTTGGCAGGGTGCAGGATTCGCTCAGCTGGTTTGTGGACAACTACGACCGGCTGGCCAGCTGGCGCGCCACGACCGATCGCCTCACCAGTTTTGAAGAGAGTATTTTGGCCGCAGGCCTCGAAAAACCGGCGCAAGCAGCTACAGATTCGATAGCACTTGACGCGCGTGACCTGACCGTGGCCCTGCCCACGGGTGCCCTCTTGCTGGCCGGTGCGGCACTGCATGCCAGCCCCGGCGACAGTGTGCTGATCCAGGGACCGTCGGGCAGCGGCAAGTCCACGCTGTTTCGCACCTTCGCGGGCATCTGGCCCTTTGCCCGCGGCACGGTCACGCGGCCACGGGAATCCATGTTCATTCCCCAGCGCCCCTATTTCCCGAACGGCCCGCTGCGCGACGCGCTGGCCTATCCCGAGCTGGCATCACGCTACACCGACGACGCGCTCAGGCAGGCACTGACGGACGCCCTGCTGCCGCAGCTGTGCGCCCGGCTGGACGAACCCGATGCCTGGAGCCAGAAACTCTCGGGCGGCGAGCAGCAGCGCCTGGCCATTGCCCGGGTCTTGCTGAAAAAACCGATGTGGGTGTTTGCCGATGAAGCCACCAGCGCCCTGGACGAGGCGGCCGAAAGCACGCTGTATCAGCGGCTGCTGGCGCTGGTCAGGCAAACCGGCGGGGCGCTGGTTTCCATCGCGCACCGGCCGACCGTCGCCGGCTTTCACACCAGGCGCTGGGAACTTGAAAAACGCCCCGCGGGTGAAGCCGCCCTGTACCAGCTCAAGGAAACTGTCGGCTGACCGCGCCAGCCGCAACGGCACTCAGACCAGCGCCAGGGCAAACTGCCCGAAGCCCCGCGCCCGCAGCTCGCACGCCGGGCACTGGCCACAGCCGTAGCCCCAGGCATGACGGTGCTCGCGGTCGCCCAGGTAGCACGTATGGGTGTGCTCAATGATCAGGTCCACCAGCGCCTGGCCGCCCAGCGACAACGCCAGCCGCCAGGTCTGCGCCTTGTCGATCCACATCAGCGGCGTTTCGATCAGAAAGCGCCGGTCCATGCCCAGCGACAGCGCCAGCTGCATGGCCTTCATGGTGTCGTCACGGCAATCGGGGTAACCCGAGAAATCGGTTTCGCACACTCCCGTCACCAGAACCTGCAGGTCGCGCCGGTAAGCCAGGGCGGCGGCCAGGGTCAGGAACAGCAGGTTGCGCCCCGGCACAAACGTATTGGGCAAACCACTTTTCTCCATCTTGAAAGCCGTTTCGCGTGTCAGTGAGGTTTCACTTACATGGCCCAGAACAGCGAGATCGAGCAGATGGTCTTCCCCCAGTTTCCGAGCCCATTGCTGGAATTGCCGGCGGACTTCGCTCAGTACCTTGATGCGCGCATCCAGCTCGACCCGATGGCGCTGGCCGTAATCAAATCCGATGGTTTCGACGCGCTCATACGTGGCAAGCGCCTGGGCCAGGCATGTCGTGGAATCCTGGCCGCCTGAAAACAGAACGAGTGCGGTGGTGTGCATCCCCCGATGGTAGGGGATGAGACCGCCCCATCAAAGGTTTTGGGACTTCTTGATCTTGCTCGGCGAGTAAGTCAGCTCTTCCTGAACCAGCCTGCCCTGGATGATGTCCGGGTTCTGGTTTGGGTTTTGCACTTGCAAAACCTCCACCGCAAGGCGGCTTGAGCGCCACATCGACTGCACCAGCTCGATGAGCATCTTGGAGATCGGCTCCTTGGGCGGCTCCTCAACTTTTTCGGGCTCCGGCCGGCGAATCGTCCAGTCCTTCGGGGAAGTCGCCGCCTCCGAGCCGGGCCGGGCCGGATCCGACACACTGACATGAATGGCCTCGGCCGCCTTGGCGGCACTCGCCTGGCTGACCGGATCAATCTGATTGACCACACTGGCTGAACTGGCCGGGTTGACCGGTGCAACAGGAATCACCCTCGAAGCCCCAGACGAAGCCATATCTACGCCGGAAGGGCGCAGATTGGGGGATCGTTCAATGGAAGGCAATTGCATTTTGGTCAAGTGCCCCATGGGGGCTCTTCTCCGAGTTCGTACATTTCTTAACGGCAGATTTAGGGGGTAATTTAGGCCTATTTTTAAAAATAAATGAATTAAAGGCTCTCCCGGGAGCCCGACCGACCCCAATCCGGCTCCCCAAAGCCCCCAGACGCATGAAATTGGCAGGCGCCGTATTCCCGACCGTAAAAGTCAGGAATGAACGACTTCAGTCCGGGAAGCTCAGGAAGGGCTTGCGGTAGGGCCAACCAGCCGCATGAGGTCCTGCTCGGCCAGGGTTTCCTGCTGCAGCAAATGGCTGGCACCTTCATCCAGCGTCTGGCGCCTTTTTTGCAGTATCCCGGTCGCCCGGCTAAACGCCTGGATCACGACTTCCCGGATGGCGTGATCAATCTTGCACGCGGTATCTTCGCTGTAGTGCCGCTCCAGCATTCCCGCCGGCGCGCCCACACCAGCCAGAAATGCGGCACGGTCGTCCTCGTAGGCAACCGGTCCCAGGAGCTCGTCCATGCCATAGCGCATGACCATGCTGCGGGCAATGTCGGTGACCTTGAGCAGGTCATCGGCGGCCCCCGTCGAATAGTGGCCGAACGCAATGCGCTCGGCCGCGCGACCGCCCAGTAGCACCGCCATCTTGTTTTCGAGTTCCTCGCGGGTCATCAGGAAACGGTCCTCCGTCGGCCGCTGGATCGTGTAGCCCAGCGCGCTGATGCCGCGTGGAATGATCGATATCTTGTGCACGGGATCGGTGCCGGGCAGGGACATGGCAATCAGCGCGTGGCCCATCTCATGGTAGGCCACCACCTTGCGCTCGAACGGGTTGAGAATGCGGTTTTTCTTTTCCAGGCCGGCCACAATGCGTTCAACCGCCGCCGTGAAGTCAACCAGCGTCACCGCCTGCGCGCCGCGCCGCGTGGCCACCAGCGCGGCCTCGTTGACCAGATTCGCGATGTCGGCGCCGGTGAACCCCGGCGTGAGCGCAGCGATCTGCTCGGGATCGACATCCGGGGCCAACCGCACCTTTTTCAGATGCACATGCAGAATCTGGACCCGGCCTTTCTTGTCGGGCCGGTCCACCAGCACCTGGCGGTCAAAGCGCCCGGCGCGCAGCAGCGCCGGATCGAGGATTTCCGGCCGGTTGGTCGCCGCCAGCAGAACCAGCCCCTGGCTCGGATCGAAGCCGTCCATCTCGACCAGCAACTGATTGAGCGTCTGCTCCTTCTCATCCTGTCCACCGCCTCCAAAAGCGCCACGGGCACGCCCCAGCGCATCCAGCTCGTCGATGAAGATGATGGCAGGCGCTTGTTTGCGCCCCTGATCAAACAAATCGCGCACACGCGCCGCGCCGACACCGACGAACATCTCCACGAACTCCGAACCGCTGATGGAGAAGAACGGAACCCCCGCCTCCCCGGCGACCGCCCGCGCCAGCAAGGTCTTGCCGGTGCCCGGCGGGCCCACCAACAGCACACCTTTGGGGATGCGTCCGCCCAGCCGGCCGTGGCTCTTCGGGTCCTTCAGGAATCCGACCACCTCGCGTAGTTCCTCCTTGGCCTCGTCGACACCCGCGACATCATCGAAAGTCACCTTGATGTCGGTCTCCATGTAGACCTTGGCTTTGCTTTTCCCGATCGAGAGAAAGCCGCCGCCCAGGCCGCCCTGCTCCGACATGCGGCGCGCCAGAAACATCCACACCAGGTAAAAACCGAGAGCCGGCAACACCCAGGACAGGATCTCCCGAAACCAGGTGTTCTCGATCACGCCGGCGAACTGCACCTCGTATTGCGCCAGATCCCTGGCCAGCTCGGGATCGACGCGCGTTGTCACGAAACGGTTGCGGCCATCGGGCTGCGGGCTTTTGTAGGTGCCCTGGATCATGTTGTTGGAGATCGCAATCTCCTTGATCCGGCCCTCCTTGAGGCTTTGCTGGAATTGGCTGTAGGGAACCGGCTGCACCTGGGTTGCGCTGACCCAGAGGTCGCGCAGCAAAAACACGCCCAGGATCGCGATGATCAAATACCAGATGCTGAAATTCGTCGGCTTTCCCATGACTTGCTCCGATGTGACACTCCATTCTCGGGCATGCTGGCTAAGCCCATTCCTTCACCCTGCACCGTCCCCTCAGCGTCGCTGCTCGAACTCCCGGTCCCTGGCGCCCAGTACCGCCGCGGCAAGATTGGCCAGCTCGCGTGTCAGCAACTCGAGCACATCCTCCATCGTGACGATTCCAACCAGGCGGCCCGCCTCGTCCACGATCACCAGACGGCGCAGCCGGCGTGCGCGCATCAGCGCAACCGCATCCATGGCATCCATTTCTGGGTGCGCCAGAACAGGCTCGACGGACATGATGTCTCCGACGGTGAACAACTGGGGGTCCAACCCCTCGGCCATCAGCGCCAGCACCAGGTCTCGATCCGTCAGGATGCCCACCGGGCGGCTCTTCTGCGCGGCGTCCACGATCACGAGCGCGCCGATGTGGTGCTTTCGCATGAGCTGGGCCGCCGTCAACGCTGTTGTTTCAGGTTCAGCCACGGCGACCACCGTGGTGGCGAAGTCTTTCAGGCGGGTAGGCATCGGCGTCTCCTTGCTGTTGATCGCACAGCTTATGCGCGGGCGCGGCTCCAGATTCTTGATCCAGCGCAAATCCCAGCGACTCGCCAGGCGTCGGAAATTGAAAAAGAAGCCATCATGGCCACTTGCATCCGGTGCCCTGTCCCTGAAACCCCAACCCGAGAGTCTGAATCATGTTTCGTGATCGCAATGAGGCCGCCAGCCGGCTGGCCGAGGAACTCAAGGCCTACCGGGGGAAAAATCCGCTGGTCTTGGCGATTCCCCGCGGCGCCGTTCCGATGGCGAAGGTCATTGCGGACAAGCTGGGGGGCGAGTTCGATGTCGTGCTGGTGCGCAAGCTGCGGGCACCGCACCAGCCGGAACTGGCGATCGGCTCGGTCGATGAGAGCGGCTGGACCTATGTGGCCGACCACGCCGCATCGACCGGTGCCAGCCAGGACTACATTGAGTCCGAGAAACGAACCCAGATGGAAACCATCCGCAAGCGCCGCGCCCAGTACACGCCGATCCGCCCGCCGATCGATCCGGCCGGGCGCATCGTCATCGTGATCGACGACGGTCTGGCCACGGGGGCGACCATGATCTCCGCGCTGCACGGCCTGCGCGCCAGCCATCCGGCCAAGCTGGTCTGCGCCGTGCCCGTGTCACCGCCCGAAACCCTGGAGAAGGTCCGGGAGATGGCGGATGAGGTGCTGTGTCTGGAAACCCCGGCGTTCTTCCAGGCTGTCGGCCAGTTCTACCAGCACTTTGCGCAGATCGAGGACGACGAGGTGATCGCGCTGCTGAAGACTTAAGCCCTCGCGACTCGCAGGTTCCGGCTGAACCAGTCGGTGGCTTGGCGCGCGACTTCCTCCAGCGTGCCCGGCTCCTCGAACAAATGGGTCGCACCGGGGATGACGGACAGCGCCTTCTCGCAATGCATCCGGGCAAGCGCGATTTGGTTGAGTTCGAGCACTTCCTCATCCCTGCTGCCCACCAGCAGCAAGGTGGGGCACTTGACCCGGGCCAGATCATGGGGCCCGGCCAGATCGGGACGTCCGCCACGCGATACGACGGCCTGAATCCCTTCGCCCCATGCGGCCGCGGCCTGCAAGGCCGCGGCCGCGCCGGTGCTCGCGCCAAAGTAGCCGATAGCCAGGTGCCGGGACGGCGGGGTATGCAGCTTGACCCAGCGCGTGGCGACCAGCAGGCGGCGGGTCAGCAAGGCAATGTCAAAGCGGGTCTGGTAGTCCAGATCCTCCGTCAAGGTGAGCAAGTCCAGCAGCAGCGTGCCTATGCCGTGCTCGTGCAGCACCCTGGCCACGTAATTGTTGCGCGGGCTGTGGCGGCTGCTGCCGCTGCCATGGGCGAACAGCACGATGCCGGGCGCCTCGGCAGGCAACTCCAGCAGACCCTCGATGTGAACGTCATCGGCTGGGATGCGAACAAGCTGGGGAGTCGTCATGGCCCATCTCCTAGACCGTGTGGATGGCAATCGGAATGCGCTTGCGGCCGAAGTTACCGGCCTGGGCAGCAAAACGTCCGGCCACTGTTGCACCGCAATCCGGGCAATGGCCTTCGGGGGTGAGCCGGTACTGCACGATCTGATACCAGTCGCGCTCGACCAGCACCGCGTGGCAGTCCGGGCAAAAGGTGGTATCGCCTTCTTGATGGCGCACGTTACCGGTGTAGACGTAATGCAGGCCCTGCCGCATGGCAATATTGCGCGCGCGCACCAGTGTGGCCGGCGGCGTGGCCGGCACGTCCGGCATCTTGTGGTCGGGATGAAAGGCCGAGAAGTGCAGCGGCACATCGGGGCCGAGCTCCTTCATGATCCAGCGGCACATCGCGCTGATTTCCTCATCCGTGTCGTTGTGGCCGGGAATCAGCAGGGTGGTGATTTCAAACCACACCTGCGTCTCACGCTTCAGATAGACCAGCGTGTCGAGCACCGGCTGCAGATGGGAGCCGGTGAGCTTGAAATAGAAGTCGTCGCTGAAGGCCTTGAGGTCCACATTGGCCGCGTCCATCTTGGCGTAGAAATCGCGCCGCGCCGCATCATGCATGTAGCCGGCCGTCACGGCCACGGTCTGGATGCCGCGCGCATGGCAGGCGTCGGCCACGTCCATGGCGTACTCGGCAAAGATCACCGGGTCGTTGTAGGTAAAGGCCACGCTGCGGCAGCCGGACTGCTCGGCCACCTCGGCGATGGCCTCGGGCGAGGCCTGGTCCATCAGGCGGTCCATGTCGCGCGACTTGCTGATGTCCCAGTTCTGGCAGAACTTGCACGCTAGGTTGCAGCCTGCCGTGCCGAAGGACAGCACGCTGCTGCCGGGATGGAAATGGTTCAGCGGCTTTTTCTCGATCGGGTCGATGCAAAAACCGGAAGAACGCCCGTAGGTGGTCAGGATCATCTGATCGCCTTCGCGCATACGCACGAAGCAGGCGCCGCGCTGGCCTTCATGCAGCTTGCAGTCGCGCGGGCACAGGTCGCACTGGATGCGGCCATCCGGGATGGCGTGCCAGTAGCGGGCCGGATAGGCGTCCGGCTCCATCATGCTGCCTGTGGCGCCGGGGTCAGGTCGGCTTCTTTCCATTTGCTCACCGTGTAACGTTGCAAGCGGATGCCTTGCGCCCAAAAATCAGGCGGCAAGCCCGCCTTGTATTTCAGATGGGCGATGAATTCCCTGGCCGTGGGCAGTTGCTCCCACACCTGCGGCAGGAAAGTACTGCGATAGCGGCCGAATTCGAATACCACGCCATCAGTGCCGGGTTGCAACTGGGCCAGCGCATCGCCTTCGCTGGCAAACGCCATCGCCTGCATGGACGACAACAGCGACACCTCGATCTCGGTCTGGTCCAGTTCCCGCACGGCCAGCGGAGAAAAACGCGGGTCCTGAAACGCAGCGGCCAGGGCATTGGCCTTGACGTCGGCGAGCAGGGAGCGGTGCGCCTCCAGCGAGCCGATGCAGCCACGCAGCGCGCCTTGCTGGGTCAGCGTGACAAAGCAGGCACCGGGCTCGTGCAGCCAGGGTGCTGCTTCGTCGGCGGCATGGCTGCGGCCCAGCGCGCGGGCGATGCAAGCGCGGGCAATCGGCAGCAGGATTTGACCGGGCTTAGTGAGCGGCATGGCTGCCCTCCGTGAAGGCAAATGAGGCATAACCCACCACGCGCTGCCTGTCGCCCGCGGTATCGCCGGAGTTGCACAGCCCCAGCAGCCGGGGCCGCAGGTGGTGGCGTCTGGCAGCGAGCAGCAGGCCATTGATGGGCGTGCCGCCGCAGGCCTGCTCGTGCGTCAGCGGGCCGCCCAGGTTCAGGATGTGCTGCACGGTTTCCTGGTCGATGGCCTGTGCCGCGCGGTAGGACAAAAAATGTGAAAGGTCGGAGCTGATCACGATCAGCGTTTCCGGGCCGCCCCAGAGCGTCTCCAGCACCTGCGCCACCTCGGCCGGCGTGGCATCGCCCACGGCCAGCGGCACCAGCTTGAAGTCGTCCAGCGCCGATTGCAAGAAGGGCAGCTGCACCTCCAGCGAGTGCTCCAGTGCATGCGCTGCCGGACTGACGACCACCTGGCGCAGCTGCGACAACGAGGCGATGGCGGCCTGGTCCACTTCGATCTCGCCCAGGGGCGTGGCAAAGGCGGCGGCACCCGCCAGCGCCAGGCCGCCCACCGGCACCCGGTGCACCGGGCCGAGCAACACCACGCGCTTGACGGTCGCACGAACTGCCGCCAGCTGCGCATAGGCGAGCGCAGCGGTCGAGCCGGAATAGATGTAGCCGGCATGGGGCACGATGATGGCCTTGGGCGGCGCGGCGGCCGTGCCCGCTTCCTGTCCAGCCGCTTCGAGCAGGGCCTTGACGTCGCGGGACAAGACGGTGCCCTGCCCGGGATAGAAGGCACCAGCGACAGCGGGTTGACGGATAGCGTGCACTCAAGCCTCCATTTAATGAAAAATCGGTTCCGGATTCGCAGGTGAGGATGACTGCTTCGTTATCAAGCCTGATTTGCACCTGATTGGCAAGGCCGCGGTTTCCGATCCAGACCCTGTCGGGCATCGGCTTGACGGCATCGCAAAACAGCCCTCATTTTTGATGCAGATCAAGCCGTCTGCATGCCATGCCGACGGGTGCAATGCAACACGGACCGTTGAGTGCACACTGCGCCAACCGGACAGCGCAGTCATCGCGCAGCATGTCTCGGCAACATCAAGCCAGGAAGGAGCAAGAAAATGGGCACGCCCGAGGGACAACACACCACGCTTTATGACGCCACTGCGCTTGAGCGCGTGCTTGACGCCATGGCCGCGGCCATCGCCGCCAAACTTCATGGCATTGAACGCCTCTGCCTGGTGGGGGTGAGACGCCGTGGCGCTCCGCTGGCCAACAAGCTGCATGAGCGGCTGCGGCAACACCTGCCCCAAGCCAGCATAGAGCGGCTTGACCTCCTGATCAAGCGCTACGCCGACGACCTGACGCTGCTGCACCCTCAAACCCAGCTCACCGAGCAGCCCGAGCATGCCCGGATCAACCTGTCAGGCCGGGTGGTCGTGCTTGTGGACGATGTGCTTTATTTCGGTTTCTCCCTGAACAAGGCCGTGCAGTACCTGCTCGGCAAGGGCGTGAAGACGGTCCACACCGCGGTACTGGTCGACCGCGTCTGCGCCAGCCTGCCGATTCATGCCGATGTCGCCGGGTTGAAGCTCCAGGTGGCGCCGGCGCATATCGTCGAGTGCCATGTCCCGCCGTTTGAGCCCTTGTTCCAGATCGTGCTGGTTCAACCCAATGGCGGAATCAAGCATTGAGCGCAACGTGGCGCGTGCGGCACGCCATGGCCGATACCGGCGAATCGGCCATGGTCATGATGTTCGCCCGGCCTTTGCCAGCGGTCGTCACCAGCGCAACCGCCCGGGCTCCAGCAGGCGATAGACCCCGGACAGGGAAAGCGTTTTCCTTGGCATGCCGTGCCTCGTTTCAACCTTGTCCAATGGCCCCCGGACAAACGTTCTGCTCTGTCACCTGAAGATTGACGCGTCTCTTACACAACGGGCTTGTCGAGGGTCTTGCGCAGCGTATCGTACAAGCTTGAGAGATCGATCGGCTTGGTGATGAAAGCGGCGAAGCCGGCGGCTCGCGCCTTCTCTTTGTCACTTTTCATGGCGTTGGCGGTCAGCGCGATCACCGGGATTTTCGCCGTGAGGGGATCGGCCTTGAGCTGGACCAGTGCTTCATAGCCATTCATCCCCGGCAGGTTGATGTCCATCAGGATCAAGGCCGGCGGGTCGGCGCGAGCCAGCTCGATGCCGATCTCCGCGGTCGCAGCCCCACGCAGCGCCATATCAGGCCACTTGGCAATGATCTGCTGCATCAATCTCAGGCTCGCCGGGTTGTCCTCGACATAAAGCACCACGCGGCGCACGGCTTGCCGGCTGGGCTCTTGGGGAACGGATGAAGGAACGGATGCCTCCGGTGCGGGGAGCTCTTCCGCGTCGCTGACCGGAAGTTCCACCCAGAAAGTACTTCCCAGGCCCTCGACACTCTTGAAACCGATTCTTCCTCCCATCGCCTCGACAAGCCGCTTGCTGATGACCAGCCCGATTCCGGTGCCCTCCACCGTGCCGGCCTCTTTGCCTATCCGGTCGAAGGCGTTGAAGAGCTGCACTTGCTTGTCAGCCGCAATACCCGGCCCGGAGTCGCCCACGCTAACGCGCACGCTGTCACCGATCGTTTCGCAGGACAAGGTCACGCTGCCTTGGGGCCTGTTGTATTTGATGGCATTGGACAGCAGGTTGATCACGATCTGGCGCAAGCGAGCGTAATCGGCACGCACTACCGCCGTCTCCCCGGCCCCGACATGGTTGAGCAGTTGGATGCCATGCTTGTCGGCAATCGGTCTGATCATCCCCAGGCAGTCCGCCAGCAAGGCCTTCACCGGCACGGGCCTGGAAGAGAGTCCGATCTGATTGGATTCAATGCGGGCGAGGTCGAGCACCTCGTTGATGAGTACCAGAAGATGCTGGCCGGCCCGCCCGATCTCCTGGGCGTTTTCCCTGGTTTCCTCCGGCAAATCCGGGGACAGGCCGATCAGCTGAGAAAACCCCAGGATGGCATTCAGCGGCGTCCTTATCTCATGGCTCATGCTGGCCAGAAAATCGCTCTTGGCCCGGTCGGCAGCAAGTGCGGCGTCTTTGGCTTTTTCCAGTTCGGCGGTGCGCTGCGCGACGCGCTGCTCCAAGCCATGGTTGAGCTTTCTGATTTCCTCCTCGGCGCGCTTTTGCTCCGTGATATCAGAATGCGCGCCGATGTAATGGGTGACCCCTCCCAGCTCGTCCTTCACCGCTGAAATGGTGAGCCATATGGGATAGACCTCGCCATTCTTGCGCCGGTCCCAGACTTCCCCCTGCCATCCGCCCAGGCGGTGAATGCTCTCCCACATGGCGCGGTAAAAATCCGCGTCGTGGCGCCCCGACTTCAGCAAGCGTGGTGTCTGACCCACGGCCTCCGCGTCCGCATAGCCGGTGATCTCGGTAAATGCCTTGTTGATCCGCAGGATCACACCGCTGGCATCCGTGATCATCATGGCCTCCTGCGACTCGAAGGCGGAGGCGGCAACGCGCAGTTCGTTTTCGCGCATCTTGACGGTTTGCAGGCTTGACTGCAGTTCGCTGTTCAAACGGCGCTCTTCGCCGTAGCGGTCCCGGAACAGCTTCAGCAGATACAAGGTAATCACGGCACTGACTGCCAGAATGATCAAGTAAACGATCGCCATCATGACAGCGGGGATGGGCTTGGCCGCGCCAATGAGGCCCATTTGCTGGCCGATAGCCATGGCGATCACCGCGACGCTGCTGGCGACAAACAGACGGATGCAAGAGCGCACGCCCAGCAGCCATCCGCCGAAAATCAGGATGATCGGATAAGCCAGCAGGATAGGGGTGCGCACGCCTTCCCCTATGAAACTGATCGAGGTGGCAAGAACCCAGCTGCCGATCACGAGCAGGCGCACTGTCGGAATGGCGCCCCAGTATCGAAGCACGGCGTGCGCGCTGGCCGCGAGAGTCATCAGGCCTGCGCTGGCGTAGATGCGCCATTGGTACTCCCGCGGAGAGGTCAACAGCATCGCCATGAAAATCGCCGCCCCGCCCAGCATGACCCAGATGGCGACTCTCAACAACGGAATGTGCTTGTCCTCGATCAGCTCGGGGGAGTCGTCGATCGGATATTTTTCCGCGAGGATTTGAGTCCAGGAGAGAGGCATGGTCCTACCTTGGGTGCACCTTGGTGCTCAATACAAAATGAAGCAGTCCGAGCCTACACTGTTCCGCGAGCATCAGCGAGCTGAAGTTGCTCGCTGATGCCAGCGGGCTCAGTCGATCAAGCCTGGAGGGCATTTTCGCTGAATTACGGTCGTTCAAGACCCACGCGCAAAGTCGTAAACAGCCCTCTCGGTTTCATGCGCCTTTCCAGCGTTACGCTTTGGCAACATGCCACTCTAAAGTCGTAAACAACTTCAATCGACAGGAAACTCGCCGGGAAGACCGACTCCGAGGTCTCAACTCAAACCAACTGGCCTCCACAAAAGCCGGGGCGATTCATTGGTCAGGCTGCGCGTTTCTTGCCGCATAGCACGCACTCCTCGCGCAGATTCCGGTGGTTTACTCAGTCGGGCAGCAGCCCATTGCTGGAGGAGAATTGATAGCATTAACCGTCCGACCGAACGGTGCTTCAAAAAGACGGCGTTTCATCCAGGCCAAGGTAAATACCTTTGCTTTGCTGGTACAGACGCATGCCCGTCAAACCCTTTTCGCGACCAAGGCCACTGTGCTTGAAGCCTCCAAAGGGGGTTGCGATCGACAGCTGCTTGTAGGTGTTGATCCAAATCGTACCGGCGTCAAGCGATCTTGCCACCCGCCACGCCCGGCGATAATCGGCAGTCCAGATGCCTGCGGCCAAGCCGAAGACAGAATCGTTGGCTTGCGCAAGCAGGTCAGCCTCATCATCGAAGGGCATGGCACAGAGCACGGGACCGAAAATTTCCTGCTGTGCAATCTCCGCTGAATTCGCCACACCCGCAAGCACGGTAGGAAGGTAAAAAGCGCCGTCGCGTAGTACCTCATCGCCCGGAACACCGCCACCAGCCAGCACCTCGGCTCCCGCCAACCGAGCCGCCTCCACCATTCGACTGATGTTTGCCCGGTGCGCGAAGGAGGCTATCGGCCCCATCTGGGATGAAGGTTCATCTGGTTTGCCCACACGCAGCGCACGTGCCTTGGCTATAAGCAGTTCAACGACTTGCCCATAGACGGAACGCTGTACGAAAAGGCGTGAACCGGCCACGCAGGACTGGCCGCTGCCTTCAAAAATTCCGCCTGCAACCGCCTCCGCGGCGGTTTCCAAGTCCGCGTCGGCAAAAACAATATGGGGAGACTTTCCGCCCAGCTCCAGCGCTACTGGCATCAGCTTGTGCGCGGCGACCAAGGCGATACCGCGCCCGCTGGCCGTGCCACCAGTAAAGGACACCATTTTCACCCCTTGGTGATTGACCAAGGCGCTACCCACTACGGCACCGGTTCCTGGCAATACGTTCAATACACCGGGCGGCAACCCAGCCTCCAAGGCGATCTGCCCGAGTCGCAGCGCGGGTGACGGTGTAAGTTCCGAGGGTTTCAGGACTACTGCATTGCCCGCTGCCAGCGCCGGGGCTACCTTCTGGGCTTCCATCGTCATCGGTGAGTTCCACGGTGTGATAGCCGCTACCACACCGTAGGGCTCGTGTACGGTCATGGACACGTAATTTCCACGTGAAGGCGTCAGGCTCGATTCAAGCGTCTCGCAAACCGAGGCGTAATAGCGGAAAGTGGCGGCGGCGCTACGCGCTTGTGCCAGGCACTCCGCGTGGACCTTGCCATTTTCGATACGCTGCAGCCGCGCAAACTCGTTGACATCGCGCAGCAGGAGATCAGCAATGCGATGGAGTACGGCCGCCCTCTGCGGCGGTAGCAGCGAGCGCCATGACGGTGCCGATGCCGCGCGTGTCGCCGAAGCCACCGCCAGCTCAACCTCGGCGCCACCAGCCGTTGCAACACGGTGGTTGACGGAACCATCTGCCGGATTGACGGAAATCAGGGGGGCTTCCCTTGTCCTGATCCACTGCCCATCGATGAGCATGGGCTTGATCGCGGTGTTTTCACTCATGGGCGCTGATTCTCAAGACAGGCCAGCGTCAGACAGACTGACCTTGCCGGACACACTTGACACGCTGGAACTCCCGCAGGCCTTCGACACCGCCCTCCGAGCCCAGTCCACTGTCCTTGAAGCCCCCGAACGGGGTTTCTGGAAGCGAGGCCTGCCATTCATTAAGACACACGACGCCACTTTCGATGCCTTCAGCAAGCGCTTGTCCACGCACGATATCTCGGGTGAACGCATAGGAAGTCAATCCAAACGGCAGACGGTTGGCCTGAGTAATTGCTTCATCCGGTGTGCTGAAAGGCCGAATCATCGCCAATGGTCCGAAAGGTTCGTGGTTCGCGGCAAGGCATCCGTCATGAAAGTCAGCCAGCACGGTGGGAGCAAAAAAGTAACCCGGCCCTTGCCCCCTTGTGCCGCCGGTACACACGCGAATACCCTGCGTACGGGCGTCATCGATCAAATGTTCGATGGCTTCACGACGACGCGCATTCTTTAGCGGCCCCATCTGCACTGTGCTGTCGAGCCCATTGCCAACACGCAGCGCCTTCGCTGCGGCAGTAAAACTGCTCAGGAAGCGGTCATAGATCCGTTCTTGGACGTAGAAGCGCGTGGGCGAGGTGCAGACCTGCCCTGCGTTGCGAAATTTCGCAGCCACAGCGGCACGCGCGACGGCGTCAACGTTCACGTCATCAAACACGATGACGGGGGCGTGGCCGCCCAACTCCAGCGTGGTTCGCTTGAGTGTTCGGGCAGCTATTTCTGCGAGCTGCTTCCCTACCGAGGTAGCTCCCGTGAAGGTCACCATGCGGATAGCGGGCGACGCAAGCAATTGCTCGCCAATGGCTTGCGGCGCACCAAACACCAGGTTCAAAACACCTGCTGGAATACCGGCATCTGCGACCGCCCGCGCGATGGCCAGCGCCACGCCGGGCGTCTCCTCCGAGGGCTTGAGTACCACGGTACAACCTGCCGCCAGCGCCGAGCTGATCTTGCGTGAAGGCGTTATGGCTGGCGCATTCCAGCCTGAAAACGCAGCCACCGGCCCCACGGCTTCAAGCGTTGCCACCTGGGTTGTTCCAGAAGCTCGGGCCGGTATGACCCGACCATAGGCACGGCGGGCCTCCTCGGCTGCCCATTCAAACATTTCAGCAGCCGTGTCAGCCTCCCGCATGGCTTCTGCAAGTGGCTTGCCCAGTTCCAGCGTTATCGTCAGGCCAATGCTCTCGCGTCGGGCCCGGATCAATTCCGCGGTACGGCGCAGCAGCCGACACCGCTCGTTGGCAGCCAGTTTCTGCCACGCGGGGAAAGCCTGTGCCGCAGCGTCAATCGCATCGGCAACATCAGCCTTGTCGGCATGGATCAGTTCACCGTGACTGCTTTCGGTGGCTGGATTCAGCACCTGGCTTGAAGCAGGGCCACGGCCCTGGCGCCACTCGCCGGCAATGTACTGGCTGAAATGGGAGTTGGGATGTTCCATGGCGGACCTAAGCGACTTTGTTCACACGAGCCGCCGCCTCGGCCGCCTGCTTTGATTCAGCCTCGATCACACGTACCATGATCGGGTAGTACTCCTTGG
Organism: Hylemonella sp.; assembly: GCA_040377375.1. Lineage (GTDB taxonomy): Bacteria > Pseudomonadota > Gammaproteobacteria > Burkholderiales > Burkholderiaceae_C > JBEIOV01. Next base: position 67,175 of record JBEIOV010000008.1, read on the forward strand.
CGAAACCGGCATCGCGGGTGCGTTCCAGCAGTGCAAGTGTTGTCTGTGCCAAGTTGGCGCAAACTTCACCGTCGCGTGCCAACTCCAGCGCCAGGCTGATGTCCTTGATTGCGTATTCCGTCGGGAAGGTCAGCGCCGGGAAGTGGTCCTTTACCAGATGCTTCAGCCCCACATTGCGCAGCACAAAACTGTCTGAAGAACCCAGTGCCATTGTCTGGAATAGCAGTTCTGGGTCAACACCCGCGCGGCGGCCAATGGTCAACGCCTCGGCCAGGGTATGGACGGTCATGAAGACAGCCATGTTGTTCAAGATCTTCACGACTTGCCCATTGCCGACGGAGCCACAATAAGTGATGTCGCTACCCATGTTGGCCAGAATCGGCCGAATCATGTCAAAGTCCTCGCGCAGACCGCCAACCATGATGCTCAAGGTACCTGTACGGGCGGCCTCGCGCAAACGGGCGACGGGAGCATCTAGGTAAGCGATGCCGAGCTGGCGGGCCTTTTGCGCGAGTTCACGGGTCTGGCGTACAGCGGAAGTGCTCATGTCCACGATGTATTTGACACGCCCAGGTGACGAAAAAATTGCCTCACACACTTCCGCGACTTGCACGATGCTAGGCAGTGACAGCAGCACGATATCGACCTCACTGGTCAACTGCTTCAGGTCCTGGGCAGCGTGGAAATTCGGGGCAGTTAAAGCCGCTACCGCTTTGGGATCACGATCCAGACCCCACACGGGAAGAATGCTCTTTTTAGTCACATTGGCGCACATGGGACCGCCCATGACTCCCAGGCCAATAAAGCCGATGGATTGAATGCTTTCCATAGTCTGTCGCTCCTTAATTGAATCCGGATAAATCATGTGATGTGCCTCATGCCTGCCAGACCAAAGCGTCAACGGCAAGGACACCCTGACTTTCTGGCAGCACCATCAGTGGGTTGACTTCAGCTTCCCGTACCTGCAACTCAGGCCTGAGCGCCAGCTGTGACAAAGCACAAACCACCTGAGCCAGGGCTTCCAGGTCACCTCGGGGTCGCTCCCTCAGGCCGGTCAAGGTTTTCAGGGCCTTGACCTCGCTCACCATCTCTCGGGCTGTCTCCACACTGACGGGAGCCAAACGAATGCTGCGGTCGCGTGCGATTTCTGTCCAGACTCCCCCCGCAGCCAGCATGATGATGGGGCCAGCGTCAGGGTCGACGCGGTAACCCACCAGGACTTCCGCCAGACCGACCACGCTTTTCTGAACCAGAACCTGGTCGCATGGCACGGCCGGTGCCCGTATCGAAAGATTGCCGCGCAATGTCGCCATGGCCTGGGTCAGGCTGCTCTTGTCCTTGATGCCGAGCACGACACCGCCAACCTCCGTCTTGTGCGGAATATGGGCAGAACACACTTTGGCTACAACCGGGTAATCAAACGCCAAATCAGGTGCCGGGCCATCGAGCGCAGATGTCACGAACGCGGCACACGGAATTCCAAGCTGCTTGAGCAAGCGGTAGGCCTCTGGTTCACTCAAGGCCTTGGCGTCTGAAACTGCAGATACGCAGTCTCGAAGCGTGGTGGGAATCCGGCGGGAGAACACCGCCGTGATGGCGTCGGCGCAGGCTTCCGGCGACCGAAAGCATGGCACATTCTGCGCAGTCAGGGCCGCCAGCGCTTCGGGTGCATCTGGCACCAACATGGCGGCCAGCGGTGTCCGGTGGCTGTCCAGGCTGTCGATGATGGGCTTGACCGCGAGCTGCGGCTGGAAACGTGCCGACGAGCCGATGGTGGCGACGACCAAATCGAACTCAGGGGCTTCCAGCAAAACATCCAGTGCTGTTTTCATCACTTCATATTTGACGCCCGCCAGCGTGAGGTCAACCACACGCCCTGCAGCGACCTCAATGCCCCGATCACGCAAGCGTTGTAATGTCTGCGCAGACGGGGCCTGAACCTCGACACCACGCAAACCCAGCTGGTCCACCACCATGGCAGCACCGCCACCGGTGGTCGTGACCACGCCAACGCGACGCGGCTTGGACTGCTCACTCAGAGCGATGCGTTGGGCCAGCGGGAAGGTCTCCAGTAGTGCCTCCAGAACGCCGACCCTCGCGACACCACAGTCTTTAAGGAAGGCATCAGCAATATCATCCTCACCGGCAATAGCGCCAGTGTGAGTGGTTACCATTTCTGCCGCGACATCTGAGCGCCCCAACTTGTAGGCGATCACCGGCTTGCCGCGCCTGGCTGCGTCGATTGCAAAACGCCTTAAATCCTCGCCGCAGTGAAGACTTTCTAAAAAGAGCAGGTAGCCGTCGATTTGCGGATCGTCCAGCGTGGAGGAGCAGATCTCTCCGAGGCTGAGGTCCACCTCGCTGCCAACGGAAACCAGACCCGCGAATCCCACACCGCGAGCCTTGCCGCGCGATACCAGCGCGCCAATCATGCTGCCGCTGTGGGATGCGACAAAAACACGCCCAACCGGCAGGTCTGGCTCCGCAAAAGCAGCATTGGCGGTCAGCATCAGCCCGTTGCGCGGATTCACCATGCCAATGCTGCTCGGACCGAGCAGGCGAATACTCGAGCCTTTGACCAGAGCCCTCAACTCGTGTTCTCGCTGCACCCCTTCAGGGCCTGATTCGGAAAAACCGCTCGCCAGAACGGTCACCACCTTGACGCCCAGCCGTATGCATTCCTGCACCGTCGGAATCACAGCGCTGGTCGAGGCCAGCAAAAAGACATGCTCCGGCACTTCGGGCAAAGCGGCAAGTGATGACCATGCGGTTTCACCCAAAACGGTGGCTTTGTTGGGGTTGATGGGGTAGACCCGTCCTGCAAAGCCTGTCCGACGTAAATACTGCAGGGGGCGTGACGCCGTTTTCGTCAGATCATCGGAAGCGCCAATCAGGGCAATGCTTCGGGGGTTGAGCAAGGCATTTGCAAGGGGCTCGCCGCTGAGTCGGGAAGATGGCATGTTTTATTTGGGCGGTCGTTGTGAGAAGGTACGTTCAAAAATGCCTTCGGCGATGCGGTTGCGTAAGACTTCCAGAGAGCCGCCGGCAATCATCCATCCCCGAATACGCCTCAGACAATACTCGACCATCGCCTCCTGGCTGAAACCGGTTCCACCCATGACTTGGAGCGACTCATTGGCCGCGAACCAACCCGCCTCATTACAGGCTAGCTTGGCCATGGCAGTGCTCTGGGCCGACGGCAAGCCGTTGTCGCCTTCAAGCGCAGCGCGGTACAACAGCAACTGTGCCTGCTCCAGCTTCATCCACATGTCGGAAAACTTCCACTGCAGGCCCTGGAATTCACACAATGCGCGGCCGAACTGTTTACGAACCAAAGCATGTTCCCGGGCCAGATTGAAGGCGTGTCGCCCCAAGGCCAACGAGCGGGATGCATTGCCCAGTCGCTCCACGTTAAAGCCCGAAATCTGGCGCTTGAACCCACCCGCGCCCAGCAAGACATTCTCCGCAGATATGCGGGCATCCTCAAAATACAGTTGGGCCCATTGCTCGCCGCTCATGAAACTGGACGGCTTGCCAACCGTTAAGCCTGGTGTGTCACGCTCCAGCAATACCGAACCAATACCTTGAACTCCTGGACCAAAGCGCACATAAATCAAGAACAGTTGGGCCTCGGCGCTGTGGGTGGAAAAGATCTTGCTGCCATTAATCAGGTAGTCCGGACCATCAGGTCGTGCCGAGGTCTGCAACTCGGTAACGGCAGAACCGGCTCCAGGCTCGGTCATCCCCAGTGAAATCAGCTTGCGGCCACCCAGGAGGTCAGGCAGGAAACGAGCTTTCTGCTCAGGACTGGCGTATTCAACGAAGGTGCGGATCGGGCCGAAGTTACCCGCCTGCACAATGTCGGCGCTCTTGGGGCACACCATACCGATTTCCTGGATCGCCAGAACGGCATGCATCAATGAGCCCCCTTGACCTCCATCCGATTCAGGAAAGGCGATGCCCAAAAAGCCATTTTCTGCCAGAAGAAGCGCGATCTTCCAGGGGTATTCGGGCGCATGCGCCCGCTCAAGCGCTCCGGGAGCCAGGTAAGTCCGAGCAAACCGCCTTACGGAATCTGCATAGGTCTGGTGATCGTCGCTGAGTTTGAAATCCATATGTAGGGTCTTTGAAGCGTCTGGAAACTGATCGGATTGTGTCGGCCCCCGCAGGCACTGAGAACTTCGCATCCTTCCCGGTGATCAAACAAAAAGTTCTGGCTGAATACGCCATAGGAGCCAAGACACAGTTATTTATGACGGCAATCACAGCGTCATATACTCTCCCGCACCATGTTGAAAGTTCCGCCGCTCAATCCTCTGCGTGTCTTCGAGGTGGTGGCTCGAACTCAGAATCTGACCACGGCAGCCCTTGAGCTGCACGTCAGCCAGTCCGCGGTCAGCAGGCAGATAGGTGTGCTGGAGTCCTACCTCGGCGTGCAGTTGTTCCGGCGCGAGCGCTTGGGTGTTTCACTCACACCGGCAGGGACCAAATACGCCGAGCAGATTTCTCCGGCTTTCCAAGCAATTTCGAGTGCGACAGAGAAATTGACCCGTGGCGATGGCAGCGGCTCGCTGCGGATACGCACCTACACGACGTTTACCGCGAAGTGGCTGATCCCCCACTTACCGGAGTTCAAGAAGCGCCACCCAGATATCGACGTCCTGATCAGCAACGCAGTGCCGGATGTGGATTTCGCGAGGGACCCAGTGGACTTGGCCATTCAATTTGGAAATGGCCAATGGTCAGACGCGAAAGTTGATCTGCTGTTCCGGGATGAAATCGAGCCGGTATGCACACCGGAACTCATGGCCAAGCATGCCTCGTCCGGTGGTACCTCCCCCTCGCTTCTGAGCGAGTGTCTACTGGTATCCCGCTACCGGCGCACAGATTGGGGCGACTGGCTTGGCGCGAATGGGGCTGTCGACAATTTTTCCTCCACGAACCGCATGATTTTCAGCAGCTCGGTATTGACTTGGCAAGCTGCGCTGGACGGCCTGGGCGTGGCGATTGGGCAGACGATCCTGCTGAAATCCGAGCTGGCGTCGGGGCGTTTGGTACGCCCTTTCAACCTGCCCCTATGCCGGGCCGACAAAGGGCACTACCTGGTGCGCCCCGTACTGCAACGCTATTCGCGGAAAGTCGAGATTTTCCGGGATTGGATCATGCAGGCCACGGGCGCCGGGCCGGCATCGAGCGGGACTTGATCCCCCGCCTTTCACGCCCTCACCCACGCCGACTTGACTAGCACACCGGTAGCGCCTGGGTGTGATCATGCGTAGCGTGCCCATGAGTCAAGACTCAACAAAATGTAATGCCTCTGTGCGTAATTAGAATTTGCGGCCGCCATATTGCAGTGCGATCATTCCCCGAAGATGCAATCGGGCGAGATCAAAAACATTGATGCGCACGTCACAACCAAAGCTAATGGCAACCGAAAAAATAATTGGATTTCCATCCCTGTATATCCAGGGATGGGAAATTTTGAGTTTCTTACCGCAGCGAATTTCGGAAAATTTCGAGTGCCGCCGTGCAACTGCGATTATTGATCCGGTCGTGGAGAATATTTTCTCCACCCTGCAGCCGAACCCAGCCTTAGCGTTCAATCTCGTGAAGTTCGGGGGGAGTTGCACTCGCCATGAAGTGGACCGGCTGTGTGCGCTGGCAAGGGCGCAAGCGCCTGACATCATTGTGGGCGCGGGCGGTGGGCAAGCCCTTGATACCGCTAAGGCCGTCGCATTGAAACTCGCGCTGCCTCTCGTCATCGTCCCAACCGTGGCATCAAGCGATGCCCCGACCAGCCGACTGATTGCCATTTACGACGAGAACCACAAAATCACAGAAGTCCCGACGATGAAAAGAAATCCGGACCTGATTTATGTGGACACATCCATTCTGATCAAAGCACCCAGGCGGTTGTTTGTCGCTGGCATGGGAGACGCTTTCACCAAGCGTTATGAAGTCAAGCAGGCTGCCGACAACACCCGCCAGCGCAATTATTTCGGTGGTTTACCGCCAGGTTTGTCGGCTGCGCTGGCGCAATGCTGCCATCACACGTTGCTGGAGCACGGAGCAGCTGCCTTGCGGGCCCTGGACTCAGGCATGCCAAATGACGGGTTTGACCGCGTGGTTGAAGCCTCCATTTTGTATTCCGGCTTGGCTTTTGAGAGCGGTGGACTGTCTGTTGCCCATGGCATGTTGCGTGGACTGACTGCCTGTTCAAAAACGCACGCCCATTTACATGGTGAACTGGTCAGTTATGGGCTTCTCGTTCAGCTTCACGCGTTTCACTACGATCAACAGGAGATTTTGGAGGCAACCCATTTTCTCAAACAAACTGGGCTCCCCATATCCAAGAAAGATATTGGATTGGCAGATATTGAAACATCAGAAATGATGCAGATTGCAGAGCTGACCCTTTCTGCACCCTACTTGAAGGACTCGTCGCAGCCGTTAACCGTAAATCAATTATTCGACGCCATGCTGGCTGTTGAAAAAACTGCAAATTTATAAATTACCTAAATGGAGACAACCCAAAGTGGTCAAACCAAAGTTCCCTAAAGCCGTTCCGCCCGAACGCCAACCGATCGGTCTAACGCCCGAGATCGTCTTGCACGGCATTCCCGACGATGACCGTGTGTGGGTTCCCATCTACCCGGACGCCTGGATTCGTCCCCTGCTACTCAACAAGACGCATGGCTATTGGACCAGCCTGCTCAAGGTGCGTGCTGCGGGCGTGGTGAGCTGTCATCGACATCCTGCCTCAGTGCATGGCCTCGTCTTGAAAGGTTCCTGGCGCTATCTGGAACACGATTGGGTGGCCCGCGAAGGTGACTATGTCTTTGAGCCGCCAGGAGAAACCCACACCCTGGTAGTGGACGAGGATTGCGAAGAAATGATCACATGGTTTCTGGTCAATGGAGCCATGATCTACATGAACGAGCAAGGCGAGCAAGTCGGGTTCACCGACGTTTTTGACCGCATTGAGCTGTGCCGCAAGCACTACATCCAGGTCGGACTTGGCGCCAGTTATGTAGATCAGTTCATTCGCTAGCCGCGCTGGATACAAGAGCCCTTAACCCTAATCACAATTAAAGAGACATAGAAGGAGACATCGTATGAAGAGCATTTTTCGAAAAGCAGGTGCAGTCTTGCTGGTAACGCTTGCCCAAGTGGTCAGCGCAGAGGACTACCCCACCAAACCGGTCAATCTGATCATCGGATTTGGTGCTGGCGGTCCCACCGACGTTGTCGGCCGTTTTCTGGCGCGAAAACTGGAAAAGGAGCTGGGACAGAACGTGGTGGTGGAAAACCGCGCCGGGGCCAATGGTTTGGTCGCTCTTCAATACGTCAAGCGCGCCAAACCTGACGGCTACACCATCTTGCTGGGCAGCAGCGGGTCGCTGGCCATAGAGCCTGCCATCAAGAAAAAGGTGGACTACGACATCTTCAAGGACTTCGTGCCAACAGCACCTGTCGCCAGCTACCCCTACATGTTTGTCGTGGCGCAAGATTCGCCTTTCAAAACCGTCAAGGACCTGATCCAGCACGCGAAGACGAAAACACCATCCCTGTCCTTCGCATCAGCGGGCAATGGTGCTGACAACCAGCTTGCAGGCGAGTGGTTCAGCAACGCCATCGGCGCCAAGATGCTACACGTGCCCTACAGCGGTGGCGATGCGCCGGCAATGCTGGACCTGGTCGCCGGTCGCGTGGACTTTGCATTTATCAGCGCTGTGGCGGCACTGCCCCAGATCAAGGGCGGCAAGATTCGCGCATTGGCCATCGCCAGCGCGAAACCTGCTGAGTTTGCCCCCGGTGTTCCCACGATCATCGAAGGTGCGGGCATCCCCAACTTCGTGGTTGGACCGTGGAATGGCATTCTGGTGCCTGCTGGCACATCACCTGCCATCGTGGCCCGTCTGAATGCCGCCGTGAACAAGATCATGGCCACTGAGGAGGCGCGCATCACGTTGCTGCAATTGGGTCAGTATCCGTTCATGGGCTCGTCCGAGGACTTTTCGACCTTCATCAGAGAGAAGAAAGCGCACTGGGATAACGTCGTTCGCTCCGCAGGGATTGTGAGAATCGATTAGTTCGCATTAGGCCATTGTCATTGGCCTTCTTTTTGAGCGAGGCAACCGAGGGGGCAGGATTTTGGTATCCCAAGTGCGATTTGCATAACCTACTGGCAAGCAAACCGTTCGGGAAACCGGGGGAAGCCCAAACTACCGCTTAGGGTGAGGGACAACCTAATAACTTTAGGACAACCTTGAACGTACCCAAGCCTGGCTACGAAGCATGGCTGGCAGCAATTGCTCGGCCATTTCACTGGCTGTCATGCGGTCGGCTCGGCTGGAAAGACTCAGAGCGCCAACAACTAGGCCACCCATGTTGTATAGCGGTACAGCGATCGATCTAACCCCTATTTCAATTTCCTCGTTGCTTAGCGCATAGCCATTGTCGGCGCAGGCCTTGAGCAGCTTGCGAAGACGAATCGGGTCCGTGAGGGTGTGCGGCGTCAACCTGTGCAGAGACATGGCATTGAAGAGGGTTTCAAACTCCATCGCTGGACGCGAACTTAGAAGCACGCGGCCGGTGGCCGAGCAGTGCAAAGGAAGCCGCGACCCGATCCCCAGGCCAACGGTCAAACTTTTACGGGCCGTCGATCGCGCAGCGACCATGACTTCCGTCCCGTGCAAAACGGCCACTGATGCCGACTCGCGTGTGCGTTCGCTCAAGGCGTCCAGCGTGGGCTGCAGAAGACGAGGCAGGTGAGTTGATGCCGAGTAGGCATAGGACAACCGCAGTATTCCGTGGTTCAGCCAGAAGCGCTTGCCGTCGGTCTGGGCGTAGCCGCCATGACACAGCGTTAGTAGGCAACGTCGGGCCGCAGCAGGGCTAATGCCGACTCGGCGCGCGGCCTCGGACAAGGTCAGTCGAGCGTGCATGTCATCGAAGGCCTCAATCAGACGCAAGCCCTTGGCCAGGCCGGCGATCAGGTCCTTGTCATTGACAGGTGAAACCAGAGAATTCGTGTTCATCACATGGATTCTGCATTGATGACGGTCAAAAAAATTTCACCAATTTTGCGCTATTCGCAAAATTGACTTTGTCAAACCGGAGCCCGAGCCACACACTTCTCCCTGCTTTTCGCCATCCGCCTGGTTCATCCGGACAATCATTACCCGAGGAGAAGATACTTGAGACAACTAATAATTTGGCTGTGCGCTGCGTTCGCCTGGACCAGCCTGCACGCCGCCGACTTCCCGAGCAAGCCGATCCGCCTGATCGTGCCCTTTCCCGCTGGTGGCACGGCCGACGTGCTGCCGCGCATCCTGTCCGAAAAAATACGCCACCGCTTCCCGGCCGGCGTGATCGTGGAAAACAAGCCGGGCGCTGGCGGCAACATCGGCGCCGATATCGTCGCCAAGTCCGAGCCGGACGGCCACACCTTGCTGGTCGCACCGCCCGGCCCCATTGCCATCAACCAGAGCCTATATCCCAAACTGCCCTACGACGCGACCAAATGGGTACCGGTGACCGTGCTGGCGGCCGTGCCCAACGTGCTGGCCGTCAGCAACCAGTTGCCGGTGAAGAACGTGCAGGAGTTCATTGCCTACCTCAAGGCCAATCCGGGCAAGGTGTCCTACGCCTCGCAGGGCAACGGCTCGACCTCACACCTGACGGCCAATCTGTTCCAACTTCTCACCGGTACGCAGATGACCCACATTCCCTACAAGGGCACGGCACCGGCGCTGACTGACCTCGCCGGCGGCCAGGTCGACGTCTTCTTTGACAACCTCGGCGCCTCCGGCCCGCTGCACAAGGCCGGCAAGATTCGCATCTTCGCGGTGGCCGACAGCAAACGGGCACCGACGATCAAGGAAGTACCGTCGTTCGCTGAAGCCGGTCTGCCAAGCATGCAGGCGGTGACCTGGTTCGCAGTTGTCGCACCGCCCGGCACCCCGGCTACCACGGTGAAGTCACTCAACAGCGCGCTGGTCGATGCTCTCAAGCAACCCGATGTCCAGTCGCACTTCGCCGAGCTGGGTGCCGAAGTCATCGGCAACACGTCCGAACAGATGGGCCGTTTCATGCGCAGCGAAGCCACACGCTGGGCCAAGGTCATCAAGGACGCCAACGTGACGGTCGACTGATCGACGCCCAGATTCCCCAACGCAAGGAAACCATCATGAGCCAGATTCACCCCATCCAATGGGTGCGGGGGCAGCACACCCGCGTGCCCTACGCTGTTTACCAAAACCAGGACGTCCTCGAGCAGGAGCAAAAGCGTGTCTACGAAGGACCGGCTTGGAACTACCTTTGCCTGGAAGCCGAAATTCCGGAACCGGGCAACTACCGCACGACCTTCGTCGGGCGAGCGCCCGTCGTCGTGGCGCGCGACACTGATGGCGAAATCTACGCCTTCGAGAACCGTTGCAGCCACCGCGGCGCGCTGATCTGCCTGGAAAAGGCCGGAACGGCCAAAGACTTCCAGTGCGTCTACCATGCCTGGACCTACGACCTGCGGGGCTCGCTCAAGGGCGTGGCCTTCGAGGCCGGCCTTAACGGCGCTGGCGGCATGCCGGCCAGTTTCTGCAAGGAAGACCACTCGCCGCGCAAGCTGCGCATCGCCACTTTCTGTGGCCTGGTGTTCGGCAGCTTCAGCGACGACGTGGACGCCATCGAGGACTACCTCGATCCCGAGATCTGCGCGCGCATCGAGCGTGTGCTGCACAAGCCGGTGGAGGTCATCGGTCGCTTCACGCAGGCGCTGCCCAACAACTGGAAGCTCTACTTCGAGAACGTCAAGGACAGCTACCACGCCAGCCTGCTGCACCTGTTCTTCACCACTTTCCGGCTCAACCGCCTGTCGCAGCGCGGCGCTGTGATCGTAAGCGAATCGGGGGGTCACCATGTGAGCTACTCGATGGTGGACGCGCCACAGGCCGAAGCCGGCAAACAATACCAGGAACAGGGCCTGCGCTCCGACCAGGAAGGCTACAAGCTGGCTGACCCGACGCTGCTGGCGGGCTTCAAGGAGTTCGAGGACGGCATCACGTTGCAAATCCTCTCAGTCTTCCCCGGCTTCGTGCTGCAGCAGATTCAGAACTGCCTGGCCATCCGCCAGGTGCTGCCGCGTGGGGTGGAGAAGACCGACCTGAACTGGACCTACCTCGGTTACACCGACGACACGCCCGAGCAGCGCAACGTGCGTCTCAAGCAAGCCAACCTGATCGGCCCGGCCGGCTTCGTCTCGATGGAGGACGGGGCGGTCGGTGGTTTCGTGCAGCGCGGGATAGCAGTGGCTGGTGAAGATCAAGCCATCATCGAAATGGGCGGCGATAGCACTTCGTCGAGCCCGTCGCGCGTAACCGAAGCCTCGGTGCGCGGCTTCTGGAAGCTGTACCGTCGCCTCATGGAAATCTAGGAGTACTCGACATGGACAACACCACTTCTCTGCACGAGCGGATCGCGGCTTTTCAGGCCGCCTACATCCGCTGCATCGACACCAACCAGCTGGAAATCTGGCCAGACTTCTTCATGCCGCAATGCCAGTACACCGTGACCACGGCCGACAATCGCCGCGACGGTCTGGCCGCCGGGCTGATCTGGGCCAACAACCGCGCCATGCTGGAAGATCGCATCTCGGCCCTGCGCCACGCCAACATCTATGAGCGGCACAGCTACCGTCACATCGTCGGCTTTCCTTTCGTCACCAGCAGCCAGAGCGAAGCGGTCAGTGCCGAGACACCCTTCATGGTGGCGCGCATCATGCATGACGGTTTCACCGACCTCTATTGCACCGGCGTCTACCACGACGAATTTGACGCCTCGGGCGGTACGTTACGCCTGCAAAGCCGAGTGGTGGTGTGCGACAGCAGCCGCGTCGACACACTGCTGGCCGTTCCGCTGTGAACCGGCAGGCCGTGCGCATCGCCCTGCCGGTGGGTGACCCCAACGGCATCGGGCCGGAGATCGCCCTCAAGACCATGGCCGCCTACGCCGGGCGTCATGATGCACAGCTGACGCTGTTCGGCTCGCGATCGGTGCTGCAGGCAACGGCGCAGCGCCTCGGACTGGCGGACCGGCTGGTCGCAACGGCCGTTGTCGCCACCGACGCCATGCCAGCCGAGTCCTTCCAGCCTGGCCGGGTGTGCGCCGAAGCTGGCGCCGCCATGATCGCGGCCGCCAGCGCAGCCATCATGGCTACGCGGCGCGGTGAGTTCGATGCAGTAGTCGCCGGCCCGCACCATGAAACTGCCGTGCACCAGGCTGGCATCCCGTTCTCTGGCTATCCCTCGCTGGTGGCGCGTGTCTGCGGCCAACCCGAGGCCAGCGTTTTCCTGCTACTAGTCGGCGGTGGGCTGCACATCGTGCACGCGACGTTACACGAAAGTGTGCAACATGCCCTCAACCGCCTGACGCCCGAACTCGTGATGCAGGCGACACAAGCCGGCGTGCGCGCCATGCAGCGCCTGGGCGTGGCCGCACCGCGCGTCGGCCTGTTCGGCATCAACCCGCATGCCGGCGAGAACGGCTTGTTCGGCGATGCGGACGAGCGCATTACTCGCCCGGCCGCCGAACGGCTGCGAGCGGACGGTCTGCAAGTGGACGGCCCGCTTGGTGCCGATGCCTTGCTGGCCGACCGCCGTCATGACCTGTATGTCGCCATGCTGCACGACCAGGGTCACATCCCCGTCAAACTGCTGAGCCCCAAGCAGGCCAGCGCCCTGTCCATCGGTGCCGATGTAATTCTTTCCAGCGTGGGCCATGGCTGCGCCATGGACATTGCCGGACAAGGCATCGCCGACGCCAGGGCCATGATCAATACCGTCGCGCTGCTCGCTGCCGTACCAGCACCCCTCTGAACATTTCAATGAAGCACCAGATCAAGATCGAAGGCAGCGAAGTTGCCTTCTCCTGCGAGCATGGCGAGACGGTGCTCGATGCCGCCGCACGCAACGGCATCGAACTGCCCTATTCCTGCCGCAAAGGCGTGTGCGGCAACTGCCGTGGCCTGGTGCTCGAAGGCCAGTTGGTGCCCGGCACTGCCGGCGGCAGCGCCGAGGCCGGCATCCATTCCGCCAACGAACATCTGTTCTGCCATGCCCAGGCTGCCAGCAATCTGTTGATCCGCCCGCGCAGTTGGCAACGCATCGACCCCAATGCCCGAAAAACCTTGCAGGCCAAAATCTTCCGCATTACGCAGCCGGCCAGCGACGTAACCGTTTTGCAGTTGCGTTTCGCCGCCGGCATGCGCGCGAAGTTTCAGGCCGGCCAGTACCTGCAGCTGATCCTGCCCGATGGCCAGCGCCGGGCGTTCTCCATGGCCAACGCACCGCATGAGAGCGACGGCGTGCAACTGCATATCCGTCATGTGCCGGGTGGTCACTTCAGTGCAGGCATTCTGCCTACGCTCAAAGCCGGCGATCCACTGCAGCTCGAACTGCCGCATGGCGACTTCTGGTTACGAGATGATGGTGACCGCCCGTTGATCATGGTGGCGGGGGGCACCGGCTTCGCCCCCATCAAATCCATCATTGACCACATGGTGCGGAGCAAGATCAGTCGTCCGTTGGTTCTGTACTGGGGCTCGCGGCACGTGGAAGGGCTGTACGCGTCGGAGGTGATTTCCAAATGGCAGCAGAACTTGCCGGGACTGCGCTACGTGCCGGTGGTCAGCGATGCTGCCGTCGGTACGTGGTCCGGCCGTACCGGCTTGGTTCACGAGGCTGTGCTGGCCGAGTATGCCGATCTGTCCGGTTACGACGTCTATGCCTGTGGGGCGCCTGCTATGGTGGCAGCGTTGAGGCGCGTCTGCGTTGAGCAGAGCGGGCTTCCCGAGGCGAGATTCTTCAGTGACGCGTTTGTTAGTCATGCACCACGATAAGAACTTATGCGTAAATAAATGGACATGATTTCCCATGCGCGATGAACGCGTTTGGAGCGACGATGGGAAAAGCAAAGTCATGGGAAGTCAGTGTGAGTTCTGGAAGCGCATAGAGCCACTGATGCCTGCACGTCAGCGTTTGACCGATCTGACGTACATGCGCGCGGCGGCGGCCGAAAATCCAAAGACCCACAGCTTGTGTTTGGGGCATCATTTATCTGCTGAGGACATGTTGTCAATGGAGAGCGTTGCCAGCTGATCAGTTTGGCTGTGCCAGTGCCGTCCACACCTGGTTCCTGCAATGGGAGAAAGCCGGTTTCTTTGAGGCCTTGTGGAAAGCCGGACTTGCCGAGTACGACGATCTTGAAGGTATCGCCTGGTGCTGGCATTGGGGGATCGAACGACAGCTTTCTGGAAGATTCTTGAATGACCACTTCCGCCGCCGGAAGCTGCCTCGCAAGGGTCTCCGTGAACCCCATTTCCGAGCGTGTTTACGACTTTACAAACACCCTTCAAAAATTCACCGGTCCGCCAACCCGCATGGATGCTAGACCCTTGTTTACGACTTTAATAACCTGTTTACGACTTTAATTGCACGGACTAATAGTTACTAGTCAGTGTCCGTCGTCATTCGACGGTCACGCTCTTGGCCAGGTTTCTGGGCTTGTCCACATCGGTGCCCTTGGCGCAGGCGGTGTGATAGGCCAGCAACTGCAGCGGCACCACATGCAGCAGGGGTGACAAGGCACCGTAGTGTTCCGGCATGCGGATGACATGGATGCCTTCGTCGCTTTCGATTCTGGTGTCGCTATCGGCCAGCACGTAGAGCACGCCACCGCGGGCGCGCACTTCATGCATGTTGCTCTTGAGTTTTTCGAGCAGCGCGTCGTTCGGCGCCACGGTCACCACCGGCATGGCACTGGTGACCAGCGCCAGCGGGCCGTGCTTGAGCTCCCCCGCCGGGTAGGCCTCGGCATGGATGTAGCTGATCTCCTTGAGCTTGAGCGCGCCTTCCAGCGCAATCGGGTAATGCAGGCCCCGGCCCAGGAACAGGGCGTTTTCCATCTTCGCAAAGTCCTCGGCCCAGGCGATGACCTGGGGCTCCAGCGCCAGCACGGCTTGCAGGGCCGCGGGCAAGTGCCGCATGGCCTTGAGGTGATGGGCCTCATCCTGCGCGCTCAGGCGCCCCTTGGCCTGGGCCAGTGTGAGCGTCAGCAAAAACAGCCCGGCCAGCTGGGTGGTGAAGGCCTTGGTGGAGGCGACGCCGATCTCGACGCCGGCGCGGGTGATGTAGGCCAGCTTGCATTCGCGCACCATGGCGCTGGTGGCCACGTTGCAGATAGTCAGCGTGTGCGTCATGCCCAGCGACTGGGCGTGGCGTAGCGCCGCCAGGGTGTCGGCCGTCTCGCCCGACTGGGTGATGGTGACCACCAGCGTTCTGGGATTGGGCACCGACTCGCGATAACGGTATTCGCTAGCAATCTCCACCTGCGTGGGCACTTTGGCAATGCTCTCCAGCCAGTACTTGGCGGCGCAGCCGCTGTAGTAGCTGGTGCCGCAGGCCAGGATCAGCACGGAGTCGATGTCCTTGAATACCCGCGCCGCGCCTGCGCCCTCGAACAGCTCGGGCACGATGCCTTCCACGCCTTCAAGCGTGTCGGCAATGGCGCGCGGCTGCTCGAAAATTTCCTTTTGCATGTAGTGGCGGTAAGGCCCCAGCTCGGCCGCGCCGCTGTGGGCCAGCACGGTTTTAACGGGGCGCTGCGCCGGGCTCAGCGGCTTGCGGGCCTTGTCCATCACCCAGTACTTCCCCAGTTGCAAGTCCACCACATCCCCCTCTTCGAGGTAGACAATCTGGTCGGTCACACCGGCCAGGGCCATGGCGTCGCTGGCCAGAAAATGTTCGCTGCCATCCTTGCCCACGCCCAGAATCAGCGGCGAACCGGCGCGCGCGCCGATCAGACGGTGCGGCTCGTCCTTGCAGAACACGGCAATCGCATACGCACCCTGCAGTTGCCCCAGCGCGGCCTTGACCGCCTCCAGCAGGTCACCGTCATACAGGCTGTCGATCAGGTGCGCGATGACTTCGGTATCGGTCTGGCTCTGAAACACATAGCCGCGAGCCCTGAGGGACGCGCGCAGCTCATCGTGGTTTTCAATGATGCCGTTGTGCACCAGCGCCACGCGCCCCGCTCGCGCGGCCGCATCCGCGCCCATGCCATGACTGAAATGGGGGTGCGCATTGTGCATCGCCGGCGCGCCATGGGTCGCCCAGCGGGTATGGGCAATGCCCGTTGTGCCTTCGAGCTTGCCGCCGCCCACCTGCTCGGCCAGCTCGGCGACCCGGGAGGTACTGCGGGCGCGCTGCAATCCGGCGGCTTGCGCCGGTCCCTTCGCATCGGCATACACCGCCACTCCGCAAGAGTCATAACCGCGGTACTCAAGCCGCTGCAGGCCCTGCACCAGAATGGGAACGATGTTGCGGGTGGAAACCGCACCGACAATGCCGCACATAAGCTGCTCCAAAAATGACTAGCGCCATGGTAGAGCGCAGTTAACAAAATTACTGATTGATTTATTTAAATAAATGATATTTAATTTCAATTATTTAAATCGATGGCTAAATACTTCAAAAAATTAAATTAAATGGAACAAATAGTCATTGACACCATGGATTTGCAGCTCCTCGACCAGTTGCAGCGGGATGCATCGCTGAGCAACCAGGCGCTGGCCGAGCGGGTTCACACCTCGCCGCCCACCTGCTTGCGGCGCGTCAAACGCCTGCACGATGCGGGGCTGATCGAGCGGCAGATTGCGGTGCTGAGCGCGGACCGGCTGGCGCCGCTGTTGGGCCACGGCCTGAGCGCCATTGTGGAAATCACGCTGGACCGGCAGGACAGCGGGGCACAGGAAGCGTTCGAGCAACGGGTCAGCGCCATTGACGCCGTGCAGCAGTGCTACCGCGTCTCGCCCGGTCCCGACTTCGTGCTGGTGGTGCATGCGCTGGACATGCCCGACTATCTGGCCCTGGCGCAGCGCTTGTTCACCAGTGACGCCAATGTGCGCAACGTCAAGGCGTTTTTCAGCATCAAGCGCAGCAAGTTCGGCGCCCGCCTGCCCTTGCCGCTGGATCTGCGCCAAGGCGCGGGCTAAGCCGGCCGGGCGCGCCGGGCTGGCATCGCTCTTCCTTCAGGTGCGCGGGGCCATGCCGGCCGAAGGCGGCGCCGGATTCGCCAGCGGCAGGGTGAAGCTGATGCAGCACCCTGCATCAGCTTCACCCTGGGCCCAGACCCGGCCACCGTGGCGTTCGACGATTTTTCGCATCAGCGCCAGCCCCATGCCTATGCCCTCGAATTCGCTGCTGCTGTGCAGGCGTTGAAAAACGTGAAACAGTTTTCCCGCGAACTGCGGATTGAACCCGACACCGTTGTCCCGGATGAAAAACGTGCAGCTGGCCGCGGCATCCGGGCCTTCGTGCGGCGTCCAGCCGATCTGCACGCGCGCCACGGCCCTGGAGCGGGTGTACTTGAGCGCGTTCGACAGCAGCACGCTCCAGATTTGGCGGACCAGGGCAGCATCCCCGCGAACCAGCGGGAAATCATCGGCGACCTGCCACTCCATCTGGCGATCAGCCATTTCAGCCGCGAAGGCCGAGCGCGCCTGCGCAATCAGCGGCCGGACATCCACCGGCGCCATATTGAGCTCACTGCGGTCCAGGCGTGACAAGGCCATCAGGCCATCCATCTGGCGCCCCATCAGGCGTGCCGCGTTGGCCACGACATTCAGGTGGGATGACACGCCGGCCTCCATTGCCCCACCCAGGTCTTCCCGCACCAGGTCCACATAGGCGGTGATGTGGCGCAACGAGGCCCGCAGGTCATGCGAGACCGTGTAGGCAAAATCCCCGAGCTCGGCTTGCACCGCTTCCAGTTGCCGCGCAAGTTGCGCCTGCTCATGCCGCGCGGCCGCCAGCTCGGTCCGCAGCTGCGCAAGCAGCGCGTCTGGCGACGCGGCTTGCCCGGGCGGTGGCGTGCTGGAGGACATCGGCATGGCCTTATTTTTTCGCGGGCCGCTTCCAGCTGGCAATGCTCACCTGCTTGCCGCGCGCCACCGTCAGGACGCCGGGGGCCGTGTCCTTGGTGATGGTCGAGCCGCCGCCCACCGTGCCGCCGGCCCCGATGGTGACCGGCGCCACCAGCACGCAGTTGCTGCCGATGTGCGCATCGGCCTCAATCACCGTCTGGTGCTTGTTGGCGCCGTCGTAGTTGGCGGTGATGCTGCCCGCGCCGTAGTTGACGCGCTCGCCCACCGTGGCATCCCCCAGGTACGCCAGGTGGTTGGCCTTGGCGCCGGCGGCCAGCGTGGCGTTTTTCACCTCGACAAAATTGCCGATGTGCACCTGCTCGCCCAGGCGTGCGCCGGGCCGCAGCCGGGCAAAGGGGCCGACCAGCGCCCCAGCGCCCACCTCCACCGGGTCCTTGCCGCCGTCGATGTGGGTGAACGGGTGGATCACCGCGCCGGCGGCAATGCGGGCATTGGCTATGACGCAGTTGGCACCGATCCGCACGCCCTCGCCCAGCGACACATGGCCCTCGAAAACACAGTTCACGTCAATGTCAACGTCGCCCGCGCATTGCAGTTCGCCGCGCACATCGAAACGCGCCGGGTCCGCCAGGCGAACGCCCTGCTCCATCAACCGCGTCGCCTGGCGCAATTGAAAAGCGCGCTCCAGCGCCGCGAGTTGCACCGGGCTGTTGACGCCGGCCACCTGGAGCTCGTCCCCGGTCTTGAGCGCCGCCACCGGCACCCCATCGGCCACGGCCAGCTTCACGATGTCGGTCAGGTAGTACTCGCCTTGGGTGTTGCGGTTGTCCAGCCGCGCCAGCCAGCCCTTGAGCAGGCGCCCGGGCGCGGCCATGATGCCGCTGTAAATCTCTGGAATGGCGCGCTCGGCCGCGCTGGCATCCTTGTGCTCCACGATGCGCTGCACCTGCTGGCCCTGGCGCACGATGCGGCCATAACCGGTGGGGTCCGCCAAATCGATGGTCAGCAGCGCCAGCCGGCCGCCGGCACTCAGGGCCACCAGCTGCCGCAGCGTATCCGCGCGGATCAGCGGCACATCCCCCGACAGCACCACCACCACGCCATCGTCGGGCAGCACCGGCACCGCCTGCTGCACCGCATGGCCGGTGCCGAGCTGCGGCTCCTGCCGCACGAAATTCATGGAAAAACCGGCCACGGCCCTTGCCGGACGGGCGAGCGCTGCTTCAACTTCCATGGCACCATGGCCGGTCACCACCACCACCCGGCGCGCCGACAGATCGGCCGCGGTGTCCACCACATGCTGCAGCAGCGCACGGCCGGCCAAACGGTGTAACACTTTGGGGAGTCTGCTTTTCATGCGCGTGCCCTTGCCTGCCGCCATGATCACGACATCCACCACGCCCTGATCTGCCATTTTGTCCATGCTGCTGTTTACCGAAGAACCTATTGCCATGTCCCGCTCCATTCGCCCGCTGCTTCATTTCCTGCACATTATCGGCGCGCTACTGCTGGCCGGGCTGCTGTCGGGCTGCAGCGCCCTGCAGATCGGCTACAACAACGCGCCTTCGCTGACCTACTGGTGGCTGGACAGCTATGTCGACTTCAACGAGGCCCAGTCGCCCCAGGTGCGCGCCGATCTGGCTGCCCTGCACGCCTGGCACCGCAAAACCGAACTGCCGGCCTATGCCGCCACGCTGCGCAAATTGCAGCAGCTCGCGCCCGCCAACGTCAGGCCGGAGCAGGTCTGCGATCTTTCCGCCGAAGTTCGCGGCCACCTCCAGCGCCTCAGCGACCGGGCGGAACCCGCCATCACGGCGCTGGCGCCAGCGCTTGGCAAGGAGCAGCTGGACCACCTGGCGCGCCAGTTTGAAAAGCGCAACCGGAAATGGCGCGAGGAATGGCTCGAAGGCACGCCGGCGCAGCGCCAGGCCCGGCGTATCGACAAAACCGTGGAGCGCGCCGAAATGTTCTATGGCCGGCTGGACGAGGCGCAGCTTGCCGTCATTCGCAACCGTGTCGCCTCCTCCAGCTTCGATGCCCAGCTCAGTTACCGCGAAGCACTGCGCCGCCAGCAGGACATGCTGCAAACCCTGAAAGAACACGCCGGTGGCGCGGCCCACGCCACGCACGTCAAGGCGGAGATACTCGCCCTGCTGGAGCGCAGCCTGAACTCACCCGATGCGACGTACCGGCGCCATTTGGAAACCATGGTCATGGAGGGCTGCCAGACCATCGCCGCCCTGCACAACAGCACCACGCCCGCGCAACGCCTGCGGGCGATCGAGGTCCTGCAGGGTTACGAAACAGACGCACGCACGCTGGCCGCGGAAAAATAGGGGCACGGTCCGCGCCCGCGCGGCGCCCTCTTATCGATCCTCAGTTCTGCAGCGCGGCCCACATGGCCTGGTCGCGCTCGGCGGTCCAGATGCGCGGGTTCTTGATGCCGCTGGCCTCATCGAAGGCACGGGTCACGTCAAAGGGCAGGCAATGCTCGTAGATGAAAACTTTACCGAACACCGGGTCCATGCTCTTGCGCGTGTGCGCCATGGCGGCTTTCAGGTCCATCTTCTGCGCCACGGCCTCGCGGCCGCAGCGGTACAGGGTCTCGACCCAGCGCCTGGTGTAGTCCAGCGCCTTGTTGACATTGGCATTGCCCTTCATCGCCTCGCCGCGGCCCGGCACGATGGCTTCGGCCTTCAAGGCGCGCAAGGCCTCCAGCGTGGCCGGCCACTCTTCGAGCTGGGCGTCACCGGTGTAGACGCCGGCCTCGAACTCGACCAGGTCGCCCGAGTACAGCACTTTCTCCTCCTCCACCCAGGCGATGGTGTCGCCGCGCGTGTGGCCGGGGCCTGGGCTCCAGATCTGCACCACGATGCCGCCCAGGTTGATGCCGAGCTTGCCCGGCACCTCGCCCTTGACGGGGTTGCCGCCGCCGATCACCATGCTCGGCCAAGTCAGGCCGGGCACGGTCTCGGCATTGCGGAACAGGCGCGGGAAGCGCTCCATCTCGCTCTTCATGTCCTGCGCGCCGCGCTCACGGATCAGCTCCAGCGTGCCCTGGCTGGCAATGATCTCGGTGGCGCCCTCGGCCGCAAAAGCGCTGGCGCCGAGCACGCGCACCGCGTGGTAGTGCGTGAGCAGCACGTACTTGATGGGCAGGTCGCTCACCGTGCGGATCCTGGCGATCAGGTCGCGCGCCATGGCCGGCGTGGCGGTGGCGTCGCTGACCATGATGCAGTTCTCGCCGATGATGACACCCGAGTTGGGGTCGCCCTCGGTGGTGTAGGCCCAGCAGTGGGCGCTGAGCTGCTCAAAAGTGATTTTCTTGTCGGTCAGGTCGGCTTGGGAGGCAAAGGCCTTGCTTGGGGGGGGTGTCATCGGGCGCTCCATTCATTGAATAAATTTACCTAATCGTAACGAATTACGACGTGTTGAATTCTCAGCCCATTTTTTCCATCCAGCGTGCCGCCCGCGCAGCCAGCTCGTCCAGCCCGGCGCAGCCATCCAGCACCAGCACCCCGGGTTCGGCCGCGGGGTCCTGCAGGGCCTCGAACTGGCTGGCCACCAGGCTGGGCGGATAAAAGTGGTCCTGGCGCTGCGTCACGCGCCGCAGCGACTCGGCCTGGTCAATGGCCAGATGCACAAAACGCAAGGTGGGCACCGCGGCCCGCAGCATGTCGCGGTAGGCCGCCTTGAGGGCCGAGCAGGTCAACACGGCGCCACCCGGATGACGCAGCAGCTCGGCGCCCAAGGCACGCAGCCAGCCGGCCCGGTCCTCGTCATTCAAGGCCATGCCCTGGCGCATCTTCCCGATATTGGCCGCGGGATGAAAGGCGTCGCCTTCAATCAGCGGCCTACCCAGCCGCTGCGCCAGGAGCCGCCCCACCGCCGACTTGCCGCAACCCGACACGCCCATGACCACCACCCAACGGGCAGCCGGGCCGAGCCCGGCCGTCATGTTGCCAGCCCCCGCTCCAGCATGGCAACCACTTCCTCGGCAAAGGCGGCATAACTCATGGCGCCGCCCGGGCGCAGCCAGGTGAACGTCCAGTTGATCATGCCAAACAGCATCATGGTGACCGCCGTGCGGTTTTTCGCGGTGATGCGTTTCGGATAGGCCCGGCACAGAAAGCGGGTGACGGCGGACACCACGTCACGCTGGCGGTTCAGGATCTGCTCGCGCTGCTCGTCTCCGAGAAACTGGGTCGCGTTGAGCAGCGCGACATGGCGTGTCGCCGAGGTCTCGTACTCTTCCAGGAAATTGCGGATCAGCTCGTGCAGGGCCGCCCGGTCGTCCAGGCCGCGCCGCTGCGCCCTGGCCTCGGCCTGGCCGATGATGGCCAGCAGGCGCTGGGTGTAGCGGTCCAGCAGGTCGAACAGGATCGCCTCCTTGGCGCCGTAGTAGTGGTAGAGCCGCGCCTTGGAGGTGCCCAGGGCCGCGGCAATGTCGTTCATGCTGGCCGCGGGGTAGCTGCGGTCCGCGAAACACTGCGCGGCAACGTCAAGAATCTCGTCGCGCTTGAGTTCGTGGGTCGCGGATTTGGGACGGGCCATGGGCAGAATTATCCAGCGCGCCGGGGCCGGCTCAGACCGGCCAGACCACGCCGTTGTCGTTCAGGATGGCATCCAGCGGCACGTCGTGGGCCTCGGGCTCGAAGTCCGGCAAGAAGCCCTGGGTAAAGCCCAGCCCCACCGTGAACGGATGCGGCTGCAGCGTGGCCAGCGTGCGGTCGTAAAAACCGCCGCCATAACCCAGACGGTAGCCACCCGCCGCATACCCCACGCAAGGCACGAACAGCAGGGTGGGGACGATCACTTCGGTGTCCTTCGGTTTCGGAATGCCGTAGGCGTCCTCCTCCATCGGGCAGCCCGGGTACCAGGCATGAAAGGTCAGCGTCTTGTGCACCTTGTCCACCACCGGCAGCCCGATGCGCCGCGGCTGGGGCTGGTCGATGAGTTCGCCATCCTCTTTCCAGCGGTGCAGGGCCGGCAGCGGATCGAATTCGCCCTTGATGGGCCAATAGGCGCCGATCACCGCGTCCGGACGCCCCACCAGCCAGATGCGCATCACGCGCTGCAATAGATCGGCGCGCTGTAGCCGATCCGGCAGGTTCAGGCGTTGCTCAATCAGGGCCTTGCGAAGGGATTTTTTCTCAAGCGCTCTTTTTTCGTCTGATATATCCATAATCCATACATGCAGTTTCAAGCCATTCTGACATCGTTAGCCCTGTTGGGCGGCCTGGCGTTGTCCAGCGCCGGGGCCGCCCAAGCCAAACCCAAGGCACAAACCGAGCCGGACGATGCCATTCTGGAAATGAGCCAGGCCTTCAAAAAGGGTGACCGCAAGCGCCTGAGCGCCTTGCTGCCCCAGGTACAGGGCCATATTCTGGAGCCATGGGGCGCCTACTGGGAACTCAACGCCCGGCTTGACGAGGCCACGCCCCAGGAAATCCAGGATGTGCTGGCGCGCTATGCGGGCACCTACCAGGAAGACCGGCTGCGGGCGGACTGGCTGCTGCTGCTGGGCAAGCGCCACGACTGGAGCACCTTTGTCACCGAATACCCGAAATACCGCATGAATGACGACCGCGCGGTGCGCTGTTATGCCTTGTTGACCGAGTTCAACACCAGCGGCGCCGATGTGGCGCCCCAGGTGCATGAGCTCTGGCTGGCCCAGAAAGAGGCCGACGAGGGTTGCGCCGCGGCGGCCGAACAGCAGCTCAAGGCCGGCAAGCTCAAACCCCTGACGGCCTGGCAGCGCGCCCGGCTCGGGCTGGAAAACGATCGCCTGCGCGTTGCCACCCAGGCCGTGGGCCTGCTCAACGCCGACTGGGCCAGCGTGGTCAACGTCATCTACGCCAGCCCGGCGCGCTACCTTGACGAGAAAATCCTCGCCCTGCGTCCGCGCACCAAGGAGCTGGCCACGCTGGCGCTGGTCCGCCTGGCGGCAAGCGACCCGGTCGCCGCGGCGGCCCAGATGAACAAGATCCGCTGGCGGACCCAGCTCACCGTGGAGGAGCGCAGCTGGGTCTGGGGCGTGATCGGCAAGCGCGCGGCGCGCAGCCTGTCGGATGATGCGCTCACGTTCTTTGCCAACGGGCAGGACAAGTTCATGCACGACGATCATCTGGCCTGGAAGGCGCGCGCCGCGCTGCGCGCGGGCGTGTGGGGCGCGGTGCAGGAAGCCATTGCCGCCATGGGCGCGTCATTGCGCCAGGAACCGGTCTGGGTGTATTGGCGCGCGCGCGCGCTGCTGGCGCTCAAGGCCCCGGGCGGCGCCGCCCAGGCCGCGGCGCTGTATGAATCCATCGCCTCGGCGCGCGGCTTTTACGAGCAGCTCGCGCTGGAGGAGCTGGGTCGCCCGATCACCACCCCGCCCCGGCCCGAGGCCCCGAGCGCGGCGGAAAAAGAAGCCGCGCGCAGCAACCCCGGCCTCAACCGCAGCCTGCACGCCATCCAGATCGGCCTGCGCAGCGATGGCGTGCGCGAGTGGAACTACAGCGTCGGCCTGCACCAGCGCGGCGGCATGTCCGAGCGCGATTTGCTGGCCGCGGCCCAGCTGGCCTGCGACAGCGGTGTGTGGGACCGCTGCATCAACACCAGCGAACGCACCAGGACCCTGATTGACTTCGAGCAGCGCTACCCCATGCCTTTCAAGAACGCCGTGCTGCAGCGCGCCGCCCAGATCGGCCTGGATCCGGCCTATGTGTACGGGCTGATCCGGCAGGAAAGCCGTTTCATCATGGATGCCCGCTCGGGCGTGGGTGCATCCGGCCTGATGCAGGTCATGCCGGCAACCGCCAGCTGGACCGCCCGCAAGATCGGGCTCAAGGACTTCAAGCCGCACCAGATCACCGACCGCGACACCAACATCGCCATCGGCACCGGCTACCTCAAGCTGGTGCTGGACAATTTCGGCGGCTCCATGCCGCTGGCCGCCGCGGCCTACAACGCCGGGCCCAGCCGCCCGCGCAGCTGGCGCGGCCAAAACGGCGCCCCCGTGCTGGAAGCCGCGATCTGGGCCGAAAACGTGCCCTTTGCCGAAACCCGCGACTATGTGAAAAAAGTGCTGGCCAACACCACCAACTACGCCGCCCTCATCAGCGGGCAACCGCAGTCCCTCAAGGCCCGGCTGGGCACGGTCGGACCGCGGGTTGCCAGCGCGGCGGACGCCGACCCCGATCTGCCCTGAACCCGAAGGCGCCGAATGAAAAAAATCCTCATCCTCGGCGGCAGCGGTTTTGTCGGCCGCCACGTCTGCGAGAAACTGGCCCGGCTGCAGTGGCGCGTCACC
Source organism: Hylemonella sp. (assembly GCA_040377375.1). Lineage (GTDB taxonomy): Bacteria > Pseudomonadota > Gammaproteobacteria > Burkholderiales > Burkholderiaceae_C > JBEIOV01. Next base: position 92,407 of record JBEIOV010000008.1, read on the forward strand.
CTGCCCACCCGCCGCGCCGTCAACGCCCGGCATCTGCAGCTGCTGCCCCTGGTCGACGTGGTGCAGGCCGATGTGCATGACGAGGCCGCCCTGGCGCAACTGGTGGCCGGGCACGATGCCGTGGTCAACCTGGTGGCCATCCTGCACGGGCAAGAAGCCGCGTTCGAGCGCGCGCATGTGCAGTTGCCCGCGCGGCTGGCCCGGGCCTGCATCGCCACGGGCGTGCCGCGCCTGGTGCATGTGAGCGCGCTGGGCGCCGACAGCCAGCATCCCGAGGCGGCGCCGTCCATGTACCTGCGCAGCAAGGGGCGGGGCGAGGCGGCCTTGCAGGCTGCCGCGGCAGAGGGCCTGCGGCTCACCGTGCTGCGCCCCAGCGTTATCTTCGGCGCCGAGGACAAATTCCTCAATCTGTTTGCCAGCCTGCAACAGGTCTTTCCCATCATGCCGCTGGCCGGGGCCCATGCGCGCTTTCAGCCGGTCTGGGTCGAAGACGTGGCGCAAGCCGTGGTGCACTGCCTGCAAGACCCCGCCACCATCGGACAAAGCTATGAGCTGTGCGGACCGGATGTGCTCGCGCTCAAGGAACTGGTGCAGCTGGCCGGGCGCCTGAGCGGCATCAACCATGGCCGGGGACGTGCCGTCATCGCCCTGCCCCGGGTCCTGGGGCGCCTGCAGGCGCTGCTGATGGAACTGGCGCCGGGCGCGCCGCTCATGAGCCGCGACAACCTGGACTCGATGAAGCTGGACAACGTGGCCAGCGGCCATCTGCCGGGGCTGCGGGCGCTGGGCATCGTGCCCGCCTCGCTGGCCGCCATCGGCCCGGCCTATCTGGGGTCCGCGGGGCCGCAAAGCCGCTACCTGGACTTGCGCCGGCGCAACGCGCAACGCGTCTGAAGCGCCAGCCCCGCATGGGCACGCGGCGCGGCGGCGCCCGCCTGCGCGCTACCATGGCGGTGTCTTCAAGGAGTCCGGCATGCTCACGCTTTTCATCGGCAACAAAAACTATTCCTCCTGGTCGATGCGGTCCTGGGTGCTGCTTGCACAGGCCGCCATCCCGTTTGAGGAAGTGCTGGTGCGCTTTGACTCGTTCGACGCGGGCTCGGGCTTCAAGCAGCGGCTCAGCGGCATCACGCCGGTGGGCAAGGTGCCGGTGCTGGTGGACAGCTCGATCCATGGCGGCTTGGCGGTCTGGGACACGCTGGCCATTGCGGAGTACATCGCCGAGCAATTTCCCGAGAAGAAACTCTGGCCGCCAGACGCGGCCCGGCGCGCCCGCGCGCGCAGCATCTGCGCCGAGATGCATGCCGGCTTCACCGCCCTGCGCAGCCATTGCCCGATGAACATCGAGGCCTCCCTGGCCGACATCGGGCGGCTGATCTGGCGCGACCAACCGGCGGTGCGCGCCGACGTGGCACGGCTGGTCGAGATGTGGAGCGGCCTGCTGGCCGAGCATGGCGGCCCCCTGCTGTTTGGCGGCTTCTCGGTCGCCGACGCCTACTTCGCCCCGGTATGCATGCGCTTCAAAACCTATGCGCTGCCGCTGCCGGGCGCCGTCGCGGCCTATGTCGAGCGGGTCTGCGCCCTGCCCGGCGTGCAGGCGTGGATGGAACAGGCCCGCGCTGAAAAAGACTTTCGGGACTTCGAGGAACCCTACCGCCTGCAGCGCTGAACAAAGCGCCATGGCGCAAGCCGGTAAACTGCCCGCCATGCAGATTTACATGGTCGGGGGCGCGGTGCGGGATGCGTTGATGGGCTTGCCCGTCAAGGATCACGACTGGGTGGTGGTGGGCGCCACGCCCGAGGAGATGACGGCCCGGGGTTTTGTGCCGGTGGGCAAGGACTTTCCGGTCTTCCTGCATCCCCAGACCAAGCAGGAGTACGCGCTGGCCCGCACCGAGCGCAAGACCGCGCGCGGCTACCGCGGTTTCGCCATCCACGCCAGCCCCGGCGTCACGCTGGAGCAGGATCTGGCGCGGCGCGATCTCACTATCAATTCGATAGCTGTTCACGCAGATTACACAAGGCCTGACGGCACATTTGACATCAAACATTTGACCGACCCCCATGGCGGCCGGCAGGATGTGGCCAACAAGGTGTTCCGGCACGTGACGCTGGCCTTTCGCGAAGACCCGGTGCGCATCCTGCGCGTGGCGCGCCTGGCCGCGCGCTTTACCGACTTCACGATCGCGCCCGAGACCCTGGAACTCATGCGCCACATGGTGGCGGACGGCGAGGCGGACCACCTGGTGGCCGAGCGCGTGTGGCAGGAGCTCAGCCGCGGCCTGATGGAGCAACAGCCTTCACGCATGTTCGACGTGCTGCGCGCCTGCGGCGCCCTGGTCAAGCTGCTGCCTGAGGTGGACCGGCTCTGGGGCGTGCCGCAAGGCACGGAGCACCACCCCGAGATCGACACCGGCGTGCACCTCATGATGGTGCTGGACATGGCGGCCCATTTGCATGCCCCGCTGGCCGTGCGCTTTGCCTGCCTTGGGCACGACCTGGGCAAGGGCACAACGCCGGCCGACATCCTGCCCCGGCACATCGGCCACGAGGAACGCGGCGCGAAACTGCTCAAGGGCCTGTGCGAGCGCCTGCGCGTGCCGGTGGACTGCCGCGAGCTGGCCGACGTGGTGGCGCGCGAGCACGGCAACATCCACCGCAGCGCCGGCCTGGGTGCGGCCGCCCTGGTGCGGCTGCTGGAGCGCTGCGACGCCATCCGCAAGCCGCGGCGCTTTGCCGAGATCCTGCTGGCCTGCGAGTGCGACGCGCGTGGCCGCCTGGGCCGCGAGAATGATCCCTACCCCCCGCGCCCGCGCCTGCAGGCCGTGCTCGACACCGTGCTCGGGCTTGCTACCCATTCCCTGGCCGAACATGCCCTGGCGGCGGGGATCACAGGCAAAAAAGTCGGTGAAATGATCCATGCGGCCCGGATCGAGGCGGTGGCGGCCGTGCCGGGACTCGCCGCGTCGCCGCAGTAACCCCGTGCGGCAGTAGGTTGCTGCCGGTCCGCAACGTCAAAGCCGCGCTTGGCGCATCATGCGGCGGATGAACCCGTTCACGCACAACCCGCTGAACCACCGCCTGGCCGAAGGCGTGCGGCGGGTCGGGTTTCGCAAGTGGTACGAGCGCGAACTGCTCTCCTCCCACGCCCACATGCTGCTGGCCCTGCTGTGCACCATCGCGCTCATGGCCACGGTGGAAGCCTTCCAGGACGCCAGCCCGGGCAACAAGCTGCTGGACGTGCTGCTGTTCATGCTCAGCGGTGCCGTGGGGCTGTGGGCGCTGCGCCGCTACCTGTACCTGCTGATGCACGCCGAGGAAGTGGCCAACCAGGCCAATTGCCCCCAGTGCGCCGCCTACGGACGCTTTGACGTCATGAATGACGACACCCGCAACGGCCACACCGGCGTGCGCTGCCGCCAGTGCGCGCACGAGTGGACCATTCTTTCCTGAGGCCGCTGCGGCGCGCCTCAGGGCAGCCGCAGATTGGTTTGGGCATCGAACCAGTGCACGTGCTCGGCCTGCACCCGCAGGCCCACCGTGTCGCCGGCATGCAGCCGCACCTGGGGCAGGGTGCGTGCCATGATGATGCCGACCTCGGTCCGGACCACCACAAAGGTGTCCGCGCCGGTGGGCTCCACCAGAATCACTTCGCCGCGCCAGCCCGCCTTGTCGTCCAGCACCACATGCTCGGGCCGAAAGCCCAGCAGCAAGTCCCGCCCCGGCGCGGGACAGGCCAGCGGCAGCTCGCCGCCCTTGATCGCGAAGGGGCCGGCCGCTGACGCCGCGCGCCCGGCCACCACGTTCATGGTGGGCGAGCCGATGAAGGTGGCCACATAGGTATTGGCGGGCCGGATGTAGATGTCGTCCGGCGTGCCCAGTTGCTGCAGGATGCCGTCCTTGATGACGGCGATGCGGCTGCCCAGCGTCATGGCCTCAATCTGGTCGTGCGTGACGTACACGCTGGTGGTGCCGTTGACATGGTGCAGCCGCTTGATTTCGGCGCGCATTTCCACGCGCAGCTTGGCGTCCAGGTTGCTCAGCGGCTCGTCGAACAAAAAAAGTTTCGGTTCGCGCGCCAGCGCGCGCCCCATGGCCACGCGCTGGCGCTGGCCACCCGAGAGCTGCGAGGGGCGGCGGTCCAGCAGGTGGTCGATGTGCAGCATGCTGGCCACCTCGCGCACGCGCGCCTCGCGCTGGGCGCGGGGCACCTTGCGCATCTCCAGCGCAAAGCCGATGTTGTCGGCCACGCTCATGGTGGGATAGAGCGCGTAGCTCTGAAACACCATGGCGATGTCGCGCTGCGCCGGCGGCACGCCCACCACGTCGCGCCCGTCCATCAGCACCTGGCCCTGCGTGGGCTCCTCCAGGCCGGCAATGATGTTGAGCAGCGTCGATTTGCCGCAGCCCGAGGGCCCGACCAGGATCAGGAACTCGCCGGGCGCCACGTCCAGGTCGATGCGCTTGAGCACCTCCACCGCCTTGTCGCCCTTGCCGAACACCTTGCGCACACCTGCTATCTGCAATGAAGCTGCCATGTCGTCTTTCCGTTATCCCTTGACGGCCCCGGCCGTGAGCCCGCGCACGAAATACTGCCCGGCCAGCACATAAACGATCATGGTGGGCAGGCCCGCAATCACCGCGGCCGCCATGTCGACGTTGTAGGCCTTGACGCTGCCGGAGGTGTTGGCCATGTTGTTCAGGCCCACCGTGACGGGCTTGCTGTCGGCCCCGCTGAACGCCACGCCGAACAGGAAATCGTTCCAGATGTTGGTGAACTGCCAGATCAGCGTGACCATCACGATGGGCACGGACATGGGCAGCACCACGCGCCAGAAAATCATCCAGAAGCCGGCCCCGTCCATGCGCGCCGCATTGACGAGCTCGGGTGGAATGGAGGTGTAGTAGTTGCGGAAGAACAGGGTGGTGTTGGCCATGCCCGCCAGGCAGTGCACCAGCACCAGGCCCGCGACCGAGCTGGACAAACCGAGCCAGCCCAGCACCTGGCTCATGGGCAGCAGGACCACCTGGAACGGCATGAAGACGCCAAACAGCATGAAGCCGAACAGGACCTCGCTGCCCCGGAATTTCCACAGGCTCAGCACATAGCCGTTGAGCGCGCCCCACACGGTGGAAATCAGCACCGCCGGCACGGCCATGAGCACCGAGTTCCAGAAAAAAGGCTGCAGGCCGCGACAGTCCGCGCCGGTGCAGGCGGTGGACCAGGCCAGCCGCCAGGCCTCCAGCGTCAACGAGGTCGGCAGGCTCAGCAAATTGCCCGCGCGAATCTGCGCGGCATCCTTGAGCGAGGTGATCAGCATCACATAAAGCGGCGCCAGGAAAAACAGGGCCGCCACGCCCAGCGTCGCGTAGAGCGCGACCCGCGGCAGGTACGCCGAAAAACGCGTGGGCCGGCGGCTAGCGGTCATGCGGTTTTTTCCGGAGTTCGCTGTACAGGTAGGGCACCACGATGGCGGCGACGGTGGCCAGCATCATGGTGGCGCTGGCCGCGCCCAGGCCGATCTGGCCGCGGGTGAAGCTCATCACGTACATGAAGGTGGCGGGCACGTCCGTGGCATAACCGGGCCCGCCGGCGGTCAGCGCCATAACCAGATCGAAACTCTTGATGGCCAGATGCGACAGCACCATGATGGTGGAAAACATCACGGGGCGCAGCATCGGCAGGATGATGCGCCAGTAGATCAGGGGCAGGCTGGCGCCGTCGACTTGCGCGGCCTTCATGATGCGGTCGTCAATGCCGCGCAGGCCCGCCAGAAACAGCGCCATGGCAAACCCGGCGGACTGCCAGATGCCGGCGATCACCACGCAGTAGATGGCCCAGCGCGTTTGCACCAGCCAGTCGAAGTGAAAGCTGGTCCAGCCCAGGTCATGCATGAGCTTCTCCAGCCCCAGGCTGGGATTGAGAATCCATTTCCAGGCCGTGCCCGTGACGATGAAGGACAGGGCCATGGGATAGAGGTAAATGGTCCGCAAGGCGCCTTCGGCGCGCACCTTGCGGTCCAGCAGGATGGCCAGGAACACGCCCACCGCCATGCTGCCCCCCACGTACAGCACGCTGAAAATGCCCAGGTTCTTGAGCGCCACCCACCAGCGGTCCATCTTCCACAGCCGCGCATACTGCTCCAGCCCGATGAAGTCGTAGCTGGGCAGCATGTGCGAATCGGTCAAGGACAGAACGCCGTTCCACAGCATGAAGCCGTAGATGAAGGCGAAGCCGAGCACGAAGCCCGGCGCCAGCACCAGCTTGGGCAACACGGACTCAAGCGTGCGCGACATCGATCTGCGTCACGGCTGGCGGCTGGGCGCGGGCGCGGAGCCTACTTGGTGGCCGCAGCGGCCGCGATCTTCTTCATGGCGTCGGCCACCGTCATGCGGTCGTCGTTCCAGAACTGGCTCACCGCGTCCTTGATGGCGCCCTCGGCCGCCGGCTTGACGGCCATGCCGTGCGCAATGGAGGGCACCAGGCCGTTGGTCTTGGCGGTGTCCACGAAGTCCTTGGCCGAGAGCTTGGCGCATTCGTCGAACTTGTCCATCTTCATGTTCAGGCGCACGGGAATGGACCCCTTGTTCAGGTTGAACACTTCCTGGAACTCGGGGCCCATGATGGCGGCCGCCAAGTCGTTCTGCGCTTTTTGCGCTGGCGCCGACTTGAGCTTGAACATGGCGAACGAATCGACATTGAAGGTGAAGGCGTTGGCCGTGCCCGGCGCCGCGGCGCACAGGAAGTCCTTGCCCGGCACCTTGCCGGCCGCCACGAATTCGCCCTTGGCCCAGTCCCCCATGAACTGGAAGCCCGCCTTGCCCTGCATCACCATGGCCGTGGCCAGATTCCAGTCGCGCCCGGGCGAGGCCGGATCGGTGTAGCCCTTGATGCGGCGGAAGGTTTCGAGCGACTTCTTCATGGTGTCGCTGCCAATGGCCTTGGCGTCGAGCTTGACCAGCGCGTCGGAGTAGAACTTGGGCCCGCCCACGCCCAGCACCACGGACTCGAAGGTCGTGAAGTCCTGCCAGTTCTGGCCGCCATGCGCCACCGCGATCAGGCCCGCGGCCTTGATCTTGTCGGCCGCGGCAAAGAATTCGTCGTAGTTCTTGGGCATGCCGGCCACGCCGGCCTTCTTCAGCACCTCGGGATTGGCCCACACCCAGTTCACGCGGTGCACGTTGACCGGCACGGCCACGTAATTGCCCTTGTACTTCATCACATCGGCCACCACCTTGGGCAGCAGGCTGTCCCATTTTTCGGCCTTGCCGACGGCATCCAGATTGGCCAGCACGCCCTCGCTGGCCCACTCCTGGATGGCCGGGCCCTTGATCTGGGCGGCGGCGGGCGGGTTGCCCGATACCACGCGGCTCTTGAGCACGGTCATGGCGGCGTCCCCGCCGCCGCCGGCCACGGCGAAATCCTTCCAGGTGTGGCCCTTGCCCTGCATGATTTTCTTGAGCTCGCCCACCGACTTGGCTTCCCCGCCGGAAGTCCACCAGTGCAGCACCTCCACCTCACCCGCATGCGCCGCAGCAGCCGTCACCGCGATTGCCACTGCCGTGGCCAAGTTTGAAAGCTTCAACATTGTGTTTCCTTCTCTGCTCCCTTGGTGCGCGAAGCCCCGGAGCCAAGTTTGACGCGGCACGGCACCATGCCAAGCCGACCCGAGCAATCTTTTACTGAACAGGGTCCCGGCGTCATGGGACTTACCCTAGTTATGCAAAGCATCCACAGGTTCCCTTGCCCCGAAAGGGGGAGACCATCTCAAGCCACCAGCGCCAGCGCGCCGAAGTCGCCCACCCGCCCGCCCAGACCGGCGGGCACCAGCTCGCATTCATCGGTCAATGCCGGTAGCTTACCGCGAATATGTGACAGCAATTTGGGCAGCAGGAATTCGTGGTGATGCCAGAACACGCCGCCGCCCATGCTGATGCGCTGCAGATCCAGCGTCACCACCAGGTTGTACAGGGCCCGCCCCATCACCCGGCACAGCTCGTCCACGATGGCAGCGGCCCGCTCATCACCGGCCTGGGCTGCGATCAAAAGCGTGGCGGCATCGGGGTAGCCCACGGCCGCGAAGCGGCGCGCCATCGAGCCGCCGGCGACCAGCCCCTCCACGTCGCCCAGATTGCCGCAGCCGCACAAGGCATCCTGGTTGTCGCTGGAAAACGAATGGCCGGCATGCCCGGCATTGCCGTGCTTGCCGTGCAGCACATGCCCGTCCACGCACAGCCCCGTGCCGATGCCGGTGCTCCAGGTGACGTAGGCGCAGTTGCGCAGGGCCCGGCCATTGACATGCAGCGCGCCCCAGCGCCGCTCGGCCTCCAGCGCGGCAATGGCGTCGTTCTCCACCCGCACCCGGGGATAAGCGGCGCGCAGCGGCGCTTCCAGCAGGGCCGTGGTCCAGTCGTTGGGCAGGCCGCGCGCCCGGCCCGCCAGGCCGCCGCAGATATTGGGCGTGGCCAGCTCGACCAGCCCCTCGCGCAGCACGAACGGGCCGCAGGCCGACACGCCCACCGCCGCCACGTCGGCGCGCGGCACGCCCGCCGCCGCGCAGCTCTGCTCAATCAGGCGAAGAATCTGCTCGGCCAGCACACCATGATGCCCGAGCTTGGCGGTCGGCGCGGCGACGTGGCCGCGCACGCCGTGCTCATCCGCCACATTGACGGCGACCTTGGTGCCGCCAACATCGACGCAGGCCACCGGCGCGGCCCCGGGCGGCAAATGAAAACCCCGGGGAAACCCCTTGTCGGCGGCGCTGCGGTTCAACTCGGTCATGTGTCGGGCTCCTGGCGGGCGCACGAGGCACGCCGCCGGATAGGCAAGTCTGGAATGACCGCGACATTACCACTTCCGCCAGCAAGCGGGACGAGGTGTTACTTGAGCTGCGATTGCGTCCAGCGCACGATGTCGGCCGCCGAGCGCATGGCGCCGGCCTGGCGCGCCACCTCGCGCCCGCCCACAAAGAGCGCCAGCGTCGGGATGCTGCGGATATTGAAGCGCGCGCCCAGGCTCTGTGCTTCCTCGGTATTGACCTTGGCCACCCGCACCCGCGGCTCCAGCTGCGCCGCGGCCTGTTCATAGGCCGGCGCCATCATGCGGCACGGCCCGCACCAGGGCGCCCAGAAGTCCACCAGCACCGGAATCTCGTTGCGGCCGATGTGGCGATCGAACGCCGCCTCGTCCAGCTCGACCGGGTGCGCCGTGAACAGCGGCCGGTGGCACTTGCCGCAATCGGGCGCACTGCCCATATCCTCGGTGCGGACCCGGTTGGTGGTGTGGCAGTGTGGGCAAACGATGTGGTGCGAGTCGCTCATGAGTATCCCTTTCTAGCTACCAGAATGAGGGCGAAGCGGGTGGGTTCAAGAGCCCGGGACCAGGATTGGCGCTTGCCGCCAGGGGGCTAGAACGCACAACCGAGCGCCTGCAGCGCGGCCTTGACATCCGCGGGGCCGCGAACGTGAACGGCTTGAAGTCCGGCGGCAACCGCGCCTGCCACGTTTTCAGGAAGATCGTCAAAAAACAGGATCGAGCCGAGCGGCACGCCCAGCGCCTGGCCGATGAACTCGAACGCTCGTCGTTCGGGCTTGCGGCACCCCATCTCGGAAGACACGAAAACACGATCGAATGACGCCACCACGGCCGGGAACATCGCCGACCAGGCGGCTTGGTGCACGGCGTTTGTGTTCGTCAAGGCGTAGCACGGGAACTTGCCCCGGGCGGCTTCGACCATGCGCCGCGTCTCGGTGATCTCGGCGCCGAAGATGGCGTTCCAGCCCTGGGCAATGCGGTCTGGATCGTCCTGCAACTGAAGGCTCTGGCGAACGTGCGCGAAGTACTCCGCGGCAGTGATTTCACCGCGCTCATGCCGCTGATACGGCTCATCGAATGTGAAGGCCGCCTTCATCTCATCCACGCACAGGCGCGAGATGGGCTGCCAGTGCTCGAATACCCGATGGAAGTCGACGTCTATCACGACGCCGCCGAGATCGAACAGAAGTACCTGGATTGCGTGCCTTGCCATTGGAATGATGATGTTGCGTACAGAGAGCGCTGCATAAAAATCCGATTTTCACCGGCCCCAAACTTTGCGCCAGGACATCGGGACTTTCGAGCCGGATGTTTTCAGATCAGTTTGGACACCAGGCTGGCCACCACGCTCAGCAGGATGGTGGTGGTCAGCGGCAGGAAGAACTCGCGCCCGAAGACCGTGAAGCGCAGATCGCCCGGCAGGCGGCCGAACCCGATCTTGCGGAAAAACGGCGTGAACCAGTTGATCAGCAGCAGGGCCACAAAGACGACAATGAGCCAGCGAAACATGGCTCAGAGTGTATGCGTGCGGTCACCCGCGGCAAAACCCATGGCGTCCCAGGGCTCGCCCTTGAAGAAGCCGATGACCTTGAACAGCTCGCCCATCTCATGCTCCATGATGAGCTTTTGCGCGTGGACCCGGTCCGGCAGGGAAGCGCCCTCCACCAGCGACAGCAGGCCGCAGTTCATCAGGAAGCGCGCCTGCGTGCAGTAGCCCAGCACGTTCAGGCCCGCCTCCTGCGCGGCCAGCGCGATGCCGGTGAAGTTGACGTGCGCCGTGATGTCCTTCAGGCCCACCTCGCTCAAGGGGTCGGGGTCGGACTGGTGGGCGCGGTGGCACATCACCGTGCCCATGTGGCGCTGCGGATGGTAGTACTCGGCTTCGGGAAAACCATAGTCGAGGAAGAAGGCCGCGCCCTGCTCCAGCCGGTCGGCCAGCGTGCGCATGAAAGCCTCGGCCTGCGGATGGATCTCGCTCAGGTAGTCGTGCGGACCTTCGATGCCGAGGGGCGGGCGCAGCTCGGTGACGCGGTCCTGCCAGACAAATTGCCGTTCCGGCCGGGCGCCAGCAAGCCCGGCTTGCGCCGACCCGCAAAACCCCTCGACAGGCTCAGGGCGAACGGCGACACCGCGCTCGTGCCAGACGCCGTTGACTCTTGCCAGCAGCTTGACGGGCATGGCGTCGAGCACCTCGTTGCCCAGCACCACGCCCTGCATGGCCGCCGGCAGCGCATCGACCCAGCGCACCTTCGCCGCGTGCGCCTGCAGCGTGGCTTGCTGGCGCGCGCGCAAGGCGCCGGACAGATCGACAATGGTGTAGCGCTCGACCTGATCCCCCAAGCTATCCAGCAACTGCAGCGCCAGCGCGCCCGAACCGGCGCCGAACTCCCAGACCTCGCGCGTGCGCGTGGCCCGCAGCGCCTGCGCCACCTGGGCGGCGAGCGTGCGGCCGAACAGCGGCGTCATCTCGGGCGCGGTCACAAAGTCGCTGCCCGAGGCCGGCATGGTGCCCAGCTTGCGGGAGTCGTTGGCGTAATAACCCAGGCCTGGTGTGTACAGGGCCAGCGCCATGAAGCGGTCAAACCCGATCCAGCCCGCGCTGGCTTCAATGGCCTGCGCGATGTGGGATTGGAGTGCGGTCGTTAAACTGTGGGCTGTTGTCATCACAGACTGAATTGTCCCCGAATGTCCTCGTCCGCCCCCGTCCGCACGGTTCTGGTCACCGGCTCCGCCAAGCGGCTGGGCCGCGAGATCGCGCTCACGCTCGCCGCGGCAGGCTGGCAGGTGGCGGTGCACTACCGGGGATCCACCGAAGATGCTATTAAAACAGTAGCTGACTGCGCCCAATTGGCGGGGTCTGCGGCCGCTTTTGATGCCGATCTTTCGGATGAGGCCGTGGTGCGCGCGCTGCTGCCGCGCGTGGTGCAGCACTTCGGTCAGGCCGATGCCGTGGTCAACTGCGCCGCCCTCTTTGAGCACGACAGCGCGGCCAGCTTCAGCTTCGCGGCCATGGACGAGCACATGCGCTGCAACACCGGCGCGGCCATCCTCCTGGCGCAGGCCCTGCATGCGCATGTGCAGGAGCGCGCCGCAGGAAAGAACATGACCGCCGCGGGCTCGGGCGTGGTGGTGAACCTGCTGGACCAGAAGCTGTGGAACCAGAACCCCGATTTCCTGAGCTACACCCTCTCCAAGGCCGCGCTGGAAGCCGCCAACACCATGCTCGCCATGGCGCTGGCGCCGCTGGTGCGCGTGGTGGGCGTGGCGCCGGGCCTGACCCTGGCCAGCCCCATGCTGACGCCCGACAGGTTCGCGGCGCTGCACCAGCTCTCGCCGCTGGGGCGCTCCTCCACGTCGCAGGACGTGGCCTGCGCCGTGAAATTTGCGCTGGAGAACGGCTCCATCACCGGCACCACGCTGCTGGTCGATGGCGGCCAGCACCTGATGCGCTTCGAGCGTGATTTCTCCATGATGTGAGCGCCTGCCCTCCGGCACGCCAGCACCACCCAACCGAAGCCCTCCACCATGTCCAACACCCAGGGTATCCAGATCCTCACGCTGACCGGCTTGCGCTTTGACGCCAACCTGGGCATCCTCGCGCATGAAAAGGCCGCGCCGCAGCCGATCCTGGTCGATGCCGAGCTCAACCTCGGCACCCAGCCCCTGCTGCCGCATGACGACGACATCAACCACGTGCTGGACTATCGCAAGGTGCGCCAGATCATCATCAATGAATGCACGTCCGAGCATGTGAACCTGCTGGAAAGCCTGATCGGCAAGCTGGCCAACCGCCTGCTGCGGCTGCCCGGCGTGCTGGGGGTGCGGGTGAAGATCGTCAAGCTGGAAATCTTTGACGACTGCGAAGTGGCGATCCGCGCCGAAACCGGGCAGTGGTAAGGCACCAGGAATCAATTGAGTGAGATGGGGCGGCAATGAATTGGGGTCGGATCCCCATTCAGGACAGCGGCCTCGCCGGAGAATGAACCCTTGAACGAAATTGGGCTCTGACCCCAATTCATGGCGTGTGCCAACGGAGAGATTTATGAGTGCAGTCTGGATCGACAACGAAGTGCTTCCCCTTGAGAAGGAACTCAAGGTCGAGCGTGAAACCCACAAGCTCGAAAAGCGCCTGTGCCGCCAGGTCGGGCAGGCCATCGTTGACTTCAACATGATCGAGGAAGGCGACAAGGTCATGGTCTGCGTCTCGGGCGGCAAGGACAGCTACGCCATGCTGGACATCCTGCAGAAGCTCAAGGCCCGCGCGCCGATCAACTTCGAGCTGATCGCCGTCAACCTGGACCAGAAGCAGCCCGGTTTCCCGGATCACATCCTGCCCGCGTACCTGGAACAACTGGGGGTGCCGTTTCACATCGAGAACCAGGACACCTACTCCATCGTCAAGCGCGTGATCCCCGAGGGCAAGACCATGTGCAGCCTGTGCAGCCGGCTGCGCCGGGGCATTCTGTACCGCGTGGCCGACGAGCTGGGCGCGACCAAGATCGCGCTGGGCCACCACCGCGACGACATGCTGCAGACCTTCTTTCTGAACATGTTCTTCGGCGGCAAGCTGAAGGGCATGCCCCCGAAGCTGGTGAGCGACGACGGCCGCCACATCGTGATCCGCCCCATGGCCAACGTGGCCGAGAAGGACCTGACACGCTGGGCTGCGCACCGCGCCTTTCCCATCATCCCCTGCACCCTGTGCGGCAGCCAGGAGAACCTGCAGCGCAAGCAGGTGGGCAACATGCTGCGCGAGTGGGAGAAGAAATACCCGGGCCGCATCGAGAGCATGTTCAGCGCGCTGCACCACGTGGTGCCCTCGCACCTGATGGATGGCACGCGCCACGACTTCAAGGGCCTGCAGGCCACCGGCGTGGCCAGCGAGGACGGCGACAAGGCCTTCGACGAGGAAACGTTCAGCGCCCCCGCCCTGCCGGGCCTGCAGGTCGTCTCCATGTCAGCATAAGCATCCGAGGCCCCATCATGAAAACCCTGCTCGCTGCCCTGACTGTTGCGCTGACCCTGCTCACGGGCTGCTCCAGCGTGCGGCTGGTGGATTCCGAAGTGCTGGCGGTCTCCACCCTGGCGGCGGGTTCGGCCGCCCTGGCGGGCGCGCGCTACCGTTTCGAGCGCCTGCCCTCGCAGGCCGCGCAACCCCAGCTCGCGCGAATGGAATCACTGGCCGAAGCGGCGCTGGCGCGCGTCGGCCTGGTGCGCGACGACGCGCAAGCCCAGTACAGCGTGCTGCTGGAGGTGCGCGTTTATTCCTTCCTGGCCGACGACTGGGGCAACCCGATCACCTCCCCCTGGGGACCGGGTGCCTGGCCCGGCCACGGCCAGCTCGTGATCGGCAGCGGCGGCGCCATGGTCGGCTTTGGCGTCCACTACCCGCCCTCCACCGCCTACAGCCGCGAGATCAGCCTGCTGCTGCGCGACCTGCGCAGCAGCCAGGTGGTCTATGAAACCCGCGCCGTCAACAGCAGCCCCTGGTACGACACGGACAACGTGCTGGCCGCGATGCTGCAAGCCGCGCTGAAGGACTTTCCGAATCCGCCCGCGGGCACGCGCCGGGTCAACATCGAAATCCCGCGCTAGCCCCCCGCGCCATGGACCCGACCCGCATCCTTGCCATCCGCCACGGCGAAACCGCCTGGAACGTGGACACGCGCATCCAGGGCCAGCTCGACATTCCCCTCAACGACACCGGCCGCTGGCAAGCCGCGCGGCTGGCGCGCGCCCTGGCCACGCGCGACCCGATCCACGCCATCTACAGCAGCGACCTGCTGCGCGCGCGCGACACGGCGCATGCGCTCAGCCAGGCCACCGGCGCGCCCCTGGCTATGCACCTGGGACTGCGCGAGCGCGGCTTCGGCGTCTTCGAAGGCAAGACCTTCGTCGAGATCGAGGCCGCCTGGCCCGAGGAATCGGCGCGCTGGCGCAAGCGCGACCCCCACTGGGCGCCGCAAGGCGGCGAGTCGCTGACGCAAATGCGCCAGCGGGTCGAGCACGCCCTGCACGAACTGGCGGCGCGCCACCCCGGCGAGCAGATCGTGCTGGTGGCCCACGGCGGCGTGATGGACATGCTCTACCGCGCCGCCACCGGCCAGGATCTGCAAGCCCCGCGCACCTGGCAGGTGACCAACACCGCCGTCAACCGCCTGCTCTGGACGCCGCAAGGCCTGTCCCTCGTGGGCTGGGCCGACACCTCCCACCTGAACGATGCTTCCCTTGACGAAACCACCAGCTGACACCGTGCCGCACGCTTTGGCCGGCCTCATCGGCCAGGGCGTGGCCGCCATCGACACCCCGGCCCTGGTGCTGGACCTGGACGCCATGGAGCGCAACCTGGCGCGCATGGCGGCCTTTGCCCGCACGCACGGGGTGCGGCTGCGGCCGCACGCCAAGATGCACAAGAGCGCGGCGCTGGCGCGGCTGCAGATGCAGGCCGGCGCCGTGGGCGTGTGCGTGCAAAAGACGGCCGAGGCCGAGGCCATGGCGGCCGGGGGCGTGAACGACATCTACATCAGCAACGAAGTCATCGCGCCGCGCAAGCTGCAGCGCGTGGCCGCGCTGGCCCGCACGCTGGCCGCGCGCGGCGGCCGACTGGCCATTGCCGTGGACAGCCGGCACGGCGTGCAGGCACTGGCGCAGGCCATGGCGGCAGACCCGCACCCGCACCCGCTGATCGATGTGTTCGTGGAGCTCGACGTCGGCCAGGGCCGCTGCGGCGTCACGACACCCGAAGCGGCGGTGGCGCTGGCGCATGGGATCAGCCGACACCCGGCCCTTTGTTTTGCCGGATTGCAGGCTTACCACGGCCGGGCCCAGCATTTGCGCGGCGCGCAGGAACGGCGCGAGGCCATGGCCGCCGCGCTGTCCCTTGTCCGTGACACCTGTGCCCTGCTGGACGCGGCCGGCCTGCCCGCGGCGCTGGTCACCGGCGCGGGCACGGGCACCTTCGCGCTGGAAGCCGGCAGCGGCGTGTATGGCGAGCTGCAGGCCGGCTCCTTCCTGTTCATGGACGCCGACTACGCGCGCAACGAGCCCGATCCGGCCCAGCCGCGGTTTGAACACGCGCTGTTCGTCAAGACCCAGGTCATGAGCGTGTGCGCCAGCCACGCCGTGTGCGATGCCGGCCACAAGAGCCACGCCATCGACTCCGGCCTGCCGCGCGTGCATGGCGCCGCCCTCGAATACTTCAACGGCGGCGACGAACACGGCATCCTGCGCGGCGCCGCACCGGATGCCCGGCTGCCGGCCATCGGCGACGTGCTCTGGCTGATCCCCGGCCACTGCGACCCCACGGTCAACCTGCACGACGCGCTGGTCGGTGTCCGTGGCGGCCTGGAGCAGGGCGTGGTGGAGCAAGTCATCAGGGTTGATGCGAGGGGCGCGCTGACCTGAGCTGCCGGACAATGGCGGGATGAACGCAGCGCAAAACCGCTTCCAGCCAGCCCGCGCCCCCTCGCGGAACAGCGCGGCACACGCCGTGTTCTCCAGGAGCGGCGTAACCGCCCGCGCGGGGGCCGCATGACAGCGTCGCAGATCATCGTCCTCGCCACGCCGGTCTTCCTGTTCCTGATCGCCATCGAGCTGGCCTGGGGTTGGGCCCGGCAGCGCAAGGGGAGCGGGCGCAACACCTACCGGCTGGGCGACGCCATCAGCAGCATCAGCCTGGGCATGCTCAGCCAGATCAGCGCGGTATTCACCCGGCTGCTGCGCGTGGGCATCTACAGCGCCATTTACGCCTCGGTGGCGCTGTATCCCGACGCGGAGTTCTGGAGCACCTGGTACGGCTGGGTGCTCGCGCTGGTGTTCTACGACTTGTGCTACTACTGGCTGCACCGCGCCGGCCACGAGTGCGCCGTGTTCTGGGCCGCGCACGTGGTGCACCACCAGAGCCAGGACTACAACCTCTCCACCGCCCTGCGGCAAACCAGCAGCGGCGCCCTGCTGGGCTGGATTTTTTACGTGCCCATGGCGGTGGCGGGCGTGCCGCCCCTGGTCTTTGGCGCGGTGGCGCTGGTGGACCTGCTGTACCAGTTCTGGGTGCACACCGAGCATGTGCCGCGACTCGGCTGGTTTGACCGCGTGTTCTGCTCGCCGTCCAACCACCGGGTTCACCATGCCGTCAACGACGGCTACCTGGACCGGAATTACGGCGGCATCCTGATCCTGTGGGACCGGCTGTTCGGCAGCTTCCGGGAGGAAGACGAACCCTGCGTGTACGGCACGCGCAGCGCGCTTGAGAGCTGGGACCCGCTGTGGGCCAACGCCGAGGTGTACTGGGCGCTGCTCAAGGATTCATGGCACACCCGCAGCTGGGCCGACAAGCTGCGCGTGTGGTTCAAGCCGCCGGGCTGGCGGCCCGCCGATGTGGCGCGGCGTTTTCCCAAGCCGGCGTTTGAGCTCGGCGCCGTCAGCACCTTTGACCCGCCTGCCAGCCGCGCGGTGCGGGGCTTTGCTTTCGCGCAGTTTCTCGCCCTGCTGCTGGGCGTGGCAGTGTTCCTGTGGTTTGCCGACAGCCTGCCGCTGGCCCAGTCGGCCGTCTGGGTGGCGGCACTGTCGGCCGGCCTGTGGGCCGTGGGCGCCGTGCTGCAGGGGCGGCTGAGCCCGCTGGAGGTGCTGCTGGTCGAGGCCGCCGCGCTGGCCACCGCCAGCAGCGCGCTGGGGCTGCCCGAGCTGCACCGCATCTGCAAGCCGCTGGCCCTCGCGGTTGCTATATTTTTTGTAGCTTATCGCGCATATAAATCAAGGGCTGCTGGCCGATTTGATCTCTATTTATTGGCCGCGCTGACGGCCTCGCTGGCCGGCGACGTGTTCTTGATGTACCCCGGCCGCTTCATTGCCGGACTCGTCTCCTTCCTGCTCGCGCACCTGTTCTACCTGGCCCTGTTGCGCCAGGATGCGGGCTGGTTTCCCAGCCGCCGGGCCCTGGCCATCACCCTCGGGCTCGGCTGCGCGATGTACGCCTTCCTGTGGAGCGGCCTGAACACACCGCTCCTCCAGCTGGCCTGCGGCATCTACATGGTGGTCATTTCCCTCATGGCGGCCCAGGCCCTGGGACGGGCCACCGTGTGGCGCAACCCGGCCGCCGCGGGCGTGGCCGCCGGGGCCTGCCTCTTCATGCTCAGCGACTCGCTGCTGGCCATCAACCGCTTCGTGCTGCCCCTGCCGCTGGCGCCGCTCTGGGTGCTGGGCAGCTACTACGCGGCGCAGATCCTGCTGGTCCGCCATGCCCGGCTCAACGGCCAGCGGCGCTGATCAGGCCTCAAACAGGTCGGTGCTGCTCTTGGGCGGCGTGATTCCCAGATGCCGGTAGGCCGCCAGCGTGGCGATGCGCCCGCGCGGGGTGCGCTGCAGATAGCCCTGCTGGATGAGGTAGGGCTCGATCACGTCCTCGATGGTTTCGCGCTCCTCGCCGATGCTGGCGGCCACATTGTCCAGCCCGACCGGACCGCCGTCGAATCGATGAATCACGGCTTCAAGGAGTTTTCTGTCCATCACGTCAAAACCCTGCGGGTCGACATCAAGCATGGCCAGCGCGCGGTTGGCGATGTCCAGCGTGATCTGCCCCGTGCCCTTGACGTCGGCGTAATCGCGCACCCGGCGCAGCAGGCGGTTGGCGATGCGCGGCGTGCCGCGCGAACGGCGCGCGATCTCAAAACCGCCCTGCTCGTCCGTCGCCACGTTGAGCAGGCCGGCACTGCGCCGCACGATGCGCGCCAATTCATCGGCCGTGTAGAACTCCAGCCGCGCCACGATGCCGAAGCGGTCGCGCAGCGGGTTGGTCAGCATGCCCGCGCGCGTGGTGGCCCCCACCAGCGTGAAGGGCTGCAAATCGAGCTTGATGGAGCGCGCGGCCGGGCCCTCGCCGATCATGATGTCGATCTTGTAGTCTTCCAGCGCGGGGTAGAGGATTTCCTCCACCACCGGGGACAGCCGGTGAATCTCGTCAATGAAGAGGACGTCGTTCTTTTCCAGGCTGGTCAGCAGCGCGGCCAGATCCTTGGGTTTTTCCAGCACCGGCCCGCTGGTCTGGCGCAGGTTCACGCCCAGCTCGTGCGCGATGATGTGGGAGAGCGTGGTCTTGCCCAGTCCGGGCGGGCCGAACAGCAGCACGTGGTCCAGCGCCTCATCGCGCATCTTGGCCGCGCCGATGAAGATTTCCAGCTGCTCGCGCACCTTGACCTGTCCCACGTACTCGTCCAGCAATTTGGGGCGCAGGGCGCGCTCGATCGCCTCCTCGCCGGGCGAGACGGGCGCCGCCGACACCATGCGGGCAGCAGGTGCGGAAAAATCGTCGGTCTGGATGCTCACGGCGGTCGTTCGGATGCGAAAGTTGAAGAATCACTGCGGGTGATCCGGATGGAGCCTGACTATACCCGGCTGGCGCACGCCGCCCCAGGCGCGCGCCAGCCCGGCGGCACATTCAAGTACCTTGGCAAAACTGCCGATACCATGAACAATCCCGTCTTGTTTTCCGGACGGCCCTTGATCGAGCACGCTGCGCAAGACGCCCCCCTGACATGAAAACGCTTCACCGGACATCCACTCCATGGCACCGCACCGCTGGCTGGTGGCTGGCCTGCGCCATGGCGCTGGCCCTGGGCCTGGCCCCGCGCGCCCGCGCCTCGGACCCACCGGCCGAAGCGGCAGGCAAGACCCAGGGCGCCACAGCCCCCAAGCCGGCCGCCACCCCCAGCGCCAATGACCTGGGCGAGCAATTGCGCAAGGCGGTGGAAGTCGGTGTCAACCCCGGCAGGCGCCTGACCCTGGTCATCAACGGCAAGGAAACGAAACCGGCAAGCGCCCCCAAGAAAGAAACCGTCGCGCAGGCAGCCGAACCCCCGAAGGCCGCTGGGGCCGGCCACGGCACCAGCGCCGTGCCGCCCCCCACCCCGGCGGTGGTGAACCCGCAGGCCAGCCGCCAGTACATCCGGGCGCGGGCCGCGGCCCTGGATGGCCACGAGGCTCCCAGCGCCAAGGCGCATGGCGGCGGCGAGGCCCATTGGGGCTACGAGGGCGATGGCGGACCCCAGGCCTGGGGCAAACTCAAGCCCGAGTTCAATGTCTGCGCCATCGGCAAACGCCAGTCGCCCATCCACATCGAAGGCTCGAACACCCTGCAGGGGCCGGCCGAGCCGCTTCAATTCAACTACCGGGCCAGCAGCGGCACCGTGGTGAACAACGGCCACACCATCCAGGTGGACGTGAGCGGCGACAACACGATCACCGTGCGCGGCTCCAGCTACAAGCTGCTGCAATTCCATTTCCACAATCCATCGGAAGAGCGGATCAACTCCAAGAACTTCGCTATGGTCGCGCACCTGGTGCACAAAAACGACGCGGGCCAGCTTGCCGTCGTCGCGGTGCTGCTCGACCCGGGCACGGCCAATCCGCTGATCAACAAGGTCTGGACCTACATGCCGCTGGACAGCGGAGACCGCGTGCGCATGCCGGTGGACCTGCTCGACATGAACGAGCTGCTGCCCAAAGACCAGCGCTACTACCAGTTCATGGGTTCGCTCACCACGCCGCCCTGCACCGAGGGCGTGCTGTGGCTGGTGCTCAAGCAGCCCATGCCGGCGAGCCCCGAGCAGCTCAAGCTGTTTGCCCAGCTGTTTCCCAACAATGCCCGCCCGGTGCAGCCCCTCAACGGCCGCGCGGTGCGCGACGCGCAGTGATATAGCCCCCACGCTCGCCCACTGCGTGTGGCTCTCTGCCCCCCCGAGGGGGCCGCATTTCGCCTTGGGGCGGCCCGGCGGCGAAACCTGCCAACGCTTGTTTTTTACTTCGCCAAGGCCTTGAGCGCCTGCTTGATGCCTTCGCTCACGCCGGTATCGGCCGGCAGGGCCTTGAGCGCCACGGCGGCTTCCTTGTCGCTGTAGCCCAAAGCCAGCAGCGCCTGCAGGATGTCGGCCTGCGCGTCGCTGGCCACGCTGGCCGGCACGCCGATGTCGGCCCCCAGCTTGCCCTTGAGTTCGAGCAACAGGCGCTCGGCGGTCTTCTTGCCGATGCCCGGCACCTTGACCAGCCGGCCGGACTCCTGCAGCGTCACGGCCTGCGACAACTCAGCCACGCTCATGCCCGAGAGCACGGACAACGCGGTGCGCGGCCCCACGCCGGAGATTTTGACCAGCTGGCGAAACGCCTCGCGTTCGGATAGCGTGCCAAAGCCGTAGAGAATCTGCGCATCCTCGCGCACCACGAAGTGCGTCAGCAGGCTGACTTTCTCGCCCAGGCCGGGCAGGTTGTAAAACGTGCTCATGGGCACGTGGACTTCATAGCCGACGCCGTTGCAATCCACCAAAACCTGGGGTGGATTCTTGTCGCTGAGTGTGCCTGTCAACTTGCCTATCATTGGGTACCTTTCACCGGAATTATCAGCTTGATTCTCAGACACCTCTTTTCCCCGCCCAACAACGCCCGCCTGGGCCACCTGTGCGGCCCGATGGACGAGCACCTGCGCACCATCGAGACCGCGCTGCAGGTCAGCATCGCGCACCGGCACGAGCAGTTCCGGGTGGAGGGCCCCAAGGCCCAGGCCAAGCGCGGCATGGAGATGCTGCAGGCCCTGTACGAACTGGCGGCGCGTCCGATCGAGGCCAGCACCGTGCAGCTCATGCTGGCCGGCGACGCCGCCATGGACGCGGACGACAGCCCGGCCCTGCAGACCCGCCGCTCCGACCTGCGCGCCCGCACCCCCAACCAGGCAGCCTACCTGGACAACATCGCCAGCCACGACATCACCTTCGGCATCGGCCCGGCCGGCACCGGCAAGACCTACCTGGCCGTGGCCTGCGCGGTCGATGCGCTGGAGCGCAGCGCGGTGCAGCGCATCGTGCTGACCCGCCCGGCGGTGGAAGCCGGCGAAAAGCTCGGCTACCTGCCCGGCGACCTGAGCCAGAAGGTGGACCCCTACCTGCGCCCGCTGTACGACGCGCTGTACGAGCTGATGGGTTTCGAGAAAGTGCAAAAGGCGTTCGAGCGGCAGGCGCTGGAGATCGCGCCGCTGGCCTTCATGCGCGGGCGCACGCTCAACAACGCTTTCGTCATCCTGGACGAGGCGCAAAACACCACGCCCGAGCAGATGAAGATGTTCCTCACCCGCATCGGCTTTGGCGCCAAGGCCGTGGTCACCGGGGACGTGAGCCAGATCGACCTGCCCAAGACGCAACTGAGCGGCCTGATCGACGCCGAGCGCGTGCTCAGGCGCGTCAAGGGCATTGCCATCAGCCGCTTCACCAGCGCCGACGTGGTGCGGCATCCGCTGGTGGCGCGCATCGTCGATGCCTACGACAAGCCCCGCGCCAGATCGCTATCAAAAGCATAGCTACCTGCGCATAATCGACAAGGGCTAGAGGCCAAAATGACCATGAATTCACTCTCGCTGTCGCTGCAGTTCGGCAGCCCCTCCGGCATGGCGCGCCACCGCGCCGTGCTGACGCGCGCCCGGGTGGCGCGCTGGATCCGCCACGCCCTGCAACACGACGCCGAGCTCACGGTGCGCATCGTCGACGCCAAGGAAGGCCAGGCGCTCAACCGCAGCTACCGTCACAAGGACTACGCCACCAACGTGCTGACCTTCGACTACGCCAAGGCGCCGGTGGTCATGGCCGACCTGGTGCTGTGCGCGCCGGTGGTGGAGCGCGAAGCGCGCGAGCAGGGCAAGACGCTGGAAGAACACTACGCCCACCTGCTGGTGCACGGCACCCTGCACGCGCAGGGCTACGAGCACGAAACCAACGAGCGCGACGCGCTGGAGATGGAAGCGCTGGAAGTGCTGCTGATGCAGTCGCTGGGGTACGGGAATCCGTACGAGTGAACACACCATAGCAATCAAAGAGCCCGCTGATCGCCATGGAGTACATCAAGTCGACGACACGAACACTGACACAGCTATCTGTAGCCCTAAGGTAACACCCTTTGTAATTCATTGATTACATTGGAATATTCATCTTTCCCAGAATGGGTTACCCACAGAAACAAGGCAAAAACACTCCCCCCGTACCCGTGACGCGTTGACGCTCACTAAGCATTGAGGCACCAACTCTGCGGCTAGGTAGCTATGGCAACGAAACCCACCTCTTCTGACCCTTACTCAGCCTTCAAGGACGACCACCATCGTCTTAAGGCCTTGATTGCAAGATATCTACGTTATGTGGCAATCGCAGGGCTATTGCTTATGGCAAACGAACATGTCCAGTGGCGAGTTTTGTTCCGTTTTTTGAACATGCAATGACTTACGGTCACCTACGTTACCGACAACCTCCAGTATTCAAACTATTGGTGCCATTTACATCGGAAGATGGACTACTTGGTTCGGATCAACCTAACACATCCCGCGTCTGCGCAAACCGCTTGACGATCAACTGCTTCAACGCCTGCGCCGCCACCGACAGGCTCTCTCCCTCGCGCTGCACCACATAGATGCGCCGCTTCAGACCCGCCAGCTTGAGCGCGCGCGTCACCAGCGCCGGGCGCTGGAAGTGGAACAGCGTGAGCGCCGGCACCACGCTGATGCCCAGCCCCGCCTCCACCATGCCGGCCACGGTGGCCAGGTGTTCCACCTCCAGCACGGTGTTGAGCTGCATCGGGTGCAGCGCGGCGTCAAGCTGCTGGCGCACGCTGCTGTTGCGCGCCAAGTGCACGAAGGGGTAGGGCGCCAGGTCTTTCAGCTTGATGTCCACCGCTTTGCGCTTGGCCAGCGGGTGGTCCTTGCGGCACACCAGGTGAAAGCCGTCGGAGCACAGCACCTCGGTCTGAAGGCCGGCGCTCTGCGGACCGGTGGAGGCCAATGCAAATTCCACCCGGCCGCCGCGCAGCAGATCGATGCAATCATCCGACAGGCTGTCGTGCAGACTGAGTTCCACGCCGGGCCATTGCGCCTTGTACTCGGCCAGGATGGCCGGCAGCCAGCCGGCGGCCAGGGACGGCAGCGCAGCCAGGCCAACGCGGCCGGTGCGCAGCTGCAGGTGGTCGCGCAGATGGCCCACGGCGGCGCCGAAGTCGCCCAGCAACTGGCGTGCCGAGACCTCGAACAGCCGGCCCTCGGCGCTGAGTTCCACGCTGCGCGTGCTGCGGTCGAACAGGCGAGCGGCCAGCGATTCCTCCAGCGCGCGGATCAGCGCGCTGAAGGCGGGTTGCGACAGGTGCATCTGCTGCGCGGCCCGCGTGAAACTGCGTTGTTCCGACAGCGCCACAAAGGCGCGCAGTTGCCGGGTGGAAAGATCGGGCGTGTTCATGGATGCGCTGTCTTTGCATTCTATTGATTTGTAAAACAACTGAATCTATTTTTATTTTCGATTTTACAAATTGAATTCGCCGACCTACATTGCGTCATGCCCGCCGCCGACATCGTGACCGCCCGCCCTGCCGCGCCCCTGTTCATCGGCTGCGCCGCCGGCTTCTCCGGCGACCGCGTGGACGCGGCCGGCCCGGTGGTGGACACGCTCATCCAGCGCCTGGCC
The DNA here is from genome assembly GCA_040377375.1 of Hylemonella sp. Classification (GTDB taxonomy): domain Bacteria; phylum Pseudomonadota; class Gammaproteobacteria; order Burkholderiales; family Burkholderiaceae_C; genus JBEIOV01. Next base: position 116,695 of record JBEIOV010000008.1, read on the forward strand.
GAGCGAGGCGGCAGCGCCTTCCTGATCTTCGAGACCCTGGCCGAACGCACGCTGGCGCTGGCCCAGCTGCGCCGCCGCGCCGACCCGCAAGCCGGCTACGAGCCGCTGCTGGACCTGATGCTGCGCCCGGTGCTGGCGCGCTGCCTGCAGCATGGCATCCGCATCGTGAGCAACTTCGGCGCCGCTAACCCACCAGCCGCGGCGCGGCATATCCAGTGCATGGCACAGGAGCTCGGGCTGCCGGTGCCTCGGATCGCCGTAGTGCACGGCGACGACCTGTCAGCGCCACAGCAGCGCACACTGCTGCGCGAACACCTGGGCGCGCAGGTCGATGCCATCCGGATCGCCAGCGCCAATGCCTACATCGGCGCCGAGCCGATTTCCGAAGCGCTACGCGCCGGCGCGCAGATCGTGGTAGCCGGGCGCGTGGCCGACCCCTCGCTCACTGTAGGCCCGGCGTTGGCGCACTACGGCTGGCGCAATGACGATTGGGACGCGCTGGCCGGTGCAACCATGGCCGGCCATCTGCTGGAGTGCGGCGCCCAGGTCTGCGGCGGCTACTTCGCCGACCCCGGCTACAAGGACGTGCCAGAGCTGGCACTGGTGGGCTTTCCGGTGGCCGAGATCGACGCGCGCGGCGGCTGCGTCATCGGCAAGGCCGAGGGCACCGGCGGCCTGGTGAACCTGGCCAGCGTCAAGGAGCAGCTGCTGTACGAAGTGCACGACCCGGCGGCCTACCTCACGCCCGACGTGGTGGCCGACATCAGCCAAGCCGAGGTGCAGGAACTCGGGGCAAACCGCGTGGCCCTGCGCGATGTGCGCGGCCATGCGCGTACCGACACGCTCAAGGTCAACGTCTGCCATGAAGGCGGCTGGCTGGCCGAGGGCGAGATTTCCTATGCCGGCCCGCGTGCCGAAGCGCGCGCGCGGCTGGCCGCCGATGTACTGCGCCAGCGCCTGCCGACGCTCGCGCTGCGCGTGGACCTGATCGGGTGCTTGAGCGTGATGGGGGACGATGGCGGCACGCTACTGCAGTCCCGGCCCGCCGGGCACGCAACCGACGTGCGGCTGCGCGTGGCCGCCGCCTGCGCCGAGCTCGCGCAGGCCGAGCAGCTCACACGCGAGGTCACGGCGCTCTACACCTGCGGCCCGGCCGGCGGCGGCGGCGTGCGCACCGCGCTGACGCCGCGCCTCAATACCCTGTCGTGCCTGGTGCCGCGCGCGGCGGTGCGCACCGGCTTTGACATGCTGAAGCCATGATGGAAACGCAAGACTTCATCACCGTCCCGCTGTACCGCGCCGCCCACGGCCGCACGGGAGACAAGGGCAACCGCTCCAACATCAGCGTGATCGCCTGGCATCCGGGCCTGTATGCGGCCCTGGCGGAACAGCTCACCGAGGCCGCTGTGGCCCACCACTTCGCGCACCGCAAGCCCAGCCGTGTCGCACGCTACCTGCTGCCCACGCTGGCGGCCATGAACTTCGTGCTCGACGATGTGCTGGACGGCGGCGTGAACGACGCCCTGAATCTGGACACGCACGGCAAGGCCCTGTCGTTCTGGCTGCTGGACCTGCCGATCCGGCTGGCGGCCGACTTGCAGCCCTTGCTGGCGGGTCCGCCTACCGATTCCTGATTGACAACCCCACTGGAGACTTAACATGAAAAACCGATTCCATCCGAAGCTTCGCACCGCGGCGCTGGCCGCGGCCACGGCCCTGCTGGCGGCATCCGGGCCGGCGCAGGCCCAGAGCTTTCCGGACAAGACCATCACCTTCATCGTGCCCTTCGCGGCCGGCAGCGCCACCGACCAGCTGGCCCGCACCATTGGCCAGGCCGTGACGCTGGAGAGCAAACAGTCGGTCGTGATCGACAACAAGCCCGGCGCCAGCGCCTTCATCGGCGCGCAAGCCGCCAAGGCCGCCAAGCCCGATGGCTACACCGTGTTCATCACCACCAACACCACGCAGGCCGCCAACGAACACCTGTTCAAGAAGCTGCCCTATGACCCGGTGAAAGACTTCGAACCGGTCACGGCACTGGGGCGCGGCGGACAGATCATGGTGGTCAACCCTAGCCTGCCGGTTAGCAGCGTGGCCGACTTTGTGAAGCTGGCCAAGTCCAAGCCCGGCCAGCTTTCATTTGGCAGCGGCAGTTCGTCCAGCCGGGTGGCCGGTGAAATGTTCAAGCAGTTGAGCGGCACCTACATCGTCAACATTCCCTACCGCAGCAATCCGCCCGCCGTGACCGACCTGATTGCCGGCCAGATTGACGTGATGATCACCGACATGGCGACCGGCCTGCCGCAAGTCAAGGCCGGCAAGCTCAAGGCGCTGGGTGTCTCGACGAAAAAGCGCAGCCCGCTGGCGCCCGACGTGCCCACCATCGATGAAGCCGGCGTCAAGGGCTATGAGATGACCTACTGGTTTGCCGCCTACGTGCCCGCGGGCACGCCGGCCCCGGTGATCGCCAGGCTCAACGAGCTGCTGGTCAAGGCGGCCCGCAGCGGCACGGCCGCCAACTTCTACCAATCCACCGGCACGGAGATCTTCACCAGCAGCCCCACCGAGCTGCGCAAGTTCCAGGCCGCTGAATCCCTCAAGTGGGGCCGCATCATCAAGTCGGCCGGCATCGAGGCGGAATAGCCCGCTCAGCGCACGTTCAAGGGGATGGTCACCGGCCCGTCGTTGACCAGTTGCACCTGCATGTCGGCGCCAAACTGCCCGGTCTGGACCAGCGGGTGCGCCGCCCTGGCCCGCGCCACAAAATAGTCGTACAGCCGGCGTCCCTCGTCCGGGGAGGCGGCGCCCGTGAAGCCGGGCCGGTTGCCGCCCGAGGTGTCGGCCGCCAGCGTGAACTGGCTCACGATGAGCAGGCCGCCGCCGATGTTCTGCACGCTTTTGTTCATCTTGCCGGCCTCGTCGCCGAAGACGCGCAACTTGAGCACCTTCGCCAGCAGCTTGTCGGCCTGCGCCTCGCCGTCGCCGCGCTCGGCGCACAGCAGCACTAGCAAGCCGGCATCGATGGCGCCCACGGTCTGGCCGGCGATCACCACGCGGGCTTCGCTGACGCGCTGCAAAAGGCTGATCACAGCTGATCCTTCGGGTCGTCGAAGTGGGCTTCCACATCGCTGGGCAGCAGCTGGATGGAGGCGCGCAGGCCCGGCACCGCGCTCATGAGGGCTTGCTCGACGTTGGTGCGCAAGGCGGCGGCGCGCCTCAGGGACCAGTTGGCCGGCATGTGCATGTGCAGATCCACGAACCGGCGCTGGCCCGAGCGACGCGTGGCCAGGTGGTCGAAGCGGATGGTGTGGTGGTCAAACTGGGCCAGCGTCTGCTGGATGTCGGCCAGCACCTCGGGCTCCACCGCCTCGTCCATCAAGCCCTGCGAGGAGCGCCACATCAGATGGACGCCCTCCTTCAGGATGTTGAGCGCCACGCCCATCGCCACCAGGGCGTCCAGCCACAGCCAGCCCGTCATGGCCACCGCGCCAATGCCGAGCACCACGCCGGCCGAGGTCCAGACATCGGTGACCAGGTGCCTGGCGTCGGCCTCCAGCGCAATGGAGCGGTGTTCCCTGGCAGCACGAAACATCACCCAGGCCAGCAAGCCGTTCAAGGCCGAGCTGATGACGGACAAGGCCAGGCCCCAGCCGACGGACACCAGGGGCTGCGGATCGAACAGCCGGTGCCCGGCGGCCCAGATGATGCCCATGGCCGCGGCAATGATCAGGATGCCCTCGAAACCCGAGGAAAAATATTCCGCCTTGTGGTGGCCATACGGATGCTCCTCATCCGCCGGGCGCTGCGCAATCGTCACCATCAGCAGCGCGAATATGGCGCTGGCCAGGTTGACGAACGACTCCATGGCGTCCGACAGCAGGCCGACCGAACCGGTGATGTACCAGGCCAGCGTCTTGAGCGTGATGGTGATGACGGCCACCACCACCGAGGCCCAGAGCAGGCGCTGCGGCGTCAGGAAACGGGAGCGGAATGACTTCATGGGTGGGGCAAACCGTTGTCTCTCGGCGGCACAGTGGCCGGCTTAGCCCAGCACCACCCGCGCAAATTTTCTTTTGCCCACTTGCAGCATGTAGGTCCCGGCTCCGAGCTTGAGGCCCTTGTCGCTGACCACGCCGGAGTCCACGCGCACGCCACCGCCATCGATCAGGCGGTTGCCTTCGCCGCTGGAGGCCGCCAGACCGGCCATCTTGAGCAGGGCGCCAATCCCCACGGGCGCACCGCCATCGCCCAGAGGCAAGGCCATTTCAGGAACATCGTCCGGCACGCCGCCGCGTGCGCGATTGATGAAGTCCTGCTCGGCCGCCTCGGCGGCCGAGGCCGAGTGGAAGCGCGCGGTGATCTCCTTGGCCAGCGCCACCTTGGCGTCCTTGGGATTGCGCCCGCCCTCCACCTCTTTCTTCAATGCCCCGATCTCGGTCAGGCTCCTGAAGCTCAGCAGCGTGTACCAGCGCCACATCAGCACGTCGGAGATCGACAGCACCTTGGCGAACATGGTGTTGGGGTCCTCGCTGATGCCGATGTAGTTGTTCTTGCTCTTGGACATCTTCTCCACGCCATCCAGCCCCTCGAGCAGCGGCATGGTTAGGATGCATTGCGGCTCCTGCCCATATTCGGTCTGCAGATGCCGCCCCATCAGCAGGTTGAATTTCTGGTCGGTGCCGCCGAGTTCGAGATCGCTCTTGAGCGCCACCGAGTCATAGCCCTGCATCAGCGGGTACAGGAACTCGTGCACGCTGATGGGGGTACCGGCCTTGAAGCGGTCGTGGAAATCATTGCGCTCCATCATGCGCGCCACGGTGTAGCGCGAGGCGAGCTGGATCATGCCGCGCGCGCCCAGCGGATCGCACCACTCGCTGTTGTAGCGGATCTCGGTCCGGGCCGGGTCCAACACCAGCGAGGCCTGCCGGTAGTAGGTTTCGGCATTGGCCTTGATCTGCTCGGGCGTGAGCGGCGGACGGGTGCTGTTGCGCCCCGACGGGTCGCCGATCAGGCTGGTGAAGTCGCCGATCAGGAAGATAACTGTGTGGCCCAGGTCCTGCAACTGGCGCATCTTGTTGAGCACCACGGTATGGCCGATGTGGATGTCGGGCGCGGTCGGATCCAGCCCCAGCTTGATGCGCAAGGGCGTGCCCGTGGCCTCGGAGCGGGCGAGTTTTTTCAGCCAATCCTCCTGCGGCAGCAGTTCTTCACAGCCGCGCAAGGACACGGCCAAAGCCTCGCGAACACGGTCCGTTACAGAAAAAAGAGGGGGAGGGGCTTGATTCATAAGGATTTTTACCGATAACACAGTATCTGGCGCGGATATACTGGGCGCCAGTTCATGTGCTGCATTTTAAGTGGCGTCGTCCTTGTGGCCCCGAGCTCCGAGCGACTGGCCAGCCGGAACAAACGAACAAAAAATTGGGAATGCAACTTTTGAAGCACCGTCTGCTGACCGTTGGGAATGTTTTTTCGACGTTCGTCCGTCAAACTGTCCAGCGCCACCCCAGGCGCATCACGACTGCCCTGACAGCCTTGATGCTGGGCGGCGGCGGCGGCGCTTTCGCCGTGGCTTCGCTGGCCCCCGATGCCGCGGATCTGCCGGTGCGCGAGATTGTCGAGACGGTCCAGCCCCTGGCGCTGCAGACCCAGACCGAAGCCCTTGATGTTCACCGGTTCAAGCTGTTTCGCTCCGACATCACCCGCTCCAGCGACACGGCCGACACCCTGCTCAAGCGCCTGGGCATGAATGACCCGGCCGCGGCCGCGTTCCTGCGCGCCGATTCGCTCACGCTGCAGAACCTGCTGGGCCGCGTCGGCCGCAGCGTGACGGCGGAAGCCGGCGACGACAACACCCTGCTCAAGCTCAGCGCGCGCTGGAGCCCCGACGACGACGGCAGCTTCAAGCGCCTGGTGATCGAAAAAACCGCGCAGGGCTTTCGCTCCCGCCTTGAAACCGCCGCCCTGAGCGCCTCCACCCGGCTGGCCAGCGGCACCATCCGCTACTCGCTGTTCGCCGCGACCGACGATGCCCGCATCCCCGATGCCATTGCCATCCAGCTGGCCGAGATTTTCTCGGGCGATATCGATTTTCACCGGGCCCTGCGCAAGGGCGACCGTTTCTCGGTCGTTTATGAAACGCTCGAGGGCGACGGCGAGCCGTTGCGTGCCGGGCGCGTGCTGAGCGCCGAGTTCGTCAATGGCGGGAAAACCTACCAGGCCATGTGGTTCCAGGAACCGGTCGCCAGCGCGCCGCCGGCAACCGGCGAGACGCGCGTCACGCACTCCCTCACCAAGGGCGCCTACTACACGCTGGACGGCCAGAGCCTGCGCCGCGCCTATCTGGCCTCGCCCATGGAATTTTCGCGCGTGACCAGCGGATTCAAGATGCGCTTTCACCCGATCCTGCAGTCGTGGCGGGCCCACCTCGGGGTGGACTACGCCGCCCCCACCGGCACGCCGGTGCGCAGCGTGGGCGACGGCGTGGTCGAGTTCGCCGGTGTGCAAAACGGCTTTGGCAATGTGGTGTTCGTCAAGCACCGCAACAACCACACCACCGTCTACGCCCACCTGAGCCGCATCAACGTCAAGCGCGGCCAAAGCATCAGCCAGGGCCAGAACCTCGGCGCCGTTGGCTCCACCGGCTGGGCCACCGGGCCGCATTTGCACTTCGAATTCCGCGTCAGTGGCACGCACCAGGACCCCCTGACAATTGCACGCCAGAGCGAGGCCATCCCGCTGCCCGCCGCAGCCAAGCCCCTGTTCGAGCGGACTGCATCCGCCGTCAGGCTGCAGCTCGCGGCCGCCGCTTCCATGCAGCAGGGCAGCTCCCAGTAAGCTGCACGCCCGCAGCCCTGCGCGTGTCTAATCTCTACATCGGCCTCATGTCCGGCACCTCGCTCGACGGGGTGGACGGTGTCGTGCTGGACTGCGCGGCCGCCAGCCCGGTGGTCCTGCAGCATGCCTATGCCCCTTTCACACCGGCCCTGAGCGCCGAACTGCTGGCCCTCAACAGCACGGGGCCCGACGAACTGCACCGCGCCAGCCTCGCGGCCAACACCCTGGCCAGGCTGTACGCGCAGGTCGTGGCCGATCTGCTGGCCCGCGCCGGCATGATGCCCGCCGCCGTAGCCGCCATCGGCGCACACGGCCAGACGGTGCGCCACCGTCCCCAGGAATTTGACGGCACGGGCTACACGCTGCAGCTCAACAATCCGGCCCTGCTGGCCGAGCTCACGGGCATTGACGTGGTGGCCGACTTCAGAAGCCGCGATGTGGCCGCGGGTGGCCAGGGCGCGCCCCTGGTGCCGGCCTTTCACCGGGCTGTTTTCGGACGCCCGGACGAGGTCGTGGCCGTGCTCAATGTGGGAGGCATCTCCAACCTGACGGTCCTGGGGCCAGACGTTCTGGGCTTTGACTGCGGACCTGGCAATGCCCTGATGGATGGTTGGTGCCGGCAGCATACCGGACAGGCTTTCGATGCTGGCGGCGCCTGGGCCGCCAGCGGCACGGTCCATGACGGCCTGCTGAACGCCCTGCTGGACGAGCCCTACTTCGCCAAAACCCCGCCCAAAAGCACCGGGCGCGACCTGTTCAATTCGCACTGGCTGGCAACCCGGCTCGCGCGCTTTCCCCAGGTGGCAGCAGTCGACGTGCAGGCCACGCTGACCGAACTGACAGCCAGCACCTGTGCCTCCAGCCTGCTGCGTCATGGCCCGCACAGCCGCCACCTGATGGTGTGCGGCGGCGGTGCCCTCAACACCCACCTGATGCGGCGGCTGCAGGCCCGGCTGCCCGCGACCCAAGTCAGCTCGTCGCAAGCCCATGGCTTGCCCCCCTTGCAGGTGGAAGCAGCCGCCTTTGCCTGGCTGGCCCGCATGGCCATGCGGCGTGAAACCGCCAGCCTGAAAAGCGTTACGGGCGCTCAAGGCGCCCGCATACTGGGTGGAATCTACCCGGCCTGAGCCGGACTGGGCGGCTCAGGTCGAAAACGAGGATCCGCAGCCACAGGTCGAGGTGGCATTCGGGTTCTTGATCACGAACTGGGCGCCCTGCAGGTCTTCCTTGTAGTCGATCTCGGCGCCCAGCAGGTACTGGTAGCTCATGGCATCGATCAGCAGGGAAACACCATTTTTCGTCATCGTGGTGTCATCCTCGTTGGTGATTTCGTCAAAGGTAAAGCCATACTGGAAGCCGGAACAGCCGCCGCCCTGCACAAACACACGCAGCTTGAGCTCAGGATTGCCCTCCTCGGCAATCAGGTCAGCCACCTTGGCCGCCGCGCTGTCGGTGAACAGGATGGGGGCGGGCATTTCGGTCTGGATGTTTTCGGCGACGGCACTCATGGACTACTCCTTCAATTGGATTGTTTTAATAGTACAGCAAATCGCTCAGGAATTCAGCTATTGATTATTTGCCGCCAGCTTGAGTGTGGGCTTTTCCTCGCCCGCCACCATGGGGCGCAGCTGGCCGGCAATGATGGCGCCCTGGTGCATTTCCAGCGCCGTGTAGTGCACATCGCCATCAATCCGGGCCTTGGGCTGCAACTCCAGCATCAGGCCGGCGTACACCGGCCCCTTGACCGTGCCATTGATGATGATGTGGTCGGCATGGATTTCACCCGTCACCATGGCCGTCTCGGAGATAACCAGGATGCTGGGCTGATCCGGGTTGGCTCGGATGTCTCCCACCACGGCGCCATCCACCCGCAAACCGTCGGAAAATTTGAAATTCCCGTCGATCTGGCTGCCATCGGCAATCAGGCTTCTGATGGGGGGCTGCTTTTTCTTGTTGAACACGTCGGACTCCTCGAATAAAGCGGCTTACAGTTTGATCGATTGCACCGCTTTGGTGACAGACCCTTCCAGGATCTTGGCGGAAACTCCCTTGATCACGGTCTGGGGCGGCAGATCAATTACCCCCTCCAAGCGGCCATACTGCCTGAACTTGAGCACCTGGGGGCCATTGGGCAATGCCGTCGTCCATGGCTTGCCATTTTGCATCCCGGTAAAGCTCAACTCCAGCCGGCCATTGAATTCCGGCGCATTCTTGAGGGGCTGAATCACCAGAACCTGCCATTTTACTTGCTGTCCATTTTGCACCTCGGCCTGCAAGCTGCGGATGGCAAGACTCTCGCCGCCAACCGACGGAATCAACTTCTCAAAGAAACCCAAGTCATCACGCAAGCTGCGGTTCTCGGCCTCCAGCTGCTTGTTCTGCACCAGCAGACGCTCCTGGGCCGCCTTTTCCGTCGCCAGCAAAGTCCCCGATGTGTTGGCCACCGACTGCGCCGTGTCCCGTTCCGCCTTCACCTTGGCCGCTTCCGAGCGCAAGGTCTCGAGTTCGACCCGCAGCTGGGCCAATTCTTCCTTGGCACCATGGTCCAGGCCGGCAATGTCCTTGCCGAACTCGAACGCCCACATGCCGATCGCCGCGCAAAACCCCAGGACAATGGCCAGTACCGCCCAGCGAAACGGCCAGGGCAGGGCACTGCGCACGGCCATGCGCGGGGCACTGATGGTGAGGCGACGGCGGAGCAGGCGAAATCTCATGGAGCGCGCAGTCTAGCAGCCAGAATGCAAACAGCCGCCAAAACTTGCGTTTCGGCGGCTGCTCTGTTGCAACAATTTGTAGGCGGGTTAACGCTTGCTGAATTGCTTGCGGCGGCGCGCGGAGTGCAAACCGACCTTTTTACGCTCGACTTCACGCGCGTCACGCGTCACGAAGCCGGCTTTGCTCAGCTCGGGCTTGAGCGCCGCATCGTAGTCAATCAGGGCACGGGTAATGCCGTGACGGGTCGCGCCCGCCTGGCCCGACTCACCACCGCCTGCCACGTTGACCATGATGTCAAACGTCTCAACGTGGTTGGTCAAAAACAGGGGTTGCTTGACGATCATGATCGAGGTTTGACGACCGAAGAATTTTTCGATGTCCTTGCCGTTGACCGTGATCTTGCCAGTGCCCTTTTTCAGAAACACGCGGGCGACGCTCGATTTGCGACGGCCGGTGCCATTGTTCCATTCACCAATCATTCAAGGCTCCTTAAAGTTCCAGGACTTTGGGTTGCTGGGCAGTGTGCGGGTGCTCGGCACCACCGTACACCTTGAGCTTCTTGATCATGGCGTAGCCGAGCGGGCCCTTGGGCAGCATGCCCTTGACGGCTTTTTCCAAAGCGCGGCCAGGGTGCTTGGCTTGCATGTCCTTGAAGTTGGTCGCCGAGATACCGCCGGGATAACCCGAGTGACGGTAGTACATCTTGTCCAGCGGCTTGGCGCCGGTGACACGAAGCTGGGCTGCGTTGATGATGACGATGAAGTCACCGGTATCGACGTGAGGCGTGTAAATGGCCTTGTGTTTGCCGCGCAAACGGAGAGCAACTTCGCTGGCTACTCGTCCGAGGACCTTGTCGGTCGCGTCAATCACAAACCA